>NZ_JAHVIN010000002.1:0-215120 GCF_019801685.1 Halomonas sp. DP8Y7-1 | reverse complement strand
CTTTGCCAGCATTGATATACATTGCCTTTTTTCGCCTGACGACCATAGCGAGTGGGAACCACCTGATCCCTTGCCGAACTCAGAAGTGAAACCGCTCAGCGCCGATGGTAGTGTGGGGTCTCCCCATGCGAGAGTAGGTCATCGTCAGGCATTTATTCAGAAGAACCCCGATTATCGAGAGATGGTCGGGGTTTTTCGCATGCATGGGTCGACCCCGCTTTTTATGTGTGGGGCCGCGCCGATAACCGCCTCGGCGCGGTCCGGCCTGGCTCTTCTCAAGGGCGGGCTCGTGGCGTTCGCCACCCCTTGCAGCTTCGCTGCAGCCGTTGTAAAGAGCTCCAGGGTGGCTCACCCCCATGCGAGAGGCAAGCTGCCTGGTTGCTAGTACCTCTGCGGATCTCGGGATTTTCCACAAGGTCAAGCGTTTCCATAGACGAGTGCGGGTCGATGGCTCCCTCGGCGTGGACCGGCCTGGTCCTTCTCAAGGGCGGGCTCGTGGCCCTCGCCACTTCTTGCAGCTTCGCTGCAGCCGTTGTAAAGAGCGCAAGGGTGGCTCACCTACATGCGAGATCAGGCATTTATTCAAAAGAGGCCCGGCTATCTAGAGATGGCTGGGCTTCTTTTATGACGTCCGCCTTTTCCGTCTAGCCGAAGCTTGGCGTAGCGGAAGGCGGGCGTTGGCTCTCTGCAGCCGTACGTTGAAGGCCGCATAAGGCGGCTGTGCATTGGCACCATCTGAACCGACAGATATCGTGAGCACCGCGACGATACTGACGTCACCATTCATTTAGAGGAGCATACATGGATCTTGCAATGATTGGCCTTGGGCGCATGGGCGCCAACATGGCAGAACGTCTGGTTCGCGGCGGTCATCGTGTCATTGGTACAGACCCTGGCGCTGAGGCACTCTCCAGCGCACAGCAGCGAGGAGTTGAGCCAGCACAGACTCTGGCAGAGGCGGTCGAGCAACTTCCTTCCCCGCGTATCGTATGGCTGATGGTACCTGCGGGGGAAGCCGTTGATGCACTGCTCAAGGAGCTGACATCGCTGCTGTCCCCTGATGACATCGTCATCGATGGTGGCAACTCCATGTACAAGGACAGCGTGCGACGTGCCGCTGAGCTGCGTGAACATGGCTTGAGCTATGTGGATGTGGGAACCAGCGGTGGCGTGTGGGGGCTGGCAGAGGGCTACAGCATGATGGTCGGCGGTGATGATGCCGTGGTCGAGAGGCTCAAGCCGCTGTTCGAGACCCTGGCCCCGGCTGCCGACAAAGGGTGGGGGCACGTAGGGCCCAGCGGGGCAGGCCACTTCACCAAGATGGTCCACAATGGTATCGAGTACGGCATGATGCAGGCGTTTGCGGAAGGCTTCGCCATCATGGAGAAGAAGACCTCCTTCGGGCTGGACCTGCATCAAGTCGCTGAGATCTGGCGTCATGGTAGCGTCGTACGGTCCTGGCTGCTCGACCTGACCGCCAATGCCCTCGACAAGAACCCGACCTTTGACGGCATCGCCCCCTATGTCTCTGATTCCGGCGAAGGGCGTTGGACGGTGAGCGAGGCCATCGAACTCGACGTCAGTGCCCCCGTCATCACGATGTCCCTGCTTGAGCGGCTGCGCTCCCGTGAATCCGACTCCTATGCGGATAAGATGCTCGCTGCCATGCGCAATGAGTTTGGCGGCCACGCCATCAAGTCATCCTGAGCATCATTGCGCAGGAATTAGCCTCCCTGGTAGCTCCGGCCGGGGAGGCCAACATTATCTGGTAGCGTGTGCCGATGAGCGCTGACCAGCGACGGATGATCTCCTAGCGCTGAAACAGATTGTTATTGCTGTCTTGACAAGACGGGAAGCGGGCAGTGGCGCGGGCTCCAGCGGTGTCCAAAGTTGTCCACAGGGAATACACAGAAAAAAACTATATCTGTGCTTGGAAAAATCTCCCTCTACCATATATAGTGCCCTACCGAAGGCGGGGAGTACGGCCTGGTGCCGTGACTCCACCGACCGCCCATGTCCACGCCATCCCCTATGATGGGCGTATCATCACGTCACGGACGGTAACGATTATCATGACCATCACGATCTATAGCAAACCTGCCTGCGTCCAGTGCAACGCCACCTACCGCGCCCTGGACAATCAGGGAATCGACTATACCGTGGTCGATCTGACCCAAGACGCCGATGCCATGCAGCGAGTCCAGGAGCTGGGCTACCGCCAGGTGCCCGTCGTCGTCGCTGGCGAGGATCATTGGGCCGGCTTTCGCCCGGACAAGATCAGTACGCTGGTCGCCTGATAACGTCCTTCGCACGTAAGTTCTTCGTATCTAGCGGATGTGCGCGGCGATGGCCGCGTCACGTCCGAGGCATCAGGGATGCAGGAGAATCGTCTTGGCTGAGCTGGTCTATTTCTCGACAAAGTCTGGCAATACACGACGCTTTGTAGAAAAGCTGGGTCTGTCTGCCAAGCGTATTCCGCTCAGTCGTGACGACGGTCCTCTGCGTGTCGATCAGCCATATATTCTCGTTGTGCCGACCTACGGCGACGGTGACCCGATGAGCTCGGTACCGCCACAGGTGATTCGGTTTCTCAACGATGCACACAATCGGTCCCTGATTCGGGGCGTGATCGCGGGTGGCAACACCAATTTCGGCGCAGCCTTTGGCCTGGCCGGGAGAGTGATCGCGCAGAAGTGTCAGGTGCCGCTTCTTTATCGGTTTGAACTGATGGGCACGGATGAGGATGTCCATCGTGTTCTTGCAGGGGTGAAAGAATTTTGGAAACGCTCAGCCTAGAAAAGGATGCGGCAACGCGACCCGCTGCCGATCACAACGCCAAGACACTCGACTATCACGCGCTGAATGCGATGTTGAACCTGTATGATGCCGAAGGGCGTCTGCAGCTCGACAAGGATCGCGAGGCCGCGCGTCAGTACTTCCTGCAGCACGTGAACCAGAACACCGTGTTCTTTCACTCGCTGCAGGAAAAGCTCGATTACCTGACGGAGCAAGGCTACTACGAGCGCCAGGTGCTCGATCAGTACGACTTTGATTTCGTTACCGCGTTGTTCGATCAGGCCTATGCGGTCAAGTTCCGGTTCCAGAGCTTCCTGGGAGCGTTCAAGTACTACACCAGCTATACCCTCAAGACGTTCGATGGCAAACGCTATCTCGAGCGCTTCGAGGACCGCGTCTGCATGGTCGCGCTGTCGCTCGCGCGTGGCGACGAGACGTTGGCGAAGCAACTGGTCGATGAGATCATCCACGGCCGCTTTCAGCCGGCGACGCCGACGTTCCTCAACTGCGGCAAGCAGCAGCGGGGCGAGTTGGTCTCCTGCTTCCTGCTGCGGATCGAGGACAACATGGAGTCCATCGGACGCTCCATCAACTCGGCTCTGCAGCTGTCCAAGCGGGGCGGCGGTGTCGCCTTCTCGCTTTCCAACGTGCGCGAGTCCGGTGCTCCGATCAAGCGTATCGAAAACCAGTCTTCAGGCATCATTCCGATCATGAAGATGCTGGAGGATGCGTTCTCCTATGCCAACCAGCTTGGCGCTCGCCAGGGCGCTGGTGCGGTCTATCTCAACGCACACCACCCGGATATCCTGAACTTCCTCGACACCAAGCGCGAGAACGCCGACGAGAAGATTCGCATCAAGACCCTTTCACTGGGGATCGTGATGCCGGATATCACGTTCGAGCTGGCCAAGCGTAACGAGGACATGTATCTGTTCTCGCCCTATGACGTCGAGCGCGTCTATGGTGTGCCTTTTGGCGACATCAGCGTGACCGAGAAGTACGACGAGATGGTCGCTGACGGTCGTATTCGCAAGAAGAAGATCAACGCTCGTGAGCTATTTCAGACCATTGCCGAGCTGCAGTTCGAGTCTGGCTATCCGTACCTGATGTTTGAGGACACGGTGAACCGTGCCAACCCGATCGATGGCCGGATCAACATGTCCAACCTCTGCTCGGAAATCTTGCAGGTCAATACACCTACCGAATACGACGATGACCTGGGCTATCGCAAGATCGGTGAGGATATTTCCTGCAACCTTGGTTCGCTCAACATCGCCAAGGCCATGGACTCTCCTGACTTCGGTGCGACGGTAGAGACCGCTATCCGTGGATTGACCGCGGTTTCCGAGATGAGCAACATCAGCTCAGTGCCGTCGATTGCCGAGGGCAATGCCAAGTCTCACGCCATCGGCCTGGGCCAGATGAACCTGCACGGTTACCTAGCTCGCGAGCATATCTACTACGGCAGCGAAGAAGGGGTGGATTTCACCAACATCTACTTCTACACCGTAGCGTTTCACGCCATTCGTGCGTCCAACCGCATCGCCATTGAGCGCAATCGTCACTTTGCCGGTTTCGAGAAGTCGAGCTATGCCAGCGGCGAGTACTTCGACAAGTACACCGAGCAGGCGTGGGAGCCGAAGACCGACAAGGTACGCGCGCTGTTCGACAAGAGCGGGATCCATATTCCGACTCAGGAGGATTGGCGTGAGCTGAAGGCGTCGGTGATGGCTCATGGGTTGTTCAATCGCAATCTGCAGGCGATTCCGCCCACCGGGTCCATTTCCTACATCAACAACTCCACGTCGAGTATTCACCCGGTCACGGCCAAGGTGGAGATTCGTAAAGAGGGTAAGTTGGGACGTGTGTACTATCCGGCCCCCTACCTGACGGACGAGAATCAGGACTACTATCAAGACGCCTATGAGCTTGGTCCTGAGAAGATCATCGACACCTATGCTGCCGCCACGCAGCACGTTGACCAGGGGCTGTCGCTGACGCTGTTCTTCCGCGACACGGCGACCACCCGCGACGTCAACAAGGCGCAGATCTACGCCTGGCGCAAGGGCATCAAGACGATCTACTACATCCGTCTGCGTCAGGCGGCGCTGGAAGGGACGGAAGTGGAAGGTTGCGTGTCCTGCACCCTGTAATGATGAGCCGTGATGGCGAAGCCGTCACGGAGTAGGCGGAAAGACAGGCCAAGGCGAAGTCACGGGTAGGAGTCTCTGGCACGATGCCGTGAGCCCTACCTGTCTTCGCCGCTCCTTTGCCAGCGAGACTACTGTTGTGGAATTCGCACGGGCAAAGGGACTGAAGGCCGTCTTGGTCGCCGTTTTTTGCTTCAATCGAGCGACGCGCCGTGCTCAGAGCCCGGCGCCAACCGAACGAGAACCCTCTCATGGATATGCCCGCTACCTCTGCTGCCCGTCGTTTGAGCCGGGTCGACGCGATCAACTGGAACAGACTCCAGGACGACAAGGACCTCGAGGTCTGGAACCGTTTGACCGGTAACTTCTGGTTGCCGGAAAAGATCCCCTTGTCCAACGATATCCCGTCGTGGAATACCCTGACGGAACATGAGCAGCAGCTCACCATTCGTGTCTTCACGGGCCTCACCCTACTCGATACCATCCAGGGCACGGTAGGAGCTCCTGCGCTGATCGAGGACGCGGTAACGCCTCATGAAGAAGCCGTACTGACCAACGTCAGCTTCATGGAGTCGGTACACGCGCGTTCTTACAGCTCGATCTTTTCCACGCTGTGCGCGACCCGTGATGTGGATGATGCCTACCGCTGGAGTGAAGAGAACCCCTTCCTGCAGAAGAAGGCCGAGTTGATCCTGGAGCGTTACCGCGCCGAGGACCCGCTCATGCGCAAGGTGGCGAGCACCTTCCTTGAGTCCTTCCTGTTCTACTCTGGCTTTTATCTGCCGATGTACTGGTCAAGCCGTGCCAAGCTGACCAACACCGCTGACCTGATTCGTCTGATCATTCGTGATGAGGCTATCCATGGCTATTACATCGGCTACAAGTTCCAGCGTCAGCTGGCCCAGCAGCCGCAGGAGCGTCAGGAAGAGATCAAGGCTTACGCGTTTGAGCTGCTGTTCGAGCTCTATGAGAACGAGGTGAAGTACACCGAGGCGCTGTACGACGACGTTGGTCTGACCGAGGACGTCAAGAAGTTCCTGCATTACAACGCCAACAAGGCGTTGATGAACCTTGGCTTCGAGGCACTGTTCCCGTCCAGCGTGACCGATGTGAGCCCGGCCATTCTGGCCGCGCTGTCTCCTGGCTCCGATGAGAACCATGACTTCTTCTCTGGTTCAGGGTCTTCCTATGTCATCGGCAAGACGGTGAGCACCGAAGACGAAGATTGGGCATTCTGACCGTCGTGTGTTGTCACTCACAGCGGAGTGACGTCTGACGACAGGGCCACGGCGATCGCCGTGGCCTTTTTTTTGCTCCTGGAACGTCGCGCTGTCGCGTCTCGGGGGCAATGCCGACGCGGTGCCTTAGCTGGCGGCGTCTGTGCTGAGTTCGCGCTGAGCGTGACGCCGGCACTGTGCCGGACCTTCACCAAAATGTTGCTTGAAGGCAGTGGCGAAGTTGGCGGCGTGCCGGTAGCCGGCGATACTGGCCGCGGTATCGACGCTGACGTTCTCGTCTTGCAGCGCCGCCCGGGCGCGCAGCAAGTGCTGCTGTCGCAGTCCGGCACTCAACGGCAGCCCATATTCCCGGTGATAACGCCGCTGCAGTTGTCGCAGACTCATCCCCAATCGGCTTGCCATGTCGGCGGGCGACAGGTGCAGCGACTCGCCGCTGGCGATCCAGCCGGCCAGGCGTTGCTGCCAGGCCTTGCCACCGTGGGAAACAGCAGGGGTCGTCTGGTGCGCCAACGCCTCGGACACCATGGCAAGGGCGATCGATTCGCGCTCCAGGTTAAGGACCGTCGTCATGTCGGCGGTCTGACTCACGCTGTCCAGGCGTGCCACCAGGTCGCTTGACGGTGTCCACCTCAGATGGCCGAGGTGCTGCCTGAGGCCGTGACAGCAAACACTGGGCAGCGGAGAGCCCAAGCGACGCTGGAGCCAGTCCGAGGTCAGGCTCAGTACGGCACTGAATTCCACTGCGCCACGCCGGCCGTGGCGGACGAAAGTGGTGGGCTCGTCGACCGCTATCAGCAGGCCGCAGGCTCGCTTGTTGGCATCGAGTGTAAAGCTATGCTCGTCGAAGCTCACGCAGGCCTCTCCGCGCCAGACCAGCGAAATCTTGAGACCTGGATGCAGCCGTGCCCGGGGCGTTACACCGTGGCGGTCACGCAGACGATTGAGGCGCAGGTACATGCCACGCTGGACCTCATGCTGTTGCACGATGCCATGCAGCGGCGCTCCAGTGGCATGGTGGTCGGCCGCGGTGCATTGATACTGGCTGGTCAGTACGCCCGCCAGTGACGTCAGGTCATGCTGATGAATCCAGCCGGCCTGGGGGGCTTTCGGCTGCGTTGTGGTGAAGGTTGTCGTCATGCCAAAGGTCGCTGGTCAAAGGGCAAAGGTATCGGGGTGCCGTCAGTGACAGAATGTCGCTCCAGGGATTTGAATGCAATAGATTCGCATTAAGTTTTGGAGGTGGCATGAAGGGCAACATGTTGTTGGCGTGGGTGCTTGCCGGAGCGGGGGGGGCGCTGCTGGCCACCGCTGCCCAGGCGCAGGATATCGCCGAGCAGAGGGCAGAGGGTCGGGGAGCAGAGGCCCAGGGGGCTGGGGGGGTAGGCGTTGATGATCCGGGAATCGAGGATCAGGAGCTGGACGTTACCCGGGTGATCGGTGTGCGCCTGTACGACATGTTGGCCAGTGAGCAGACCAAGGGCTATAGCGTTGACGCGGCTACGGTGGGTACCAAGGTGCCGGCCGCCCTGCGGGATATTCCGCAGTCGGTCAGCGTGGTCACCCACGATGCCATCGAGGACCAGGGGTTTGTGACCTTGGATCAGTTGGCGGCACGCACGCCGGGGGTGCGGGTACTCAGCAACGATTATGGTCGTTCCTCCATCTTTGCCAGAGGCTATGAGTACGATGCCTACAGCATTGATGGGCTGCCTGCGCCCATGAGCAGTATCCTCGGGTCAGTGCCGAGCCTGACCGCGTTCGACCGGGTCGAGATCATGCGCGGGCCGTCGGGGCTGTTCAACAGCACCAGCGAACTGGGCGGCATCGTCAACCTGGTGCGCAAGCGTCCGACCGAGACCTTCCAGGCTGAGGTGTTCGGCAGCCTGGGCACGCTGGACGATGGTGCGCTGGGAGTGGATGTGGCGGGGCCCATCGATGAGGCCGGCCGGGTAAGAGGGCGGTTTGTGGCACGCTCCACGGAGAACGCACAGTGGGTCGACGACAACGATAACCGGCAGGATGACCTTTACGCAGCGGTAGATATCGACCTGACCGATGCCACCGAGCTCTCCCTTGGCATCATTCATAATGCCAAGGACATCACGGTCAACAACGGCCAGCCGACCGATGCCGATGGGGATCTTCTGTATACCCGTCGTAGCGCCTTCTATGGGGCTGACTGGAACGACTTTGACAGTGAGTCCACGGATGTACTGGCAGAGCTGACACACCGCTTTTCCAACGATGGCTACGGTCGCGTTGCGGCCCGCTACTCCGACCGAGATGCGGACTACAACTATGCCTTCGGCGCCGGTGCGGTGGATGATCAGGGCAGGCTGAATGCTGCCGGTTTCGGGGGTAAGACCGACGAGACGTCGCTGTCACTGGACGCCAGCTACACCCAGGCGTTTGACGCTTTTGGCAATGACAACGAATTTGTGGTCGGGCTCGACCATAAGGACTACGACCAGGACAATCGCCAGGGGCGGGCTCGCGGGCTTGGAAGCAGTCTCAGCGTCGGTCAGCTCAATGATCTGGCCTACGTCAATGTCCTGGACAGTGCCCAGGCTGGCCTGTCCGGCTTCAGTCTTACCGACACCCGCAGCGAGCTGGAAGAGACCGGTGCCTACGCCAAGGTAACGGTCAGACCGATCGCCCCTCTGGCCTTGATCGCCGGCGGCCGCTTCAGTCATTTTTCCACCGAATACGACGACCGCACCAGTGATAGCGAAAGCTCTCGCAGTGACAGCGAATTTACGCCCTATGCAGGGGCTGTGCTGGACCTGGATGCTCAGCACTCCCTCTATGCCAGCTATTCGCGGGTCTTCAAGCCTCAGACGGCGTTCAACGAGGACAATGATCTGATCGATCCCCGTGAGGGCGATCAGTACGAGGTCGGTATCAAGGGCAGTTACCTGGGAGGGCGACTGAATGCTCGCGCCAGCGCCTACCAGCTCGAAGACAGCCATCGTGCAGCCGCGTCGAGTGATCCCGGTGCCAGCTATTCCGTGGACACCGGTGAAGTGCGTATTCGCGGTGCCGAGCTGGAAGTCACTGGAAGTCTCACCGACCAGTGGGACCTGATCTTTGGCTATACCTATACCGATACGGAGATCGAAAAGGCATCCAGTGCCCGGGATGATGGCATCTTCCTGCTGATGCCCGAGAACATGGTCAACCTATGGTCGCAGTATCGTTTCCAGCAAGGGATGCTCAATGGCCTGTCACTGGGCGGCGGGATCACCGCCATGAGCGACTTCAGTTCGAGCAGCGGCGTCGAGGCACCCGGCTATGCAGTGGTGGACGCGATGCTTGGCTATGAATTTACCCCGCAGCTGAGCGGCCAGCTCAACGTCTACAACCTGTTCGACCGTGAGTATTACCTGCGTGCAGGGGGCGAGGGCTCCTTCAACTTCGTGGGTCAGCCAGCCAGCGCCCTGGCCACCTTGCGCTATGCGTTCTAGGGCGTGGCAGATCATCGCGGGCTGGCCGCTGGGCATGCTGGTGCTGGTGTCACTGTTAGCGTCTCTCGTCGACAGCGCTGTCGCCATGGATGACGGCAGCGTGATGCCTGAGCTTGATGGGTCTCGGGTGGTGGTGGACGCGCAGACAGGCCTGTCCTATCAGGTCGAGGTGTCGATGCCGGATGCGCCTCGGCCAGCGCAAGGATACCCCGTGCTGGTGGTGCTGGATGGCAATGCACGCTTCCCGTTGCTGCGTGAGGCGCGGGACACGCTGACGCGAAAAGGTCCTGAGGGCAGCGCCCTGCCTCTGGTCATCGTCGGTGTCGGCTATCCCGGCGCTGAGCGCTTTGATTCCCAGCGACGTCGCTGGGATTTCACGCCCCCTGTGCCAACGGATATCGCCGCGCACGCGGCTGAGGCCGGCGAAGAGGGGGCATCAGCGAAGGGGCAGGAATCTGTGCAGGAAGGAGGGGCAGACCAGTTTCTTCACTTCTTGAGTGCTCAGTTGCTGCCCATGCTCGAGCGGGACTTGACGCTGGATCCGGAGCGTCGCGCGCTGCTGGGCCACTCGTTGGGAGGGCTGTTTGCGCTCTACGCTCAGCAGCGCTGCCCCGAGTGCTTTCGCCGGCTTTTCGCCATCAGCCCCTCGCTGTGGTGGGGTCAGCGTTATCTGGTCCAAGCGCTGGATGCCCGGCTGCAGGATGCTGAGTGGTGCGAGGCGCTTGAGGGAACATCGTTGCTGGTGGGGGTCGGTGCGCGTGAACAGTCACCACGCGAAGGCCATGTCGGGTCCCAGCGAGATCGCTTGCGCCTTCGGCGAGCCATGGTAGATGAAGCGCGTGACTACCAGCGCCGGCTACAGCAGCGCTGCGTTTCCCTGTCGAGTGAACTGATGATCTTTGCCGGTGAAGATCATGGCAGTGTGATGTGGCCAGCGGCGCGACAGGTCGTGGAAAGGCTGGCTGATCACGAGCAGGAGTCGCGTTCTGGGGAGAGTCTTCGCGACAGGGGTAGCAGCTGAAACGGCATACGGGTTGAAGTCTGGGGACTGCATCACTATCTTGTACAAGTGCGTGACAGAGCTTAAGAGAATGTCCAACTTATCTCTACAAGGAGGATGTCATGACGCAGCAAGTGGAAGGCAAACGAGTCGCGATCTTGGCCACTCACGGATTCGAGGAATCCGAGCTCGCGGTGCCAAAGGCCAAACTGCAGCAGCAGGGCATCGTCGTGCACGTGGTCTCGCCTGAGGCGAAAGGCATCAGAGCCTGGGCGGAAAGCGACTGGGGCGATACCTATGGCGTGGACGTGGCCCTGGAAGACGCCAGTGAGCACGATTATCACGCACTGGTGCTGCCCGGTGGCCTGTTCAACCCCGACGCCTTGCGTCTGGATGAAGCGGCCCTGGCGTTTGTCCGAGCGTTCTTCCAGGCGGGCAAGCCCGTTGCCGCGATTTGCCACGCCCCTTGGATCCTGATCAATGCTGATGTGGTAAGCGGGCGCAAGCTGACGTCCTACCCCAGTGTGGCCCAAGATCTACGCAATGCTGGCGCCGAATGGGTGGATCAACAGGTGGTGGTCGACAATGGCCTGGTGACCAGCCGCAAGCCCGATGATCTGGACATCTTCTGCCATAAGCTGGTGGAGGAAATCGGCGAGGGTCGGCACGCTAAGCAGCACGCCTAAGGCAGATCACACGCGGTTGATTCAAGGCCCCCGACGATGCCTTCGTCGGGGGCCTTGTGCTTAGCTGTCACTGGGTTGGCCGAGGAGCCTCCCGCGTGGACGCAGCTGGCTCGCATGGGGCGGACTCGGTGGCGGCGAGTCGGCGGACGCCGTACCAGCCCGTCCAGGGGCCGATCATCGCCAGCAGGATCGAGAACACAATGCCCAGGTAGTTGAACAGAGCCCAGGGTGCGTAATCCAGGGTGGCGACGCCCAAGGTGCCGGCCATGTAGATGGCAGAGACGGTCCAGGGGGCCAGTGGCTCGGGAATCATGCCGCCATCCTCCATGCTGCGTGACAGTACCAGCGGGTGCAGGCGGCGTTTTTGGTACTGCTCGGCGAACAGTTCTCGGGTAAGGAAGAAGGTCACGTAGCTGTTGCCGGTGGCCAGAATGATGGTGCAGCTGGCAGCCAGTGACGCCAGGATCGTGCCACGTGCCGAGCGCACGTAGGCCAGACTGCGGTCAAGCACCACTTTGAGGATGCCGGAGGCCTCAAGGGCTGAGGCAAAGAAGAAGGCACACAGAGCGAACAGCACCGCACCGTGCATGCTGTAGAGGCCGCCGCGATTTAGCAGACTCGCCAGTGCCGCTGGCAGGGTGGAAACGTCAAGGCCCGGGTTGAAGCTGGTCAGCAGACTGACGTTGAAGCCGGACACTGCTGCCTGAGCGACCGCCTCAAGGCTCGCGCCCTGAACGACCACGGCCAGCAGGGCGGCGCAGGCCGAAGCCAGAAACAGCACCACCAGGGTGGGTTTCTTGCGAATCGATCCGTAGAGCACGATGGCCACCGGCAGCAGCAGCAGCGGGTTGAGGCGATAGAGGCCGTCAAGGGTATTGGCACTGGCAGCGATGGCGGCCGGCATACCCGCGCCCAGCTCCATGTTGAGCCCCAGCATCAGGTAGACCACCGCCGCCACCAGGGCGGCGGGGAGTGAGGTGTACATCAGGTTGCGAATATGGCGATAGAGGTCCTCGCCCACCACCATGGAGGCCATGATGGTGGTGTCCGACAGCGGTGACAGCTTGTCGCCGAAGTAGGCGCCGGAGAGCACGGCGCCGGCGGTGATCGCCAGGTTGATGTCCATGGCTGCAGCGATGCCCATGATGGCCACGCCGAGGGTGCCGGCGGACCCCCAGGAGGTGCCGGTGAAGGTGGAGACGATGGCGGTGCCAAGAAATGCCATGACGTAGAGGTAGCGAGGGTCGATCAGCTCCAGGCCATGGTAGATGAAGTAGGGAATGGTGCCCGAGATCATCCAGCTGCCGATGATAATGCCGATGCTGTAGAGCACCAGCAGGGCGGACAGGGCGGTTTTGACCTTGGCGCCCATGATGTCCATGACCCCTTCCCAGGTTCCGCCATGAAGAAGGCTGAACAGGGTGGCGGCGGCACCTAGGGTAATCAGTACCAGCTCGGTGGGAAGGCCCGCTACCACGATGCCGTAGACGATGGCGAAGGCGATGGCGGTGAGCAGCAGCAGGGATGGAGCAAGGCCAGGTTGTCGTTGTGTTGCTGGCATGGGATGTCCTCCTCAGGGTGATCAGTGATCGAGCGCGGTGAACCCCCGCTCCAGGTCGGCGATGATCTCGTCAATGTCTTCCAGCCCGATGGCCAGACGGATCAGTGGCTGGCCGCTACCGTCGGGACGCAGCGGAGACAGGGCGAGGCTTTCATAGCCACCCCAGCTCACCCCAATTCGCATCAGCTGCAGGGCATTGATGAAGCGTTCCACCCGCGGGTAGCTGGAATCGTGCAAGGCGAAGCTGAGCAGGCCCGAGTGGCCCTTGAGCTGACGTGCCGCCCACTCAGCCGCCGGACCCTGGGCAAGGCTTGGGTGATACACCGCGGCCACCTGTGGATGGGCGTCAAGGAAGGCGGCAATCGCCTGGCCGTTGCGCAGGTGTTCTGCCATTCGCACCGGCAGAGTGCGCAGGCCACGCAGGATCAGCGACGCGCTGTGGGGCGAGAGCGCCGCTCCCAGCAGCTGGTGACCATTAGCGAAGAGCCTGTCGATCACCTCGGCGTTGCCGATGACGGCGCCACCGACCACGTCGCTGTGGCCGCCGATGTACTTCGATAGTGAGTGCACCACCAGGTCGACTCCATGGGTGATCGGCTTCTGGAACAGCGGAGTCGCCCAGGTATTGTCGATCAGCGTCAGAATGCCGTTCTTTCTGGCGATGCGGGCGATGGCCTCGAGATCGGCCAGTTCCATGCGCAGCGATGAAGGGCTCTCTATGTAGATCAGGCGTGTCTCGGGGCGCAGGTGGGCGCCAATGTCCTGGTGGCCGCTGATGCCGTCATGGCTGACGCCGTAGCGTGCCATCTGGTCGAGCAGCTCCACCGCGGGGCCATAGGTTTGATTGATGCGCAGGACGTGATCGCCCTGGCCGAGTAACGAGAACAGGGTGGCGGCGATCGCGCCCATGCCGGAAGCAAAGGCCTTGCACGCCTCGCCCCGCTCCAGTGCGGCCAACTTGTCTTCCAGCAGCTTGACCGTCGGGTTGAGCCCTCTGCTGTAGATGAAGTGCTGGCGCTCGTCCAGCTGGGCACGGCTGAAACTCTCGAGGTCGGGGAAGGTAAAGATGCTGGTCTGGTAGAGCGGAGGCGCCACCGCGCCGTGATGCTCCTGGCGCTGTTCATAGGCATGACTGCAGATATGTCGATCCAGTGGATCCATGGCGCATCCTCGGTAAAGTGGAAAAGGCTATCAGCCTGTCTGATAGGTAAGCTAGCACGGGGGTTCGAAGGCGACAATTGATCCAGAAGGGGTTTACGGCTAACGTCGAAAGGACTCGCCGGCCTCTTCCGATAGTGGACCCCAACTGTATGAAACGACTTTATTTGTCAGACACCGTCGCAGGAGAGATCAGCGCCTACATTGCCGCTAAGGAGCTGGCGCCGGGGACACAGCTACCCTCGATGGGAGAGTGGATGGAGCGCCTCGAGGTAGGTCGCTCGACCCTGAGAGAGGGACTCAAGAAGCTGGAGGCGGAAGGCATCATCGACATCGTCAATGGCAAGGGCCTGTTTGTCAGCGAGCAGCGCACCTTCCAGTTGCTGGCGAGTCTCGGGATCAAGGACGCCAAGGCCCACCTGATCGAGATGCTCGAGGTTCGCGAGGCGCTTGAGGTCCAGGCGATCGTGCTGGCAATACGCCACGCCGCCGATCACCAGCTCGACGCCATGGCCAGCCATCTGGACGATTACCGTCGCGCCAGGGAAAAGGAGGACTTCCTGGGGGTGAGCGAGGCCGACGCCGCCTTTCACCTGGCCATCTACCACGCCTGCGGCAATCGTGTACTGGTGGGATTGATCCAGATGATGCATGACGAACTGTATCTGTCCTGGGACTCACCGGAAGATCGACTCCGGATATTCGATGCCGGTTTTCCGTTTCATGAAGCCCTGCTGGAGGCCATGCAGCAACGGGACGAGTCGGCGGCGCGGGCTGCGTTTACCGACTTGATCGCGGCAACCCGCCAAAGCGTCGACGCCCTCTCGGCCTGAGCCCTCACAGGTTGTCGAGCCCGTGTCGATGGGGTGACGGCGGCGCCGCCCCCACTGGGGCATTCACCTCCCAGCCTGGGGCGATTCACGCATCCGGGGCCG
Organism: Halomonas sp. DP8Y7-1; assembly: GCF_019801685.1. NCBI lineage: Bacteria > Pseudomonadati > Pseudomonadota > Gammaproteobacteria > Oceanospirillales > Halomonadaceae > Halomonas > Halomonas sp. DP8Y7-1. The sequence goes on along the minus strand of NZ_JAHVIN010000002.1, from coordinate 200,132 downwards.
GCGTCGCAGGGTTCTGAATGGCGATTATCCTAGGAAGGTGACCGAGAGCCGCGTCTGCTCAAGCGTGAGCCGGAATGCGCGTGCATTTCCGGCGCAAGCTGTCTTTCGATAGACTATGCCCTTTTCCCGCGTAAGGGGCGAGGAATGACCATTGGTGAGCTGATCCGGCTGTTGAGTGATGGCGAGTTTCACTCTGGACAGCAGCTGGGCGAGAAGCTGGGGGTGTCCCGAGCGGCGGTGTGGAAGCAGCTGCGCAAGCTCGAGGATCTTGGCATTCCCATGCAAGCGGTGAAAGGGCAGGGGTATCGCCTGGCAGAGCCGTTGGAACTGCTTGAAGGACCGGCGGTGGTGGCGGCGCTGTCCCGTGACTCGCGTCAGCACCTCGCTCGCCTGTTCGTGGAAGACACCCTTCCATCCAGTAACGAGTTTCTGCGCGAGCGCTTTCGTCAGGGCGCTGGGCATGGCGAGGCTTGCCTGGTCGAGCAGCAGTCTGCGGGACGCGGACGACGTGGCCGGATCTGGACGACCCCCTGGGGGCGTACCCTGATGTGTTCCGTGGGCTGGCGCTTTGACGCCGGCGTTGCGGCGCTGGAAGGGCTCAGTCTGGCGATCGGCGTGGTGCTGGCCCAGATGCTGGAGCGCCACGGCTTGAATCCCGCCTTGAAATGGCCGAATGACGTACTGCTTCCCGATGGCCAGGGTAGCTTTGGCAAGTTGGCCGGCATCCTGGTGGAAATGAGCGGAGATGCCGCGGGCCCCTGTGAGGTAGTGCTGGGGATGGGAATCAACGTGGATCTGCCTGATAGCTTCCGGGCGCGCATCGATCAGCCGGTCGCCTGTGTACATGATCAGGCGCCAGGGCTTTCCCGCAACGTCATGGCGGCAGAGCTGCTGGACGGCTTGTTGACCATGCTGGCAGGCTTTGAGGAGAACGGGTTTGCGGCCTGGAAAAACGAGTGGAACGCGCGCCACGCCTTTGCTGGCTGGGATATCGAGATCATCAGGGGCGAGCGCCGGGAGCTCGCCCGGGCGGGAGAAGTGGATGACAACGGCAATCTCTGGGTGCGCAAGGATGAGCAGGATGAGCGCCTTGTCGGAGGAGAGATCAGCGTGCGAGCGCGCCCATGATTCTTGACCTGGATATCGGCAATACTCTGTCCAAATGGCGCCTCAAGGATGCTGATAGCAGCGAGATACGCTCGCGCGGTGCGGTATGGACCCGGGAGGAGTGGAAGCCTGGAGCGGACATCCCGGATCTCGATGTGGTCGAGACCGTGCGGATTTCCAGCGTGGCGCGTCGTTCGGTGCTGGCCCAGACGGAATCGTTGCTGAAAGACAGGGTTCGCTCCGTCCACGTGGCACGTTCCTGTCGTGAGGCCCTTGGGGTCACCAACGGCTACCACGAACCTGGACGATTGGGCGTGGATCGCTGGATGGGGGTCCTGGCCGGTTATCAACTGGCGGGAGCCAGCTGCACGGTGGACTGTGGTAGTGCCATCACGGTGGATTTCGTGCTGCCTGGGGGGCGTCATCTTGGGGGCTATATACTCCCTGGGCTTCGTCTCATGAAGGAAAGCTTGAAACTCGGCACACGTAACGTGGCCATCGATCCGGACAGCGAGGCGGACGAGCTGCTGGCGCCAGGCCGGCGCACAGTGGAGGCCGTGAATCACGGGATTTATATGGCGGCTGTGAGTGCCGTCAACCGGATTTACAGTGAAGTGTGCGATCGCGAAGGGGTTGCCCTGCCGATGCTGGTCACGGGAGGGGATGCCCGAGTCGTCTCAAGGGGTATTCAGGTGCCCCACGCCATTTGGCCAGATATGGTCTATGCGGGACTCGAGGCGTGCTTTCCGCTCACCGCAGCAGAGCGTGCTGGCAAGATGGCTGGCGCCCCAGTGCCGCCTGCACCAGTGGCGCTGGAAAAGATTCGTGCCGGATTAGCCTTCTCGATGCTGCTGTGACAAGGCCGGGAGCCGCGGGCCCCTGGTGTGCTCAGCGACGATGGGTGGGGCGGCTGCCGCCCAGGTCGGGGAGCCGCTCGGGGAAGTCGAGAGTCCTTTCATCCCACGCCAACAGGCGAGAAGGATGTGGTGTTCGAGCGAAAAAAGCGTTGAGGGCCTTGCGTTATTCGTTGGGCTTTGACACAATGCGCCGCGTTCCAAGGCAGGCGGCGAGGCCGCTGTCCTGTGTCGAGAAGGTGAAGAAGAGTCTAGAGGAGCGGATTCTTTTTAAAACAGCTACTTGACATCTTGGGGTGAGGCGATAAAATACGTCGCCAGTTGGAGGGGTTCCCGAGTGGCCAAAGGGAGCAGACTGTAAATCTGCCGCGAAAGCTTCGAAGGTTCGAATCCTTCCCCCTCCACCAGATTTTTTTCGATTGCCCATGGGTGGTCGAAGCGGAGCAGGCGGTCGGACGCTGCCAGGCTGGTCGGGTTCGATGAGCATGTTTCAGCAAGAATGGCCTTGGGTCATGATGCGGGCATAGTTCAATGGTAGAACCTCAGCCTTCCAAGCTGATGATGCGGGTTCGATCCCCGCTGCCCGCTCCAGATTTCGGCGTGTGCCGTGTGTGTTGCGCCAAAGAGTGCGCTCATGTAGCTCAGGGGTAGAGCACACCCTTGGTAAGGGTGAGGTCGACGGTTCAAATCCGTCCATGAGCTCCATATAGAAAAGCGAGCCTTGGCTCGCTTTTTCTTTCTCCATCGCGTCTGCAGGGTGGAGTAGGGGTTGCCAGGCAAGCGTTGCTTCGCTATCATGGCGCCCGCTGTTGCAGAGGCTGCCCGCAAAGGGTGGTTTGCATCGAGTACAGGCCAGTAGCTCAATTGGCAGAGCAGCGGTCTCCAAAACCGCAGGTTGGGGGTTCGATTCCCTCCTGGCCTGCCAGTCTTCCCCAGGCTGGCAGTTTTTTATATACTTTCGTGTTTCGATTGCCGCGCCCTGAGGAGTCTCGTTTTCATGAAGCATAACGCCGAGGTGCAGGAGTCGCGCCACGACGGGCTCAAGTGGGCGGTTGTCGTCGTTCTTCTGGTGCTGGCCGTTGTCGGCAACACCTATTTTGCCGACCAGCCGCTTCTGTATCGTGTCCTGGGCGTTGTCGCCCTGTCTGTCGTTGCCGCTCTGGTGGCGCTGATGACCACCAAGGGGCGTGAGCTGGTCGAGCTTGCTCGTAGCGCCAGAAAGGAAATTCAACGTGTCGTCTGGCCGACGCGCCCTGAGACCATTCAGACCACTGCCATTGTGCTGGTGGCTGTGCTGGTAGTCGGGCTGCTGCTCTGGTTGATCGACACGCTGCTCAGCTGGGCGATGTCCGGCGTCATCGGTTAGGAGTCTTCATGTCCAAGCGTTGGTACGTCGTCCACGCCTACTCCGGCTTCGAGAAGCACGTCATGCGCTCGCTGATCGAGCGTGTGAAGATGCATGGCATGGAAGATCGCTTCGGTGAGATTCTGGTGCCGACCGAGGAAGTCGTCGAGATGCGCGACGGCAAGCGCCGCAAGAGTGAGCGCAAGTTCTATCCCGGCTACGTCCTGGTCGAGATGGAAATGGTTGACGAGACCTGGCACCTGGTCAATGAGACTCCGCGAGTCATGGGGTTCATTGGCGGTACCAAGGAAAAGCCGGCGCCGATCACTCAGCGTGAAGCTGATGCCATCCTTAGTCGTGTGAGAGATGGTGCGGAAAAGCCGCGGCCCAAGACCATGTTCGAGCCTGGGCAGTCTGTCCGCGTTATCGACGGGCCCTTTGCCGACTTCAATGGCGTGGTCGAAGAGGTCAATTATGACAAGAGCCGTCTGCAGGTCAGTGTGCTGATCTTCGGGCGTGCGACTCCGGTCGAGCTGGAATTTTCCCAGGTCGAGAAGGAGTAAGGCGAACAGCGCGCGGTGGGTCTGTCTAGGCAGGCCCGCCGCGGTGTGCTGTCCGCCTGTAGTCAGTAGGGGTCGCCTGGAATCAGGCGGCCGTTTTGTCCGGGGAGCCGCAAGGCGCTATTACCCAACTGGAGTCCATCATGGCCAAGAAAGTACAGGCTTACATCAAGCTGCAGGTTGCAGCCGGTAAAGCCAATCCGAGTCCCCCCGTGGGTCCCGCGCTGGGTCAGCACGGTGTCAACATCATGGAGTTCTGTAAGGCGTTCAACGCTGAGACGCAGAACATCGAGCCGGGTCTCCCGACTCCCGTGGTCATCACCGTCTACTCCGACCGCAGCTTCACCTTCGTCACCAAGACGCCGCCCGCTGCGGTGCTGCTGAAGAAGGCTGCTGGCATCAAGTCCGGCTCTGGCGAGCCGAACAAGAAGAAGGTCGGTACCGTGACCCGTGAGCAGCTCGAAGAGATCGCCAAGACCAAGGAGCCGGATCTGACGGCTGCTGATCTCGACGCCGCGGTGCGTACCATTGCTGGTAGCGCCCGTAGCATGGGCCTCAACGTGGAGGGTCTCTGATCATGGCTAAGCTTACCAAGCGCGCAAAGCAGATTCGCGACAAGGTTGACGCCAACAAGGCTTACTCTGTCGACGAGGCCGTGGCACTGCTCTCCGAGCTGTCCACCGTCAAGTTCAAGGAATCCCTGGACGTCGCTATCAACCTCGGTGTTGATCCGCGTAAATCTGACCAGGTGGTTCGCGGTGCGACCGTGATGCCTAACGGTACTGGCAAGGACGTGCGCGTTGCCGTCTTTACCCAGGGTGCCAACGAAGAAGCCGCCAAGGAAGCCGGTGCCGACATCGTCGGTATGGACGACCTGGCCGAGCAGGTCAAGAAAGGCCAGCTCGACTTCGACGTGGTCATCGCTTCTCCTGACGCCATGCGTGTGGTCGGTCAGCTGGGTCAGATCCTGGGTCCGCGCGGCCTGATGCCGAACCCCAAGGTCGGTACTGTGACTCCTGACGTTGCTACCGCCGTCAAGAACGCCAAGGCCGGTCAGGTGCGCTTCCGTACCGACAAGAACGGCATCATCCACGCTACCCTGGGCAAGGTCGATTTCGACGCCGACGCCATCAAGGGCAACCTGGATGCGCTGATCGCCGACCTGAAGAAGCTCAAGCCGAGCACTTCCAAGGGCGTGTACTTCAAGAAGATGACCCTGTCCACTACCATGGGCCCGGGTCTGACTGTCGATCACTCCGCGCTGGTGTGATGCGACACAACAGGCAAGACACTTTGCGGTCCCCGTGCCGGGTGAATCACCCGGCCGGCGGGGCACCGTCAAAGACCGCAGGCGCCGCCGTCTGACCCTCGGGTTGAATGCGGCTTAATCGCCCTCAGGGCACCTGCGCAGATGGTGTTGCCGCCAGGCATCTGGTGAGCACCATCCAAGAAGCCCCTCTTCTTTGAGTTATCGAGAAGGGGAGATGGTAACCACCGGAGCCCTCGGGTTCCGGCACGAAGGAGTGATCACAGTGGCACTAGCACTCGAAGGCAAGAAGGCAATTGTTGCCGAGGTCAGTGAAGTCGCCAAGGATGCACTCTCCGTCGTAGTTGCCGACTCTCGCGGCGTCGCGGTCCACAAGATGACCGAACTGCGCAAGCAGGCTCGCGAGAATGGCGTCCAGGTGCGCGTTGTGCGTAACACCCTGGCACGCCGCGCCCTGGCCGGTACTCCCTGGGAGTGCCTGTCAGAGTCTTTCGTAGGTCCGACCATGCTGGCCTTCTCCAATGAGCACCCGGGCGCTGCCGCCCGTCTGTTCAAGGAGTTCGCTAAGGATGAGAAGAACTTCGAAGTCAAGGCGCTGGCCTATGAAGGTGAGCTGATCCCGGCAAGCGATATCGACCGTCTGGCAACTCTGCCGACGTACGATGAGGCGATCGCCAAGCTGATGTCCGTCATGAAGGAAGCTTCTGCCGGCAAGCTGGTTCGTACCCTCGCTGCGCTGCGCGACCAGAAGCAGGAAGAAGCCGCTTAAGGCTCCCTGTCGACCGACCACGATCCACGCGTTCTCGGAAAACCGGGACGCCCGCAAAGTTAGGAATCTAGACAATGGCACTGACCAAAGAAGATATCATCAACGCCGTCTCCGACATGTCCGTGATGGAAGTTGTCGAGCTGATCGAAGCGATGGAAGAGAAGTTCGGCGTTAGCGCTGCCGCCGCTGTTGTGGCTGGCCCGGGTGCTGGCGGCGACGCCGGTGCTGCCGAAGAGCAGACCGAGTTCGACCTGGTGCTGACTTCTGCTGGCGACAAGAAAGTGAACGTCATCAAGGCCGTCCGCGAGATCACTGGTCTTGGCCTGAAGGAAGCCAAGGGCGCCGTCGACGGTGCTCCGGCGACCATCAAGGAAGCGATGAGCAAAGACGACGCAGAAGAAGCCAAGAAGAAGTTGGAAGAAGCCGGCGCTTCCGTGGAGCTCAAGTAATCCTTGTGCCCATGGCTTCACGCGCTGCGTAAGCTTCCACGGCTGGTGGCGGGACGCCCGCTACCGGCCTTTTTCTGTTGTCACTAGCTGCCTGTCCAACATCGGTCATGTAGCTTGCAGAATTCCGACGGCGAGTCACTCATTCCGAGGACTTGCCGTCAGCGCCTGACGGAGACCGTCCGTCGGGTGGCGCCGACACGCATCGGTCACCCATGGTGAACAAGCTGGGGAATACAGATGGCTTACTCATACACTGAGAAAAAACGCATCCGCAAGGATTTCGGCAAACTGCCCCAAGTGATGGATGTGCCTTACCTGCTGGCCATCCAGCTTGATTCCTACTACGACTTTCTCCAGCAGGACCGCTCCCCTGAGGAGCGCATGGAGGTAGGCCTGCACGCCGCCTTCAAGTCCGTGTTCCCGATCGAGAGCTTCTCCGGCAACGCCGCGCTCGAGTACGTGAGCTACCGCTTCGGCACTCCGGCGTTCGACGTCAAGGAATGCCAGCTGCGCGGTGTCACCTATTCCGCTCCCCTGCGTGTCAAGGTCCGCCTGATCATCTACGACAAAGAGTCGTCGAACAAGGCCATCAAGGACATCAAGGAGCAGGAAGTCTACATGGGGGAAATCCCCCTGATGACCGAGAACGGTACCTTTGTCGTGAATGGTACCGAGCGGGTCATCGTGTCCCAGCTGCACCGTAGTCCCGGCGTGTTCTTTGATCACGACAAGGGCAAGAGCCATAGCTCCGGCAAGCTTCTGTACTCTGCACGCGTGATTCCTTACCGCGGCTCCTGGCTGGACTTCGAGTTTGATCCGAAGGACAACGTCTTCGTGCGCATTGACCGTCGCCGCAAGCTGCCGGCGTCTGTTCTGCTGCGCGCGCTGGGCATGAGTGCCGAAGAGATTCTCGACGAGTTCTTCGACACCAGCACCTTCCACATCGAGAAGTCTGGCTTCTCTGTGGAGCTGGTGCCGTCGCGTCTGCGCGGCGAAACGGCCACCTTTGACATCAAGGGTGCCGACGGTGAGGTCATCGTCGAGGAAGGTCGTCGTGTTACTCAGAAGCACATTCGTCAGCTGGAGAAGGCTGGCCTTGAGCGTCTTGAAGTGCCGATGGATTACCTGTTCGGCAAGACCCTGGCCAAGGATCAGATCAATCCGGCCACGGGTGAGCTGATCTGCCCCTGCAACACCGAGATCACTCCAGAAATCCTGGAAGGCCTCGGGCAGGCTGGCATCACTACCATCGAAACGCTCTATACCAACGATCTGGACTGCGGTCCCTTCGTCTCCGACACGCTGAAGCTGGATACCACCGGCTCGCAGCTCGAGGCGTTGGTGGAAATCTACCGCATGATGCGTCCTGGCGAGCCGCCCACCAAGGAAGCCGCCGAGACGCTGTTCAACAACCTGTTCTTCACTGAAGACCGTTACGACCTGTCCGGCGTCGGTCGCATGAAGTTCAACCGTCGTCTGCGTCGTGAGTCCGACACCGGTTCCGGTGTGCTTGACCGTGCTGACATCCTGGATGTGCTGCGCGAGTTGATCAACATCCGTAACGGCTTCGGCGACGTCGATGATATCGACCACCTGGGTAACCGTCGTATTCGCTGCGTCGGTGAAATGGCAGAAAACCAGTTCCGTGTTGGCCTGGTGCGCGTCGAGCGTGCGGTCAAGGAGCGTCTGTCCATGGCCGAAAGCGAAGGCCTGATGCCCCAGGACCTGATCAATGCCAAACCGGTGGCCGCTGCGGTGAAGGAGTTCTTTGGCTCCTCCCAGCTGTCCCAGTTCATGGACCAGAACAACCCGCTGTCCGAGGTGACCCACAAGCGTCGTGTGTCCGCTCTCGGCCCGGGTGGTCTGACCCGTGAGCGCGCAGGCTTCGAGGTGCGTGACGTTCACGCGACTCACTACGGCCGTCTGTGCCCGATCGAGACCCCTGAAGGTCCGAACATCGGTCTGATCAACTCGCTGGCGACCTACAGTCACACCAACAGCTACGGTTTCCTCGAGACCCCGTACCGTAAGGTCGTGGACGGTGTGGTCACCGACGACGTGGTCCACCTGTCGGCCATCGAGGAAGGTGACTTCGTCATCGCCCAGGCGTCTGCCACCGTCAACGGTGACAACAAGCTGGTCGACGACCTGGTCCAGGTCCGTCACCGCGGTGAAACCACCTTCATGCGTCCTGAGCAAGTGACGCTGATGGACGTGTCTCCGCGTCAGGTCGTCTCTGTGGCAGCGGCACTGATCCCGTTCCTTGAGCACGATGATGCTAACCGCGCCCTGATGGGTGCGAACATGCAGCGTCAGGCGGTGCCCACCCTGCGTGCCGACAAGCCGCTGGTCGGTACCGGCATGGAGCGCTTCGTCGCCCGTGACTCCGGCGTCTGTGCCGTGGCTCGTCGTGGCGGCGTGATCGACTCGGTCGACGCCAAGCGCATCGTGGTGCGGGTCAATGAAGATGAGATCATCGGCGGTGAAGCCGGCGTCGATATCTACAACCTGACCAAGTACCTGCGCTCTAACCAGAACACCTGTCAGAACCAGCGCCCGATCGTGCGTCCTGGTGACAACGTGGCACGCGGTGACATCCTGGCCGACGGTCCGTCTGTCGACATGGGTGATCTGGCGCTTGGCCAGAACATGCGCATCGCCTTCATGCCCTGGAACGGCTACAACTTCGAGGACTCCATCCTGCTGTCCGAGCGGGTCGTCCAGGAAGACCGTTTCACCACCATCCACATCCAGGAACTGACCTGTGTGTCGCGCGACACCAAGCTGGGGCCGGAAGAAATTACTTCCGATATCCCCAACGTCGGTGAGTCGGCACTCGGCAAGCTGGATGAAGCCGGCGTCGTGTACATCGGTGCCGAGGTGGGTGCAGGCGATATCCTGGTCGGTAAGGTCACCCCCAAGGGTGAAACCCAGCTGACTCCGGAAGAGAAGCTGCTGCGTGCCATCTTTGGTGAGAAGGCGTCCGACGTTAAGGACACCTCCCTGCGTGCCCCCACCGGCATGAAGGGTACCGTCATCGACGTCCAGGTGTTCACCCGCGACGGCGTCGAGAAGGACTCCCGTGCGCTGTCCATCGAGCAGATGCAGCTCGACGAAGTGCGCAAGGACCTTCAGGAAACCTACCGCATCGCGGAAGATGCCACCTTCGAGCGTCTCAAGCGCACGCTGTCTGGTCAGCCGGTCAACGGTGGTCCGCGTCTGTCCAAGGGCGACGTGCTGTCCGACGCCTATCTCGAGGAGCTCCCGCGTCAGCAGTGGTTCAAGCTGCGCATGCAGGACGAGAAGCTCAATGAACTGCTGGCCCAGGCCGACGAGCAGCTCGAGAACCGTCGCAAGGAAATGGACGAGCGCTTTGAAGACAAGAAGCGCAAGCTGACTCAGGGCGATGACCTGGCGCCGGGCGTGCTCAAGATCGTCAAGGTCTACCTGGCCATCAAGCGTCGTCTGCAGCCCGGTGACAAGATGGCCGGTCGTCACGGTAACAAGGGTGTCATCTCGGCCATCATGCCGATCGAGGACATGCCGTTCGACGATAACGGTGAGCCGATCGACGTCGTGCTGAACCCGCTGGGCGTACCGTCGCGTATGAACGTTGGTCAGATCCTCGAGACCCACCTGGGTATGGCTGCCCGTGGGCTTGGTGTGAAGATCGAGCACATGCTGCGTGACGCTCGCGAGCAACAGCTCGGCCAGCTGCGCGAGTTCCTGGGGCAGGTGTACAACTCCACCCAGGGCACCCGAGTCGAAGAGATCGAGTCGCTGACCGATGACGAGGTCATCGCGCTGGCCAAGAACCTGAAGAAGGGCGTGCCGATGGCGACGCCGGTGTTCGACGGTGCCAAGGAGCACGAGATCAAGCACCTGCTGAAGCTGGCCGACCTGCCGGATTCTGGTCAGATGACGCTGTATGACGGGCGTACCGGTGAGTCGTTCGATCGTCCGGTGACCGTGGGCTACATGTACATGCTCAAGCTCAACCACCTGGTCGACGACAAGATGCACGCGCGTTCCACCGGCTCCTACTCGCTGGTCACCCAGCAGCCGCTGGGCGGCAAGGCGCAGTTCGGTGGTCAGCGCTTTGGTGAGATGGAGGTCTGGGCCCTGGAGGCCTACGGCGCCGCTTACACTCTGCAGGAAATGCTCACGGTCAAGTCCGATGACGTGGAAGGTCGTACCAAGATGTACAAGAGCATCGTGGATGGCGACCACACCATGCAGGCGGGCATGCCGGAATCCTTCAACGTACTCGTGAAGGAAATCCGCTCGCTGGGCATCGATATCGAACTGGAGAGCTGAGGCGGCCCGAAAGGCGCTTCAATGAATGACGGTCCGCGGGGGCGCAAGCCCCCGCCCATGACAACTCCGCAACGGAGCCGACCTAATGAAAGATTTGGTGAAAGTCCTCAAATCGCAGTCTCAGTCCGACGAGTTCGATGCGATCAAGATTACGCTCGCGTCGCCGGACATGATCCGCTCCTGGTCCTTTGGCGAGGTCAAGAAGCCGGAGACCATCAACTATCGGACGTTCAAGCCCGAGCGTGATGGCCTGTTCTGTGCCAAGATCTTTGGCCCGGTGAAGGACTACGAGTGCCTGTGCGGCAAGTACAAGCGCATGAAGCACCGCGGCATCATCTGCGAAAAGTGTGGCGTTGAAGTCACCAAGGCCGCCGTGCGTCGTGAGCGCATGGGGCACATCGAGCTGGCAAGCCCTGTCGCGCACATCTGGTTCTTGAAGTCGCTGCCGTCGCGTATCGGCATGCTGATGGACATGACCCTGCGTGACATCGAGCGTGTGCTCTATTTCGAGAGCTTCATGGTCGTCGATCCCGGCATGACCACCCTCGAGCGTGGCCAGCTGCTCAACGACGAGCAGTATTTCGAGGCCCTCGAGGAATTCGGCGATGACTTCGATGCCCGCATGGGTGCCGAAGCCGTCCAGGCCATGCTCAAGGATATCGATCTCGAGGAAGAGATCGAGCGCCTGCGTGAAGAGATTCCGCAGACCAATTCCGAGACCAAGATCAAGAAACTGTCCAAGCGCCTCAAGCTGCTCGAAGCCTTCCAGGGCTCTGGCAACGACCCGGCGTGGATGGTGATGGAAGTGCTGCCTGTCCTGCCCCCGGACCTGCGTCCGCTGGTGCCGCTGGACGGTGGTCGCTTCGCGACCTCGGACCTGAACGATCTGTACCGTCGCGTGATCAACCGTAACAACCGCCTGAAGCGTCTGCTCGACCTCAACGCGCCGGACATCATCGTGCGCAACGAGAAGCGCATGCTGCAGGAGTCCGTGGATGCGCTGCTCGACAACGGTCGTCGCGGTCGTGCCATCACCGGTTCCAACAAGCGCCCGCTCAAGTCGCTGGCCGACATGATCAAGGGTAAGCAGGGGCGTTTCCGTCAGAACCTGCTGGGTAAGCGTGTCGACTACTCCGGTCGTTCCGTTATCACCGTGGGTCCGACCCTGCGTCTGCACCAGTGCGGTCTGCCCAAGAAGATGGCGCTGGAGCTGTTCAAGCCGTTCATCTACTCCAAGCTGCAGGCAAGCGGCCAGGCGTCCACCATCAAGGCCGCCAAGAAGATGGTCGAGCGCGAGCTGCCGGAAGTGTGGGACATCCTCGCTGACGTCATTCGCGAGCACCCGGTGCTGCTGAACCGTGCACCGACCCTGCACCGTCTCGGCATCCAGGCCTTCGAGCCGCTGCTGATCGAAGGTAAGGCGATCCAGCTCCACCCGCTGGTGTGTGCTGCCTACAACGCCGACTTTGACGGTGACCAGATGGCCGTTCACGTACCGCTGACGCTGGAAGCCCAGCTCGAGGCGCGTGCGCTGATGATGGCCACCAACAACGTGCTGTCGCCGGCCAACGGCGAGCCGATCATCGTGCCTTCCCAGGACGTGGTGTTGGGTCTGTACTACATGACCCGTGAGCGCATCAACGCCAAGGGCGAGGGCATGGTGTTCTCCGACCTCAACGAGGTCGAGCGCGCCTTCGGCACCCAGAGTGTATCGCTGCACGCCCGCGTCAAGGTTCGTCTGGACGAAGTGGATGTCGACGAGGAGACCGGCGAGCGCAGCGAGCACCGCCGCCTGCGTGACACCACGGTCGGTCGTGCGCTGCTGTTCCGCATTCTGCCGGAAGGGGTGCCCTTCGACCTGGTCGATCAGGCCATGAAGAAGAAGGCCATCTCCAAGCTGATCAACGAAGTGTATCGCCGTGCCGGTCTCAAGGCAGCGGTCATCTTTGCTGACCAGCTGATGTACACCGGTTTCCGTCTGGCGACCTGGTCCGGCGCCTCCATCGGCGTCAACGACTTCGTCATCCCGGACGCCAAGGCTGAGATCGTTGAGGCGGCTGAGGAAGAGGTCAAGGAAATCGAGGACCAGTTCTCCTCCGGTCTGGTGACCGCGGGCGAGAAGTACAACAAGGTCATCGATATCTGGGCGCGTGCCAACGACCAGGTGGCCAAGGCCATGATGGCGGGCATCTCCAAGGAGACCGTGGTCGATCGTGAAGGCAAGGAAGTCGAACAGGACTCCTTCAACAGCGTCTTCATCATGGCCGACTCCGGTGCCCGTGGTAGTGCCGCCCAGATCCGTCAGCTGGCGGGTATGCGTGGCCTGATGGCCAAGCCGGACGGCTCGATCATCGAGACCCCGATCGTCGCCAACTTCCGTGAAGGTCTGAACGTACTGCAGTACTTCATCTCGACCCACGGTGCACGTAAAGGTCTGGCGGATACGGCCCTCAAGACGGCCAACTCCGGTTACCTGACACGCCGTCTGGTCGACGTGGCGCAGGACATGGTCATCACCGAGACCGACTGTGGTACCGAGCACGGCCTGACTCTGCACCCGGTCATCGAAGGCGGTGACATCATCGTCTCGCTGGCTCAGCGTGTACTCGGCCGCGTGGTCGCCCAGGACGTCATCGACCCGAGCACCGACGAAGTGCTGATCCCGCGCGGCACCCTGTTGGACGAGGCCTGGTGTGCCCAGCTCGATACCATGGGCGTCGACGAGATCATCGTGCGCAGCACCATCACCTGTGAAACCAGTCACGGTGTGTGTTCTTCCTGCTACGGTCGTGACCTGGCCCGCGGTCATCAGGTCAATATCGGTGAGTCGGTCGGCGTTATCGCCGCCCAGTCCATCGGTGAGCCTGGTACCCAGCTGACCATGCGTACCTTCCACATCGGTGGTGCCGCCTCGCGGGCCTCTGCGGTGGACAGCGTTCAGGTCAAGCACGGTGGCAAGGTCCGCCTGCACAACATCAAGTATGTTGAGCGCGCCGACGGCAAGCTGGTGGTGGTGTCTCGCTCCAGTGCCCTGGCGGTAGCCGATGAGCACGGTCGTGAGCGCGAGTACTACAAGCTGCCCTACGGTGCTGAGCTGTCGGTACGTGACGGTGATGCAGTGGATGCCGGCCAGTCAGTGGCCAAGTGGGATCCGCACACTCACCCGATCGTGGCCGAGGCAGAAGGTCAGGTGCACTACGTCGATATGGACGAAGGCCTGACCATGCACCGCAGCGTCGATGAGATGACCGGTCTGTCCTCGATCGAAATCATCGAGTCCGCCGCTCGCCCGATGGCCGGTCGCGACAAGCGCCCGATGATCATGCTCAACGACGCTGGCGGCAAGCCGGTGACCGTGACCGGTAGCGATACGCCCGTGCAGTATCCGCTGCCTGGTAACGCCATCGTCACCGTCGACAATGGCTCGGCCATCGGCGTGGGTGAAATCGTCGCGCGTATCCCGGTGGAAGCGTCCGGTAACAAGGACATCACCGGTGGTCTGCCGCGCGTGGCCGACCTGTTCGAAGCGCGTAAGCCGAAAGAGCCGGCGATCCTGGCCGAAATCAGCGGTGTGATCAGCTTCGGCAAGGAAACCAAGGGTAAGCGTCGCCTGACGATCACCCCGTCCGAAGGCGATCCTTTCGAGATGCTGATTCCCAAGTGGCGTCAGATTGCCGTCTTCGAGGGTGAGTCGGTCGAGAAGGGTGAGGTGATCTCGGACGGCCCGAGCAACCCCCATGACATCCTGCGCCTGCTCGGCATCGCCGAACTGGCCAAGTACATCGTGGCCGAAGTTCAGGACGTCTATCGTCTGCAGGGCGTTGGCATCAACGACAAGCACATCGAAGTGATCGTGCGTCAGATGCTGCGCAAGGTCGAAATCACTGATGCTGGTGATTCCGACTTCATTCCGGGTGATCAGGTCGAGCTGGTCCGCGTGCTGGAGCAAAATGGCGAGCTCCAGACGAAGGACAAGTTCCAGGCCAAGTACCAGCGCCTGCTGCTGGGTATCACCAAGGCCAGCCTGGCCACCGAGTCGTTCATCTCCGCGGCCTCCTTCCAGGAGACAACCCGCGTGCTGACCGAGGCGGCGGTAACCGGCAAGCGCGACTATCTGCGCGGCCTGAAGGAAAACGTGGTGGTGGGACGTCTGATCCCGGCCGGTACCGGTCTGACCCATCACGAGGAGCGTCGCCGCAAGCGTGAAGACGCCGAGCGACTGCTCCAGCCGTCTGCGTACGATGTCGAGCAGGAGCTGGGTGCCCAGCTTACCGCGCTGGACTCGGACGACGACGAGATCTGATGTCGGCATAAGCCTGGAGCCTTTGCGGCTCCGGGCTTGACGCGCCTTGGCATCAGCCAGTAGAATGCGCAGCCTTTAACAGTGGGGTGGGTGTATCCGCGCCACTGTGAAAAGGCTTAGGCAACCCATTGGAGTCAGCTAACAGCTATGGCAACGATTAATCAGCTCGTGCGCAAGCCGCGCAAGCGCCAGGCCGCGAAGACCGACGTGCCTGCGCTTCAGGCCTGCCCGCAGAAGCGCGGCGTCTGTACCCGCGTCTACACCACCACCCCGAAGAAGCCGAACTCCGCACTGCGGAAGGTCTGCCGTGTGCGCCTGACCAACGGCTACGAGGTGTCCTCTTACATCGGCGGTGAAGGCCACAACCTGCAGGAGCACTCCGTGGTCCTGATCCGTGGCGGTCGAGTAAAGGACCTTCCGGGTGTGCGTTATCACACCGTTCGCGGCGCTCTCGACACCTCCGGTGTCCAGAACCGTAAGCAGGGCCGTTCCAAGTACGGTACCAAGCGTCCGAAGTCCTAAGGGCTACGTCGCTTCCATTACCAGATTGACCCGGTCTGATAAGAGTAAGGTCGAGCCGCCTATCGCGTGTCTCGGGTTTACCTGAAGGACCCTTCAACCGAGGGCTTATCATGCCTAGAAGAAGAGTTGCGGCCAAGCGCGAGATTCTGCCGGATCCTAAGTTCGGATCCGAGCGTCTGGCCAAGTTCATGAACCACCTGATGATCAGCGGCAAGAAGTCCGTAGCTGAGCGTATCGTCTATGGTGCGCTGGACAGGGTTGCCGAGCGTTCCAATGAAGAGCCGCTGGAGATCTTCGACAAGGCGCTGGAAACGATCCAGCCGATGGTCGAGGTGAAGTCTCGCCGCGTTGGCGGTGCGACCTATCAGGTGCCGGTCGAAGTCCGTCCGTCCCGCCGCCAGGCGCTTGCCATGCGCTGGCTGGTGGACGCCGCTCGCCGTCGTGGCGAGAAGACCATGGTGCAGCGTCTGGCTGGCGAAATGCTGGATGCAGCCGAAGGCAAGGGTTCGGCAGTCAAGAAGCGTGAAGACGTGCATCGCATGGCAGAAGCCAACAAGGCCTTCTCTCACTACCGCTTCTAAAGCGCATCGCCAACCAACGGGAGTTACATCGTGGCTCGCAAGACTCCGCTTAAGCGTTACCGCAATATCGGTATCGTGGCCCACGTCGACGCCGGTAAGACGACTACTACCGAGCGTGTCCTGTTCTATACCGGTCTGTCCCACAAGGTCGGTGAGGTCCATGAGGGCGCTGCCACCATGGACTGGATGGAGCAGGAGCAGGAGCGTGGTATCACTATCACCTCCGCGGCGACTACCTGCTTCTGGCAGGGCATGAACAAGCAGTTCGATGAGCACCGCATCAACATCATCGACACTCCTGGACACGTTGACTTCACCATCGAAGTCGAGCGTTCCCTGCGTGTTCTTGACGGTGCCGTCGTCGTGCTGTGTGGCTCCTCCGGTGTGCAGCCGCAGACCGAGACCGTCTGGCGCCAGGCCAACAAGTACGAAGTTCCGCGCATGGTGTTCGTCAACAAGATGGACCGTAGCGGCGCTGACTTCTTCATGGTCGTCAACCAGCTGAAGGATCGTCTTGGCGCCAACGTCGTGCCGATCCAGATCAACTGGGGCTCCGAGGACGAGTTCAAGGGCGTTATCGACCTCATCCAGATGAAGGCCATCCTGTGGGATGAAGACAACTTCGGGATGAACTACGACCTCGTTGATATCCCGGCGGAGCTCCAGGAGACCGCTGAAGAGTATCGCGAGCAGATGGTCGAGGCCGCCGCCGAGGCGTCCGAAGAGCTGATGGAGAAGTACCTCGAAGAGGGCGAGCTGACCATCGACGAGATCAAGGCTGGTCTGCGTCGTCGTACTCTCGACAACGAGATCGTGCTGGTCACCTGTGGTTCTGCGTTCAAGAACAAGGGTGTTCAGGCCGTTCTCGATGGCGTCATCGAGTACATGCCGTCTCCCACCGAGGTCAAGGCGATCGAAGGTGAGCTGGACGACAAGGACGGCACCATCGCGACTCGTGAAGCCGACGACAGCGCTCCGTTCGCTGCGCTGGCGTTCAAGATCGCGACCGACCCCTTCGTTGGTACCCTGACCTTCATTCGCGTCTACTCTGGCGTGCTGAAGTCCGGTGACAGCGTCTACAACTCCGTCAAGCAGAAGAAGGAGCGCGTCGGTCGTATCGTCCAGATGCACTCCAACTCTCGCGAGGAGATCAAGGAAGTTCTGGCTGGCGACATCGCCGCCTGTATCGGCCTGAAGGACGTGACCACCGGTGACACCCTGTGCGACCTGAACGACAAGATCGTTCTCGAGCGCATGGAGTTCCCGGATCCGGTTATCTCTGTCGCGGTCGAGCCTAAGTCCAAGGCTGACCAGGAAAAGATGGGTATTGCACTGGGCAAGCTGGCCCAGGAAGATCCGTCCTTCCAGGTCAAGACCGACGAAGAGACTGGCCAGACCATCATCTCCGGCATGGGTGAGCTTCACCTGGACATCATCGTTGACCGCATGCGTCGCGAGTTCAAGGTGGAAGCCAACATCGGTAAGCCGCAGGTGGCCTATCGCGAGACGATTCGTCAGAGCGTCGAGCAGGAAGGCAAGTTCGTTCGTCAGTCCGGTGGTCGCGGTCAGTACGGTCACGTACACCTGCGTATCGAGCCGTTGACGGCCGAAGACAAGGGCGACGACGAAGATATGCACTTCAAGTTCGCTTCCGAGATCGTCGGCGGTGTGGTTCCCAAGGAATACGTACCGGCCGTCGAGAAAGGGGCCTATGAGCAGCTCCAGAACGGTGTCATCGCGGGCTACCCGATGATCGACGTTAAGGTGACGCTGTTCGACGGTTCCTACCATGACGTGGACTCCAACGAGACCGCGTTCAAGGTCGCCTCTTCCATGGCGATCAAGCAAGGCGCACCCAAGGCCAAGGCAGTTCTGCTCGAGCCGGTGATGAAGGTCGAGGTCGTGACCCCTGAAGAATTCATGGGTGACGTCATGGGCGACCTGAACCGCCGTCGGGGCCTGGTCCAGGGTATGGATGACTCTTCCTCTGGTAAGGTCATTCGCGCCACCGTGCCGCTGGCTGAGATGTTCGGTTACGCAACCGATCTGCGCTCTCAGACCCAGGGCCGCGCAAGCTACACCATGGAGTTTGCGGACTACGAAGAGGCGCCGTCCAGCGTCGTTGAAGCCGTCATCAACCAGAACGGTTAACCGTTAGCTAACGAAAGAGGTCATAGCAGTGGCTAAGGAAAAATTCGAACGTTCCAAACCGCACGTCAACGTCGGCACCATCGGTCACGTCGACCACGGTAAGACTACCCTGACGGCGGCCCTGACCCGCGTTTCTGCCGAGGTATTCGGCGGTGACTGGCGCGAGTTCGACACCATCGACAACGCTCCGGAAGAGCGTGAGCGTGGTATCACCATCGCGACCTCTCACGTCGAGTATCAGTCCGAGGAGCGTCACTACGCTCACGTCGACTGCCCGGGACACGCTGACTACGTCAAGAACATGATCACCGGTGCTGCCCAGATGGACGGCGCTATCCTGGTCTGTTCCGCCGCTGACGGCCCCATGCCGCAGACTCGCGAGCACATCCTGCTGTCTCGCCAGGTTGGCGTTCCGTTCATCGTCGTGTTCCTGAACAAGGCCGACATGGTCGACGACGAAGAGCTGCTCGAGCTGGTCGAGATGGAAGTTCGCGAACTTCTGTCCGAGTACGACTTCCCGGGCGACGACACTCCGATCATCACCGGCTCTGCCCTGATGGCTCTGGAAGGCAAGGACGACAACGGCATGGGTACTACCGCCGTTGCCAACCTGATCAAGGCTCTGGATGCTTACATCCCTGAGCCGGAGCGTGCTGTCGACCAGCCGTTCCTGATGCCGATCGAAGACGTGTTCTCCATCTCTGGTCGCGGTACCGTTGTGACCGGTCGTGTTGAGCGCGGCATCGTCAAGCCGGGCGAAGAGATCGAGATCGTTGGTATCAAGGACACCACCAAGACTACCGTTACCGGTGTCGAGATGTTCCGTAAGCTGCTCGACGAAGGTCGTGCAGGCGAGAACGTCGGTGCTCTGCTGCGTGGTACCAAGCGTGACGAAGTCGAGCGTGGTCAGGTTCTGGCCAAGCCGGGCACCATCACTCCGCACACTCAGTTCGAGGCGGAAGTGTACGTGCTGAGCAAGGACGAAGGTGGTCGTCACACTCCGTTCTTCAAAGGCTACCGTCCGCAGTTCTACTTCCGTACCACTGACATCACTGGTACCTGTGAACTGCCCGAAGGCGTTGAGATGGTTATGCCGGGCGACAACGTCCAGATGACTGTCAACCTGATCGCCCCGATCGCCATGGACGAAGGTCTGCGCTTCGCTATCCGCGAAGGCGGCCGTACCGTCGGCGCTGGCGTCGTGGCCAAGATCCTGGTCTAAGTTAGACCGGTGATCACCGAAGGGGGCTCCGCAAGGAGCCCCCTTTTCTGCGCATCGTCATTGAGGGTTTGACTCTCGGTGGCGTGGCGCATATAATGCGCATCCTTTGAATGCGTGGGTTGACGGCTCGCGCCGTCAAGTTCCATTGGAGTTAGGGCAAATGCAGAACCAGAAGATTCGCATTCGGTTGAAGGCTTTCGACCATCGCCTGATCGACCAGTCCGCTGCGGAAATCGTTGATACCGCCAAGCGTACCGGCGCCCAGGTTCGTGGTCCGATTCCTCTGCCGACTAATCGCGAGCGTTACACTGTGCTGGTTTCCCCGCACGTGAACAAGGACGCCCGTGATCAGTACGAGATTCGTACCCACAAGCGTGTGCTCGACATCGTTGAGCCGACCGAGAAGACTGTCGACGCCCTGATGAAGCTCGACCTCGCCGCTGGCGTGGACGTGCAGATCAAGCTCGACTGATATCACTAGACACTCGCGGCCCAGCGTTCCTCGAGATGAAAGATGAGGTTCAGCAGCCGCCACGCCGGGATGGCGTTACACAACGTGCTAGTGGAATGCTCTGGAAAGGGCAGCCATAGCGGGTGATAGCCCCGTACACTATAGGAGACTAAGCATGACTATCGGTTTGGTCGGTAGAAAGGCCGGTATGACCCGTGTCTTTACCGAAGACGGCGCATCTGTGCCCGTGACCGTTATCGAGGTTGAGCCCAACCGCGTGACCTGCGTGAAGTCTGTCGAATCCGACGGCTACGCTGCGGTTCAGGTGACAACCGGCTCCCGCAAAGCCAAGCATCTGTCCAAAGCCCAAGCTGGCCTGTACGCCAAGGCAGGTGTTGAGGCTGGTCGTTCTCTGATGGAGTTTCGTCTGACTGAAGGCGAAGACGCTCCTGAAGTGGGCGGCGAACTCACCGTATCCCTCTTCGAAGCTGGTCAAAGCGTTGACGTGACCGGCACTTCCAAGGGTAAGGGCTTCCAGGGCGCTGTTAAGCGCTGGAACTTCCGTACCCAGGACAACAGCCACGGTAACTCTCTGTCCCACCGTGCCCCCGGTTCTATCGGCATGTGCCAGACCCCGGGTCGCGTATTCAAGGGCAAGAAGATGGCCGGCCAGATGGGCAACGCACGTTGCACCGTTCAGAGCCTGGAAATCGTCCGTGTCGATGCCGAGCGCAACTTGCTGCTGATCAAAGGTGCCGTTCCTGGCGCTACTGGCAGTGATGTCATCGTGCGCAGCGCCGTCAAAGCTGGCTGAAGGGGAACTTTCCAATGAATCTGAATCTTGCAGGTGCAAGCGCTGGGACTGTTGAACTGTCCGACGCTACCTTTGGCAAAGAATTCAACGAAGCGCTCGTGCATCAGGTCGTCACTGCCTATCTGGCTGGTGGTCGCCAGGGTACCCGCGCCCAGAAGAACCGTTCCGACGTCCGTGGCGGCGGCAAGAAGCCGTGGCGCCAGAAGGGCACCGGTCGCGCTCGCGCCGGTACCATCCGTTCGCCGATCTGGCGCACCGGTGGTGTGACCTTCGCGGCTCGTCCGCAGGACCACTCCCAGAAGGTCAACCGCAAGATGTACCGTGCGGCCATGCGCTCGATTCTGTCCGAGCTGGTCCGTCAGGAACGCCTTGTTGCCGTTGACGCCTTTTCTGTCGAGTCACCGAAAACCAAGCAGCTGGTCGCCAAGCTTTCCGACCTGGGCCTGGAAAAGGTGCTGATCGTCACCGAAGAAGTTGACGAGAACCTGTACCTGGCCGCCCGCAACATCCCCAACGTGGATGTGGTGGACGTCGCCGCCGCCGACCCGGTCAGCCTGGTCGCCTTCGACAAGGTCCTGGCTACCGTCTCCGCACTGCGCAAATTTGAGGAGAAGCTGGCATGAACCAGGAGCGTGTATTCAAGGTTCTGCTTGGTCCCCACGTGACCGAGAAGGCCGCCATGGCCGCCGAGCGTAACCAGTACGTGTTCAAGGTGGCGAGTGACGCAACCAAGCCCGAGATCAAGGCTGCCGTTCAGCAGCTGTTCGGCAAGAAAGTCGATCGCGTTTCTGTGCTGAACGTGAAGGGCAAGACCAAGCGCACCGCGCATGGTGTTGGTATGCGCAAGGGTTATCGCAAGGCGTACGTGACACTGGCCGCCGGCGAG
Organism: Halomonas sp. DP8Y7-1; assembly: GCF_019801685.1. Lineage (NCBI taxonomy): Bacteria > Pseudomonadati > Pseudomonadota > Gammaproteobacteria > Oceanospirillales > Halomonadaceae > Halomonas > Halomonas sp. DP8Y7-1. The sequence continues at coordinate 178,534 of NZ_JAHVIN010000002.1, read as the reverse complement.
ACGCTTGAAGACTTCTCTGGCGCCGAGTAAAGGCAGGAGTACGGATCATGGCAATCGTCAAGACAAAACCCACATCCGCCGGTCGTCGCCACGTCGTCAAGATTGTTGGTGAAGAGCTGTACAAGGGCCGCGCCTACGCGCCGCTGCTCGAAAAGCAGTCCAAGTCCGGTGGTCGTAACAACAATGGTCGCATCACTACTCGCCACGTTGGCGGTGGTCATCGCAACCATTACCGGATCATTGACTTCAAGCGCACCAAGGATGGCGTTCCGGCCATTGTTGAGCGTCTGGAGCATGACCCGAACCGCAGCGCCCACATCGCACTGCTGAAGTACCTCGACGGTGAGCGTCGTTACATCATTGCCCCCAAGGGCGTGAGTGCTGGTGACCGCCTCGAGTCCGGCGTCAATGCGCCGATCAAGAAGGGTAACGCACTGCCGCTGCGCAACATCCCGCTGGGTTCCACGGTGCACTGCATCGAACTGAAGCCTGGCAAGGGGGCTCAGATTGCACGCAGCGCCGGTACCAGCGCCCAGCTGGTGGCTCGTGAAGGTAACTACGCCACCCTGCGTCTTCGCTCCGGCGAAATGCGCAAGGTGCTGTCAGAGTGCCGCGCGACCCTGGGTGAGGTGAGCAATTCCGAGCACAGCCTGCGTCAACTTGGCAAGGCCGGTGCGAAGCGCTGGAGAGGTGTGCGCCCGACCGTTCGCGGTGTCGCGATGAACCCGGTGGATCACCCGCACGGTGGTGGTGAAGGCCGCACCAGCGGTGGTCGTCATCCGGTGTCCCCGTGGGGTATGCCCACCAAGGGATACAAGACCCGCAAGAACAAGCGCACCGACAAGCTGATCGTCCGCCGCCGTAAGGCTCGCGGTTAAGATCCCACGCCAAGACATTAAGAGGTAACGGCTGTGCCACGTTCACTGAAGAAAGGTCCTTTCGTCGACCTTCATCTGCTGAAAAAGGTTGAGACTGCAGCGGAAAAGAACGATCGCAAACCGATCAAGACCTGGTCGCGTCGTTCAATGGTCCTGCCCAACATGGTCGGGCTCACCATTGCAGTCCATAACGGTCGCCAACACGTCCCGGTGCATGTTTCCGAGGAAATGGTTGGCCACAAGCTGGGCGAATTCGCTGCTACCCGCACCTATCGCGGCCATGCGGCGGACAAGAAAGCCAAACGGTAAGCCAGAGAGGATTAAGAGATGGAAGTCACAGCAAAGCTGCGTGGCGCCAGTTTATCCGCCCAGAAGGCCCGTTTGGTGGCTGATCAGGTGCGCGGTAAGCCTGTCGCCGAAGCACTCGACCTGCTGACCTTCTCCCCGAAGAAGGCGGCCAAGCTGGTCAAGAAGGTGCTGCAGTCCGCCATCGCGAATGCGGAAGAAAATAACGGCATGGACATCGACGAGCTGCGTGTCTCGACCATCTGCGTCGATGAGGGCATGACGCTCAAGCGCATCCGTCCGCGCGCCAAGGGCCGTGCGGATCGCATTCTGAAGCGCACTTGCCACATCACCGTCAAGGTAGCCGAGAAGTAGGAGTCGACCAGATGGGTCAGAAAGTCAATCCGACAGGCATCCGACTGGGTATCGTCAAAGACCATACCTCTGTCTGGTACGCCGAGCGCGGCGCCTATGCCGACAAGCTGAACAACGACCTCGCGGTTCGTAGCTTCCTGGAAGAGCGTTTGAAGAACGCCTCTGTCAGCAAGATCACCATCGAGCGTCCCGCGAACAACGCACGCATCACCATTCACACTGCCCGTCCGGGCATCGTGATTGGCAAGAAGGGCGAAGATGTCGATCGCCTGCGTCGCGACGTCACCGAGATGATGGGCGTGCCCGTTCACGTCAACATCGAGGAAGTTCGCAAGCCTGAGCTGGATGCCCAGCTCGTCGCGCAGAACATTGCCGGTCAGCTTGAGCGCCGCGTCATGTTCCGTCGCGCCATGAAGCGCGCTGTCCAGAACGCCATGCGTCTGGGCGCCGGCGGCATCAAGGTGCAGCTCTCCGGTCGCCTCGGCGGCGCGGAAATTGCCCGCACCGAGTGGTACCGCGAAGGTCGTGTTCCGCTGCATACCCTGCGTGCGGACATCGATTACGCCACCTACGAAGCCAAGACCACCTACGGCATCATCGGTGTCAAGGTCTGGGTCTTCAAGGGTGAAATCCTCGGGGGCATCGAAGAGGTCCGCGCCAAGGCTAAGCAAAGCCAGGCAGCGCCCTCCAAGAAGAAAGGTTCCAGGTAAGGGGAGAGCGATTCGATGTTACAACCCAAGCGTACAAAATTCCGCAAGGTGCAAAAGGGCCGCAACCGTGGCCTGGCGCATCGCGGAAGCAAAGTGAGCTTCGGCGAATTCGGCCTGAAGGCCACCGGCCGCGGCCGCGTCACCGCCCGTCAGATCGAAGCTGGTCGTCGTGCGATCACTCGTCACGTCAAGCGTGGCGGCAAGATCTGGATCCGCGTCTTCCCGGATAAGCCGATTTCCAAGAAGCCTCTGGAAGTCCGGATGGGTAAAGGTAAGGGCTCCGTCGAGTACTGGGTCGCTCAGATCCAGCCCGGTCGTGTCCTTTACGAGATCGAAGGTGTTTCTGAAGAGCTGGCACGCGAAGCCTTCGCTCTGGCCGCTCAGAAGTTCCCGGTCTCCACCACCTTTGTGAAACGGACGGTGATGTGATGAAAGCCCAGGAAATTCGTGAAAAGTCCGCCGAGCAGCTCCAGGAGCAGCTCCTCGAACTCCTCCGCGAGCAGTTCAACCTGCGCATGCAGAAGGCCACCGGCCAACTGAGCCAGACTCATCTGCTCAAGCAGGTTCGTCGGGATATCGCCCGCGTGAAGACTGTGCTCAACGAGAAGGCAGGTGTCTGAGATGGCCGAAGAGAAAAAAGCCCGTACGCTCACCGGCAAGGTGGTGAGCGACAAGATGGACAAGTCCATCGTCGTCATGATCGAGCGTCGTGAGCGCCACCCGATCTACGGCAAATACGTTAAGCGCTCCACCAAGCTGCACGCCCACGACGAGACCAATCAGGCCAAGGCCGGCGATACGGTATCCATTCAGGAATGCCGTCCGCTGTCCAAGAAGAAGGCCTGGACCCTGGTCGAGGTCGTCGAACAGGCCAAGGGTTAAGGCCACGGCCTTAACCTCGTGCAGTCAGTTTAGGTTTGGAGAAAACCGATGATTCAGACTCAGACAATGCTGGATGTCGCCGACAACAGCGGAGCGCGCCGGGTGCAGTGCATCAAGGTGCTGGGTGGTTCACACCGCCGCTACGCTCGCGTTGGTGATGTCATCAAGGTCACGGTGAAGGAAGCCATTCCGCGCGGCAAGGTCAAGAAAGGCCAAGTGCTGAAGGCGGTGGTTGTCCGTACCCGCAGTGGCGTCCGTCGCAGCGACGGTTCGCTGATTCGCTTCGATGGAAATGCGGCTGTGTTGTTGAACAACACCAACGAACAGCCGATCGGTACCCGTATCTTCGGGCCGGTGACGCGTGAACTTCGTACTGAGAAGTTCATGAAGATCATTTCCTTAGCGCCTGAAGTGCTGTAAGGGAGCGAGGCGACATGCAAAAGATCAAACGTGATGATGAAGTGATCGTCATCGCCGGCAAGGATAAGGGTAAGCGCGGTACTGTGAAGCGCGTCCTCCAGGACGACCGTTTCGTGGTAGCGGGTGTGAACATGATCAAGCGTCACACCAAGCCGAACCCCATGGCCGGCAATCAGGGCGGTATCGTCGAGCGCGAGGCTCCGATTCACGCGTCCAACGTAGCCATCTTCAATCAGGAGACCGGTAAGGCGGATCGCGTCGGCTTCCAGATCAAGGAAGACGGTACCAAGGTACGTATCTACAAGTCGACGCAAGCGCAGATCGACGCCTAACGCGAGTCGGGTAGCAAAATGGCGAACTTGAAAGAACGTTATCAAAACGAGGTGGTGGCTCAACTCAAAGAGCAGTTTAGCTACGCCAACGTTATGCAGGTACCCAGGATCACCAAGGTGACCCTGAACATGGGTATCGGCGAAGCGACCAGCGATAAAAAGCTGATCGATGCGGCCGTCGGCGACCTGGAGAAGCTCTCCGGTCAAAAGCCAATGGTCACCAAGGCACGCAAGTCCATCGCGGGCTTCAAGGTGCGTGAAGGCTGGCCGATCGGCGTGAAGGTCACACTGCGCAGTGAGCGTATGTGGGACTTCCTCGATCGCCTGGTGAATATCGCGATCCCCCGCGTTCGTGACTTCCGTGGTCTCAACCCGAAGTCCTTCGACGGTCGTGGCAACTACAGCATGGGGGTGCGTGAGCAGATCATCTTCCCGGAGATCGAATATGATAAGATCGACCGGATTCGTGGTCTGGATGTCACCATCACCACCACTGCCAACACCGATGACGAAGGTCGTGCGCTCTTGAGCGCATTGAACTTCCCGTTCAAGAAATAAGGGTGGGATCATGGCAAAGAAGAGCATGATTGAGCGTGAGCAGAAGCGCGCGCAACTGGTTGAGAAGTATGCTGCCAAGCGTGCCGAGCTCAAGGCGATCATCCAGGACGTGAACAGCTCCGATGAGGAGCGCTTCGATGCGCAGCTGAAGTTGCAGTCGCTGCCGCGTGACTCCAGCCCCGTGCGTCAGCGTAACCGCTGCCGCGTGACTGGCCGTCCGCACGGCTACTACAACAAGTTCGGCCTCGGCCGTAACAAGCTGCGTGAAGCCGCCATGCGTGGCGACGTGCCCGGACTCAAGAAGTCCAGCTGGTAACGCCACGTAGAATCATCAGGAGCGCAAGTTAAATGAGCATGCAAGACACTCTGGCGGATATGTTTACCCGTATCCGCAATGCGCAGCAGGCCACCAAGGAGACGGTCACCATGCCGTCCTCCAAGATCAAGGTTGAAGTGGCCCGCGTGCTGAAAGAAGAGGGTTACATCACTGACTTCGCCGTGAGCGAATCAGCCAAGCCCGAGCTGACCGTCAGCCTGAAGTACTTCGAAGGCAAGCCGGTCATCGAGCATCTGCAGCGGGTTTCCAAGCCGTCCCTGCGTAGTTACAAGGGCAAGGATGCGCTGCCGAAGGTCGCCGATGGCCTGGGTGTCGCGATCGTCACTACCTCCAAGGGTGTGATGACCGATCGTGCCGCGCGTCAGGCTGGTGTCGGCGGCGAAGTCCTCTGCACCGTATTCTAGGAGTTTGGAATGTCCCGCGTAGCCAAATATCCGGTTAAAGTGCCCGCTGGCGTCGAGGTCAAGATCGACGACGCCACGCTGACCGCCAAGGGCGGTCAGGGCACCCTCTCCATGCCCGTTCACGGCGATGTCGTGATCGCGCAGGAAGACGGCCAGCTGACCTTCCAGCCGAGCGAATCCGCTAAGAGCTGGGCCATGGTCGGCACCACCCGTGCCCTGGTTCAGAACCTGGTCACCGGCGTGTCCGAGGGCTTTACCAAGACCCTCGAAATCATCGGCGTCGGTTATCGCGCTCAAGCGAAAGGCCAGACGCTTAACCTGACACTGGGCTTCTCTCACCCGGTCGATTATGCCCTGCCTGAGGGTGTCTCTGCGGAAACGCCGAAGAACACCGTCATCGTGCTGAAGAGCGCGGACAAGCAGAAGCTCGGCCAGGTCGCAGCGGAAATCCGCGCCTTCCGTCCGCCCGAGCCCTATAAGGGTAAGGGTGTGCGTTACGCGGATGAGCAGGTCCGCCGTAAAGAAGCCAAGAAGAAGTAAGGCAGGGTTATGAACGCGAAGAAAGAATCTCGTCTCCGTCGTGCCCGCCGCGCTCGCGCCAAGATCCGCGAGCTGGGCGTGTCTCGCCTGTGCGTCAACCGTACCCCGCGTCACATCTACGCGCAGATTATCTCGCCGGATGGTGGCAAGGTCCTGGCCAGCGCTTCCACGCTGGACAAGAGCCTGCGCGAAGGTGCAACCGGCAACGCAGACGCCGCAGCCAAAGTTGGTGCGCTGATCGCTGAGCGCGCCAAGGAAGCGGGCATCACCCAGGTGGCCTTCGACCGCGCTGGCTTCAAGTACCACGGTCGTGTGAAGGCCCTGGCCGACGCCGCTCGTGAAGGCGGCCTGGAATTCTAAAGGGTTTTACGATGGCGAAGAACGAACAGCAAAACGGCGATCTGCAAGAAAAGCTCGTGCAGGTCAACCGTGTCGCCAAGGTGGTCAAGGGTGGCCGTATTTTCGGCTTCACCGCTCTGACTGTCGTCGGTGACGGAAACGGTCGTGTTGGCTTCGGTCGTGGCAAGGCGCGTGAAGTGCCGGTCGCGATTCAGAAGGCGATGGACCAGGCGCGTCGCAACATGGTCAAGGTGAACCTGGTCGGCGGCACACTCCAGTATCCGGTCAAGGCTCGTCATGGCGCCTCCAAGGTGTACATGCAGCCGGCTTCCGACGGTACTGGTATCATCGCCGGCGGCGCCATGCGCTCCGTGCTGGAACTGGCCGGCGTGCACAACGTCCTGGCCAAGTGCTATGGCTCCACCAATCCGGTGAACGTGGTCCGCGCGACCGTGAATGGCCTGGCTTCCATGCAGTCGCCGGAAGACGTGGCCGCCAAGCGCGGTCTCTCAGTCGAAGCGATCACGGGGTAATAGACCATGGCAGCTACGATCAAGGTTACCCAGACCCGCAGCACCATCGGCACGTTGGCCAAGCACAAGGCCACCATGAAGGGCCTCGGCCTGCGCCGCATCGGTCACACGGTTGAACTGGAAGACACCCCTGCCGTCCGCGGCATGATCCACAAGGTCAACTACCTTGTGCGTGTTGAGGGAGAGTAATCCATGAAACTTAACAGCCTGAGCCCGGCACCGGGCTCCAAGCACGCTGAAAAGCGCGTCGGTCGTGGCATCGGCTCCGGTCTGGGCAAGACCGGCGGCCGTGGCCACAAGGGCCAGAAGTCGCGCAGCGGTGGCAGCGTCAAGCCCGGCTTCGAGGGCGGTCAGATGCCCCTGCAGCGTCGTCTGCCGAAGTTTGGCTTCACCTCCGCCAAATCACTGGTTTCCGAGGAAGTCCGCCTGGCCGAACTGGCCAAGGTCGCGGGTGACGAAGTCACTCTGGAAAGCCTCAAGGAAGCCAATGTGCTGAAGGACGCTACGCAGCATGCGAAAGTGATCCTTTCCGGCGATCTGAACAAGGCGGTTACCGTTCGCGGTCTGCGGGTCACCAAAGGTGCCCGCGCAGCGATCGAAGCCGCCGGTGGCAAGGTAGAGGACTAAATGGCCAAGTCAGGAAACATGCCGGCGATGGGCAGCGGTCTGAGTGAACTGTGGGCGCGTCTGCGCTTCGTGCTCCTCGCCATCGTGGTCTACCGTATCGGTGCCCACATCCCCGTTCCCGGTATCAATCCTGACCAGCTTGCTGCCTTGTTCAGGGAGCAGCAGGGCACCATCCTGGGCATGTTCAACATGTTCTCGGGCGGTGCCCTGGAGCGCATGAGTATTCTCGCCCTCGGCATCATGCCGTACATCTCGGCGTCGATCATCATGCAGCTCCTGACTGCCGTCTCGCCTCACCTTGAGCAGTTGAAGAAGGAAGGCGAGGGCGGCCGCCGCAAGATCAGCCAGTACACGCGCTACGGCACGGTGGTGCTGGCCCTGGTTCAGGCCACCGGTATGTCGGTGGGCCTGGCCAGCCAAGGCATTGCCTACACGGCCGATCTCAGCTTCTATTTCACCGCGATCATCACCTTCGTGTGTGGCGCGGTGTTCCTGATGTGGCTGGGTGAGCAGATTACCGAGAAGGGTATTGGCAACGGTATCTCGTTGCTGATCTTCGCGGGTATCGTCGCCGGCCTGCCTGGCGCTGTGGCGCAAGCCTTCGAGCTTGCCCGCAACGAGGGCGCGTGGAATGTGTTGCCGCTGTTGGCGTTGAGCCTTCTGGGTATCGCCACCGTGGCGTTTGTCGTGTTCATCGAACGCGGTCAGCGCCGGATTACGGTGAACTACCCGCGCCGCCAGGTCGGCAACAAGATGTACGCAGGACAGAGCAGCTACCTTCCGCTCAAGGTCAACATGGCGGGCGTTATCCCGGCCATCTTTGCCTCGAGTATCCTGCTGTTCCCGGCCTCCCTCGGTCAGTGGGTAGGTGCCGGTGATGGCATGGAGTGGTTGCAGCGCGCGTCCCAGGCGTTGGCCCCTGGTCAGCCCCTGTATATCTTGCTTTTCGCGGCGGCGGTGGTATTCTTCTGCTTCTTTTACACAGCGCTGGTCTTCAACCCCAAGGACGTAGCCGACAACCTCAAGAAGTCGGGTGCTTTCCTGCCGGGGATTCGTCCTGGCGAGCAAACCGCTCGTTATGTCGACAAGGTCATGACTCGTCTGACTTTGTTCGGCGCTCTCTACATCACTGCGGTTTCCCTGATGCCCCAGTTCCTGATCGTAGCGTGGAACGTGCCGTTCTTCTTTGGCGGTACCTCGCTTCTGATCGTGGTCGTGGTCATCATGGACTTCATGGCCCAGGTGCAGTCGCACCTCATGTCGCACCAGTATGAGTCGGTGATGAAGAAGTCCAACCTGAAAGGCTACGGTAGCGGCGGCATCATGCGCTAAACGCGCCGCAGGCCGATTTGGCACGCCGCAAGCCGATATTGGAGAGAACGATGAAAGTTCGAGCTTCCGTCAAGAAAATGTGCCGCAATTGCAAGATCATTCGTCGCAATGGCGCCGTGCGCGTCATCTGCAGCGAGCCGCGGCACAAGCAGCGCCAGGGTTGATCCTGGGCTGAATTGAACCGGGTGCTGGCATACCCCTTGCCCTTTTGATGGGAAGGGGGTATGCTATTGCGCCTTTTGTAGTTGATTAACCGAGCAAGCCGCTCAAATTTCGGAGTAAGCTGATGGCCCGTATTGCAGGCGTCAATATCCCGGACAACAAGCATGCGGCGATCTCGCTGACCTACATCTTCGGGATTGGCCGCACTCGCGCACAGGAAATCTGTGAAGCGACCGGCATCGCGCCGACCACCAAAATCCAGGACCTGTCATCTGAAGAGATCGACAACCTGCGTAGTGAAGTCGGCAAGTATACCGTTGAAGGCGACCTTCGTCGTGATGTGACGCTGAACATCAAGCGTCTCATGGACCTGGGTTGCTATCGTGGTCTGCGTCATCGTCGTAGTCTTCCGATGCGCGGTCAGCGCACCAAGACTAACGCGCGTACCCGTAAGGGACCGCGTAAGCCGATCCGCAAATAACACGCACGTTCTGGCGTAAAGACAGGAATTGACATCAACATGGCTAACCCGCGTAGCAACCGTAAAAAGGTTAAAAAGCAGGTAGTGGATGCGGTTGCGCATATCCACGCCTCTTTTAACAACACGATCATTACGATCACAGACCGCCAGGGCAACGCTCTTTCCTGGGCGACAGCCGGTGGTTCGGGTTTTCGTGGTTCTCGCAAGAGCACCCCGTTCGCTGCTCAAGTAGCAAGCGAGCGTGCAGCGACCGCTGCAGCCGAGTATGGTGTGAAAAACGTCGACGTGCTGGTCAAGGGCCCCGGTCCTGGCCGTGAATCCGCCGTGCGCGCGCTCAACGCCGCCGGCTTCCGCGTGCAAAGCATCACCGACGCGACGCCCATTCCCCACAATGGCTGCCGTCCGCCGAAGAAACGCCGCGTTTAAGGAGACAGATTCATGGCTCGTTACATTGGACCTAAGTGCAAACTGTCTCGCCGGGAAGGTACCGACCTCTTCCTCAAGAGCGGTGTCACTCCCTTCGAGAAAAAGTGCAAATCCGAGCAGATTCCGGGTGTGCACGGCCAGCGCCGTCAGCGTCTTTCCGACTACGGCTTGCAGCTTCGCGAGAAGCAGAAAGTACGTCGCATGTATGGCGTACTCGAAAAGCAGTTCCGCAACTACTACAAGGAAGCCGCCCGTCTGAAGGGTGCGACCGGTGAGTTGTTGCTGCAGCTGCTTGAGTCCCGACTGGACAACGTCGTCTACCGCATGGGCTTTGGCGCCACTCGCTCCGAGGCTCGTCAGCTGGTGAGCCACAAGGCGATTGCCGTTAACGGCAAGACCGTCAACGTGGCCTCCTACCAGGTCAAGCCCGGCGACGTGGTATCCGTTCGTGAAAAGGCCAAGCAGCAGGCGCGTATCCAAAACGCCCTGACCATCGCTGCCAACCGTGGCGATGTGGCCTGGATCGAACTCGACGCCAAGAAGATGGAAGGCACCTTCAAGGCCCTGCCCGAGCGCGGTGACCTGACTGCCGACATCAACGAGCAACTGATCGTCGAGCTGTACTCGAAGTAAACGGCCAGTCCGCGCCGCCCTCCCTCGGGAGGGCGGCGATCATTACCGAGTATTCGTTTGGCAGCCTGAAAGGTGTTCATATGCAGCGTTCAGTGACAGAGTTTCTCCGTCCTCGCGACATCAAGGTCGAAGAGATCAGCGCACACCACGCAAAGATCGTGCTCGAGCCGTTCGAGCGTGGCTTCGGCCACACGCTGGGCAATGCTCTGCGTCGTATCCTGCTCTCGTCCATGCCCGGCTGTGCCGTGGTGGAAACCGAGATCGCAGGCGTCGACCATGAGTACAGCGCGATCGAGGGCGTCCAGGAAGATGTCATCGAAATCCTCCTGAACCTCAAAGACGTGGCGATCAAGATGCACAGCCGCGACGAGGCGATGCTCTCGCTGAACAAGCAGGGCCCGGCCGTCGTCACCGCTGGTGACATCGCCGTCGATCACGACGTCGAAGTGGTCAACCCCGAGCACGTCATCGCCCACGTCAATGAAGGCGCCGAGCTCAAGATGCAGCTCAAGGTGGCCCGTGGTCGCGGCTATGAGCCTGCGGATGTCCGCAGCGAAGCCGACGACGAAACACGCGCCATCGGCCGTCTGCAGCTGGATGCGACCTTCAGCCCCGTGCGCCGCGTTTCCTACAGCGTCGAAGCCGCTCGTGTTGAACAGCGTACCGACCTCGATAAGCTGATCATCAACCTGGAAACCGACGGCACCCTGGATCCGGAAGAGGCCATCCGTCGCAGCGCGACCATCCTGCAAGAGCAGCTGGCAGCGTTTGTCGATCTGGAAGCCGACAAGGAACAGGAAGTGGTCGAGGAAGAGGATCACATCGATCCGATCCTGCTGCGCCCCGTAGACGATCTCGAGTTGACCGTTCGTAGCGCCAACTGCCTGAAGGCCGAGAATATCTATTACATCGGTGATCTGATTCAGCGTACTGAAGTTGAGCTGTTGAAGACCCCGAACCTCGGCAAGAAATCCTTGAACGAGATCAAGGACGTGTTGGCTGCTCGTGGTCTGTCCCTTGGCATGCGGCTTGAAAATTGGCCGCCGGCTAGCCTGAAGGACGACAAGGCCACCGCCTAAGCGTCGGCTCGAGTCCCAGTTTGGTAAGGAATCACAACCATGCGTCATCGTAAGAGTGGTCGTCACCTCAATCGTACCAGCTCGCACCGTCAGGCCATGTTCCGCAACATGAGCGTGTCGCTGGTCGAGCACGAAGTGATCAAGACAACCCTTCCCAAGGCAAAAGAGCTGCGTCGTCATATCGAGCCGCTCATTACCCTGGCGAAGGAAGACAGCGTCGCTAACCGTCGTCTGGCCTTCAGCCGTACTCGCTCCAAAGAAGCAGTCGGCAAGCTCTTCAACGAGCTGGGTCCGCGTTACGTCGAGCGTCCGGGCGGTTACGTCCGTATTCTCAAGTGCGGCTTCCGCACCGGCGACAACGCCCCCATGGCCTTCGTCGAGTTGGTCGATCGTCCCGTCGCTGAAGAAGAGGCCGTCGGCGAGGAGTAATCCTTTCGACAGCGCTTCAACACGACGCGAAACCGCCACCCTGAGTGTTCAGGGTGGCGGTTTTTTTTGTTCCGAGGTTTTCACATAGGACTTGAGACGGGGACGGTCGTCACTGCGTCGAAATGTCCTCCACGCCGATCTCATAGGTATGCTGGGTGCGATCGATGTGGGCATCCAGCAGCTGGCGTAGGGCGGCGATGTCTTTGTTCATGACAGCGTCGACGATTTCAGAGTGTTCCTTCAGCGACAGTCGCGTATGGTCGGGTCGAGTTGCCAGGTGTGTTCTCAGCGCAGAGATCTTTCCCGAATACTGCTCGTAGGACGACTGTAGATAGGGATTACCGCAGTGGTGGAAAAAGGTGAGGTGAAAGTCGGTATCCAGGTCCAGGTATTCGACGATCTTGCCTGAGCCGTGGGCGACCTGCATCTGACTTTCGATCTGTCTCAGTCGCTGTGAGAGCCCTGCATGATCGAAGGCGATGGCAAGCTCCAGTGCGGCGGGCTCGAGGGTGCGACGGAAGGTGCAGATGTTTCCCACTTCCCTGGCGCTGAGCGTAAACACCCTGGCTCCGGACTGGGGCACGATAGTGACCAGTCCTTCGTGCTTCAGGCGAGTCAATGCTTCGCGGACAGGCGTCTTGGATACGTTCAATAGCGCGGATATGCCGCGCTCGGAGATGGCTTCACCCAGCGCCAGTTCGCCGCGCACGATCATGCTGCGTACGTGATCGGTGACCAGGGTGCCCAGTGAGGGAGGGCGTTCAAAGTCTTGCATCGTGATCCCGTGACGGAAGTGGTTAGAAAGGGTTGCCACAGCCTAGCACACAGGACTGGAATACCAGATACCCACCGCTTGTAAGGACGCGGGCCTCGCCCCCCCCCTGGTCAGCGAGGCCTGGCGTGCCACCGCCATGGCTTGCTGCAAGCTCAGTACGGCTTGGCGTACTCCCGCAGAAAGTCGCGGTCGATGGTAAAGCCGAGGCCCTCACCGGTGGGGACGCTGACCCAGCCATCGCTCTGGCTCACCGGCACGGTAACGAGCTCCGAGCGGAAGGGGTGGCTCGAGGTGTCGTACTCGAAGATCGGACCCTTGGCCATCAAGGTGGGATTGACCAGTGGCGTCGCCGCGATGGCGTGCAGTGAGGCGTACTGGCCGATAGCGGTGCCCCATACATGCGGATTGACCTGGACGCCGTTGGCCAGCGCCAGCGTGGTGATATGCGCCATGGCGGTCAGGCCGCCGGCCATGGCCACATCCGGCTGGGCGATATCGATGCAGCGTTCGGCAAGCAAGTCACGAAAGCCATAAAGGCTAAACTCCGCCTCCCCCCCGGCCAGAGGAATCAGCGTCTTCTGTTTCAGCAGACGGTAGCCCTCCTTGTCGTCGGGGTTGACCGGCTCCTCGAACCAGCGCAGCCCGAAGTCCTTGAGGCCATCGGCCAGCAGCGCGGCTTCGCTCAGGGTATAGGCGTGGTTGGCATCGATCATCAGCTCGATGTCATCCCCCAGGGCGCCGCGTATATCGGTCATGACCTTGATGTCATTGGCGACGCCGAAGCCCAGCTTGATTTTCATGCTGGTAAAGCCTGCCTCCCGGTGGCGGCAGGCTTCTTCCACCAGGGCCTGGGTGTCGTCGCCGAGCTCGGTGCGAAAGAAGCCGGTGGCATAGGCGGGGATACGCCGGCGAAAAGCGCCCCCCAGCAGATCCGACACGGGGCGTTGGGTGGCCTTGCCCTTGAGGTCCCAGAGGGCGATATCGATGGCGCTGATCGCGGCGATCACCACGCCCTTCCTGCCATAGTCCCGAGTGTGATTGTAGAGCTCGTGCCAGATGACCTCGCTGTCGAACGCCGAGCGGCCGAGGATCCGTGGCGTAATCACGTGCTTGAGCACTGAAGCGGCCAGCTCCGGTTCCAGCAGTCCCGCGCACAGCGCCTCGCCCCAGCCACTCTGGCCATCCTGGGTGATCACTTCGACCAGGGTGGCAGAGCGGCGAGTAACCCATTGCTGGGAAAAGGCGAAGGGGCGGGGCAGCTCGGACGTCATGGTATAGACGTTGATGCGTTCGATGATCATGGAGGGACTCCAGTCGGGGGAAGGGGCATTGGGGTGCCATGCCGTCTACGGGTTGGCGGTCGACGCCCAGTCGGCGTGCGCCTGAATAAATGCCCGGGCTCGCCTGGCGACCTCGCCGGGAGTCGAGCCAGGTTGATAGAGCGCGCCACCCAGGCCGAAACCGCTCACACCTGCATCAAGGTAGTCCGCCATGCTGGCTGGTGTGATGCCACCGACCGGCAATAGAGGCGTCGTCTCGGGCAGTACCGCGCGCATGGCCTTGACCGCCGCCGGCGAGATCGCCTCGGCGGGGAACAGCTTGAGAAAGGCGGCGCCGGCCTCGATGGCCGCGAAGGCCTCGCTGACGGTGCCCACACCTGGGCCATAGACCAGGCCCCGCGTCGAGGCTTCCCGGGCGATTCGGGTATCCAGGTTGGGCGCGATGATCAAACGACCGCCGACCTGTTCGACCTCGGCCACGCGTTCGGGGGTGATGACAGTGCCCGCCCCGACCAGGGCATCCTCGCCCACATGGGCCGCCAGTCGCTGAAGACTGGTCAGCGGGTCGGGAGAATTGAGCGGCACTTCGATCAGTCGGAAGCCTGCATGGAGCAGTGCATCAGCGACAGGAATCACTTCGTCCGGTGTGATACCGCGCAGGATGGCGACAAGGGGGCAGGCAGCGAAGGCCTGTTGCCAGTTCAGCATGGGATCAGCTCCGCGGCGCGTGCGATGGCCAGTTGCCCGTGGCGTGACAGGCCGGGCGTGGCCAGGGTAGAGGGTAGTGACAGAAGCTCAGTGGCGATGCGGTAACGTTCGGCCAGGTCAGGGCGACCGATGATGGTGACCTGCTCCGGCGGCGGCCCCAGGCGCAACTGGCCAAGGCATTCCTCGCCGATCAGCAGGCCCGAGAGGTAGTCGGCGCTGTGCTCCGGGGACAGCTGATCGAACAGGTGCAGAGAGCGTGTGGTGAACAGGGTCGCCAGCAGTTCTCCGGGATGGCGGCGGGCGGTCTGTACTCCGCGGACAAAGGCCTCGGGGCAGAACTCACCCTGGCGCATGGTGCGACCGAGCAGCGAGTGCTCACGCAGCAGCGCGTAGAGCTCGCCGGTCATGCAGGTGACAAACCGAGTGATCCTGCCCTGCTCGACGGTCAGCCACTTGTTATGGGTGCCGGGTAGCAGGAAGGTGCCAGCGCTGACCCCCTGGGTGGCCAGATAGCCGAATATCTCGGTTTCCTCGCCGCGGATCACGTCCGGACGCTCGCCCTCGGGCGACTGTACCGCGCCGGTGACGAAGTGCACCTGGCCGAGGCCGGGGGCGTCTGCACTGACCAGCGCGTGGGCCAGCTCCTTGATGCCCAATGGAAGCGGCTGGTAGGGCGTCTCGATCCAGCCATTGCGGCTGGTGATCATGCCCGAGGCCAGTATTGGCATGCCGGGATGGGCGGCCAGCCAGTCATCGATGGTATGGCGGAGAAAACCGGCAAAGTCCCTGTCGGGAACCGCAAGAATCCCGTGGGGACTCTCGCGGCTTTCGAGGGCCTCGCCGTGGCGATCGACGAGGCTTGCCCGAAACGAAGAGGTCCCCCAGTCGATGCCGATCATCACGGGAGACGGCATCCTAGATCCTCCCGAACTCGGCCAGCAGGTCCTCGACCGTCTTGCCCTGCTGGACCCATGCGCGGGTGGCTTCCTCGCGTTCGGCCTGTTCCAGTGCCAGTTCCACCACCTCGGCAGCTCTAGCCAGGGGGATTACGGTCACGCCCATCACATCGGCAACGATAAAGTCGCCGGGATTGACCGGTACCCCGCCACAGGCGATAGGCACATTGATCGACAGTTCCTCCTTGCGCTCGGAGAACATGGTGTGGGTACCGCGCGGAGTGATGGCTCGGGTCCAGATTGGCCAGTGGATGTCCTCGAGCTCATCGGTATCGCGACCTGCGCCGTCCACCACCATGGCGCGGATACCACGATTCTTGGCCAGCGCCCCCATCAGGCCGCCGCATACAGACGTATTGGGATCACCTCCGGCATCGACGACGATGATGTCGCCGGGCTGGCCCATCTCCAGCGCCTTGAGTGGGTCGACCAGGTCGCCCTTGGACAGCTGCACCGTGATCGCCTGGCCACACACCTTGGCACGGAAGGCGGGCTTGATGGCGCTATCCATCACCCCGGTGCGGTACTGGGAGTCGGCAAACACCGCCGTGGCGGAGTAGTAGGACAGCACCTTGTCGAATTTCTCGAGCAGTGCCGGGTCGCGCTTGAAATCGTTGAATTGCTTAAGCATGTGCTGGCTCCTTGGGGTGGGGTCAGTGAGACGGCGTGTTGACCGGATTGAGGGGCGCCTGGCCGGACAGCACTCGGGCGACTTCCTGGGCGGCGATGGTGCGAGCCGCGCGCAGGGACTCCTCGGAGTAGTAGGCGGCGTGGGGCGTCACGATGACGTTGGGTAGAGAGAACAAGGGGTTGTCGGCGGGGGACCAGTGCTTGCGCTTGGCCGGTTCTTCCTCAGGATCGTCCAGGCCGGCGCCGGCAATGCGGCCCTCGTGCAGCGCTTGATAGAGGGCACGGTTGTCGATGGTAGGACCGCGACCGGTACACACCACCAACGCATTCGGTTTCATCAGACGAAACTCCCGCTCTCCCAGGAAGTGATAGGTCTCTGCCGTCTTTGGGACCTGCATCATGACCACATCGGCTTCGGCGACCAGGGTGTCCTTGTCCACCGCCGCTACCTGATGGGTGGCGATAGTGGCGTCGTCGATATAGGGGTCGTGAATGATCACTTGGGCACCGAAGGCCTTGGCGCGCTGGGCGATGGCCTGGCCGATGGCACCAAAGGAGACGATGCCGACGGTCTGGCCACGCAGACGATACAGCGGGGCCGCGCTTTGCCAGCGCCACTCACCGCGATGGGTGGCCCGGTCGTAGGCGAACAGCCCGCGGGCCAGGGCCAGCCACAGGCTGATGGCGTGATCGGCGACCTCCTCAGTGCAGTAGTCACGCACGTTGGTGACCTGGATGCCCTTGGCGGTGGCCGCCGCGACGTCGACGATGTCGGTGCCGACGCCGTAGCGGGCGATCACCTGACAGTGCTGCATGGCGGCGATGGTGGTGGCGCCGATATAGGCGTACTGGTTGATCATTGCGGCGCAGTCATGGGCGTGTTCCAGCAGGTCCTGTTCCGACTTGGCCTGCAACGCCACCACCTCCGCGCCCGCCTGCTCGAGAATTTCCCGTTCCAGTTCGACATCGGCGAAGTCGTGATCGGTGATGATCACCTTCGGTCTGGTGGACATGGCACTTCCTCGTAGTTGCTTGTTGTCATGTAGTTGTTCGTTGTCATGTGGTTGTTCGATGTCTTCTTATGATCTAACTGGTGTACCA
This sequence comes from Halomonas sp. DP8Y7-1, assembly GCF_019801685.1. Taxonomy (NCBI): domain Bacteria; kingdom Pseudomonadati; phylum Pseudomonadota; class Gammaproteobacteria; order Oceanospirillales; family Halomonadaceae; genus Halomonas; species Halomonas sp. DP8Y7-1. Next base: position 161,322 of record NZ_JAHVIN010000002.1, on the reverse strand, counting down.
GGCACCAGATAGAGTGAAATATACAAGCTGGCAGAGAACTGTCAAAGGTCCATGATCGGCCCTTCTGTTAGACATTGGTCGCGTCTCGGGGCCTTGAAAGAGGAGCGAAAAGACTGACGCCTAGACCCTTGCGTGAATGCGTAACCTCCATTTGAGAAGACTTATATTTTTTATAAAACAAACGGTTGCTATGGTTTTTTGGCCGTTGCTTGCCGACGTTGTCACGCGCTGTCCGTGGTGCGTCCTGGTGCCCGTGTGATGGGCCGTCTGGGAGGAAGGGCTGGCACTGTCTTGACAGAGTCTTTCGGCATCCACCAATCTTTCAATCGAAATCTGGAATACCAGTTGGTGGGATGGAGGCTCCCTCAGCGTTCCAATCCCTCGACAGTTCAATTCTTCAACAGCCCAATTTCTCAACAACAACAGCGAGAGTTCGATATGACAATCAAGTGGCTTTTACTCGGAATACTGGTCGCCGCGGCTCCGGCGCAGGCCGCCACCGTCATCAAGCTGGGACACGGTGCCAACGAAAACTTCCATATGTCGCGTGCGATGGTGGAGTTCGAGCGCCTGGTGGAGGAAGGCTCCGATGGCGAGATCGACGTGCAGATATTCCCGTCGTCCCAGATGGGGCCAGATCGCGCCATGATCGAGGGCGTACAGACGGGCATCCTGGAGATGGCCGTCTCGCCGTCGTCCTTCTTCACCAACTGGGACCCGGCCTTCGGGGTCGTTGAGCTGGCCTACATCTATCCGGACAAGGACACGGCTCTGACGGTGCTAGACGGTCCACAGGGGGATGCCCTGCTGGCACGACTGGACTCGCTTGGATTGAAGGGGCTTGGCTGGGTCGAGAGCGGCATGCGCCACATCACCAACAACGTGCGTCCCATCGAGTCGCCGGATGACCTGGACGGCGTCAAGCTGCGCACCATGAAGGTGCCGGCCCACGTCGACACCTTCAAGGCGCTGGGGGCCAACCCGACGCCGATGAACTTTGGCGAGGTCTACTCTGCGTTGCAGCAAGGGGTCATCGACGGTCAGGAAAACCCGCTCTCACTGATCGACACCCAGCGTTTTCATGAGGTTCAGCACTACCTGACCCTGTCAGGGCATATCTTTACCGTCTATACGCCGGTCATCTCCAAGGCCTTCTTCGAGTCGCTGCCTGAAGACCAGCAGCAGCTGATCCAGCAGTCCATGGACCAGGCCATCGCCTACGATCGACAGCTGGTGGCCGCCGAAGACGCCGACCACCTGGCGCGCATCGTCGAACAAGGCGTCGAGGTATCTGAACTGTCCGAAGAGCAGTACCAAGCCTTCGCTACCATCGCCGAAGGCGTCAACGCCCAATATCGCGAGCGTATCAGTGGCGAGGTCTTCGATGGCTGGATGGCCGCCATCGACAGCGCCGCAGCACAGTAACCAAGCACAAGACCGGCACGCCTATCGCGCCGGGGACACCGCCTTGGCGGCTGTCTCCCGGCCAGCGGCTAAAGCCGGCCACCTGAGGACACGCCGATGATTCGTTGGCTCAATGAACGACTGGAAGAATGTCTGTCAGTGGTACTGCTGGCGCTGATCGTCGCGCTCGTGTGTGCGAATGTGCTGGCGCGTTATGTGCTGAATGCCTCCCTGTCCTGGGGAGAAGAACTGGTGGGCTGGCTATTTATCTGGTTCATCTGGATGGCCGTGAGCTATGTCTTCCGCCAGGACCGGCATATCGAGATCACCTTCCTGAAAGAACGGCTGCCCCAAGCTGCCCAGCGGCAGTTGACCCTGGGGGTCCGGCTGGCGGTGGTGGCCTTTCTGGTCACGATCAGCGTCCACTGCATCGAGTTGATGCTCAATCCCATGGTGCGGCATCAGGTGTCGGTGGTACTGCAGATGCCGGTACCGCTGTACTACGCGTCAGCGCCCGCCGGCGCCCTGTTGTCCGCGTTTCGCATCCTGCAGCACTGCTGGGCCTCCTGGCGCGCGCCGCAGTCCAGTCTTGAAGGAGGTGCGTCATGATTGCCCTTTCTTTGATCGGCATGTTGTTTGCCTTCATCGCCATCAGCATGCCAGTCGCCATGGCCATGGGCCTGGCCACCCTGCTGGTGATGCTACTGGTCGACGGGGCGCCGCCGGTGGTGCTGTTGGCACGCTCGCTGGTGACCGCGGCAGACTCCTTTCCGCTGATTGCAGTGCCGCTGTTTGTGCTGGCGGGCGACCTGATGCAGATGGGGGGTATGTCGCGGCGGATTGTCGGCTTCGCTCATTCGTTGGTGGGACATGTCAGATGTGGCCTGGCCTACGTCAACGTACTGGCCTGCTGTTTCTTCGCCGCGATTTCCGGCTCGTCGCCGGCCACCGTGGCGGCGATCGGCTCCAATATGATTCCGGAGATGGAAAAGGTCGGCTACCCGCGGCGCTTCTCTTCGGCGCTGACCGCCGCCGGGGGCATGGTGGGAGTGATGATCCCGCCCTCGATCCCCTTCATCATCTATGGCGTCTCCGCCGAGGTCTCCATCGGCAAGTTGTTCATGGCGGGCATTGTGCCTGGCGTGCTGTTCGGGGTGGCCTACATGCTGACCGCGCGCCTGATGCTAAGGCACCAGCGCAAGCTACTGGGGGAGCGCAAGCACTTCTCGGGGCGTGCGGTGGCAACCTCCTTTCGTGAGTCGATCTGGGCGCTGCTGGTGCCCGTCATCATCCTTGGTGGCATCTATGGGGGAATCTTCACTCCCACTGAGGCTGGTGGGGTGGCGGTGATCTACTCGATCGTCGTCGGAGTCTTCGTCTACGGCGATATCCGTCTATCGGAGTTGCCCAAGGTGTTCGCGCGCAGTGCCTCGACCAGCGGTCAGATCCTGATCCTGGTAGTGGTAGCGGGTGGTTTCGGTCAGCTTTTGACCATCGCCCAGGTGCCCAACGACCTGGCGGCGGCCATCACCAACTTCTCCACCGATCCGCTGGTACTGCTGTTGATGGTCAACCTGCTTCTGCTGATCGTCGGCATGTTCATGGAAACCATCGCGGCGATCATCATCTTGACGCCGTTGCTGCTGCCTGTGGCTGCCGCCGCCGGGGTCGACCCCATCCATTTCGGGGTGATCATGACCGTCAATCTGGCTATCGGCTTCTGCACGCCACCGCTGGGCGTCAACCTGTTCGTGGCGTCGTCGGTGGGTGGGGTGAAGATCATGGAAGTGTCTGCGTCGATCGTTCCCTACTTCGTAGCGATGATTGCGCTGCTGCTGGCGATCACTTATGTGCCGAGTATTTCGCTGTTGCTGGCAGGTGGCTAGATGCTTCGCGAACGGTAATGACCGGCGCTTCAGCGCCGGTGCTCTTACCAGGACCGAGGCGCCTTGCCTATGATGTCAGTGTCCAGGGTACAAATAAGCGACGAATAGATGGCACGACATCTTTTTTCTGAAGGTTGGCATGGGTTCGTGGCGGGGCGAGTCTGGTCCCTGATCGGTCTGTTGGGCGTGGCCTGTTGTCTGATACCGCTGTCGGCAAGTGCACAGCAAGGGCATGGCGCGTCATCCCTCTCGGTCGACGCTGCCAGCGTGCGTGAGTGCTTTGTGCAGATGGGTCAGGAGGGGGCCGGCAACTGCATCGCAGAGGCTGCAAACCTTTGCCAGGAGAGCGACGGCGGTAGCACGACCCTGGGGATTGTCGCTTGCCTTCAGGCCGAGACCGAGGTCTGGGACGATCTGTTGAACGCGCAGTACCTGGAGTTGCGGGATAGTATGCGCGAGCAGGATCAGGAGTGGCCGGAACTCGGTATCTCTCGCGCGAAAGCGCTCAGGGATGTGCAGCGCGCCTGGATCGCCTTTCGCGACGCCGAGTGTGGCTATGCCTACGCCCGCTACCAGGGCGGCACCATTCGCAATGTGTTCGCCGCGTCATGCGTGCTTGAAGAAACCGCGCGCCGCGCGTTGACGCTCAAGGGTGTCCTGCATGAGGGCAATATGTAGGCGTAGGGCTTGTCGTTGACCGGCGAGCTGTCTTTGAGTCAGCTGGCGCTGTCACTGATGCGCTGATCGATCCAAAGTGCGAGATCACCTAGAGCCTCCAAGGCGCCTTCTCGGGTATAAGGATGTGGCCAGGCATCGAGGGCCAGATAGCGCTGGTTGCTTTCAAACCAAAAGCCTGGCGTTTTCTTGTCGCGGTAGAACGACCAGGCATCGCTCTTGGTGTCTGGAATAGTGCTCGTGAATTCCGCGGCAAGACTGTCTAGGTCCGCCGATGTCGCTTGGCGGTCGATGTAGCCCCTAACGTAGAAGCCGATACTTTCGCTATCGCCAGCGTCAGACTCAGAGCAGGGGTAGTAAACGAGACAGGCCTGGTTGTTCTGTCCCTCCCAGCGCGCCAAGGAGAACCGCAGGACCTTTTCTTCGCCATCACTCCAGCTGTTCGTTGTTTTGATGATGTCTGACTCTGCCACCTCAAGGGTCGCAGTCAGCTGACGCATGCACTGCTGACGCAGCTCAGCCTCCAGCAAATGGAATTTCTCTGATGCTTGCTTGAGTTGAGCAAAGTGTTTGAGGGCAAATGTCAGTTCCTTGTCGTCCATGATCATGGCCTTTTCCTGGTGCGCAATATTGTGCATGTGCTGCAGCAGCTCCTGATAGAAGACCTGCCACTTGGTAAAGGTGTGGTGGGCAATTTCTTGACCGAGTCGCTCTCGAGCCACGGTAATAAGTTCGTCGTAAGAGACGCAGATCCAGTCGTCAGGGACATCTGTCCGTTGTGATAGTGGGCTCAGCACGCAACGGACCTGGTGGAGCTGCTGATAGGAGTCGATCAATTTGGTGTAGGAGGGGAAAGGATTGTCGGATGCGGAGGCCCAGACTTTGTGCTCGACGCCTATGACGAAGCTATCACCCAAGATGACCAAGTCGAGCCGTTTGTCATTGCCATTCGATATGTCAGGTGACGGAACTTCGCGCTCAACGGAGATACTCTCCCAGTCTGTGCGAACAAGGAGTTCATCTTGGAGGTCTTCGTGGAAGGCGCCCTTATGGAGCAGGCACGCTACCAGGGCCTTGGCTAGCCAGGTTGGCGCTCCTTCATGGCTACCCATGAAGATTGCCATCAGATCGGACAGGCGGTTCTCATGGTGTCCTGGCCCTGCACTTGAAAACAGGTTGAGCTCTGGCGGCGTTGGCGCGGGCAGTCGCTCCATTTTGTCGAACAGCACCTCGAGCGCGCTATGCCCATCAGTGACTGATAGCCTCTTTAAGTTGTTCTGCATGGCAAGCCTTTTCGTAGCGAGATTCCGATAAACAGCCGTGTGATGATAGCGGAGACTGGCGTTGAGAGCGCTGCGAAGACACCGCTTGGCGTTGATGCTTGGTATCCAGCAGGTGAGCACTGAAGTAGGGATGGGCTGCACTTATGTTCTTCCTCCAGTGTTCTGCCGCCAGGGCGCGCACCAATACGACAAGGGGAAGGCCATGGCCTTCCCCTTGGGTCTAGCATCCGCTGATCACCAGGTGAGCAGCGGGCTCCTGGCCGAGCCCTCAGGCCGTTGCGGTGGCCTTGTCATCCTTGCGTGAGGTGGAGGGCGCACGTTCGAGCAGTGGCTTGAGGAAACGCCCGGTGTGGGAGATCTCCATGTTTGCAAGCTGCTCAGGCGTGCCTTCAGCGATGATCCGGCCTCCGCCGGAGCCACCTTCAGGCCCCAGATCGATCAACCAGTCGGCGGTCTTGATCACGTCCAGGTTGTGCTCGATGACGACCACGGTATTGCCGTGATCGCGCAAGCGGTGGAGCACCGTCAGCAGCTGGCGGATATCCTCGAAGTGCAGGCCCGTCGTGGGCTCATCGAGAATATACAGGGTCTTGCCGGTATCCCGCTTGGCCAGCTCCCGGGCCAGCTTGACCCGCTGGGCCTCGCCGCCGGACAGGGTGGTGGCGCTCTGACCCAGGCGAATGTAGGTCAGGCCGACGTCGACCAGGGTCTGCAGACGGCGTGCGATGGCGGGCACCGGGCTGAAGAACTCCAGGGCTTCCTCCACCGTCATCTCCAGCACTTCATCGATGGTCTTGCCCTTGTAGTGGATATCCAGGGTCTCGCGGTTGTAGCGCTTGCCCTTGCAGACATCGCAGGGCACATAGATATCCGGCAGGAAGTGCATCTCGACCTTGATCATGCCCTCGCCCTGGCAGGCCTCACAGCGGCCCCCCTTGACGTTGAACGAGAAGCGCCCCGGCTTGTAGCCCCGTGAACGGGCTTCCTGGGTGCCCGCGAACAGCTCGCGGATGGGGGTGAAGATGCCGGTGTAGGTCGCCGGGTTGGAGCGCGGCGTGCGACCGATCGGGCTCTGGTCAATGTCGATGATCTTGTCGAGCTGATCGAGCCCCTCAATGCTCTTGTAGGGCGACGGCGTCAGGGTCGTGGCCTTGTTCAGCTCGCGGGCGGCGATCGGCATCAACGTCGAGTTGATCAGCGTCGACTTGCCCGAGCCAGAGACCCCGGTAACGCACACGAATAGCCCCAGCGGAAGCTCCAGGGTGACGTCCTGCAGGTTGTTGCCGGTCGCGCCGGTCAGCTTGAGCGTCTTTTCCGGATTACCGGGAATGCGCCAGGGGGGAACCTCGATGGCGCGGGTGCCGGACAGATACTGGCCGGTCAGCGAGGCCTCATTGGCCATGACCTCTTCCGGGGTGCCCTCGGCGACGATTTCGCCGCCGTGGACGCCGGCGCCGGGGCCAATGTCGAGCACATGGTCGGCGGCGCGGATGGCGTCTTCGTCGTGTTCGACCACGATCACCGTGTTGCCCAGGTCGCGCAGACGCTCCAGGGTTTTCAGCAGGCGATCGTTATCGCGCTGGTGCAGGCCGATGGAGGGCTCATCGAGGATATACATGACGCCCACCAGACCCGCGCCAATCTGGCTGGCCAGGCGAATGCGCTGAGCCTCGCCGCCGGACAGGGTCTCTGCGCTGCGCTCGAGGTTGAGATAATCCAGGCCGACGTTGACCAGAAACTCAAGTCGCGCCGAGATCTCTGCCAGGATTTTTTCGGCGATCTCGCCCTTGCGTCCGGGCAGGCTCAGCTCGCTGAAGTAGCGCTGGGCATCGCCGATCGGCAAGCGCACGACCTGGGGTAGCGTGGTGCCATCGACGAACACGTGACGCGCTTCCTTGCGCAGGCGTGAGCCCTCGCAGGTACGGCAGGGCTGCACGGCGATATAGCGGGCGAGGTCTTCGCGCACCATGCTGGACTCGGTTTCCCGATAGCGTCGCTGCATATTGGGCAGCACCCCTTCGAAAGGGTGCTCCCTGGTAACCTTCTTGCCACGATCATTGACGTAGGTGAAGGCAATGTCGTCCTTGCCGCTGCCGTTGAGGATCACCTCACGCTCGTGGCGCGCCAGTTCGTTCCACGGGGTTTCCAACGTGAAACGGTAGTGGTCGGCGACCGCCTTCAACTGGTTGAAGTAGTAGACGCTGCGCCGGTCCCAGCCCTTGATCACGCCCTCGGCCAACGACAGTTCCGGGTGGCTGATCAGCTTGTCGGGATCGAAGAACTGCTGGACCCCGAGTCCGTCGCAGGTGGGGCAGGCGCCGGCCGGGTTGTTAAAGGAAAACATCCGTGGCTCGAGCTCGGCGATGGAGTAGCCACACACCGGGCAGGCAAAGCGCGACGAGAAGGCCATATCCTCCTGCTCACCGTCCATGAAATGAATCATGGCAGTGCCGTCGGCCAGGCCCAGGGCGGTCTCGAAGGACTCGGCCAGGCGCTGCTCCAGGCCCTCGCGCACCTTGATGCGGTCAACGACCACGCTGATGTCGTGCTTGCGGTTCTTCTCCAGCGGGCGGACGTCATCGAGTTCCACCACCTGGCCGTCGATCATGGCGCGCACGAAACCTTGTGAGCGCAGCTCGGCCAGCAGCTGCAGGTGCTCACCCTTGCGTCCGCTGACGACCGGAGCCAGCAGCATCAGTTTACTGCCCTCCGGTAGCGCCATGACCTGGTCGACCATCTGCGAAATGGTCTGCGCTTCCAGATCCTCCCCATGCTCCGGGCAGCGGGGGGTGCCAGCCCGTGCGAACAGCAGGCGCAGGTAGTCATAGATCTCGGTGATCGTACCGACGGTCGAGCGGGGGTTGTGCGAGGTGGATTTCTGCTCGATGGAAATCGCTGGAGACAGCCCCTCGATGTGGTCAACGTCAGGCTTTTCCATCATCGATAGAAACTGACGCGCATAGGTCGACAGCGACTCCACGTAGCGTCGCTGGCCTTCGGCGTACAAGGTGTCGAAGGCCAGCGACGACTTGCCGGAACCGGACAGTCCGGTGACCACGATCAGCTTGTCACGGGGTAGTTCGACGTCGATCTGCTTGAGGTTGTGGGTGCGGGCACCCCTGACCAGAATCTTGTCCATTCCCACCTCGAGGACGCGGCAAAAGGCCGATTATACGTGGCCCGCCTCCCCACCGGCAAAGTCGCGGTCGAAAAGTCGCCTGTGAAATGACCTTGAGCGCGGCATTTTCTGCACCGCTCGCAGGCGCTAGAATGTGCGGTCCATCTCCGGGGCCTGGCCCCGTCTTCAACGCCGGTATCTTTTTCATGTCCAAGGCCCGACTTCTGTTAGCCTCCGAACGGCGTGCCATCGTCGGTCTGGCGGGGCTCTACGCCACGCGCATGCTGGGACTCTTCATGGTCTTGCCTGTGCTTGCCCTGAATGCTGATCACCTGGCTGGCGCCACGCCGCTGCTGGTGGGGCTGGCGCTCGGCGTCTACGGGCTGACCCAGGCCGTGCTGCAGATCCCGTTTGGACTGCTGTCGGATCGCCTTGGCCGCAAGCCGGTCATCGCCGCTGGCCTGGGGCTGTTTGCCATCGGCAGCGTGATTGCCGCTCAGGCAGACTCCATCGCCATGATGATCGTGGGCCGCAGTCTGCAGGGCAGCGGTGCGGTGGCGGCGGCCATCATGGCATTGCTGGCCGACCAGACCCGGGAACAGGTGCGCACGGCGGCCATGGCGACCATCGGGCTGTCGATCGGGGTGGCCTTCGGCGTGGCGATGGTGCTGGGGCCGCTGGTGGCCAGCCGGTTTGGTCTGGCGGGAGTGTTCTACTTCACCGCTCTGCTGGCGCTGCTGGGGTTGGTCGTGCTGTGGAAGCTGGTGCCTCCGGCGCCGCGGCGTCGCGGTCACCGAGACGTGGGCCTGGATCGTGGTCAGCTGGCCAGTATTCTTGGCCGCCTCGACCTGTGGCGCATGGACGCCTCGATCTTCAGCCTGCACCTGATCCTGATGGCCATCTTCACCGCGGTGCCGTTTCGCCTGGTGGATGCCGGGATCGTCGAAGCACATCATGGGCTGGTCTATCTGCTGGTGATGGGGCTGTCCTTTGTGGCCATGGTGCCGCTGGTCATCGTGGCCGAGAAGAAACGCAAGATGAAGCTGATGTGTCTCGGCGCTATCGCCACCATCACGCTCAGCCTGTTAGGCCTCGGCCTGGCGGGCACCGGCCTGGCGGCGCTGTGCGCCTGGCTGTTGGCTTTCTTTACGGCCTTCAACTTGCTTGAGGCGACGCTGCCGTCGATGATCAGCAAGCTGGCGCCTGCCGGTGCCAAGGGCACGGCCATGGGTGTCTATTCCACCAGTCAGTTCCTGGGCGCTTTCCTCGGCGGTGTCTTGGGGGGCTTTCTGGCCCAGCAGTTCGGGCTATCGGCGGTATTTCTCGGAGCGGCTCTGTTGGGGCTTGGCTGGTTCCTGCTGATGCTCGGCATGCGTGCACCGCGTCACCTGTCCAGCGAGGTCGTGGCCCTGGCCGAAGACGTCGAACGCGATACGCTCGACAGTCTGATGGCACGCTTCGCCGCCGTCGCCGGGGTCGAGGACGTATTGGTGGTGCCGGAAGAACGGCTGGCTTACTTGAAGGTCGACCGCACACGGCTCGATACCGAGGCGCTGGAACGGCTGACCCGCACGTCGCGCCAGTCGACGCCCTGACCAGGCAGATGGCGGCAAGAGGCATGGGTGGCGCCAGTGCCCGCGGGATAGGCGCACGCGATCAACGCCTGGCGGGGTCAGGTCATGCCGGGGCGCCCGATGTAGCGGCCAACTGTTGTGATCTCGCGTATAGTAGCCACACCTGTCTTACGTGACGCCGACCCGGTATTCGGTGTCGAAAGAACCTCTTCGAGGCGTGAGGGTCGTACCCTGCATGTCTCGGCATCATTATTTGTATCAAGGAGTCAACCATGGCCCGTGGCGTCAACAAGGTCATCCTCATCGGCAACCTCGGTCAGGACCCGGAGGTACGCTTCACCCCCTCGGGTACCGCCGTGGCCAATCTCAATCTCGCGACTACCGATACCTGGATGGACCGCCAGAGCGGCCAGCGCCAGGAGCGTACCGAGTGGCATCGGGTCGTGATGTTCAACAAGCTGGCCGAAATCTCGCAGCAGTACCTGAAGAAAGGCTCCAAGCTTTACATTGAAGGGCGCCTGCAGACGCGCAAGTGGCAGGACCAGAATGGCCAGGACCGCTATTCCACCGAAATCGTTGCCAGCGACATGCAGATGCTGGACGGTCGGGGTGAAGGCGGCCAGGGTGGCGGCTTCGGCGGCCAGCAGGGCGGCAACTTCGGCGGTGGCCAGCCCCAGCAGGGCGGCAACTTCGGTGGTGGTCAGCCCCAGCAGGGCGGCAACTTCGGCGGTGGCCAGCCCCAGCAGGGCGGCAACTTTGGTGGCGGTCAGCCCCAGCAGGGCGGCAACTTTGGCGGTGGCCAGCCCCAGCAGGGCGGTAACTTTGGCGGCGGTCAGCAGGGCGGTGGTCAGCAGAACCGTCCGCCCCAGCAGGCGCCGAACCAAGGCGGCCAGAAAGGCGGCTTTGGTGCTCCAGACCCGGGCAACTTCGACGACTTCGACGACGAAATTCCGTTCTGACCTGGGCGTATCCAAGGAAGTGCAGAATACGTCAGCCGAGCGGAAGAAGCGTCAGACGCCCGTAGTGCAGAACCCACTGCCTATTCGGTAAAGGCGGGGTGTTCGAGCAGCGCGCAACGCAGCGATTCGTCCGCGCAGGCATGTATGCAGTGTTTCCCTAAGCCAGGCAGCCAGTCTTGGCTTGCTGTCTTGGCTAGTCGTGTCGTGAGACCCCGCGGAAGCGGGGTCTCTTCGTTGGTGGGCAAGCTGGCCCGTTGCTGGCTGGAGATGGGATCACTGCGTGTGGGGCCGTCGGTCATCACCGCCTGTCGTTGGGATGAACGTGCCGATGCCTATGCCGATGGCCTGGCAGGATGTGGCGATACCCGCGCCCCCTTCGCTGCACGTTGTCTTCGCCCCATGCGTCTTCGCCCCCTTCGTCTTCTGCCTGATGATCGTTGATTCCGCTCAGGCCGTCGCTGGCCCCCATCCGGCGCCTCTTCGCTCTCTGCTGGGCCAGCTTGCGCCTCAGCGGTCGCCGCCGGCGATGGGGTTTGCGGCGGAACATGACTCTGCATAGCCAGGCGGAGATGAGCGCGCTGGGGATGGAGTACATCACCCAGACATGATCTCTGTAGTGCTGTTCATTGGCGTCTGCAGCGCGGCGGGCGGTGCCGAAGAACAGGGACTCGAGTGGCGCGTAAAGGTAAGGCCCGACGAGAATGGCCAGGGCAATCAGGGTACCGACGAACAGGAAACTGAAGACGACGATGATCGAGAACGCTCGCCGCTTCTTGCCGATCGTTACGGGCGGTTCAACATCCAAGGGGCATCCTCATCTGCTGTCGGCGGTGGGGAGGGCATGACGCCATGTCACTTTAGGCGAGCGAGCCCCCGGCGCAAAAGAGCAGACTGCTCCATGGCGAGCAGCCAAAAGTCGCTAGCGTCAGCCTTTCATGAGCGGTGCTGGTGGACCACTCGGGTCACCAGACATGACCCTGGTCGATGGGCCTCGGGAGATTGGGACAGAAGGTCGATACAGTGAGCGGGCTACTGATTTTTGCCCACCAACTCCGTACAGTGATAGCTCCCCTGGACGCAATGGAGTGCCCGCGACGTGGCCGGTCTCGAATGGTACCAATATGCCCTGATTGGGCTGATCTTCTGCTGGAGCGGCTTTGTGCGCACCAGCCTTGGCTTTGGCGGTGCGGTGCTGGCGCTGCCATTTCTGTTGCTGGTACTGGATGAGCCGCTGGTCTTTCTGCCCATCGTGGCGGTGCATCTGTTGATCTTCTCCAGCTGGATCGCCTGGCGCGGCAGTCGCCAGATCAAGCAGGAGGCGGGCGGCGAGCACAGCAACATCGACTGGCGCTATTTAAAGCGGGCGCTGTCGATCATGATCATCCCCAAACTGATAGGCGTCGTCGGATTGTTGACGTTGCCGGCAGAGCTGATGACGGCGGTGATCTTCGTGATCGTCATCATCTACGGCGCCAGCTACGCCCTGAACCGCCCGTTTCGAAGTCGCAGCAAGGGCGTCGATGTCGCCCTGCTGGCGCTGGGCGGGTACGTGAGCGGCACGTCGCTGATCGGGGCGCCGCTGATCGTGGCCGTGTTCGCCTCCCACGTGGCCAAGTACCAGCTGCGCGATACCTTGTTTGTGCTGTGGTTCATCCTGGTGGTGATCAAGATGGTGTCCTTCATCATCGCCGGTGTCGACCTGCAGCTGGAGCACCACCTGTGGCTGCTGCCCTGTGCTCTGGTGGGGCACGTGTTGGGTGAGCGAGTGCATCAGGCACTGCTGGGAGCGCGTTCCGAGGTGTTCTTCCGGGTGCTTGGCGTGGTGCTGGTGGTCGTCAGCCTGGTGGGGCTTGCCACCAGCCTCGGCTGAGCGCCGCTTGACCGCTAGATATCTGCATGAGCAGGTCTACAAGCCGTCCATACGCAGGTGATGTGGAAGACACCGCCGAGGACGGCAGCGCGTGCCATGGGAGGGGCGCTGTTTCACCAGCAGTTGGTGTAGAATGTGGCCTTTTGGTGCTGCCTCGTCGAGGGAGTATCCGCCGTAACGCCAAGGGTATCGTGCAGACCTGCACGCTGCCCTCATGGACGAGGAGTCGTCGTGAAGCTGCTGATTCTGGATGCGGGGCATTGCCTGTCGCTGGCCCTGGCACGGGAAAGCAACCGGCGCGGTGATACGGAGCTGGTGATCGATCCTGCCACTCGGGTGGGAGCGGACAAGCTGCGGGCGATTGCGCCCGATGCACTGATCATTCCACCGTTGTCGCGCCCTTTCAGCGTGCCCCCCGCCGCCGTGATGGAACACGCCGAGGCTGTCGAGGCCTGCATGGAGGCCTGTCGCGATGTCGGTATTCCTCTGGTCTGGTGCGTATCTGACCAGTTGTATGAGGACGGTCATGCCTCGCCGATCGACGAGCATGTCATTCCGGCCCCTCGCGATGAAGGCCTGCGCCGCCTGGTGACCGCAGGCGACCGAATCCGGGCAGAGTGCCACCAGCACCTGATCGTGCGCGTGGGCCCGATGTTCGCCCTGGAAGGCAGTCACGCCTGGTTGGGCGAGCTGCTGGATACCTTGATCAGTGGTGGCGTGGTACGTGCCGAAACGGATGTCACCCTCTGTCCCACCTCCGCCGATGCAGTGGCCATGGCACTGATAGGCATGCTCCAGCAGCAAGCCTGCGGCGCGGATGCCTGGGGCAGCTATCACCTGGCAGGTGTCGAGCCGGTCAGCGCCTACACCTTTGTCTGCATGGTGCGTACCCAGCTGGGGACGCGGCTGGAAGGGCAGGGCGAGCAGATTGCGTTGGGCGAGGTCAAGGCGCTGAGTCATCACCACGATCAGCCGTTACGCCGCGTCCTCAATTGCCGTCGGGTGCTGGAGGTGTTTGGCGTGCATCAGAAGCCATGGCGACTGGAGGTGGGCCGCATGCTCGACACCTGGTGCCAGGCGCGTGATGATGCCGCCGCCATCCAGGACAAGGGGGACGCAACCCCATGAACGTGCTGCGCAGCGTCATCTTCTACATCGGCTACTTTGCGGCCATGCTGGTCTGCGGCCTGCTGTTTCTGCCTCCTGCCCCCCTGCTGCCACTGCGTTCGCGCTACCGGCTGCTGAATCTCTACAACCACTTCATCATTGCCTGGTTCCGCCTGGTATGTGGCGTGCGCTACGAGATGCAGGGGCATGAAAATCTGCCCGACGGCCCGGTAGTGATTCTGTCCAACCATCAGTGCGAGTGGGAGACCGTCTACCTTCAGCTGCTCAAGCCTCCGGTCTGCACGGTACTGAAGAAAGAGCTGCTCAACTTCCCGATCTTTGGCTGGGGCTTGCGCCTGCTTCACCCCATTGCACTGGATCGCTCCAAGCCGGCTCGCGCCATGAAACAGGTGCTCAGCCAGGGTGGACAGCGTCTCAAGGAGGGGCTTTCCGTGCTGATCTTCCCCGAAGGCACGCGGGTCGATCCCGGCAAGCGTCGCCGCTACAACAAGAGTGGTGCGGTGATCGCCTGTCGTGCAGGAGTCCCCGTGGTGCCCGTTGCACATAATGCCGGTGAATGCTGGCCCGGCCGAGACTGGGTCAAGCGTCCTGGTCGTATCTCACTGGTGGTGGGTGAGCCGATCGCCACACAAGGGCGCACCCCTGATGAAGTGCTGGCAGACACCGAGGCCTGGATCGAGGCGACACTTGCTGAGATATCCAGCGTGCCTCGTCCCCACCAACCGGCTTCTCGTACCGAGACCGCTTGAGACCTGGCGACGGCGCGCCTGAAGACACGACAAGGCCTCTTCCCGGCGTGGGAAGAGGCCTTGTCGGTTAAGCAAGCAGCACCAGTGACGCCGTCAGCGTCGCCGGCCTAGCCGTTGGCCAGACGCTCGCGGATGTTGTCGGCGCGATCCTTGGAGCCCGGGTGTGATGACATCAGGCTGCTCTCGCCGCCGTCCATGTCGGCGAATTTCTCGAAGCCCGTCAGCAGGCCTTCGCGAGGAATGCCACGATCAGTGAGCAGGTCAAACGAGAAGTTGTCAGCGTCGCTCTCCTGGCTTTGGGAGAACTGCGCGTTGATGAACTTTTCACTCAAATCGCCCAACTGTGAGCTGGACAGGGCGGCTACCGCACCATTGCCGGATGCCGCCATGGCGTCGCGGGCGATGGAGGTCGCGTAGGCGGTCTGCATGGCCTTCTTGCTGTGGCCTAGCGCCACATGGCCGAGCTCATGGCCCAATACCCCCTCGATCTCGTTGTCGGTCATCATATCCATCAGACCGCTGTAGACGCGCACGCAGCCGTTGGCCATGGCCCAGGCATTGATGTCGTCGGTCATGTAGACCTTGTAGCTGACCGGGATGCCGTCGATCTGGTGACCCAGGTTGTCGGCGATGCGCTGCAGACGCTGGGCATACTCGGAGCCGGGAGTGGCGATGGCGGATTCGGCATCCATCTGCTCACAGGCTTGAGCGGACATGGCCTGGATCTCCTCATCGCTGATGGTCGCAGCGTCGAAGCCGGCGAGGCCGGTGCTGATCATGTCGTCAGTGGACATGTTTTCACAGCCAGAGAGGAGGAGACTGCAGCCCAGGGTGGCAACGGTCACAGACAGGGTATGACGGAGATTCATGAGCATCTTCCTTGAGAGAGGCATCCAATGGCGCCGCTGGTGACGCGCTGCAGAAGCCTTGGGGCGGCGCCGACGGAAGGAAGTGTAAACATGGCCCCAGTCGACCGCTCAACCACTCTGGCGATGCCTGTTTGCTGTGAGCTAGTTTGTAGTTAATCGAGCAAAATATAAGAGAAAGTGTGTCCATCCAGCGAAAAAACGGCGCCCAAAGGCGCCGTTTTTTGGCTTCTTGCTATCCGTCGTGATGACGGCTTAGAGGAAGTATCAGTCGCTGTAGCGCTGAAGTACCAGGCAGGCATTGGTGCCGCCAAAGCCGAAGCTGTTGGAGAGCACCCGGTCAAGCTTCACGCCATCGCGGCGCTGAGTGACGATGTCGAAGCCCTGGGCTTCATCGTCCAGATCACTGACATTGGCGGAGGCAGCGATGAAATCGTGCTCCATCATCAGCAGCGAGTAGATAGCTTCCTGCACCCCGGTGGCGCCCAGCGAGTGCCCGGTCAGTGACTTGGTGGAGCTCATCGCCGGAGTGCTGTCGCCGAACACTTCGCGCACCGCCTTCAACTCGGCCACATCCCCTACCGGCGTGGAGGTGCCGTGGGTGTTGATGTAGTCGATGTCGCCGTCCACGGTGGCCATGGCCTGGCGCATGCAGCGCACGGCGCCTTCGCCGGAGGGAGCCACCATGTCCTTGCCGTCGGAGGTGGCACCGTAGCCCACTACCTCGGCATAGATCTTGGCGCCACGGGCCTTGGCGTGTTCGAGCTCCTCGAGTACCAGCATGCCACCGCCACCGGCGATGACGAAGCCATCGCGAGACTTGTCATAGGGGCGAGAGGCGGTTGCCGGATCGTCGTTGTAGCTGGTGGACAAGGCGCCCATGGCGTCGAACAGGCACGATAAGGTCCAGTGCTCTTCTTCGCCGCCACCGGCAAAGACCACGTCCTGCTTGCCGAGTTGAATCTGTTCCATCGCTGAGCCGATGCAGTGTGCAGAGGTCGCACAGGCGGAAGAGATGGAATAGTTGACGCCCTTGATCTTGAACGGGGTCGCCAGGCAGGCGGACACGGTGCTGCCCATGGTCCGGGTGACACGGTAAGGACCAACGCGGCGCAGGCCTTTCTCACGCATGACATCGGCGGCTTCCACCTGGTTGGCGCTGGAAGCGCCGCCGGAGCCAGCGATCAGGCCGGTACGTTCATTGGAGACCTGCTCCGGGCTGAGGCCAGAGTCTTCGATGGCCTGAGCCATGGAAACATAGGCGTAAGCGGCGGCATCGCCCATGAAGCGGCGCAGCTTGCGGTCCACCAGGGTATCCAGGTCGATATCGACCACGCCCGCCACCTGGCTGCGGAAGCCGCGCTCGGCGTATTCTTCCTTGAAGCGAATGCCGGATTGGCCGTTCTTGAGTGCCTCGAGTACCTGCTGCCGGTCATTGCCCAGGCAGGACACGATACCCAGGCCGGTGACTACCACTCGTCGCATGGAAGCCTCCTGATCAGAAATTCGCGGTGGAGGTGAACAGGCCGACGCGCAGGTCATTGGCCTGATAGATATCGCGGCCATCGACGGAGACAGTGCCGTCCGCCATGCCCAGAATCAGGCGGCGGGTGATGACGCGCTTGATATTGATGCGATAGGTAACCTTCTGGGCTTCAGGCATGATCTGCCCGCTGAACTTGACCTCACCACAGCCCAGTGCCCGGCCACGTCCGGGATGGCCGAGCCAGCCAAGATAGAAGCCCACCAGCTGCCACATGGCATCGAGGCCGAGACAGCCAGGCATGACGGGGTCACCCGGGAAATGGCAGTCGAAGAACCACAGGTCGGGGCGGATATCGAGCTCGGCGATCAGTTCGCCCTTTCCGTACTCGCCACCCTCTTCGTAAATGCGCGTGATGCGGTCGAGCATCAGCATGTTGGGGGCCGGCAGCTGGGCATTGCCCGGGCCGAACAGCTCACCGCGGCTGCAAGCCAGCAGTTCATCGCGATCAAAAGAGTGTTGCTTGGTCACTGGAGCGTTCCGAGAGTCGAAGTGATGTACGCCGCGTACGGCAATCTGCCGCCACGCGGCCTGCCTAGTCTACTGTTCGTGGGGGCCGAATGCACCCCGTGGACCTTCGATCATGGTCGTGGTTGCTCGGAAAAGGAATCTTGCACTACAGATTTCCTACTGTCGGCCGATAACGATAGGACAGCAATTTCGCCTGTTCTCTCCAGCGGGAGTCCGTATCGACCATGTGGCCTCGTCTCTCCTTTAACCGCCCGCTGATCTGGCTCGGGCTCTGCGCCATGTCGGCGATTTTATGGCTGCCCAGCGTGTCGTTGCGGCTCGGTGCCGTCGTACTGATGGCGGTGGCGCTGTGGGATGGCTGGCGCCAGATCAAGCTCGAGCAACGCCGCGCGCGGCTGACCGAGCAGGTGATGCGTCAGTCCGGCGAAGCGGTGATGATCACCGACGCCCAGCATCAGATACAGGCGGTCAATCCGGCCTTCACCGAACTATCGGGCTATGAGCTGACAGAGGTTCAGGGGCTGAGCGCCAGCAATCTGGCGGCGGCGCGCCATGACAGCGCCTTCTTCGAACGTTTCTGGCAGGCCTTGACCAGCACAGGTCATTGGGAAGGTGAGCTGTGGCAGCGGCGCAAGGATGGCAATGAATATCCGATGTGGCTGGAGGTTCAGGTGATCTCCGATGCCCGTGGCCATCCCGAGCACCACATTGCCACCTTCACCGACATATCTCTGCGCAAGGCGCGAGAGCAGGACCTGCGACGCATCGGGCGGGAGGATCCATTGACCGGCCTGCCCAACCGTTTTCGGCTACATGAGCTGCTGTCTTCTCGTCTGCGTCACCTGCGTGCAGGAGAAAGCCTGGACCTGGCCCTCATCGATATTGACGGCTTTCGCGAGATCAACGAGAGCCTGGGCGTCAGTGCCGGAGATCGCCTGCTTGCGCGTTTCGGCAAAAGATTGGCCGGTCATGTGGCCGGGGGCGTGGTCGGTCGACTGGGCGGAGATGAATTCATGGTCCTGCGTACCACCACGTACGATGACCACGAAGGCTGGATCGAGGGATTGAAGGCCCACCTGGGGGAGCCGTTTCAGATCGACGGAAGCACCCTGCGCCTGGGCATCACCATTGGCAGCTGTCGTGCCCCCGAGGACGGTGACAATGATGGTGTGCTGTTCCAGCGACTGGAGTCCGCGCTGGTCTCCGCGCGGCGACGCGGCGGCAATCTGTGCCTGAGGTTTCGGCCGGCATTGGACGTCAGCGACAGCCCCAACCTGGCGCTGCTCAATGACCTGCGCGAAGCCCTCGCTCAGGGTGGCCAGCTGGAGCTTCACTATCAGCCCCAGCATCGACTGTCCGATGAGGCCATGGTCGGCATGGAAGCCTTGCTTCGCTGGCGCCATCCACGCGATGGGCTGGTGTCACCGGCCGAGTTCATTCCCCTGGCCGAGCGTCACGGCCTCATGGCCCCTCTGGGGGACTGGGTGATCCACCAGGCGCTGACACAGCTCGCCCATTGGCGTTCGCGTGGGCTGCCGCTGTTGCCGGTGTGGATCAACATTTCGGCCATGCAGCTGTTCCAGGGGGACCTGGAAAAGACCCTTGCCACGGGACGCGCACGCCACGAAGTCGACTCTCACTGGCTGGGGCTGGAGCTGACCGAGTCAGTGCTGCTGGATGATCGTGGCGGCGACATCGCGCCCAGGCTGGAGCGCTTGAGGGATCTTGGGCATCGTATCGCCATCGATGACTTCGGTACGGGGTATTCGTCGCTGGGGTATCTCAAGGAGCTACCGCTGGACAAGCTCAAGCTGGACCGAGCCTTCGTCAAGGCGCTGCCCCACGAGACCGCCGACGCCGCCATCGTCGATGCGGTGATGGCCATGGCCAGGGGACTGGGCCTGGAGGTGGTGGCAGAGGGGGTGGAAACCGCCGAACAGCGTGACTATCTGCGGCAGGTTGGATGTGATGAGGTCCAGGGCTACTTCTACGCGCGACCCATGCCGGCCCATGAGCTGGAGGCGCTATGGCGCGAGAGCGTCAGTCAGCCGCTGGAGAGCGGTTCTCGCCAGGCGGTGGCGTGAGGTAGCCACGAGCCGCCGCCAGGCTGACCGTCAGGCAGATCAGCGCCCAGATGACGGCCTGGCTCGGCAGTAGCCACGGGGCTAGCGCTACCCCTGCCAGCTTGGCGCCGCCGAAATAGGACAGCGGGGCACTGATGGCTCCTCCCAGCGCTGCCAGCCAGGGACGCGCCCACAGCCAGTAGAGCGAGTGATGAATCAGCATGGCGAAAAGAGGCCACAGCCACAAAAGCCACAGCGCCAGTGGTCCCACCCGGACGTCTTCAGGCGCAAAGCGATAGCCCCCCAGCAGCGCCAGGCTACCGTCGATGGCAAGCCCCATCAGCCCGAAGATAACCAGCCAGCGCCACTCCCCAGGGCGCGCCATGCAAAGGAGATGAGCCGCGAGCACCACGCCGCCGACGATGCCGCCCACGCCCGCACCGCCGATGACGCAGGCCAGCCAACCCAGCTGGAAGCCAGCCGCATTGAGCGCAAGCCAAGGCCAGGTTGTCCGAGAGCGGGCCAAGATTACGGCCTTCCGAGCCGGGTCGGAGGACGCGCATCGGGCTTGGCCAGCAGCAGGTGACAGGTGCTGATGGTGCGCTCCAGGAAGGCGGCTTCGCAGTAGCATAGGTAGTAGCGCCACATGCGAATGAAGCGCTCGTCATAGCCCAGCCGTGCGACACGATCCAGATTGGCTTCAAAGCGGTGGCGCCACTCGCGCAGGGTGCGAGCATAGTGCATGCCGATATCATCCAGATCGATCAGGTTCAGGGACGTGTGTCGCGTCAGCTGGGTGAGCAGCACGGTCGGTGAAGGCAGGAAACCACCCGGAAAGATATAGCGCTTGATGAAGTCCATTTCCTTGCGCGCTGCCTCGTAGCGCTGGTCCCGTACGGTAATGGCTTGCAACAGCACCAGCCCGCGTGGGGCGAGCAACGTATCGAGTGTCTTCAGGTACAGCGGCAGGTAGTCGGCGCCGACGGCCTCGATCATTTCCACCGAGACGATCCGGTCATAGCGACCGCTCAGTTCCCGGTAGTCCTGTTTCAACAGCGTGACCTGGTCGTCCAGCCCCTCTTCGGCCAGTCGACGCGCCGTATGCTGATACTGTTCCTCGGAGATCGTGGTCGTGGTGACGCGGCAGCCGCGGGTTTTGGCGGCATGAATGGCCAGCCCGCCCCAGCCGGTACCAATCTCGAGAAGGTGGTGATGGGGCTGCACATCCAGCTTGTCGAGCATGACGTCCAGCTTGTGGGTCGAGGCTTCCTCCAGGCTGGCATCCGGGCTTGGGAAGACGGCGCTGGAATACATCCAGTGCTCGCGGTCGAGGAACGTCTCGAACAGGTCGTTGCCGATGTCGTAGTGCGCCGCGATGTTGCGCTTGGCGCCCTTGCGGCTGTTGCGCTGCAGTCGCAGCAGCCCCGACAGCAGGAGTCGGCCAAGGCTGGCGACCCCTCTTTCCACGTCGTCATTGACCTGATCGATGTTGAGGGCGAACAGGCGAATCAAGCCGACCAGGTCGTCAACGTCCCAATCGCCTTCCATGTAAGCTTCCGCAGCACCCACCGAGCCGCCCATGGCCATACGCTTCCAGGCGCGACTGTGACGCACCACCAGGGTAACGGACAGCTCGCCGTCCTCGCCGAGAAGGTGGCGTTCGTGACCATCGATGAGCGTGATGTGGCCGTGCTTGAGCTTGGCCAAGTGGCCCAGCACGCGAGGCTTCAGCCAACGCGACAGTCTGCCTTCTTCGCTGCTGGCGATAGCGTGCTGCTGTGTTCTCAGGGTGGTCATGTCCTGGACTCCTTGGGCTAACCGAGAGCCGCTTGACGGGGGCGGCGGTGCAGTATCGCTGGCGCTGGACTGGCGTGTGGTCAAGGTCATGACTGACTCTCCCTTGGCTGAGGCGTGGCACCCTCTGCGGGGGGCGGATGATCGTGCAAGGGAACGCCCTTGAGCCACAGCTTGAGCGCCTCCCAATGGATGGCGGCCAGTGTCTTGGTGGCCATCCAGGGCTGGCGTGCCAGCGTCGATATGAGGGCACCGCGCGTAGCAGGCTGGCCCTCCAGGGTGAGCGTGGCATCAAAATGGCGCTGCTCGTCTCGCCAGGTTTCCATGTGCATGAACAGCGCCTCTCCGGGACTGTTGAAGCGCCACTGATAGGTCATGCCCATGGGCAGGAAGGGCGAAACGTGAAGGTCCTTGTCGAACGCCGCGCGATGCGTGTGGCGGCTGCCATCCACTGCGCTAGCGTATCGGGTTCGCTCTCTCCAGGGGGTATTGGTGACCTCTCCCAGCACCGCGCCGAGCCGCTCCTCTCCTGTCTCGTCGGCAGGGTGATAGAGGTAGTAGAGCGATATGGGATTGAAGCTGACCCAGGGTGACGACAGTTGCGTCAGCAGGGTGACGCGTCCCTCTGGGGCGGCTCCCAGACGCTCGCGCACCTCTTCCCTGGCTGCCTCTGCCAGTGACAGTTGCTGGCCTCGGGCGGGCAGGTAGTCTTCCCGGCGGAAACGTGCCAGTGCGGGCCGCCTGGCACTGAAGCCGGGCACACCATCGAACAGTGCGGGGAGCTCATCCAGGTCCAGCAACGCCATCCACACGCGATAGTCGAAGGAGTGCTGGCGAGGCAGAAAGCGGCGATGACGCAGGGTGCCACGATAGATGCGCGAGCGCGGCGTCGTGATCATGACGTCGCCTCCCTGAGACGCTCATGGTCGAGCTCGTCACAGCCCAGCGCCTGGGCCACCCGCAAGGCGCTCCAGACGCCATCTTCATGGAACCCATGACGCCAGTAAGCTCCGCAGAAGTGGGTGCGACCCTGGGTGCCGGAAATCTCGGCGTGGCGACCCTGGGCCAGTGCACCTGCCTGGGTGAACTGAGGGTGTGCGTAGGTGAAGCGTCCAAGTACCTTGTCGGCGGCGATGCTGTCGCTGTCATTGAGGGTCACACAAAAGGTATGCGGCGCCTCAAGTCGTTGCAGGATGTTCATGGCGTAGGTAACCGAGACGTTCGCGCTGTCGGCGCGGCCATCAAGACGGTAATTCCAGCTGGCCCAGGCGCGTGACCGGCGTGGCAGCAGCCGAGTGTCGGTGTGCAGCACGACCTCGTTGTCTGCATAGGGCAGGGCGGAAAGTATCTCGCGCTCCGCCGGGCTCGGATCCTCCAGTAGTGCCAGGGCCTGGTCCGCATGACAGGCCAGGACCAGCTGGTCGAAGCGCTCTTCGCCGCTGTGCGTGCGGATGACGACGGCATCGGCTTCCCGGCGAATGCCATGGACGGGAGTGGCCAGCCGGATGCTGTCGGCGTAGGGCGCAGTCAGGCGGTCAATATAGGTGCGGGAGCCGCCCTTGATGGTGAACCACTGAGGCCTGTCGTTGATCGATAGCAGCCCATGATGATGAAAGAAACGCAGGAAGAAGCGCGTCGAGAAAGCGCGAATGTCGGCCAGGCTGGCGGACCAGATCGCGCCGCCCATGGGCAGCAAGTAGTGGCGCTGGAAGTCTTCACTAAAGCCTTCGCGGTCCAGGTAGTCGCCTAGAGGCAGCAGCAGCGGGTCAGGATCTGTATTCGCGTCATGGTTGGCAAGGTCATGAATCGCCTGGCGGTTGAAGCGCACTATCTGTCCCAGCAACCGGTAGAACGAGGGTCTCAGCAGGTTTCGGCGCTGGGCGAAAAGCGAGGCCAAGGTGTGGCCGTTGTATTCGAAGTCGACGTCAGTGCGATGCACCGAAAAGCTCATTTCGGTGGGCTGGTAGGCAACGTCGAGATGATCGAGCAGGCGCTGGAAGTGGGGGTAGGTCCTGTCGTTAAAGACGATGAACCCGGTGTCGATGGCGTAATCTTGACCGTCCACCTCGACATCGACGGTAGCCGTGTGGCCGCCCAGGCGATCCGCTGCTTCAAACAGGGTGACCTGGTGACGGGCACTCAGGTAGCGGGCCGCTGATAGCCCGCTGATGCCGCCACCAATCACTGCAATACGTTGTGCGTGTGGCCCGGGTTCAGGTCGGGTCATCCGTCGTTCTCCTGCTGTGAAGACATCTCGGTATCGTGTTCGCGTCGCACCAGCCGCTTGCCGATCGCGACCCTCAGGCGCAGGGGCATGACGCCTAGCAGCTTGACCAGGTAGGTAAAGCGGCGAGGGAAGTGAATGTCTCGGCGGCGCGCCGAGAGTCCCTCGAGAATGGCCTTCGCGGCCTTTTCCGGGGTCACGGCCATGGGCATGGGGAAGTCGTTGCGCTCGGTCAGTGGGGTCTTGACGAAGCCAGGGTGAATGACGCTGACATCAATCTGCTGATGGGCCAGGTCGAGGCGCAATGATTCGCAGAAGTAGGTGAGCGCCGCCTTGGAGGCGCCGTAGGCTTCGGCCCTGGGCAGGGGAAGATAGGCCGAGGCGCTGGAGGTGACGGCGATCAGCGGGCGTGAACCTTGGTCGCGGGCCTGATGCAGCAGCGGCAGCGCCGCTTCCAGTGCGTGAATGGTGCCAAAGAAGTTGGGATCGAAATTGTCTCTTACCAGCGAGGTATCGACGCGACCGCCGTCCAGGTAGACGCAGGTGCCGGCATTGAAGATCACCATGTCGAGGCCATCGAAGGCATCAGCGATGACGGCTGCTGCGTCCTTCATCGCCTGCAGGTCGGTGACGTCAGCGGGCACCAGCAGTGCGTTGTCGCGCTGGCCGGCCAACGTTTCAAGGCCTGAGCGGCTGCGGGAGGTCAGTGCCACCCGGTGGCCATCGTCCAGCAGGCGCTGTGCCAGCGCTTCGCCGATGCCTGAAGTGGCACCGGTGAGCCATATGCGCTGTGGGTTGGGGTCGCGAGCCATGTCATCCTCACTGTTGCTGGTACCAGATGCTGCTGACTGCCAGCTACGTGGGATGGCTGGTCAGGGTTTCAACCTGCCGCGATACGCTTGATTCGGCGAACCAGCATTCCCAGTAGGGGCAGGCGTTCGTACAGCAGTGCTCCGGCGTCGAAATAGTCCTGATGGCGAATCACCTTGCCGCCTTCGCCGGAGGCAAAGGTCAGCGCCGAGCAGCCCTCCACGGCGATGGGTTTCCCCCGTGCCAGACGCCGATGCTGCAGTGCCATGGTCCAGGTCACGAACCCATGTTGTCCCTCACGCACAGCATGCCTGAAGTCGAACTGGCACGTGATCACGTTGGCATACATGGCATCGAAATCAGCCTTCAGGTTGTTGATGCCGTTGACCCGGTGGAGCGGGTCGATGAACACGATGTCATCAGAATATATACTGTATAGCTTTTCTGTACAGGTTTTGTCCAGCTTATTAAAGGTGTCGCAGAAGGCTGCCAGCTGCGGGTCGTCGATCATCGTGGTCTCCCTGTCGGTGCTCGCGTCTGCCCTAGTCATCCTTGGACAATGACTTGAAGGCCTCGAGCGCTCGTTCGCGAGCCGCCTTGTGCTCGACAATCGGTCGAGGATAGTCGTTGCTGCTGAGGAGGTCCGAGGATGGGGCGTGGCGCTGGCGTGCCGGGAGGTCAGCCAGCTCCGGCAGCCAGTGGGCAATGAAGTTGCCGTCGGGGTCGAAGCGTTCGGATTGTGTCGTGGGGTTGAAGATGCGGAAGTACGGGGCGGCATCGGTGCCCGTCGAAGCAGCCCACTGCCAGCCTCCGTTGTTGGCCGCAAACTCCCCGTCGACCAGGTGTTCGAGGAAGAAGCGCTCGCCGCGGCGCCAGTCGATCAGCAGGTGCTTGGTGAGAAACATGGCGGTCACCATGCGCAATCGGTTGTGCATCCACCCGGTCGAGACCAGCTGGCGCATGGCGGCGTCGACCAGAGGGTAGCCGGTACGCCCTTCACACCAGGCGGCGAAATCGTCGTCGGCATCGCGCCACTCAAGGGCTTCTGTATGACGTTGGAAAGCGCGGTATCGACATACCCTGGGGAAGCCCACGGCCACATGCTGGTAGAACTCGCGCCAGATCAGCTCGCTGACCCAGGTCGTCAGGCCCTTGTCGCCATCGCTCAGGCTGCCGTCATTGATCGAGATGACGGCCTGCATGCACTGGCGCCAGGAGATCATGCCCATGGCCAGGTAAGGAGACAGCTCGCTGGTGCCTCGCTTGGCCGGGAAGTCGCGGTCCTCCTTGTAGCGTTTCCCAGGGCTGCTGATGGATCCGCTCAGGAAGGCCGATAGACGGTCCGCGGCAGCCTCTTCTCCTGCCGGCCACCGGCGGCCATCGACCGCCTTGTCATCGTAGCGAGTGCGCTGACGGGCTGTTGCTGACACTTCCACCGGTGATTGCTTGGCAGGCGCGTCCAGCACCTCGAGGCGTTCGCTGCTGATGGCCTTGTGCCAGGCTTTCGAGAAGGGGGTAAACACGCCATAGTAGTCGCCCTTGCCGGTGAGCAGCTCGCCTGGGCTGAAGGCCACTGCATCGCGGAAGGCACGCACCTCCAGGTCGCTGTTGTCGCCAGCTTCCAGTACCGCCTGGTCACGTTGCCATTCGTCCAGCGGGTACTCGCGATTGAAGTACAGCGCATCTGCGCCGAGCTCGTCGGCCAGGCGCATCAGCGCTTCGGGCGCTTCCTTGAAGGTGGGCGTGTCGAGCTGGATCAGCGGGATATTGCGCTGTGCCAGGGATTCTCCCAGTGCTTCGACACCGCGCGCGATGAAGTCGAGCTTGTTGTCTCCATGTCCGTGTTCGCGCCATTGCTCCTGGGCGTGAAGAAATACCGCGATGACGGGACCCCGCTGGCTGGCATGGAACAGGGCGGTATTGTCGTGGACTCTCAGGTCCGTTCGGAACCAGACCAGGGTGACAGGCATGGAGTGGCCTCCTCGTGTTGAAGGATCGGTCATGGAGGGTTGGGCGTCGGCAGACGATGGCTGGCCGGACGTTAGAGCACTAGCGAGGAGGTCTGGCGAGAAGCGTTGGGCGGCGCTTCTCGCCTACAAAGGGGCGCCCTCGGTATTGATGGATCGGTATTGATGGGCCGGTGCTGATGATCCGGTGTTGATGAACCAGTACTGTTGGATCAGTGCTGGCGGATCAGCGGCCTCAGACGATCAAGCGCCATGGGAATGTCGTCACCCAGCACCTCAATCTCGCTATCCTGCAATTCAGCGGCCCTGATGCGCGCAACGGGACCACACAATGCCAGCGTGGTATCGAGCTGCTCGGCCAGGCGCGGCAGCAGTCGGCGCACCACGTCTGCACGCTCTGCCTTGCCGCTGCACAGCACCACTGCGCCAGGACGCAGGCGCTCGAGAGCCAGGGGCAGGTCGGTGAAGGGGAGAGGATCATCCATCAGCACAATGCGATAGCCCCTCTCGCTGGCGGCCAGCGCCATCATCAGCGTCCAAAGCGCGCCATCATCGTCAGGCAAGGTATCCAGCAGCAGGGTGGGGCCGCGGGCGATTCGGTTGGCGTGAAACAGCCGAATGCCGATACGGGTGCGCAGGAAGCTCTCCAGTGTGCGTCGCTGCAGCGCGGCACCCAGCTGTCCCTCCCAGCGCTCTTCGAGTTCCAGGATCACCGGCTGCCATAGCTCGGTCAGGCAGGTACCGACCGGATACAGCGCCAGTGCCTGCTGATAGAGGCTGTCCAGGTGGTCCATGTCCAACGCGTCGACCGCACTCAGTACCTGCCGGCGTTGACTTGGCCAGTCGCCTGCCGCGGTGGGGGCAGGTTCGGCCGGCTCGGGTTGCGCCAGCAGGTCCTTGACCTGACTGACGGGCACGCCGCGATTCAGCCATTGCAGGATGCGCTCGACCCGCTCAATGTCCTCGCGGGCGTACAAGCGGTGCCCCTTGGGCGTGCGACGGGGTTCTATCAACCCATACCGTCGCTCCCAGGCGCGCAGGGTCACCGAATTGACCCCGGTTAACCGCGAGACTTCGCGGATGGGGTAGAGAGGAGATTCGGTGGGGGGCGCCGTATGACTCATGGGGGCCTCGATGCGTGTCCTGTTGCGAAGTAAAAGCGCGAAAGCGCCGTGTCCTTTGAACCTGCTGGATCAAATCGACGGTACAGCCAGTGCCGAGCTGTACAGACGGTACAAAGTGTACAACAGCTTTACTGCTTTTCGCTCACGCTGTTTGCATGTGTTACTGGTCCGCGTCGAGCGATTCCCCGACCTGATCCGCGACCGCACTGGCCAGCGCTTCGACGAAGGCCGGGTGTTCGCCAACCGGTGGAAGCAGTGTCAGCGACAGCTGGTCGTGCTCCGCCTTCAGGGCGTCGATCTGCGCGGGCACATCCTTGCGCAGATGGCGGCCAGCGGCGAAGAACAACGGCAATACTTCGATCTGGTGAATGCCGCCCTCGCTCAGTTCCGCCACGGTGGCTTCCAGGGATGGCTCGCACAGCTCCATGTAGGCCAGCCGGATGGGCGTTCCCAGACGTGGCACCAGCGCATCGCGGAATTGCTCGAATGGGGCTCGCCACTTGGGGTCGCTGGATCCGTGTGCGAGAAGTATCAGGGCGTATGACATGAACGGATTCCTGTTAAAAAGCGATGATCGCGTGGTATCTGCCGGTGAGCAGGGTGCCGAAAATGTTGCGGTATCCCGCTTCGGTTCGCCAGACGTTCATGGCGCGCCCACCAGCGACACGAGGCGTTCGGCGGCATGGCTGCCGGATAGCCAGGCATCTTCGATGCGCCCGCCTCGGCAGCCATCACCGGCCAGTACCAGGCCGCTGTCGCCGATGCGGTGGTCTTCCTCACCGAGGCAATTGACTGCGTTGGCGTAGCGCCAGCGATGGGCACCTCCCAGGGTGACATCGGGCAGGGCGGTTGCCGCTGGCAGTCTATCGGTGAAGGCGTCGAGCAGTCGCTGGGCGATCGATGATGCGTCATCTTCGAGATACTGTTGGCTCCAGCGCTGGGTGGCTAGCAGGACCACGGTTTCTGCCGCTTCATCTCTGCCGGGTTTGGTGTTGTGGCGAATCGCCAGGCGTATAGGGCCTTCGTCGAAACGGGCCACCGGCCAGCCTGGGTCCACCCCGGGAAGGGTTAGCGGTGCGTCGAACGTGACCCAGGCACTCCAGCAGGGCTGCATGTCGATCTCCGAGCATGCGGCGGCCAGCGCCGGATCATGAGGTCGCAGCAGCGGCGTTGCCTGGGGAGCCGGCGCGGTCACGACCACGTGATCGAAGGGGCCATGGAGATCCTGATGGTGATCCTCCAGCCACCAGCCATCTAAGCGTTCGTGCAATTGGGTGATGCGGGTGGAGGGGATCAGCTCTTCCCCCGTCGCCAGGTGTCGAGTCAGGGCGCTCATGCGTGGGGTGCCGCAGTAGCGTGATTCGTCGTCCTGATGCGAGCGCCATTGCCGCTCATGGTCGACGCAGTACAGCATGCTGGGCCAAGGGGCCACGATGTCAGCCTCACGCCAAGTGTCGACAGCGGCTTGGAAGTCGGGATGTCGCGCCGTGAAGTGCTGAGCGCCTAGGTCCAGAGACTGTTCACCTTGTCGCCTGGAACCTGCACGGCCACCTGGACCGCGTCCCTTGTCGAAAAGGACGGCGCGGTGACCCAGTGCTGTCAGCCGATTGGCACAGGCTAGCCCGCTGATGCCTGCTCCAATGATGGCAACTTGTCGTCGCATCATGTCCGACTCCCAAGCTCGGCGTGTTGTGATATGACCTAAGCGTACAAATGATGTACAACTTGAGTCAAATAAACTTCTCGACCAGCCGTGAGCGCAACGTCTAGGCTGATGAGAAGCGCAGGTGCGCAGCCGTCAGCGCTGATCGCACATCTTTGAGGGATCAACGAGAGGTGTCCATGCGAGTATTGATCACGGGTGGCAGTGGCTTTGTCGGGCAACGTCTATGTCGCCGGCTGGTCGACAATGGCCATCGGGTGCAGGTGGTGTCGCGCGCGCCAGCCAAGGCGGCCAAGGCCTTGCCAGAGGGCGTCGATGTGCGCAGCAGTGCCTTGGACTTCGTCGACAAGCCCCCTGCTGCGCTGGTCAATCTGGCCGGTGAGCCGATTGCGGACAAGCGCTGGAGCGATAGCCAGAAAGAGCGGCTCATTGACTCGCGGGTGAACGCCACCAAGGAGCTGGTGATGTTGTGCGAGCAACTGTCCCAGACCGCAAGCGCTCCGCAGGTACTGGTCAGTGGCTCGGCCATGGGCTACTACGGTGATCAGGGCGGGGGCGATGACGCTGCGCCAGTGACCGAGCAGACGACACCCCATGATGAATTCGTCCATCGCTTGTGCCAGCGCTGGGAGGATGCGGCAAGGGGGGTAGAGGCCTATGGGGTACGCCTGGCCATCCTGCGAACTGGCCTGGTGCTGGATCAGGGTGGGGGCATGCTCAAGAAGCTACTGCCGCCCTTCAAGCTCGGGCTGGGCGGACGGCTGGGCAAGGGGGATCAATACATGCCGTGGATCCACCGCGAGGACTTGGTGGAGATGCTGCTGTGGTTGATCGAAAAGCCCCATCTGTCGGGTCCCTTCAATGGCAGTGCGCCGCAGCCGGTGACCAATCGTGAGTTTACCCGGGCCATCGGTCGGCATCTCAAGCGCCCAACGCCCTTTCCGGTTCCGGCGCTGGTGCTTGAGACGTTACTCGGAGAGATGTCCAGGTTGCTGCTGACGGGCGCACGGATGGTGCCTCAGCGCTTTGAGGAGGAGGGGTTCACCTTTCGTTACCCGACCTTGGATCAAGCGCTGGAGGATATCCTCGCCTGATACCACCAGGCCCCGACCACGCGGTGAGGGGCCCGGCGGCCCTGGCAGGCCGCCAGGGAGGCGCTGGTGCATTCTCGAGCGCTGTGGTGCCCGCCGGGTCAGCGGGTGTCGTCGTCGATGGTCACAATCACGCGTACCGCGTCGAGCCTTAACCGGGTGCCTTCGATGGCCTGATCCAACGCCTGACGTTCCTCACGCAGGGCGGTGATTTCATCCTCGCGCACCGATGGGTTGCGTCGTGCCAGGGCTTCCAGTCGCGTCAGCTCGTTGTCCAGACGCTGACGCATGCGTACCTGGGCGGCTTCGACGATCGTCGGCAGCTCGCGCTGGGCCTCGGCTTCGGCGCTGTCGAGCAGGTCTCTCAGCTGGTCGTGGCGGCTCTTGATCAGGTCTCGAGCCACGGCTTTCTTGACCTTCTTCAGGTTCTTCGACAGACCCGTGAAGGACACCTTGTCGGTCAGGTTGGCGCCTGATTCGTCAAGCAGCACCCGCACGGCGGTGGGGGGCATGAAGCGGTTGAGGTGCAGTCGCTTGGGGGCCGGACAGTGGGTGCGGAAGACCAGCTCCGCCATCAGCCTGCCCGCCGGAATCGCCGGGTGCTTGAGCAGTGCCAGGGCGGTGTTGCCCATGGCGCCGTCGAGAATGCGCCCCATCATTTCGCGCACCAGAGGGTGCTCCCACGACAGTCGTTGGACGTCGTCCCTGGCCAAAGCCCGTGAACGGGAAGTGGTCACGGTAAAGCCTTCTTCCCCCTTCACCAGCCCAGGTAGGCCATCCAGCATATGAGGCCCAGGGGTCAGCAGCGTCAGATCGTTGCCCAGTTCCTTGCTGTCGACGCCGAAGATGTCCAGCGCCTGATCGAGGTAGCGCGGCAACGCACGGTCTTCATCGAGCTCGACAATCGCTTCGCGCACGGCTTCGACCCGCTCCGGGCGACAGGCGTTGAGCTCCAGCAAGCGGTTGCGGCCCGCATCACGCTCTGCCAGCTTGGCGTCGAACAGCGCGCGTGTCTCAGTGATGACGTCGTCCAGAGCCTCGTCATCCAGCAGGCTTTCGGCCAGGTCATCGCCGAAGGCATCGAACAGCTCATTGCCAAGTCCGTGGGGCGCGCTGAAGGCATCCATGCCCTCCTGGTACCAGCGCAGCAGCTTCTCGCCGGGGCTACCCTCGAACACGGGGACATGAATCTCGATGGCGTGGCGCTGGCCAATACGGTCGAGGCGACCGATGCGCTGTTCGAGCTGATCCGGGTGCAGTGGCAGGTCGAACATCACCAGGTGACGGCAGAACTGGAAGTTGCGGCCTTCGGAGCCTATTTCAGAGCAGACCAGCACCTGGCAGCCGTCTTCATCGTCGGCAAAGGCGGCGGCGGCGCGGTCGCGCTCCACCAGCGACAGATCCTCGTGAAACACCGGAGCCTGGACACCGCCGAGCACTCGCAGGCCATCAGACAGCCCCTGCGCGGTTTCGCGATCATGGGCAATCACCAGCACCTTGTCATCGCCCATCTCGGTCAGGCGTTCCAGCAGCCAGGTCACGCGTGGGTCGAACTGCCACCAGGGCTCTGCGTTGAGCGGATCCTCGCTCAGTGCGCTGTACATGCCATCCAGGTAGATCATTACTTCGGGATGATCGAGCCCGGTCTCGATCAGCAGCTCGTCCAGATAGTCTTCATCGCGGCCAAGGCGGCGCAGCACGCGACGGTAGGAGGACGGCAGCTCAAGCTTATCCACGTGCAGGCGGCGCTCGGGGAATCCACCCACATGGCGGCGGCTGTTGCGGAACATCACCCGCCCCGTGCCGTGCCGGTCGAGCAGTTGGTCACGTAGCTGGGCGCTCGCCAGCTCGCGCTGTTCGCTGCTGCTTTCGGGGTTGGATAGCGTCGCCAGCAGGGCCTGGCTGTCGCTGTCGTCGGCGACGGCCCCGATCGCGTCGCGGGCACTGGCATCCAGGGCGTGCTCCGAGCTGCCGGCAAGTGCGTCGATGGCTTGGGCCACGCCGACATAGCCTTGTTCTTCGGCGCGGAAGGCGTCGAGATCGGAATAGCGGTCACGGTCCAACAGCCGGAGGCGTGCGAAGTGGCTGGCCAGTCCCATTTGCTCCGGAGTAGCGGTCAGCAGCAGCACGCCCTCGGTGGCATCGGCCAGACGCTCGACGCAGGCGTAGCCCGGGCCGACCTCCTGCTCGCTCCCCTCGTCCTGTTGGTCCTGGTCATGCCACTCAAGGTGATGTGCTTCGTCGACGATCAACAGGTCCCACTGGCAGGCCTCCGCCTGGCTCTGGCGGTGAGGATTGGCAAACAGCCAATCCTGGCTTGCCAGCACCAGCTGGCCAGCATCGAAGGGATTGCTGTCACCGTGGGCCTGGCTCTGCTGTTCGTCGAGCAGGGTCACCGATAGCGAGAAGCGGCGCAGCAGCTCCACCAGCCACTGATGGGTCAAGCTCGCCGGCACCAGGATCAGCGCGCGCTCGACCCGGCCAGTCAGCAGCAGGCGGTGCAGAATCAGCCCAGCCTCGATGGTCTTGCCCAGCCCCACCTCATCGGCCAGCAGCACGCGTGGCGCCTGGCGGGAGGAGATCTCGTCGGCGATGTAGAGCTGATGCGGAATCAGATCGATGCGAGGCCCGGCCAGGCCGAGTGCCGGATTCTGCTCCACCCGGTGGTGGTGGTGCAGGGTACGAAAACGCAGGTCGAACCAGTCGTTGCGATCGACCTGGCCGGTCAGCAGGCGGTCACGGGCCTGGTCGAACTGCATGCTGTCGGCCAGACGGGCCTCCGGCAGCTCGCACAGCTCGCCAGCGTCGTCCTCGCCGATGTAGACGATCAGTCCATCGATTTCCTTGGTATCGTCCACCGTCATCTGCCAGCCCTCGGCAGACTGGATGCGGTCGCCGCTGCCGAAGGCGACGCGGGTCAAGGGCGCGAGACGGGTACTGTAGGTGCGGGTTTCCTGGCTGGCGCCGAAGAGCACGGTGACGCTGCGCGCGTCGCAATTCAGGATGGTGCCCAGGCCGAGTTCGGCCTCGCCGTCGCTGATCCAGCGCTGGCCGGGAGAGAAGTCGCTCATGATGCCTCGGGAGATGCGTCGTTACGGTTCGTGGTCGCGGGCCGGGCCCGCCGCCGACAGGGCGCGGTATCTTACAGCAATCTTCAGTCTGGCTTAAGCGCGATTGTCGCGCCGGGGATGACTTTGCAGAGTCGTCGCAGGCCGATCCCGTGACGCGGGGGAGCAAAGCGGCGATGTTGCAGGCGACGGGAAGAAGGCGACAGAAGATGGGCGGGCCGAGGCGGGGTGGCCGCCTCGGTCCTGAGACTGCGGGTGCGTTTCACCTGCAGTATAAGAAGAGCGTGGCAGCTGCTCAGCGATTCAGCCAGTCATCCAGCAGGGGCAGCGTCAGCTCCCCCACATGGCGTTCGAGGAGCTTGCCATCGGCACTGAACAGCAGGGTCGTCGGCAGGCCAGGGGATTGGCTTGCGGCCAGCAGCTGTTGACGCGGGTCGAGCAGCGCGTAGCGGAAGTCGAGGTCGGCCTGATCCAGATAGCGGGTGACCTGAAGGAGCGGCTCGCCCTGATTGGCCATGATCACGGTGACATCATCGCGCTGATCGATCTTGGCCAGCAGCGGCATCTCCCGCCGGCATGGGGGGCACCAGGTCGCCCATAGGTTGATGATCATCGGCTTGCCGGCAGCGTCGCCCGTCAGCGTACGCAAGGCGATAGGCGCTCCGTCGACATCTTCCAGGGTCAGCTCTGGCACCTGCTGCGGAGCAGGGCTGGCGGACAGCGGGGCCCAGCTGACCAGCGCCAGCCAGCCAAGTGTCGCCAGCAGGGTCAGGCCTTGGGCGCCCAGCAGGGCGGCCATACGATCACGCAGCGCCCACAGGGTCCAGAGGGCCGCGGCAGCCAGCCCCCACACGGCACTATACCCAGGCAGCCACAGGCTCACGATATCGAGCCTGTCGTCCCGATACGCCTCCCAGTGCATCACCACATGTCCGAGACGAGCACCGAGCAACCAGGCCAGCATCAGGCCGTTGAACCAGCGACCATGGCGGCGGCGCGGAAGCCCCAGCAGAAAGGCGCTGGCCGCGAGCAGCAGTAGGGTGATGGCGAGTGCGTAGAGCCGGGGCAGGCTCACTAGCACCGGACCAATGGCGATGGCATCCATGGCGGGGAAGGCTCCGTTGATCAACGCGAGGGCACGAAAAGTCGATAGCGAGCAGGTACACTGGGCGAACCCGATTCGGCAAGGCTACTGCGCTCGTCGGGCGCTGTCATCTTGCGTCAGGCCGCCAGTCCCTCATTTATCAGGATGCGTGATGCCCTCACCCAAGACCTTCGACCCTCTGCGCGCGCTGGCCATCAGTAGTCAGGCGCTGGGTTTCATCATGATCTTCGTGCTCGGCTCGACCCTGGAGTCACCGCGGCCGTGGCAAGGCCTGACGTTGCTGCTCATGCTGGTTGTGGCGCTGGCTGTGGCCGTGGCGCGACGCTATCGCAACAATCGGGTGCAGAAGCAGCGTGATGAGCGCCGCAAACGCCTGTTGCAGGACGATGACGAGGCGCTGGATGAGGGTTTCGACTGACGGATCACCGGCGCGGAGTATCGCGCTGGGTGCGGGCTAAGGTGACATGCCGGCACGCGCTGGGGTCGATGGCGGTCAGCCTTAGCCAATGGCCTTCCGGAAGCCGGCACAGCACGACTCGGAAGGCGCATTGAGGCGAGGCGCTGTCGGGCGCATCCCAGCTTCTCACCCACCCGCAGGCGTCTCCGCATTGCTCCAGGCGCTGGCGCAGCCTGGGAAAGTCCGCTGCACTGACCTCCAGATTAATGGTGCGCGGTGGGGTCGGCGTCGTGCTGGCAAGTAGCATCAGCACGTGAGTCGTGTCCCCACCGCCTAGCTCCAGAGTGACGCCTGTGGCGCTCACCACCAATGGCCGCAGTTCCAGCACCTGTTCGAAGAAACGATGCATGGTGGCCAGGTCGGTGACTTCCAGCGCGCTGGGTTCCAGGCTCAGATGCTGCATAGGCTGTCTCGCATAGGGACGTTACCTTTTATAGGGACGTTACCTTTCACAGGGACGTTACCTTTCACAGGGACGCTGCCTCTTTCAGGTGCGCTGTCTGTCAGTCTGGTCGCGGTTGCCAGAACTTTCCCTTTGAACCTGCCAATCATGCCCATGGCCTGGCGCTATCCCGGGTATCCCTTGCTCCTGTCAGGCCACCTTCGGCGGGTATCCGATCGCCTGAACAGCACGCCAGCTCATCGCTGCACCGCCGTGAGTCGTCGCCTCAAGCGAACACGGACAGCGCTCGAGCGGAATATGGCTGTGCGGTGGCATTTGCGTTACAGCACAGTGACGCCAATATTTAATGTCCTGTTTTTTAAAATAATTGTCTGAAAAGGCCTGGGCTGACGTCGATGCGTCCGGGTGAATTTGTCACATCAATGACATTGTCTAGACAACATGCCTTAACCTGCCGCCTGCAGACTGATGCCATTCCAAGAGGAGAGGCATCATGTCCATCCCCACCATCGTCGTCGAGCGACTCAACAAGACGTTCGGCCATCGCCAAGTGCTCGAGGACGTCAGTTTCGAGATCACCCCAGGCGACATCGTTGCCCTGATCGGTCCCTCCGGTTCCGGCAAGTCGACATTGATGCGCCACCTGGTCGGATTGACCTGCTGTAACCGACATACCGGCGGTCGGGTGAGCCTGCTGGGCCGCGAGGTACAGGCCAGTGGCCGGATCAAGCGTGCCAGTCGTGGCCAGCGCTGCCGTGTTGGCTACATCTTCCAGCAGTTCAACCTGGTCAATCGCCTGAGTGTGCTGACCAATGTGCTGATCGGGCAGCTGGGGCGCATGCCTCGCCTGCGCGCGCTCAGCGGGCGCTTCAGTCAGGAAGAGAAGCAGCGGGCCCTCGAGTGCCTCGCCCGGGTCGGCCTGGAGGGCATGGCCTATCAGCGCGCCAATACGCTCTCCGGTGGCCAGCAGCAGCGCGTGGCGATCGCGCGGGTATTGATGCAGGACGCCGACGTGATTCTCGCCGACGAGCCCATTGCATCGCTGGATCCGCGAAGTGCCCGTGAAGTGATGGAGATTCTTCAGCGAATTCATGCCGAGGACGGTCGTACGGTCGTCATCACCCTGCATCAAGTCGACATCGCCCGGCGTTACTGTCATCGCGCCATCGCGCTCAAGGATGGTCGGCTGTACTTCGACGGCAAGACCTCTGAGCTGACCGATGCGCGCCTCAGCACCCTGTACGAAAACGCCGGGCTCGATGAGCTTCGTTCCGGCGCCCAGCCCGACTTGCCATCGCCGACCCGAGAGCCGGCCCATGCCCAGCCCGCGGTGGCGGCGCATGTCTAGTTCGGACGGCTGACGGCAATCCAACGCGATACCGACAACGACTGCATCACCTCTTATCTAGAACACCCCCTGCACCCCCCAGGAGATACCCATGCTTTTTGCTAATGTTCGCCGCCTGTCGCTGCCGCTGATGGCAGGTCTTGGTCTTGCTGCCGTCACTCAGCTGGCGGCCGCCGATACCCTCAAGTTCGGCATTATCTCCACCGAAGCGAGCCAGAACCTGGCACCGCTGTGGGACCCCTTCCTCGAGGACATGTCCGAGCAGGTAGGGATGGAGGTCGAGCCGTTCTTCGCCACTGACTACGCTGCGGTGATCCAGGCCATGCGATTTGGCCAGATTGACCTGGCCTGGTACGGCAACAAGGCGGCCATGGAGGCGGTGGACCGTGCAGGAGGCGAGATCTTCGCCCAGACCGTGGCCGCGGACGGCTCCCCCGGCTACTGGAGCTTGATGATCGCCCACCAGGATAGCGACCTGCATGACGTCGACGACGTGCTGTCCAATGCCTCCGATCTGGTGTTCGGCAACGGTGATCCCAATTCCACCTCCGGCTTCCTGGTACCGGGCTACTACGTCTTTGCCAAGAATGGCGTCGACGCCGCTACCGCCTTCAAGCGCACGCTCAATTCCAGTCATGAGACCAACGCACTGGCCGTGGCCAACAAGCAGGTCGACGTGGCTACCTTCAACACTGAAGGCATGCAGCGTCTGGAAGTGACGGCGCCCGACAAGGCCGAGCAGCTGCGGGTGATCTGGAAGTCGCCGCTGATCCCGTCCGATCCGCTGGTGTGGCGTAGTGATCTGGATGAGGCCACCAAGGACACCCTGCGCGAGTTTTTCATGAGCTATGGCGACGATGCCGACGAGCAGGCCATCCTCGAGCCGCTGCAATGGGCCGAATTCGTCGCTTCCAGCAATGATCAGCTGCTGCCGATCCGTCAGTTGGCCCTGTTCAAGGAGCGTTCTGAAGTGGCCAAGGATGACAGCCTGAGTGAAGGGGACCGCGAGGCCCGTCTGGCCGAGATCGATGGCCAACTCGATGACCTCGATACGCGCATGAAGGCCAT
The DNA here is from genome assembly GCF_019801685.1 of Halomonas sp. DP8Y7-1. Lineage (NCBI taxonomy): Bacteria > Pseudomonadati > Pseudomonadota > Gammaproteobacteria > Oceanospirillales > Halomonadaceae > Halomonas > Halomonas sp. DP8Y7-1. Next base: position 123,611 of record NZ_JAHVIN010000002.1, on the reverse strand, counting down.
CCAGGCGGCCGAGGCAATGCCCGAAGACGCCGCCGCCAACGCAGGTTGATGGTTCGCCGGGCCGTCTATCGGCGGCCCGGCCTCGGTTTCAGCGCCGTTCGTGACAGCGCATGACTTAAGCCCTCTGTGGAGAGCGCATGAGCACTCAAACCCAATTATCCGGTATCAGCATGCCGCCCAAGCGCAGCTGGACCACGTTGGCGCTATGGGGTCTGGGCCTGGCGGTATTGGCCTGGTCCTGGCAGGGCGTCGAGATGCAGCCCAGCCTGCTGTTTACCAATGCCAGCAACATGGCAACGTTGGCCGGCGACTTCTTCCCGCCTGCGCTGGGCAACCTGGATCACTACATTGACCAGATGCTGGTGACGATTCAGATCGCGGTATGGGGCACCCTGCTGGCCATTCTGGTGGCGATTCCAGCGAGCCTCTTGTGCTCCGAGAACCTGGTGCCCTGGTGGGTATACCAGCCGGTGCGCCGACTGATGGATGCCACCCGTGCCATCAACGAGCTGGTATTTGCCATGCTGTTTGTGGTGGCCGTAGGGCTGGGACCCTTTGCCGGCACCCTGGCGCTGTTCGTGCACACCACCGGCGTTCTCGCCAAGCTGTTCTCCGAGGCGGTGGAAGCCGCCGAAGCGGGCCCGATGGAGGGCATACGGGTGACCGGTGCCGGGCGTATCGAGGAGATCATCTTTGGCCTGATCCCGCAGGTATTGCCGCTGTGGATCTCGGTCAGCCTGTATCGCTTCGAGTCCAACATTCGTTCGGCCACGGTGCTCGGGATGGTAGGCGGCGGTGGCATTGGCGTGGCGCTGTGGGAAACCATGCGCGGATTTCAGTATGCCGAAACCGCCACCATCATGCTGGTCATCATCGTCGCCGTGACCTCCCTGGACATGGCGTCACAGCTGGTGCGTAAACGCTTTATCTGATCGCGGTCGTGGCAGCTTGCGCCACGACCGCCATCAGCTCCACACGGCTGTGCTACATCGCCTTCTTTTTTTGGAGTGAAGATGTCTAGACAAGTTGCCGAAGCCGCAGGGCTGCCGCGCTACCGCATGCTTGCCGATGTGTTGTCCAGGGAAGTGCGCGGGAGCTATCGCGCCGGCGACCTGCTGCCCAGCGAAGCGGCACTGGCACGACGCTTCGGCGTCAACCGTCACACCGTGCGTCGGGCGCTGGACGAACTGGTGGCTGCTGGAATGGTGACACGCCATCAGGGGCGTGGCACCCAGGTGGTGGATCGCCGCCTGGACTATGCGGTGAATGCCGCCAGCAAGGTGACGCACAACCTGGCTGAGCTGGGCCTGGCGACCGAGACCTGCTGCCTGACCCAGGCGATGGTGGTGCCCCCGGAAGCCATTGCACAGCGCTTCGGCTGCGCCCCGGGGGACAGCCTGCTGTGTGTCGACACGGTGCGCTACGTGGATGAAGCGCCGCTGCTGCGCTTGCGCCACTGGTTCGACCCGCGACGGGTACCCGGTTGGCAAGACCGCTATCGCGGTGGCTCTACCCGGGCACTGCTGGATCAACACTATGGGCTGCGGCTGAGCCGCTCAAGGGTGCGGCTGGAAGCCGTCCAGGCCGATGACGCCGACAGTCGGCTGCTGCGCTGCCCGCGGCAGGCTCCACTGATGGTGCTGACCAGTGACAACGTCGACGAGGAGGGGCGGCTGGTCGAAATCTCCGTCAGTCGCGCTCGCGCCGATCGTGTTGCCTACCACTTCGACTTTCCGACGGACGAACGTCCGCAGTTTCAAGACGACGAGGCTCTCTCATGACGTCGACCATGACCCCAATGCAACGTCACCGCCTGCTGGCGTTGACGCCCTTCGAACGTCTTGCCCAAGGCTGGCAGTCACTGGGAATCCAGGCGAGACATCGCTGTGTGCGCGGACCAGAAACCGGCATGGCCATGGTACGCGGGCGCATGGGCGGCAGTGGCTCCGCCTTCAACCTGGGTGAGATGACATTGACCAGAGCCAGCGTGGCCCTGGACGACGGCTCGCTGGGACATGGCTGGGTCCGCGGCCGAGACAAGGCCCACGCTGAACTGATCGCGCTGGTCGATGCCTGTGCGCGACACGACCACTGGGCCCGGCGCATCGACAGCGAACTGATGGCGCCGCTGGCGCAAGAACTATCACAGCAACGCGAACAGGCGTCGCGCCAGTCTGCGGCCACGCGCGTCGACTTCTTCACCATGGTAAGGGGCGAATGAACATGACAGCACCACGCGAGGAAAGCGTCAGACCACACGACTGGCCAGGCCTGACCGATGCTGTACACGACGCCCAGCAGCGCTTTCGGCGCTTGCTGGGGTGCATGTCGGAGCCGGGCACCTTGACCAGCATGGCGTTGCCGTCGCTGCCGCCGGGAGCAGCGATTTCGTCGGCCGCCTGGGGGACGCTGCTGGCCCTGTGTGATCTGGAAACCCGAGTCTGGATCGATGCCACGCTTTCCGGGGCAGGCCTCGCGGCAGCCCTGGCCTTTCATACCGGCGCCCGGGTCACACCGGACCCGGCCAACGCCGACTTCGCGCTGGTGACGCCGACGACGCTCACCCAGGTCGAGGAATTTGCCTTGGGCTCCGATGCCTGGCCGGATCGCAGCACCACGCTGATCGTGATGGTCGAGACCATCGAAAGCCAAGGTGACTGGCAGCTTTGTGGGCCAGGCGTGCCCGGCGAGCGTCGCCTGGGACTGGGGGATCCCGATCAGGTACGCCCACTGATGCGCGTGCTGCACGCCAATCGTGGTCGTTTCCCGCGAGGCCTGGATGCCTTTATTACCTGTGGCACGCAGCTTACCGCCATTGCCCGTAGCACCCGCCTTAGCGGCCCTGGACTGGAGCAGCCTGAGTTGTCATCTGCCCGTGAGGAGATTGCCTGATGTACGTTGCCGTCAAAGGAGGCGAGAAGGCCATCGCCAATGCCCATCGCTGGATGGCAGATCGCCGTCGGGGTGACCGTCAGCAGGCCGAGCTGGCCGTGGCTCAGGTTCAGGACCAGCTGGGGCTCGCGGTGGATCGCATCATGGCCGAGGCCTCGTTGTACGACCCGGAGCTTGCAGCGCTGGCCTTCAAGCAGGCCAGCGGTGACACCGTGGAAGCCGTATTTCTGCTGCGTGCCTACCGCACCACGCTGCCGCGACTGGCCGAGACCCGCCCGGTGAATACCAGCGACATGTGCATCGAACGGCGCATCAGCGCCACCTTCAAGGACGTGCCCGGCGGTCAGGTGCTGGGGCCGACCTATGACTACACCCACCGCCTGCTGGATTTCATGCTGCTGGCGGGTGGTGACCGTGACGTGGCAGAACCGGAACAGGCGGATCAAGACCTTGAGGCCTGCCCCCAGATTCTCGACTGCTTGAACCAGGAGGGGCTGATCGAGCGGGAGCAGGATGATGGCAGCGAGCCCTATGACATCACCCGTGATCCCCCCGACTTCCCGGTGGATCGTGCGACACGCCTGCAGATGCTGGCTCGCGGCGACGAAGGGTATCTGCTGGCGCTGGGCTACTCCACTCAGCGGGGGTATGGCCGCAACCACCCCTTTGCCGGCGAGATTCGCCAGGGGACGGTGGAGGTGGAGATCGAGGTCGAGGGTTTTGACGCACCGATCTGCGTTGGCGAGATCGTCATGAGCGAATGCCAGATGATCAACCAGTTCGCGGGCAATGGCGACAGCGCCCCGCAGTTCACCCGAGGCTACGGCCTGGCCTTCGGCCGCAACGAGCGCAAGACCATGGCCATGGCACTGGTCGACCGGGCACTGCGTGCCGAGGAGCTGGGTGAGCCGATTCAGAGCCCCGCCCAGCAGGCCGAGTTCGTGCTGGCCCACGCCGACAGCGTCGAGGCATCGGGCTTTGTCTCACACCTCAAGCTGCCCCATTACGTCGACTTCCAATCCGAGCTGGACCTGATTCGCCGGTTGCGCCGCGAACACGCAGAGCGCACCCAAGGCGACACCCGGCACGCGCAGGCGAGCGGTGCTGACACCGCCGCAGACACTGCCACAGCGCCCACCGCTTCCAAGGAGTGCGCCCAATGATCGCCAACAGCAGTATCGCGGACGCCGCCCAAGGCGAGGCCAGCGGCTACAACTTTGCCTATCTGGATGAGCAGACCAAGCGCATGATTCGGCGGGCACTGCTCAAGGCCGTGGCAATTCCGGGTTACCAGGTGCCCTTCGGCGGTCGCGAGATGCCGATGCCCTACGGTTGGGGCACCGGTGGCATGCAGCTGACGGCTAGCGTGCTGGGGGCCGACGACACCCTCAAGGTGATCGATCAGGGGGCGGACGATACCACCAATGCGGTCAGCATCCGCGCCTTCTTCGAGCGCGTAGCCGGCGTCGAGACGACCACGGCCACCGGCGAGGCCAGTGTCATCCAGACCCGTCACCGGATTCCCGAGAAGACCCTGCGGGCGGACCAGATCCTGATCTTCCAGGTGCCTATCCCTGAGCCGCTGCGCTTCATTGAGCCCAGCGAGGAGGAGACCCGCGTCATGCATGCCCTGGAAGAGTACGGGGTGATGCACGTCAAGCTGTACGAGGACATTGCTCACCACGGCCATATCGCCACCACCTATGCCTATCCGGTCAAGGTGGATGGCCGCTATGTGATGGATCCCTCGCCGATCCCCAAGTTCGACAACCCCAAGCTGCACATGAGCGAGGCACTGATGCTATTCGGTGCCGGGCGCGAGAAGCGCTTGTATGCGATTCCCCCGCATACCCGGGTGGAGAGCCTCGACTTCGAGGATCATCCCTTCGAGATCCAGGCCTGGGAGCAGCCCTGCGCCATCTGTGGCGCGACCGACAGCTACCTGGACGAGGTCATCACCGATGACCAGGGAGGGCGCATGTTCGTGTGCTCTGACACTGACTATTGCAACACTCGCCGCGAGGACATGGCATGAAGCGTCCACAGCTTGAACGGCCCGCGCTGCTGAAGGCTCGCGGTATTCAGCGCCTCTACGGCCCTGGCAAGGGCTGCGAAGAGATCGACTTCACCCTGCACCAGGGGGAGGTGCTGGGGATCGTCGGCGAGTCCGGCTCGGGCAAGTCGACGTTGCTGCGCGTGCTGTCCGGCCTGGAGAAGCCGGACCAGGGGCAGGTGATCTATCACCCGGCTGAACAGGGCTGCGCAGGAGTGGCGGGCGAGATGGGCAGCGATGGCGAGCTCGACCTGTACGCCATCAGCGAGGCACGCAGAAGGGCACTGCTGCGCATGGAGTGGGGCCTGGTTCACCAGAACCCGCGTGATGGCCTGCGCCTGGGGGTCTCTGCTGGCGCCAACGTTGGCGAGCGCTTGATGGCGATGGGCCAGCGCCACTATGGCGAGCTGCGTGCCGCCGGCCAGGACTGGATGAGCCGGGTCGAACTCGACCCCGAGCGTATCGACGATGCCCCCCAGACCTTTTCCGGGGGGATGCAGCAACGCCTGCAGATCGCGCGCACCCTGGTGACCCAGCCGCGCCTGGTGTTCATGGACGAGCCCACCGGAGGGCTCGATGTATCGGTCCAGGCTCGCTTGCTGGACATGCTGCGCACCCTGACCCGAGAGCTCGGCCTGTCGGTGATTCTGGTGACTCACGATCTGGCCGTGGCGCGCTTGCTGGCCCACCGGTTGATGGTGATGCGTCGGGGCCGGGTAGTGGAGGCCGGGCTGACCGACCAGATCCTCGATGATCCACAGCATCCCTACACCCAGCTGCTGGTGTCCTCGGTGCTGACGCCATGATGGTTTCTCAGGAGTTGACGATGACGTCCCCTTTTCTTACTGCCCGACGGCTCGACAAGACCTTTGTGCTGCACGCCCAGGGCGGCCAGGCACTGCCCGTGATGCGTGGACTCGAACTGGACCTGTCCCCCGGCGAGTGTCTGGTGCTGGCCGGCCGCAGCGGTATCGGCAAGAGCACCCTGTTGAAGATGGTGAACGGCAACTACCGCATCAGTGGCGGCAGCCTGACCCTGCACTTCGATGATGGCGAACTTGAGCTCGCTGGCCTGCCCGCCCATGCGTGGCATCTGCTGCGGCGCGATGTGATCGGCTATGTCAGCCAGTTTCTTCGGGTGGTACCCCGCGTGTCGGCGCGGGAAGTGGTGATGGAGCCGCTGCTGGTGCGGGGCTGCGACGAGCAGGAAGCACGCCACCGCGCCGAGGCCATGCTGGCGCGGCTCAACCTGCCGGAACGCCTGTGGGACCTGGCGCCAGGTACCTTCTCCGGCGGCGAACAGCAGCGCGTCAACATTGCCCGTGGCTTTATTGCCGAGCATCCGTTGCTGCTGCTCGACGAGCCCACCGCATCGCTGGACGCCGCCAACCGAGAGGTGGTGGTGACGCTGATCGAGGAGGCCAAGGCCCGTGGCAGTGCCATGCTGGGCATCTTCCACGATGAGGAAGTCCGCGAGCGGGTGGCCGATCGGCTGCTCGAACTGGAAGGTCACATGCTGGTCGGTGGCGCTGGGCGTCGCGACGATAACGATGGGGAGTTTTCCGCATGAGCCAAGATCAGATCCTGACCAATGCGCGCCTGGTGCTCGACGACGAGGTGATCAGCGGCAGTCTCGTCATCAAGGATGGCATCATCAAGGCCATCGAGCGTGGCCCGGTATCGCTTCCCGGGGCGATCGACTGTGACGGGGATATCGTGATGCCCGGCATGATCGAGCTGCATACCGACAATATGGAAAAGTACTTTCAGCCCCGGCCCAAGGTGAGCTGGCCTGGTCGTCAGGCGGCGCTGGCCCATGACGCGCAGATGGCCGCCAGCGGCATCACCACGGTGTTCGACGCGGTATCCATCGGTGATGTCGATGAGCAAAGCATGCGCCACGAGGCTCTGGACGAGATGGTGGGGTCGCTGGCGGCGATCAATGACAATGGCATGGCAAGGGTCGACCACCGCCTGCACCTGCGTTGTGAGGTGTGTCACCCGGACACCCTGACGCGCTTTGAAGGCTTCATGGACTCGCCGCTGCTGGGGCTGGTCTCGCTGATGGATCATTCGCCGGGTCAGCGCCAGTTCGCCAGTCTCGACGCCTATCGCATCTACTACCAGGGCAAGTACGGCCTGGACGACGCCAGCCTTGAAGCCTTTATCGAAAAGCAGCTGGCCAACAGTGCCGCCTACTCGAGCTCCCACCGCCGTGCCATCGCATCGCTGTGCCGTGAGCGTGGGCTGGCGCTGGCCAGCCATGACGATGCCACCGTCGCCCACGTGGCCGAGAGCCTGGAGTATGGCACTCGGGTGGCGGAGTTCCCCACCACCCGTGAAGCCGCGGAAGCGTCTCACCGGCATGGGATGGCGGTGATGATGGGGGCGCCCAACGTGGTGCGTGGTGGCTCCCACTCCGGCAACATTGCCGCCGCCGAGCTGGTGCGCATGGGCGTGCTGGATGTGTTGTCCTCCGACTACTATCCGGCAGCCCTGCTCGATGCCGTCTTTCGCATCGCTGCGATGGAAGGTGGTTACGACCTACCGCGAGCGGTGGCGACGGCCTGTAGGCACCCTGCCGAGGCGGTGGGGCTTGATGACCGCGGGCGCATCGCCCAAGGACTGCGCGCCGACCTGTTGCGAGTACGCGAGATCGACGGACACCCGCTGGTCGCTCGGGTGTGGAGCGCCGGCAGGCAGGTGCACTGATGCTGGTGTATCTGATCGGGGCCAGTGGCGTGGGCAAGGACAGCCTGCTGGTTGCCCTCCGCCAGCAGCGCCCGGACCTGCTGGTGGCCCATCGCTACATCACTCGGGCCAGTGGTCTTGGCGAAGATTCGTTGGCGCTGTCCGAGGCCGAATTCCTGGCCCGGCGCGGGCGAGGCCTGTTCTGCCTGGATTGGCAGGCCCATGGGCTGCACTACGGCGTGGGCATCGAGGTCGAGTGCTGGCTCGAGTCGGGAGCAACGGTGCTGCTCAACGGTAGTCGTCGAGCGCTGTGCCAGGCCCGGGAGCGCTTCGGCGACCAGCTGCTGCCGGTGGTGGTGACCGCTCCTGGAGAGGTGCTGAGACAGCGCCTCGTCAAGCGCGGGCGCGAGTGCCGCGAGCAGATCGAGGCGCGTCTGGCTCGCCATGCCGAGGTGGAGGCGGAGCTTGAACGTGACTATCCGACCGTTGCCCGCCTGGATAACGGTGGTGCGCTGGCGGTCAGCGTGGGGGCGCTGGAAGCCCTGGTGGATACGGCGTGCCGCTGAGCCTGTCGGCTGCCAGACCGAGGCAAGCGCAGACCGCTGCGCGTGCTGCCCCCGATGCGCGGTCTGGCCGCGACGGCCCGAGACCATACCGGCTTTGCCTGAGCCCCTGATGTCAGGAGATCACCATGGAGTTTCGCTTCACCGGCACCGGCGACAGTGCCCAGGTGCCTCGCTTTGGCTGCGACTGCCGTGCCTGCACCAGGGCACGTGTGTTCTCGAGCCATCAGCGCGGTCCCTGCTGTGCCGAAGTCAGGGTCGATGGCAGGCGCTATCTGCTCGATGCCGGGCGTATGGATCTGGCTCACAGCTGTGAACTGGAGCGCCCGGCGGCGTTTTTCATCACCCACTATCACGCCGACCACGTTCAGGGCCTGTTCCATCTGCGCTGGGGGACCGGCGCCGATATACCGGTGTATGGGCCCAAGGATCCCAACGGTTGCGCGGATCTCTATCGCAACAGCGGCATTCTCGATTTTCAGCCAGGGCTCAAGCCGTTCAAGGCGCTGGGTCTGGACGGGATGACGGTCACGCCGGTGCCGCTCAATCACAGCAAGCCCACCTTGGGGTATTGCCTGGATGACGGCGGCACGCGGCTGGCCTACCTGACCGATACCTGCGGTCTGCCCGGTGCCACCGAGCGCTTCTTGCGGGAATGGGGGCCCGACATCGTGGTGTTGGATGCCTGCCACCCGGCGAGCCAGCGCGAGACGCGCAACCACAACAATATTACCCAGGCCCTGGAGATCATTACTCGGCTCGATCCCCCCAGGGCCTATCTCACCCACATCAGCCACGAGCTGGATGCAGAACGCCTGGCGGAGCCAGTAGCGTTGCCGCCCAAGGTACGTTTTGCCAGAGATGGCGAGACGCTGGAAGATTGGCACCGACTCGATGCGGTCTGCTGAGAGGACAACACCACATGCACTCTGAATCCCATGCCCCCGACACCTCTTCGGCGCCTGCCCGAGCCGTGGATCAGCCCACCTCGGTGCGGCTTAGCGAGGCGCCCAACGTGGCCGATGATGCGCGGCTTCACGCCAGCCAGCTTGGCCGTTTCACCGAGGTGGGCAGTCGCTGCGTGTTCAACCACGTAAGCCTGGGGGACTACAGCTACATCGAGCGGGATGGCGATGTCATGTTCACCCGTGTGGGCAAGTTCAGTTCGATCGCGGCCAGCGTGCGCATCAACCCCAGCAATCACCCTTGGTGGCGGCCTACCCTGCACCACTTCAGCTATCGTCCCGGCAAGTTTGGCTTCAGCGACGAGGCCGTCGACCCCGAGGTCTTTGCCTGGCGCGAAGCGGACCGCGTCAACATCGGCCACGACGTCTGGATCGGCCACGGTGCCATCGTGTTGCCCGGAGTCACCATCGGCAACGGCGCCATTGTGGGCGCGGGCAGTGTAGTGACCAAGGACGTGCCGGCTTACCACATCGTGGTGGGCAATCCCGCCCGAGTGCTGCGCCCACGCTTCGACGACCCTGGCGTCGCCGGTCGACTCGAGCGTCTGGCGTGGTGGGACTGGTCGGATGAACGGATCAAGCGGCATCTGAGCCACTTTCAGGGCGACGTGATCCGCTTTCTTGAGGCTGCTGAAAAAGGGGCAGTGAGGGCGAGCTGAGAAGGTGAGCTGAAAGGAAAGGCGGAGGCAAGGCGGAGGCCTGCAAAAACGGCGCCACGAGCAGGTGTCTGCTCGTGGCGCCGTCACCTGGGGCGTTACGCTCCTGCCTCAGGCCGTGCCGGGACCGATGGGCCAGCAACCCTTGGCGGGTAGCGGCCCAGTGCGTTATTCAGCCACTGGAGCCGCGGCGCCTTACTGATCCCACTTGGGCGCGAAGTCCGGGTTGGCGACGCGCTCGCCGCGGTCGAGCTTGGCAATGGCGTCCATCTCTTCCTCTGACAGCTCCAGCTTGAGCGCCTCCAGGTTGCTCTTCAGGTTCTTCTCCTTGGTGGAGGAGGGGAAGGTCGGAATGCCGAGCTGATGCAGCCAGGCGATGGCCACCTGTGCCGGGTTGGCATCGTGCTTTTCGGCGATGGCCTTCAGCGTGTCGTCCTCGAGCACCTTGCCGACTGCCAACGGCATGAAGGCGGTGGGGGTGATGCCGTGTTTTTCGCAGTGGGCAACCAGCTCGCGGTTTTGCAGGAAGGGGTGAACCTCGATCTGATTGGTCAGAATTTCACCCTTGCCGAGAATATCCACCGCCTGGTCGATCTGCGCCTTGGTGAAGTTGGAGACGCCGATATGGCGGGCCTTGCCTGCATCCTTGACGTCTTTCAGCGCGGTCAGGTAATCACGCATCGGCACTTCATCGTCCGGCGAGGGCCAGTGGATCAGCAGGAGATCCACATAGTCTGTGCCGAGCTTGGACAGGCTTTCCTCGACGCTGGCCTTGAGCGCCACTGGCTCCAGACGATCCCACCACACCTTGGTGGTCAGAAAGATCTCGCTGCGCGGAACCGAGCTTGCTGCGATGGCCGAGCCGACTTCGGCCTCGTTGCCATAGAACTGAGCCGTATCCAGGTGACGGTAACCGAGCTTCAGGGCGGTGGTCACTGCGTGGCGCAGGGTGTCGCCCGTCAGGCGGAAGGTACCGAGGCCGGGGTTAGGGATAAGCGTTGACATCTTGGCTCCTTGGTCGTCGAGAGCGGCCCCGGGCACTGTCGTGATCCCGGGGATGCAGTTCCTTGAGCGGCGGCCTTGGCCGTCGCAACGTCGTGCCAATGTTCATCTTTGGACATGCGGTGGCAACGTCGTCAGTTCAAGGGGGCGGAAGAAAAATTAGCAGACGAAATGCTTGTCCGGCGCTCAGGCATTGGCCAGGCGTGCTGCACGACGCTGGTCCAGTCGACCGGACAGGTGGGTCAGTGCCAGGGCAGCCACCACGATCAGCGCGCCGATCCAGGCGGTGTCTGTCAGTGCCAGGTGCTCGACGACCTGGCCGCCGACGACTGAGCCCAAGGCAATGCCGATGTTGAACGCAGCGATGTTGAGTCCGGAAGCGACATCGACCGCTTCCGGCACGTAGCGCTCTGCCAGTTGCACCACGTAGACCTGCAGGCCTGGCACGTTGCCAAAGGCAAAGGCGCCCCAGACCAGAATCGTCAGCACGGCGGCTAGCGGGTGGACGGCGGTCACGTTGAGCACCAGCAGCACCGCGGCCAAACCGATGAAGATCAGCGTCAAGGCCCGGATCGGCCCCATCTGGTCTGCCAGCTTGCCACCGTAAATGTTGCCGAACGCCACCGAGACACCGTAGACCAGCATGATCAGGCTGACCATGGAGGGAGCGAAACCGGTGGCCTGCTCCAGAATCGGTGCGAGAAAGGTGAAGGCAGTAAAGGTGCCGCCGTAGCCCAGGATGGTGATCGCATAGACCAGCAGCAGACGCGGATGGGTAAGCACCTTGAACTGCTGGCCTAGGGTCGCCGGCGCCGCGCGCTTGAGGTTGTTGGGGATCAGCAGGGCGCTACCCAACAGGGCAATCAGGCCCAGTCCCGATACCACCAGGAAGGTGGCTCGCCAGCCAAAGGTCTGGCCGATCCAGGTGCCCAGCGGTACCCCCGTCACCAGCGCCACGGTGAGGCCGGTAAACATGATGGCAATGGCACTGGCCTCCTTGTCCTTGGCGACCAGGCTGGTGGCGATGGTAGAACCGATCGAGAAGAACACCCCGTGGGCCAGGCCGGTGAGCACCCGTGCGGTGATCAACGAGCCGTAGCTGGGCGCCTGCCAGGCCAGCAGATTGCCGGCAATGAACAGGGTCATCAGGCCGAGCAGCACCCACTTGCGGTTGAAGCGCCCGGTCAGTGCCGTCAACACGGGGGCGCCGACCGCCACGCCGACGGCGTACAGACTGACCAGCAGTCCGGCAGAGGGCAGGCTCACTGCAAGGTCCTGAGCAATGGTGGGCACCAGGCCGACAATCACGAACTCGGTGGTGCCGATGGCAAAGGCGCTAAGCGTTAGCGCCAGCAGAGCAATAGGCATCGTATCTCTCCTGTGAGATGGCGTCGCCGGGGGACGACTTGACGGCGTGCAGTCTGGCGGAGGACACTTTTTCGATAAACGTGCCTATATGAGAAACACCTTTGTGGTTATCGAGAAAGTCGCTGCGGTGTTTGCTGCGGTCAACAGGAGGGTGAGCCTCCATGGACGAGGAGGGGCCTCATGAAGACTCGCTCGGAGGACCTGGAGCTATTGCTGGCGGTGGTGGATAGCGGTGGTTTCAGTGCCGCCTCCACTCGCCTGGACGTGCCGGTGGCACGTATATCGAGAGCGGTCCAGCGGCTGGAGCAGCGGCTCGATGTGCCCCTGCTGAACCGTACGACGCGCAGTGTGGCGCTGACGGATGAGGGCAGCCGCTTTGTCGCCGAGGTACGCGAAGGACTAGAGCGCTTGAACGCGGCAGAGGAGTCGCTGGCGCTGCGACGGGGAGAGCCTGCTGGCCGATTGCGGGTGGACTCCGCCAGCCCCTTCGTGCTGCATCAACTGGTGCCGTTGGTCGGGGAGTTTCGGCGCCGCTATCCCGGTATCGAGCTGGAGCTGTCTGCCAGCGATGACATCATCAATCTGCTGGAACAGCGTGCCGATGTGGCCATTCGGATTGGCGCCCTGGCGGACTCCACCCTGCACGCGCGACTGCTGGGGCGCTCGCGTCTGCACCTGGTGGCTAGTCCTGGCTATCTCTCGCGCGCCGGCAGGCCCACGTCGGTGACGGAGCTCGAACAGCATCAACTGATCGGATTTCTCGCTCCCAGTAGCTTGAATCGGTGGCCGGTGGAGGGAATGGATGACGAGATCAGCCCTTCGATGTCCACCTCCAGTGGCGAAGTGATGCGGCGTCTGTGCCTCGCCGGAGAGGGCATTGCCTGCCTGTCCAACTTCATGGTCGGTGATGATATCGCCAGCGGGCAGCTTGAGGTCCTGCTACCCGAGGCGATGCGCCATGGTGGTCCACGGGAGCAGGTGCAGGCCGTCTACTACCGCAACACCGCCCTGTCGGCGCGTATCCAGGCGTTTCTCGATGTCATCGCTCCAGGGCTCAGGTTGTAGTTCCGAGACTGTCAGCGCTGACGTCTGGCATCAACGCTCGAGTTCACCGGCATCCATACCGTTGCGTCGCTTGATCTCGAGTAGCAGCGCGCTGTGGTCGAGGTCGGCGCCGCCGGCGTCGACCAGGTCGTTGAACAGGCGATCGGTCAACGCGAGCAACGGCAGATCGAGGCCGAGCTCCCGAGCAACATCGCAGGCGGCGTGGGTATCCTTGAGCTGGTGCTTGGCCGGGCCGCCCGGCGCAAAGTCGCCATCCAGCATGCGCTGGCCGTGCTGCTCGAGGATACGCGAGTAGGCGAAGCCGCCCAGCATGGCCTGGCGGACCTTGGCCGGGTCGGCGCCGCCGGCCTCTGCCAGCACCAGAGCCTCGGAGACGGCGGCGATGGTACTGGCCACGGTCAGCTGGTTGACCAGCTTGGCCAGGGCGCCACTGCCGACGGGGCCGATGTGAAGAGGGTGGCCCATGGCCTGAAGAATCGGCTTCGCCCGTTCATAGTCGGCGTCCAGTGCGCCGGCCATGATGGACAGCGAGCCTTCCTGAGCGCCACGTTCGCCGCCGGACACCGGCGCGTCCACCCAGCCGAGGCCAAGCTCGCGACAGCGCTCTGCCAAGGCGACCGCTTCGCTGCGAGCGATGGTCGACATCACGATGATCAGGCTGCCGTGAGCCAGTTGAGGGGCGATGCCCTCGTCGCCGAACAACAGCGTCTCGCACACCGGGCCTGAGCTCACCATCATCACCACCGCCTGAGCACCCTGTACCGCCTCGGCGGGCGTCTCGACCAGGGTGGCGCCAAGCTCGCCCAGCGGGGCGGCCTTGTCGATGCTGCGGTTCCAGGCGCGCAGGTCATAGCCTGCACGAATCAGGTGGCGGCCCATGGGCAGGCCCATGATGCCGGTGCCCAGCAGGGCGATGGTGGCGGAGGATGTCATTCAGGGGGCTCGTTTCACGTCAAAAGGTAGGTGACAGCCTAGCCTCTTCCACCCGCTGACTCCACGCCTGGCCTTGTCCACGCTTAGCCTTGCTGCCGCCACCACTGCACCGGCCAGCCGCGGACCTGTGCGGCGGCGTCAAGCGTCGGATCCGGGTTGATGGCGAAGGGACGGTCGACAAACTCCAGCAGCGGCAAGTCGTTACGTGAGTCCGAGTAGCCGTAGCTGAGGGCTGGCGTATGCTCGTCGAGCCAGGCTTCCAGAGCCGCAAGCTTGCCTTCACGGAAGGTGCGAATGCCTTGGGCGCGGCCGGTATATCGACCCTCGGCGTCGATCTCCAGACGCGTGGCCAGCGCCTGATCAGCGCCGAGGCGCTCGGCCAGCGGCCCGACCACATGGATCGGTGAGGCAGAGATAATGACCACACGGTGGCCCTGGTCGCGGTGCCAGGCAAGTCGATCGTGTCCCTGGGCGAACAGTCGCGGCACCACCTCGGCCTCGAGAAAGGCGTCCACCTGCTCCCTGACGTCGGCCTCGCGGCGCCCCGTCAGGGGTGTCAGCAACAGCGCCAGATGGGCTTCCATGTCGAGCGTGCCAGCGGCGTAGGCCGCCATATGCTCGGCAAAGGCGGCATGATATTCCTCGCCGTCGTCGATCCAGCCAAGCTCGATCAGCCATTGGCTCCACAGGCGGGTGATGTCGCCGTCGAGCAGCGTATCGTCCAGGTCGAACAGGGCCAGGGTGATGGGCGCATCAGGCGTCTCGGATGTCGCCACACGGCAGGCATCGGTGGTCATGGGGCAAGGGCTCGTCGGGTCATTCATGTATCCAGCTCCTGAACCTCGTCGAGATCGACGTGGACCGTCACCTGCTGGCCTTGCGGCAGCAAGGTGCGAGCGGAGCGATTGAGGGTATCGACGGTCAGGCTGACGCCGGCACAGTCGATGTCGTAGCGCACGATGTTACCGAGCAGTCGGTGTCGACGCACTACCCCGTGCACGCCAGGTCCTACCCGCTCGGGGTGCTCGCCGCCCAGGGGCATGCCCGCCACGCTCAGGTAGAGCGCTTCAGGGCGCAGGGCAACGCGGCCAGCCTTGCTGCGATAGCCGAGCAGCGGAGCGGCCTCGACGGCATCGAGCAGACAGTAGTGGCCCATGAAGCCGGCAGCGTTCTCATCCCGTGGACGGGTATAGATGGCCTCGGCGCTGTCCTGTTGCAGGATGCGTCCCTGGTGCATCAGGAACACCCGGTCGGACATCAGCATGGCTTCTTCCTGATCATGGGTCACGAACAGGGTCGTCAGGCCCAGCGACGTCTGAATTTCCCGGATCTGATCACGCAGGTGCTTGCGAATGCGGGCGTCCAGCGCGGACAGGGGCTCATCCATCAGCAGCACCCTGGGCTCGACCACCAGAGATCTTGCCAGCGCTACCCGCTGGCACTGACCGCCAGACAGTTGATGAGGGAACTTGTGGGCTTGGTCCTGCATCTCGACCAGGCGCAACACCTCGTCCACGCGGCGCGCGCGCTCGTCACTGGGTACCTTCTGCATGCGCAGGCCGAAGGCGACGTTGTCGGCCACCCTCATGTTGGGAAACAGGGCGTAGTGCTGAAACACCATGCCGACGCCACGGCGCTGAGGGGGGAGGTGAGTGATGTCGGTATCGCCCACCAGGATTTGGCCCGCATTCAGGGACGTGAGACCGGCGATCGCCCGCAACAGGGTCGACTTGCCGCAGCCGGATGGGCCCAGCAGGGTGATGAATTCACCGTGGGCGATATCGGCATCGATATTGGCAAAGACATCGGTGTCGCCAAAACGCTTGGCCAGCCCCTTGAGCGAAATCGCGTTGCCGCTGGATGCATGATCGGTGTGGCGGGAGGCGCTCGCGGCCGTGGCGCCTGACGCGATGGCCGGCTGCTGGCGATAGGCCGCCTGTGATGCTTGGGGCGTGGTCGCTGACGAGGGGGGGCGAGTGGTGGCAGCCATCATCGTGCGGCCTCCGTAATAGTGTGTTCCGCCTGGCGATTGCCCAGCCAGGTCAGGATCAGGGTGAAGACGAACAGGGTAATCACCAGAGCGCTGGTGAAGTGGCCGCTGGCGCCGCGCATGTTGTTGAGGTAGACCTGCAGTGTCTCGAAGCGGGTGCCCACCAGCATGTTGGCAAACACGAACTCACCCACCAGGAAGGAGAACGAGAGGAAGACGGCGATCTGCACGCCACCTCTCAGGTTGGGCAGAACCACCAGAAAAAACGCCTTCACGGGGCCAGCGCCGAGCAGCTGCGCGGCGTCCATCAGGCTTTGCACGTCCACCGCCCTCAGGCTGTTGGCAATGGCGCGATACATGAACGGCAGGACGATGGTGAAGTAGGTAGGAATCAGGATCCAGGGTGTTCCTACCAGCGCCAGCGGCCCACCGGCGTAGAGTTGCAGCAAGCCCACCGAGGAGACGACTGGCGGCACCGCAAACGGCATCAAGATCAGCGTGTTCATCCAGCGATCGAGTCGCGGATAGCGGGTATGGGCCAACAGGGCGACCGGAAGTACCAGTGCCAGAGATAGCGCCAGAGCCCCCACGGCGATAAACAGCGAGCGCGCAAAGGCCGCCAGAAAGCGAGGGGTGGTCCACAGCTCGATGAACCAGGCCAGGGTCAGGCCGTCTGGCGTCAGGGTCGCGCCCCAGCGTGTGGCCAGGGCGTAGCCCAGTGTGGCTACCAGGGGCAGAGCCAGCACCGCAAAGACCCCGCCGACGACCCAGGAGTAGGGATTAAAGGTTGCCGACAGCGACGCGGCGGTCGGGCGAGCGGGCATGGTGTCAGCGTGAGCCATGCTGTGCACTCCTTCTCAACAGCCATTGTTGCACCAGGGTGACCAGTACCAGCAGCACCACCAGGACCAGCGCCAGGGCACTGGCCAGGTTGGGCTCAAGGAAGAGGTCTCCCGCGACCAGGTTGGCGATGCGTATCGTCATCAGGTTGTAGCTGGTGTTGACCAGCGCATAGACGGTGGCATAGGCGCCCATGGCGTTGGCGAACAGCACCGTGAAGGTGCCCGCCAGAGCCGGCCATAGCACCGGCAGGCCGATCCGCTGCCAATAGGCGATGCGTCCGGCGCCCAACAGGTGGGCGGCATCACGCCACTCGGCCTTGAGGCCTGAAAAGGCCGGAAACAGCAGCAGGATGCCGAGCGGTATCTGGAACCAGGTATAGATGACGATCAATCCGCCGGTGGAGTAGAGGCGCACGTCCTCGATGATGCCGAGTTGTTGAAGTGCCAAGGTCAGCACGCCGTTGGCCCCCAGCAGGATGATAAAGGCGAAGGCCAGGGGCACCCCGGCGAAGTTGGAGGTCATGTTGGTGAAGGCGATCATCGCGCGGCGCAGTCGCGGTCCGGAACGCATAAGCGCGTGACAGGTGACGGTGGCGATGATCAGACCCATGGCGCTTGATACCAACGAGATGGTCAGGCTTTTCCAGATGGCTTGGCGAAAGAACGCGGACTGGGCGATTTCCTGGAAGTGGCCCAGCCCCCAGTCGCCATTGACGTTGAAGGCACTGATGGCGACCCAGGCCATGGGCGCCAGCTGGAAGGCGCAAAACACGATGGCGAAGGGCAGTAGCCACAGCCAGGCCGGCAGGCGCAATGTCATGAGAGGCTCTCTCGGGACGGTGCCGGGGCCGGTGCCGTGGCCTGCGCCGTCATCGCAAGCAGCTCCGGGTGAAACGCCTTGTCGTGGGTTAGCCCCATGGCGCTGGCCAGGGTGCCGCACAGGTGAGTCTGTTGGATATGCAGACCTGCGGGGTCGGCAAAGGCGTCACCGAACAGCCACAGCGGTACCCGGCGCTCCTCGGCCAGCAACCCTGAGTGTGAACGATCGGCGTTCATGCCGTGGTCGGCGGTCACCATCACCTGGTAACCATCGGCCAGCCAGCGGGGAAGGTAGTCGGCCAGGGCAATGTCGGCGTGACGCGCGGCATTGCGGTACTGGGGCGAGTCGCCGCCGTGACGGTGGCCGCTATCATCGATGTTCATGCTGTGAACCAGCAGGAAGTCAGGTGCGTGCCGCTGCCTGAGCGCTTCGGCATCGCTGAACAGGTGGTCGTCCGGGTAGTGGTCCTGCCAGTAGAAGATGCCGCGCTGGATGGCCGCGTGAGGATCGTCGAGATAGCGGTCGCGGGTCCGGTCGAAGGGCGCCTTGACGTAGAGTTCGCTGACCCAGTGATAGGCCGCGGCGGCGGTGGTGCGCCCCTGGGCGCGAGCCAGGTCAAACAGGCTGACACCGTGTGAGCGGCGCACGATAGCGTTATGCACGACACCGGAGTCGACGGGACGATCTCCCGTCAGCAGGCACTCGTAGAGCGGGCGAGACATGGCGGGAAGCTCGCAGTCGAGGCTGGTAGTAGTGCCGCGTCCGGCCTCGACCAGAGCGCTCAGATGGCCCATGGCATGGCGCCCGACGTCGTGATTGAGGCCGTCCAGCACGACCAGAATGACAGGGTTTTGCATGATGACTCCTGGCCACCATCAGGGTGGCCCAAGCAACGCTTTCGTACCGCGGGCACCGAGAGCAGCGCTTGTTGGCGCTGCCGCCCGATGCCCAGGGGGGGAGGTAATTGGCGTGATTACTGCTGGTGGATCAATACGTCCGACTGCCACTGGCGCGGCAGCACCTTGGCGCTCTGTTCCCAGGCGGCGAAGTCCTGAATCGGGCGGGCGCTGGCGTACTGTTCGTTGGGCAGCAGCTTGGCGGCGATCTCGTCGGGCAGGGTCAGGTGCTCGGCGCGGATCGGGCGAGCGTAGCCCTCGGCCAGGTTGAACTGGCCTTCATCGGACAGGATGTATTCACGGGCCAGCTTGGCCGCATTGGGATGCTGGGCGTGTACATTGATGATGGTGGCGTAGCCTGAGGTGACAGAGGCGTCGGACGGGATCACCACCTCGAAGGCGTCACGGTCGATCTGGTCACGATAGTTCAAGGCGTTGAAGTCCCACAGCAGGGCCACTTCCACTTCGCCCTTCTCCAGGTTGGCGATGGACACGTCAGCCAGCGACAGGCGGCCCTGCTCGGCCAGCTCGGCGAACAGCTCGAGTCCCGGCGCCAGGTTGCCTTCGTCACCGCCTGCCGCGTAGGCGGCGGCCAGCACCGCATTGTTGGCCTGGGAGGCCTGGCCTACCGCGCCCACCGACACAGAGTAGTCACCTTCACGCAGATCAGCGAAGGAGCCCGGACGCTGGTCTTCGTCGACCAGGTTCTTGTTGATCATCAGGGCGATGGTGCCGGTGTAGCCGAGCATCCAGTGCCCATCCTCGTCCTTGGCCCAGTCAGGGATCTGGTCCCAGGTGGTGGGCTTGTAGGGCTGGGTCACGCCCTGCTGCACGGCGATGGGACCGAAGGCGAAGCCGACATCGCCGATGTCGGCGGTGGCATTCTCACCCTCAGCCTTGAACTTGGCGACTTCCTCGGCGGAACTCATGTCGGTGTCGCTGTGTGCCAGGCCGTAGACGCTGTCCAGGTCAGCCCAGGTGTCCTTCCAGTTGGCCCAGGTGTCGGGCATGCCGACGCTGTCGACGCGGCCTTCCTGCTTGGCGGCTTCGATCAGAGACTCAAGCTCGGCGGAGCTGGCTTGGGCAGCGGTGGACATCAGGCCAACGCAGGCCAGGGCGGTCAGGGTCGGGTAACGCAGAGAAGTGACGATCACGGGAGGGTCTCCGGGTCAGGGGGCGTGAAGGCGACGGAAACCGGTGTGCGTTTCTGGTCTAGATCAGTTTCCGTTGTGCCTAACCCTAAGGAGCCTTCATGACAGCGCCGTGTCAGTGTGATGGCAGTCTTGTCTCAATCCTTGGTTGGCGATGAAGCCTTCGGCAGATACTACGACGCCAGGAGTGTCACCACGATGTCATGGTGAAGTCACTAGACTGTGGCGTATGGCTCAATTGGTCTATACCAGCTGGATAGGTGTAGATCGATGAGCGTCATGTTCCTGGCATCATTTTTTCTCTTAATTCACATCGGTATGTGCATGGATCGATCGCTGCAAGAGCGCCTCAAACCGGTGCTGGCTGAGGCTCGAAGTGAGAAGGGGCGCCGGCTTCCCAGCGAGCGCGAGTTGATGACCCGCTTCGGGACAACGCGTATCACGTTGCGCGAAGCGCTCAATGCACTGGAGGCAGAAGGTCGGGTCTATCGCGAGAATCGGCGCGGCTGGTTCGTGTCGCCGCCACGGCTTCGCTATGACCTGCTGGCCTGCCTGCCGTTTCACGAGATGGTGCGCTCCCAGCAGCGCAGTGCCCGCACCCTGCTGCTAAGTGCCGAAGAGGTCATGGCCCCCGCAGTGGTCGCTCGGCGTTTGGGTATTGCCGAACACGCGCCGGTCTATCGAATCTGTCGTGCCCGGCTAGTGGACGAGCGTCGGGTGCTCTACGTCGAGCATCATCTACTGCCAAGCTGTTTTCCACAGATTCTCGAGTTCGATCTGGCGCGGGAGTCGCTGACCGAGCTTTACCGGCGCGAGTACGGCATCCGGGTTGGCCGGGTCAGCTATGAGCTTGGCACCTGCGTGCTGTCCAGCGCCGGCGCCGATGCGCTGAACGCCGTGCGAGGCAGTCCCGCCCAGCGCATTTCTCGCATCAATCATGACCAGAACGGCCGAGCCATCGACTGCGACGATGAGTACTGGCGTCACGACGCCATCGAGTTGACGCTGTCCGCCGCTCCCCAGGGGGGCGAGGCCATCCGCACGTCCTGATGACAGCGCTATACCGCCGGTGGCCGCTCTTCCAGCAGATGCCAAAGCGGTGCCGCGGCCCTCTGCTCGTCCCGATGCCGATAGCAGGCCACCACCAGCCGGGGCCCACCTAGCGTATCCAGTAGCGATACCAGCTTGCCGCTTTCCAGGTCCTCTTCGATCAGTCCGTGGGGAAGCCAGCCGATACCCAGTCCCGCCAGGGCGAGCTGGCGAATGCCGATGGTAAAGGCGGTCTCGCACACCAGCTCGATCTCGTAGCGGCGCTGGGCATCCAGCAGGTAGGGGGTCGCCAGCGCCTGGCCCAGAAAACTGTCGGTGTCGTAGCCGATCAGCGGCAGTCGTTGTCCCTGCTCCAGCGGGTGCAGCGGGCCGCCGTGATGATCCGGGGCGCACACCGGCAGCAGCCGTTCAGCACCCAGCGCGAGACGTTCGATGGTGGTGCTGTCGTCGAACAGGGGCGCCCCCTCGAGCTCGGAACACAGCAGCAGGTCGGCCTTGCCCTGCTCAAAGTCGCGAATGCATACGCTGCGGTCGGACGAGGTGATCTGCAGTCCGACCTCAGGCGCGTGATGACGCAAGTGGCGCAACAGCCGCGGCAGATAGCTGACGGTCAGGGTGTGCTGGGTGGTCAGGATGGCCCTGGGTCCCTGGCGGGCATCGCTTCGAAGACGACTGCGCATGGCATAGAGGCGGGCCAGCCACTCCCTGAGCTGAGGCTCGTAGGTACGCGCATGGGCAGTCAGCTCCAGCCGTGGGGAGCGCCTATCGATCAGTGCGACTCCCAGCCACTCCTCGAGTTGTCTGATGCGTCGCGAAAACGCCGGTTGGGTGACATGGCGTCGTTCCGCCGCCTGGGAGAAAGTCCCTGCCTCGATAAGCTCGAGAAAATCCTCTATCCACTCGATCTTCATTGGTGTTTTTGTCTGTTGTTGTGGCTGCCGGCCAGGCAGGAGTCGTGGCTATGCAAAAATTTAACAGCTGACGAGCAACTTGGCATTGGTGGCAGGTCGTGGGCGGCCTTTAAGGTGAGATGACACGTTCTCTGACGGGCCTTGCGTCTGTCATTTCATGGAAGAACGTCATAACGAGAGCACGCCAATGCCAATAATGACTCGCCTGGAGGCCCGTATGCACCTGTCCCGTTTTCCCCGCGTCCGTCTCGGCCATATGCCCACCCCGCTGGAGCCGATGGACAACCTGAGCAAGCTGTTGGGCGGTCCTCGCCTGTGGATCAAACGTGACGACTGCACCGGCCTGTCTACCGGCGGCAACAAGACGCGCAAGCTAGAATTCTTGATGGCCGATGCCCTGGAGAAGGGCGCCGATACCATCATCACCCAGGGTGCCACCCAGTCCAACCACGCCCGCCAGACCGTGGCCGCGGCCTGCAAGCTGGGCCTTGGCTGTCACATCCTGCTGGAAGACCGCACCGGCAGTGAAGACCCCAACTACAACCACAACGGCAACGTCTTCCTTGATCAGCTCCACGGCGCCAGCGTCGAGAAGCGCCCGGGCGGTGCCGACATGGCCGCCGAGATGGAAGGCCTGGCCGATCGCCTGAAGAGCGAAGGCAAGAGGCCTTACATCATCCCTGGCGGCGGCTCCAACGAGATCGGCGCCCTGGGCTACGTCAATGCTGCCCTGGAGCTGCTGGCTCAGGCCAACGACATGGGCCTGCGTATCGATCATCTGGTGCATGCCACCGGCAGCGCCGGCACCCAGGCAGGCCTGGTGACGGGTCTGGCCGCCTGCAACGCCGGTATCCCAGTGCTCGGCATCGGCGTGCGCGCGCCCAAGGACAAGCAGGAGGCCAACGTCTTTGCCCTGGCCCAGAAGACCGAGGCCAAGCTGGGCCTATCCGGCGTGATCAGCCGCGAGCAGGTGGTTGCCAACTGCAACTACGTGGGCGAGGGCTACGGTGTGCCCACCGACAGCATGATCGAGGCGGTCACCCTGCTGGCCCGCCACGAAGGCATCCTGCTGGACCCGGTGTACTCCGGCAAGGGCATGGCCGGGCTGATCGACCTGATCCGCCAGGGCCACTTCAAGCAAGATGAGAACGTGGTCTTCCTGCACACCGGCGGCGCCGTCGCGCTGTTCGGCTATCCCGATGCCTTCGGCTTTGCAGATTACAGAGGCTGAGGTCTGCCCCTGACCAGCCCGGTGAGTGCACAGAAGCTCCGAGACAATCGTGATGGAATGTCATCGCGAGCAAGTTGATGTGGGCACCTTGAGAAAGTGTCTCGGAGCATCACTTTGACACTCCTCGTGGTTTTTTCGTTGTGCTCTTGGCTCCTTACGATGAAGAGTCCGGCCATCTTCGGTCCGGAGGTACATTCGGAACAACGAGTCGCAGCAAGCGGTGACATGGGAGTGTCTGCGATGAGCGGTGGTGAGGCTCAGCGTAGAAGTTGGCGCCGCTGGTTTTCACCCTACTGCAGTGCTTTTTCTTCACGAGCGTGACAACCGCGCTACCCATCCTGAGGGTTCTAATAATGACAACATCCACTATGACTCCACCCCTATCTTTCCGCGGGGGCACTCTCGGCGCTCTACTGCCATTGTTGGTACTCGTGACGGGGTTGATCTACCTGTCGGTATTCGAGCGTGCCGGGACCAAGCCGTTCTGGGCCTGCGCCTGGGTGGCCATGGGCGTCGGTCTGTTTCTCTGTCGACAGCGCACCGCATACTGCGACAGTCTGCTCAAGGGAATGGGCAACTCCACCGCAACGGCGATTATCGCGCTGTGGCTGCTGGCCGGTGTATTCGGCAAGTTGATGGCCGCGGGTGGCTTGATCGATGGTTTGATGTGGCTAGGCGCGTCCATTGGTGCAGAGGGGGCCACCTTTACCCTGATTGCCTTCGCCATGGCCATGGTATTTGCTCTCGGTACGGGGACGAGTACCGGCACCGTCATTGGCCTGTCACCGGTGCTGTACCCGGCGGGGGTGATGTTGGGAGCCGACCCGTCCATGCTGGCGGTGGCGATCCTGTCCGGTGCTGCCTTTGGTGACAACCTGTCTCCGGTGTCGGATACCACCATCGTCTCTTCCTACACCCAGGGTGCCGAGATCGCCGATGTGATCCGTACCCGGCTGCCATTGGCGCTGTCGGCAGCAGGCATATCCATGGTGATCTTCATGGTGTTCGGCGCCAGTGGTGAGGCGTCTTCCGCAACGGCCGAGGTGCCGACCGGCCATGCCTCGGGACTGGTCATGCTGATTCCACTGGCGGCGGTGGTGGTGTTCGCGATGAAGCGCCGCCATATTGTCGAGGCGATGTTTATCGGCAACCTGGTGGCCATGGCGTGCGCCTTGGGTATCGGTGCCATCGGCCTTGGTGACCTGTTCTCATTGCCCCAGGCGCGGGGCGAGAGCACCGGGCTGATCGAGAATGGCATTGCGTCGGTGACAGGCGCCGTTCTGTTTGCGTTGATGGTGCTCGCGCTGACGCAAGTGATCCTGGATACCGGTCTGATGGAGCGCCTGCTGGATAGCGCCAAGAAGAAGCTGGTGAAGGACCGCGCCAGTGCCGAGACCAGCATCGTTGCGGTGACCATCGCGGCGTCTACACCGCTGTCGGCCAATGCTCCGGCGCTTCTGTTGGTGGGGCCGGGGCTGGTCAAGAGTCTGGCCCAGCAGTTTGGTATCTCCCCCGCCCGCGCCGCCAACCTGATGGACTGTGCGGTATGTACGGTGTTCTTCCTGCTGCCCTGGCACATCGTAGTAGCGGTGTGGCAGGAGGTCATTGCCGCGACTGCCGTTCAGAATGGTGTGGCAGTGCCGTCGGCGTTTGCCTCCTTCTTCACGCCTTACCCCTGGGCCATGCTGGTGGTGCTGGCGCTATCGATCTGGCTGAGGAAGCGCCGGGCAGGGGCGGATCTCGCCGCCACCGCCTGACTCAGGACGCTGCTGCAGCGATGAAACCAAAAAGGCCCCGACGTTATCGTCGGGGCCTAATCGATATGGGTGCTGGCTTGTCATCGCTCGCATCATTTATCCAGCGCTTTCTGCGTTAGCAGAGTCGACGGGCGGTGAAGCCAACCATGCTCAAAGCAGCACCCCGAGAGGAACGAAAAAAGGCAGAAGGATAAGGCCGAGCAAGCACCAGAACAGCGTCATGCCGGAGGATGTCGGTGGTTCAGGCGCTGGACCATACCGGTTCTCACCACTGGAGCCCTTGACGCAGTAGAGCATGATGAAGATTGCAAGATTGACCAATGGAACCAGAGCGAGAAGTAGCAGCCAACCCGATCGATTCTGGTCATTCATGCGGCGTTTGGCTTGAAGAGTCCAAAAGACGGTGAGAGGTATAGAGAGTACGATCGTTACCAATAGTACTGTACCTAGTATTGCTTCTGCTGCTGCTGATTGTGTAGTCACCGCGTAAGCCACAGCGCCTATGTAGGGCCCGTTGACGATCAGAGAGGCCAATGTGGTGCGGTTAAAATAGGTGACCCGACCGATACGGCCACGTGTGGACCACCATCCCGTCTTTTTCTCGGAACCGTGCTGGGTCATGGCTGAGCCATGCTCCGAGTCGGTATTGGAGACTGGTGGGTGGGATGTTTCAGACGTTGCCTGTGGCGAGGTTGCCGTCTCTTGGTCTGTAGACATGTGGTCAACTTCCTTGAAGTCGGGTAGGTCTTACATACGACTCGCCGCAGAGGTGTCGGGTGGTGGCGTCACTGGTAATACGGTGGAGCGAAAGCACAGGGGGGCAGAAAAGTTGCCCCGAGTTATTTGTCAAAAGGTCACCAGTCATTCGGGACTGGTAAGGTAAATAACGTTATATGATGTGTTGGCAGTAATTGTTTACCGCTGGAAGGTGTAGCCTTGGCGTCAACACAACGTGGTAATGATTTAAACAATGGGTAATGCGTAACGAAAGAGGCGTTCTCTTACGAACTAAGCCTTTTGGAAAACTACCCGGGTTGGCATATTTGCCCGTCATTCAGGCTTGCTCGTCGCCGAGGCACGATCACCGACGAGGGAGTCAAACGCCAACGCTGCGGTGTAAGCCGTGCGAGCCCCCCCTGCTGGCAGGCGCCAGCAGGGGGGCTGAGGGTGGGGATCTATGGGTGAGGGGATCTACAGGTGAGGGATCAGCCGGCGGGACCAATCAGATGCTTGACCTCGAGGTAGCCGGACATGCCCCAAGGTCCCAGTTCACGGCCAATGCCGCTGGCGCCAAAACCACCCCAGCTGGCTTCGGGCATGACCAGCTGCTCCGAGTTGTACCAGATACTGCCGGCACGCAGCGCGCGTCCAACCCGCTTGGCGCGGTCGACATCTGCAGAGATCACGGTGGCGGCAAGTCCGAAGGCGCTGTCGTTGGCAAGCGCGATCGCCTCGGCTTCGCTGTCGACGCTGCGCGCGCACAGCACTGGGCCGAAGATTTCTTCACGCCACAGGCGGCTGTCGGTCGGCACGTCCCGGTACAGGGTCGGGGCGATGAACTCGCCCTGAGCGGGCAGGTCGCGGTGACGGCCATCGCGCACGACGGTGAGGCCTTCCTCGCGGGCTATCTCAAGATAGCGCTCCACGGCTTCACGCTGTCGGGCACTGGTCATCGGTCCCATGTCGGTGCCTTCGACGAGTGGGTCGCCGAGGGTCAGGGCATCGATCCGACTTGCCAGTGCCTGATAGAGGGGCTCTGCCAGAGACCGATGCACGATCAGGCGTGATGTGGCGGAGCAGATCTGCCCCGAGTTGAAGTAGATCCCGGCCATGACCCAGTCGGCGGCGGCATCCACATCGGCGTCATCCAGTACCAGAATCGGCGATTTGCCGCCCAGCTCCAGAGAAACGCCTCGCACGCCATGGGCCGCGGCCTGCATCACCTTTTCGCCGACCACGTTGCTGCCGGTGAAGGACAGCTTGTCGACTCCCTGGTGGGCCGACAGGGGGGCACCAATGCCCTCGCCATCACCCAGCAATAGGTTGAGTACCCCGGCGGGAAGCTTGATGTCGGCGGCGATCTCAGCGATGGCCACTTCGGGCAGCGGGGTGACTTCGGAAGGCTTGAACACGATGGTGCAGCCCGCCGCCAAGGCGGGAGCGATCTTCCAGGCGCTGGTGACCAGCGGGAAATTCCAGGGCGTGATCAGACCCACGACGCCGGCCGGGTCCTCGTAGAGACGCGCGTCGACCCCTTCCATGGCATGGTCGACGAGGCGGCCCTGGCGGTCTTCCAGAGCGCGTGCCTGGGTGGCGTAGTAGCGATAGCAGGCGATGGCATCGTCGAGGTCGATGGCGGCTTCGGCCAGGGCCTTGCCATTATTGGTCGAAGAGATGCGCATCAGCGCTTCCCGGCGGGACGTCAGGGCCGCGGCAATGGCCTCCAGGTAGTCCGCCCGTCGATGCCCCCCCAGCTCTTGCCAGGCCGGAAGTGCCGCCCTGGCGCTGGCCACGGCGGCGTCGACGTCGGCGGCATCTCCCGCGGTGATTTCGGCAATCTGGGTCTGGCGGTAAGGGTCTGTCACGGCCAGGCGGCGACGACTATGGCTGTCGACCCAGGTGTTGTTGATGAACTGTTGTGTCAGTTGTTGCACGAAAGGGCTCCACAAACTCAGGAATGGCGACGCAGCCAGTCGTCGATCAGCGCGTGACAGCGTTCGCCGGAAAAACTGGGAAAATGACCACCATGAACCGTGCGGATGGGCAGACGGCGCAGGCGTTCCAGGCTCCTGGCGTAGTCATCCAGGTCGCTGTGATAAGCGTCTTCGATCAGCTCGCCATCATAGAGGATATCGCCACTGATCAGGGTTCCCGTGGACGCCTCCCACAGGGCAATGCCCCCCGGTGAGTGACCGGGAGTATGCACCACCTCGAGTTGACGGTTGCCCAGGTCGAGAATGTCGCCGTCCTCCAGCACCTCGATACGCGGTGGCGTTGGAATGCGATATCCACTGTGGGCGTAGGGCGCCGGCGGTAGCTCATCGAACATGGCGTCGTCGAGGAAGGCATCAGCCAGGGTGCGGCGGTTGTCGGGACTCGTCAGGATATCGGCTTCGGCGCGATGCACGTGGCAGCAGTCGAACTCATGGGCCGCACCGATATGGTCGAAGTGGGTGTGGCTCGCCACCGCCACAATCTCGCGTTCGGCCAGCAATGCCACTCTCTCGCGAAGCGGCACGGCACCAAGGCCGAAGTCCACGACCAGGTCACGCTCGCGACCTCGCAGGTGCCAGATATTGCAACGGTAGAACGGTTTGATTGCGGGCTCATCGATCAGGGTGATGTCGTCACCCATGCGCTGAGTACGATACCAGCGGTCGGCGCTTCCCCGGGGCAGGGTAAAGCCCGTCATTGGCAGTGTCCCTTCAGCGGGCGAAGATCCTTGAGGTAGTCCTGGTGAACGCGACTCTCATGGATACGTTCGAGATCCAGGTCGACGACCAGCACGGCGGCATCATTGCCGAGCCGGCCCAGCACCTCGCCGTCCGGCCCCGCCACCAGGCTGTTACCACAGTAATGCAGGGTGTCCTCGACGCCTGAGCGATTGATACAGGCGACAAAGCGCTGGTTATCCATCGCTCTGGCCCTGATCTGCAACTGCTGGCGGTCTGCATTGGGGACCATGTTGGCGGTCGGTGACAGAATGACCTCCGCTCCGGCCTGGGCCAGGGCCCTCGCCATTTCCGGAAACTCATTGTCGTAGCAGATCATCAGCCCCAGCTTGCCGAGGCGAGTGTCCACGACGCAGAGCTCGTCACCTGGAGCAAAGTACCGGTGCTCGCGGTCCCACAGCTGGCGCTTGTGGTAGCAGGCAAGCTGGTGGCCTTCGTCATCGAGCAGTACCGCTGAATTGGTGAGGCGGCCGTCGGCCTGGCGCAATGCCAGGCCGAACAGCACATGCAGATGATACTGGCGTGCCAGCGACGCCACGCGATCGACCAGCGCTCCCTCGTCGGCCAGCTCATCGAGGCGGTCAAACACGTTGTAGCCGGTGAGTGCCAGTTCCGGTAATGCCAGGAGGTCGGCGCCGGCGGCTTCGGCTTGTCTGCACAGGCCCTCCAGGGTACTCAGGTTGGCTGCGATATCGCCGGTAACAGGATCCGTCTGGGCCAGCATCAGGCGCATGGGTCAGTCTCCTTGCAGAACGAAACGTCGGCGGGTGAACAGCACGCATCCCAGCCAGTAAAGGCCACCGGTGATCACGAACACCGGCAGCGAGGCACCGATCGACAGCGGGGCGACCAGGGTCCAGTAGGCCGCCAGCAGGGCACCCGCCAGATAGGCGCAGATGGCGATGGCCGCCGTCGGCCGACCGAGCTGGCGCGGCGAGCGCAGCAGCTCGGCAGTGTAGCCTTCACGGCCGACCAGGTAGTAGTCGACGATCATTACCGAGAAGGCGGGAATGAACAAGGCGCCGATCAGCAGCAGGAAGTTCTGGAACTGATCGAGGATGCCGGGAATCAAGGCGCCGAACACGGTGACCACGCCGATGACCAGCGCCGGCTTCCAGAATGCCATGCCGGGAGAGACGTTCATGCAGGACAGGGTGGCGCTGTAGACCGCCATGACGTTGGTGGTCATCACCGAGAAGAAGATCACCAGCGCGGCAGGCAGACCAAAGCCGAAACCGGACAGCAGGCGAGTGGGGTCATAGGTCTGCTCCATGCCGCCGAGCACGGACAGGCCTGACACGGCAGCGCCCAGGCCCATGGCAATCATCGACGCGCAGACATAGCCACCATAGGTGCCAAGTACGGCGATCCGCCCGCTCTTGCAGTTGCGGTTGTAGTCGGCAGAGGTCGAAATCCAGGAGAACGCCGTCGCCACCACGATATCGAAGGCAATGCCGAGGGTAATACCGTTGCGGGATTCGACGGGCATCTCGAACAGTGCGCCGACGTCATAGTGCCGGTTGAGCTGATACACCACGCCGGCGGCCAGTACCATCATGGCCAGCGCTGCCCAGCGCTCGATACGCTCGATACCCAGGTGGCCGCGCAACACGATCAACACCACGATGGTCTCGCACAGTACGGTCATCAACGGCAGGTTGGAGTAGCCGGTGGTGGTCTCGATGGCGTAGTTCAGGCTCATGCCGGCCAGCAACGCCTGGATCCAGCTCCAGGCGATCAGTACCGCCATGTTCACCAGGCTGATGATCTTTGAGCCGGTAGGCCCGTAGGCGCGACGGCTCAGAGCCATGGAAGGAAGCCCTGTCCGTTGGCCCATCAGGCCCACCAGCAGCAGCGGTATGGCCCCGATCAGCGAGCCGATCAGGACCCAGGTCATGGCCACCGGAAAACGCAGGTCGGGGACCAGCAGCATGCCGGTGAGGATCGTGGTCACCACCACGTTGGCACCGAGCCACAGGGCGAAGGTGGCCGTGGCCCCCATGCTCTTGTGCTGGTGTTCGTCCAGGGTGTCGTGGCCAATCAGCCGCTTCAGCGCATTCATCGAAGAGTCCTTTATGGTTGTGATTATGGTGGTGACTACCTTGGCAGCCACCGGGTAGTGCGACCCGTGCAAGGGCTGGTCGGTGGCAGACGACGGGTGATTGCCCAGTTGCCCGAACAGCGCCTATGGGGTGGCCCGCCAGGGGGGGCGGGCAGGGAGCCAATAGCCCCCGTCGACCCACACGTGTCGACGGGGGCGCGGGACATCAGTGTTCGCCCAATGCATCGTTCCAGGCTGCTGCATCGATCTCGATCAACATCGGCCCATCCTTGGGACGATGCTCAAGAGCGCGCGCCAGCCCCGCGGGGTTCCCGACTCGGGTGGCGGCGCAGCCGAAGCCTGCGGCCAGGGTCTGGAAGTCCGGTGCCTGGATATCGACGCCCAGGCGGGTGACGCCAGCGTTATCCATGAAACGGCGGATTTCTTCGTAGCCTTGGTTATGCCACAGCAGCACGATCACCGGCAGGCGCTCTTCGACGGCACAGGCAAGCTCGGACAGGGTGAACATGATGCCGCCGTCGCCGACGAGCGCCACCACGGGCAGCGACGGCTGGCCGAGGCAAGCGCCCATGGCGGCGGGCAGGCCATAGCCGAGGGTGCCGTAGCCGGTGGAGGCATTGAAGAAGCGGCGCGGCGCATCCTGGCTGACCAGATGGTTGGCCGCATAGGTGGTGGCGCAGGAGTCCCCGACCAGAATGGCGCCAGGAAGGTTGTCACCCAGGGTGTCGAACAGCGGCACGTAGGCGCGGAAGGCCGGATCCGAGGCGAGGGACAGCGCTTCCAGGGCGGCACGGGTACGCGTGTGGCCGTCGCGTTTGAGCGAGCGGCTGGCAAAGCGGCGCGCCAGTGCTTTCAGACTCTCGCTGGCATCGGCGACGATGGCCAGGTCAGCATGCTGATTGCGGGCGAGCTGTTGCGGGTCGAGATCGATGCGGATCAGGCGGCCACCCAGCTCGAAGCCATCATCGAACACCACATCGTAGTCCGTCTCACCCAGCTCTGTGCCAATCGCCAGCACCACATCGGCGTCTCTTGCCAGTTGCCGCACGGCGGGCAACGAGGCATTGGCGCCGAGGTCGAGGGGATGGTCACGACCGAGCAGGCCCTTGGCATTGATGGTAGTGACGGTGGGGGCATCCAGCGCGTCGACCAGCTGACGGGCCGCCTCGGGGGCATCGACACAGCCTCCACCGAGCAGGACCAGCGGCTGGCGTGCCTCGCTTAACCAGGCTTCGGCCTGGTCCAGCGCATCGCTGGCCGGGGCTGCCTTGCTGATGATCGTGCGAGTGGTGCTGCCAGGGGCAGTGACCGGCGCATTGAACAGGTCGATGGGAATTTCGATATGGACGGGGCCCGGGCGAGCACCGTCGAACACCGCAAAGGCGCGCGCCAGGGTTTCCTCAAGGCTGTCGGGATCGAGCACCGTGTGGCTGAAGCGCGAGACGCCAGCGATCAGTTCGCGCTGGCCAGGCAGCTCATGCAGGCGCCCCTGGCCGCGGCCCAGGGTGTCACGGCGATTGACGCTGGAAATCACCAGCATCGGCACCGAGTCTGCCAGCGCCTGTCCCATGGCGGTCGCGATGTTGGTCATGCCGGGACCGGTGATGATGAAGCACACGCCGGGCTTGCCGGTGGAGCGTGCGTAACCATCCGCCATAAAGCCGGCACCCTGCTCGTGGCGCGGCGTGACGTGGCGAACGCCGCTGTCGTTACCGCCTTCCAGACCGCGATAGAGTTCGATGGTGTGGACGCCGGGGATACCGAAGACGGTGTCCACGTCGTAGGTATCGCGCAGCAGGCGAATCAGCAGTTCAGCGCAGGTCATACGGTGCTTCCTTGGGACATGGGAGGAGTGAGGGCGGGGTCCGGGGCCAGCGAGTAGGGCGTCCGGGCAAAGATCCGCTGAACTATGGGCTCGAAGTGCGACAGCGGCAGCGTGTCGTAGTCCGGGTCGAACGAAGGACAATCCCAGTCCCGGCAGAACGCTTCGCAGTCGGCGAACCAGGGGTGACCGCGGAAGCGCTCCCTGGCGTCCTTGTCGCCACCGACCTTGTCCCAGTAGTAGTGGCCCTGGAAGACATCGTGGTGCTGGATGATCCAGTGGGTCTTCTCACTGACGAAAGGGCGCAGGATCGAGGCCGCATAGGCGGCGTGGTCGAACAGTGCCAGCTCGTCGCCGATATCGTGCAGCAGGGCAGCGACAATCATTTCTTCATCGGCACCGGCGCGCTCAGCGCGGGTTGCGCTCTGCAGACAGTGATCGAGCCGGCTGATCTGGTAGGGCTGGTGACCCTCGCCCAGGCGGGCAAGGGTCGTCAGGATGGTGTCGGGAAGCCCGGCCAGATAGTCAGCGTCGTGGGCGGCGATCAGCGCCCAGTCCTCAGCAGTGCTTTCATCGATGCGGGTGAAGGCCGCCTTGCCGGCGGCCTGTGAGTCGTTGGAAGTCATCTCGGGTTTTCTCCCCTGTCAGCCCACCAGCCAGTGGGCCATGACGACGATGATCGGCAGCGTGATGGCGGTGCGCAGCAGGAAGATCACGACCAGCTCCCACAGCTTGAGGGGGATCTTGGACTTGAGCAGCAGCGCGCCGATTTCCGACATGTAGATCAACTGGGTCAGCGACAGAC
This sequence comes from Halomonas sp. DP8Y7-1, assembly GCF_019801685.1. Classification (NCBI taxonomy): domain Bacteria; kingdom Pseudomonadati; phylum Pseudomonadota; class Gammaproteobacteria; order Oceanospirillales; family Halomonadaceae; genus Halomonas; species Halomonas sp. DP8Y7-1. The sequence goes on along the minus strand of NZ_JAHVIN010000002.1, from coordinate 90,634 downwards.
AGGCGATGACAAAACGCGTCAGCTCGCTTTCGATATCGCTGGCCAGTACCGCCGGCAGGAACATGTCGGCGAAGCCCACCAGGGTGGCGGGAGCCGCAGCCTCGGCTTCCGGCAGACCCATCCACTCCAGCACCGGCACCATCGGCATGGACAGCCAGGTAAACAGCGGCGTGAATTCCGCCAGCACCAGCGCGACGGTGCCGATGGCGATGACCAGCGGCAGCAGACCGAAGAAGATATCGGCCACGTTGAACAGTGCCAGGCGGGCAAGCTTGGCCGGTCCCGGAGCGGTTTCGGCGCGGGCGACGGCAATGCCCAGGCTGTAGCGCAAGAGGCTCTGGTTACTGGTGTTCTCTTCCTGAATCTGGCAGCCCACGGGCTCGTAGTAGGTATTCGCCTTGCGCGACAGCGGCGGCAGGCGAGGGATGATGACTGCGGCCACCAGACCCGCCACGACTACGGTCAGGTAGAAGGGAATGAACAGGTGATTGATGCCGATGAAGCTGGTCACCAGCAGCGCAAAGGCGATGGAGACGATTGAGAAGTTGGTGGCGATGGCAGAGGCTTCGCGAGCGTTGTAGTAGCCCTGCTCATACTGCTGAGTGGTGATCAGCACGCCTACGGTGCCGGAGCCCATCCAGGACGCCGTGGCATCGATGGCGCTGCGGCCGGGCAGGCCAAAGATCTTGCGGAACGGGGTGCGCACCATGGAGCCAATGAACTCCATGAAACCGAAGTCGACCAGGAAAGGCAGCAGAATGGCGGCGAAGAAGAAGAAGGTCAGCAGCACCGGCGCAAGGTCGTTGAGCATCACTCCGCCAGTGAAGGAGGCGGTGATCATCTCGGGCCCGACCTGGAAGTAGGTCATCAAGGCAAAAAGGGCGCCCAGCGCGCGCATGACGACCCACAGCGGCGCGATGTCGAACAGCTCTTTCAGGGCACCTTGGCTAGCCCAGCCGGGCTTGGTCAGCTTGACCAGCAGCGTCAGCACCAGTGATAGCGTGAGTACCACCGTGGCAATGGCCGGCAGCGCATCGCCAAGCGTGGCCTTGAGCCAGTCGGCGGCCAAGCCCATGCCGATATTGATGGTGTCGCCTACGGAGAAAGGTACCAGGAACAGCAGGATGCCGATCACAGACGGGATCAGGAACTTGAGCAGACCGTGGGTGCTTAGCTTGCCCCCTTCGGTGGTGATCTTGTCGGCAGAGTGCAGATGGGAAGACATGGGAGGGTCACTCTTTGATGTTGTAGTGTTCGGCGCTCCTTAAAGAGCGCCTCATAGGGACGAACCAGGGCCTCTCCCTGGCCCTGTCAACCGTCAGTCACGGCGCTTGACGCCGGGCAGCACGCACAGCATTTCATACAGCAGGGTGGCCCCCATCAGCGCGGTGTTGCCGCTGGGGTCGTAGGGCGGGGAGACCTCCACCAGATCACCACCCACAATGTTGAGTCCCTTGGCGCCGCGCACGATTTCCAGGCCCTGGGCCGAGGTCAGACCGCCCATTTCGACGGTGCCGGTGCCCGGTGCGACGGAGGGGTCAAGGCCGTCGATGTCGAACGAGATGTAGACCGGGCCATCGCCCATCTGCTCGCGAACCTCAGCCATCAGGGGCTCCAGCGACTTGTGCCAGCACTGCTCGGCCTGCACCACGCGGAAGCCTTGCTGGCGGCACCAGTCGAAGTCTTCAGCGGCATAGCCGGTGCCACGCAGGCCGATCTGCACCACACGGTTGGCGTCCAGCAGGCCTTCTTCCTGAGCCCGGCGGAACGGACAGCCGTGAGCGACTTCTTCACCGAACATGTGCTCGTTGACGTCAGCGTGGGCATCGATGTGGATCAGGCCAACGGGGCCGTGCTTCTTGGCGATGGCGCGCAGGATCGGCCAGGTCAGCGTGTGATCGCCGCCCAGGGTGAGCGGTACACAGTCATGGGCCAGTACCTGGTCATAGAAACCGGAGATGATGTCCAGGTTCTTCGGCAGGTTGAAGGTGTTGATCGGCACGTCGCCGATATCTGCCACCTGCAGGCTGTCGAAGGGCGCGGCCCCCGTTGCCATGTTGTAGGGACGCAGCATGCGCGACTCGTCGCGAATCTGGCGCGGCCCCAGGCGAGTGCCGGGACGGTTGGACGTACCGATGTCCATGGGAATGCCGATGAAGGCGGCATCGAGCCCCTGGGCGCTATCCTGAGTAGGCAGGCGCATCATGGTGGCTGGACCGCCGAAGCGAGGCATTTCGTTGCCGCCGAGGGGTTGGTTGAAGTCGCTCACTGGAACTCCTGACATCGCTGATGAGGTCACCTTGGCCAGACGACTGGCCAGGCATGCATAGGTTTGTTTAAGCAGGAGGTGTGCCAGTTCTGCGATTGTTATACTAAAGGCGCAAAAAATGTGCACGAAGTTGCCGTACACGGAGCGATATCCGGTGCTCGTTGATTCACTATTGAATCAATGGCGGGGCTAGCCGTGATACACTTTTGCATCAATGATGCGTTTATGGATCGCCGATGACTGACGATGCGCTGATACTTAAGACGATTATCGATACGGCGCACGATCACTTCTTTATCGTCGCGCCCGATGGCCATATACGGGACGTCAGTCCCGGAGCGGCGGCGGTCTACGGCATGTCCTGTGAAGAGCTCTGTGCCACCAGCGTGCAGCGGCTCGAAGCGGAGGGCGTGTTGACGCCGTCGGTCAGTCTTGAAGTCATTCGCACGGGCAAACCCACGCAACTGGTGCAGCACACAGGCACCGGGCGGCGGGTGATTGCCCAGGCACATCCGGTGTTTCAAGGCGAGCGCCTTATCGCCGTGGTGAGTCGCTCCATGGACTTGACCGATCTGCAGCTGTTGCAGCAGGAGTACGCGCTGCTGCAGCGACGCTTCAGCGAGCACTTGAGACGCGGTCACGCGATCGAGTCGGAGAGTGGCCTCCAGGGTGGCTTGCAAGAACAGGAGCTGGGGCATCTCGAGGTCAAGAGCCAGCTCATGGGCGAGGTGGCGCTCTTGCTCAAGCGTGTGGCCCCTACCGACGCTACCGTGCTGATGTTGGGAGAGTCAGGGGTCGGCAAGACGGCGTTCGCTCGCCAGCTTCATCGCTGGAGTTCACGCAAGGAAGGGCCGTTCATCGACGTCAACTGCGCCGCCATCCCTGAGAGCCTGTTCGAGTCCGAGATGTTTGGCTACTGCCAGGGCGCCTTTTCCGGAGCGGCCCCCGGTGGCCGCAAGGGGCTGATCGAGCAGGCTGAGGGCGGCACGCTGTTTCTTGACGAGATTGGTGAGCTGCCGCTGTCGGTGCAGACCAAGCTGCTCAAGACCATCCAGGACGGCAGCATCACGCGACTAGGGGACCGAGCGCCCCGGCGCGTCGATTTTCGTCTGGTCGTCGCCACCAATCAGGATCTCTCGGCGCGGGTCGAGGAGGGACTGTTTCGACTGGATCTCTACTATCGGCTGAATGTCATTCCCGTCACCCTGCCGCCCCTGCGCGAGCGGCGAGAGGACATTCCGGGCCTTGTCGAACGTCAGCTTGCGCGGCTCAACCGGCGCTACGGGCGAGACAAGATGCTGGCACGGGATGTCTGGCAGGCCCTGATGGGGTGGGAGTGGCCCGGCAATGTGCGCGAACTGGAGAACGTCATGGAGCGGGCTTGGCTCGCCAGTGACGATGTGATTCAAGCACGCGAAGTGCTGCCCGGCAGGCAGGTGCCCGCGGCGGCCGCGCCGGAAGCATTGGGCCAGGTGACGTCCCCGACATTCTCCCCTTCCTCGGTTGCTGCTGGCGCGGCCGCGGAGGAGATCGGGCGTGCCTCCGACGACAGTAGGAGCGTGACGGGCTCGAGGAATACGGCGGGGGACACCTGGGTGTCGCCAGGCAGGGGCGACGGGGAGGGTCTGAAGGAGACGCTTGCCCGGGTCGAGCGAGAGATTCTGGCGGACTGCTGCCGAACGCTGTCCAGCACTTACGCCATTGCCGAGCGCCTGGGGATCAGCCAGCCGAGCGTGGTGCGCAAGCTCCGCCAGCATGGGCTCAGAATCGGCTGAGCGGCGCGTGGCCGGCGATGGTACCGCCGTCAGAACAGGAAAAAGCAGCTGACCCAGATGCCTACGGTAAGCAGTGACTTGACCGCCATCACCCCTTGATGCCCCCGCTCGCGCTCACCATGCTCATTGATGGTCGTTTCGCCGGGCTGCATGACCAAGACCACCGTCAGCAGGAGATTGGCTCCGGGAAACAGCAGCATGACGCTGCAGTGGCCGCGCTGGCCCACATCATGCAGGCGGCGAACACCGTGCAGCACCAGGGGATATACGCTGACCAGTAGCCAGCCTGCCCCCACCAGCAGTCCCTCCGGAGAGACGCTGTCGTGGAGGTCGGGCGCGGTGATGATCAAGGCCCATAGACCTGCGTAGTAGCAAGAGAGGGCCAGGATGGCGTTGAGGCAGAAGTCAGCCCGACTTTCGCGTCCGCTGATGCTGTCGAACCAGTAGCCGGGCAGGCCCGGACGTGGGTCCAAGGGGTGGCGGGGCACGTTGGTACAAGACGCCACATCATCTTGAAGAGTGGAAGCAGTAGGTCGTTGCATCGGCGGATCGTCCTGAGGTTCCTGTACGAATGTCCTGGGCGAGTTTCCTGTCTGTAGTGCCTGTGCGCCGACAATGCGCAAGGGCGGAACGAACGTATGAGACTTGCTGCCATGTGCTGATGTGAATCCTACCGAGTTTCGCACTGTGACCAGATAGTCGATGGCGCAAGTTCTAGTACGATCCGCGTAAATCGTGCTGGTTCATAAGGATGATTCGGATCACCCCTGCGTAATTGTTAGGTGCTTGACGGAGAGTTGTGCAAGGGTGTCAGGCGCGTTCTGCGTTTTTTCTTTGTGTATTTGCTAGTTAGAGCAGTTTTTGTAGGCGTTATGCGCCTCAATCAGAGTAGTTTGGCAAAGGCTATGCTGCGACGTTACGCCACCCCTAGGATGATGGTCTGAAGCTTGGACGTCCGTTCCTCCCACTTCGCCGTGACATTGCACCCGGGCGATGATCTTGACCCTCTATTTATCATGATAAATACTGTGGAGCATTGCCAGGCCGTAGCCCCGCGGCCTGTCTGCTTTTGCTCCTGGTCTGCAGCCTCCACTGCGGCCGCCACCCCTTCTGTCCCACATAACAAGGACAACCTGATGAGTGTTCGTGATCAAGCGCTTGCCGAGCGCAAGAAATGGTACAGAACAGTGCCTGACCCGATGGTGCTGATCTTCTTGATTCTGCTGGCGACCTTCGCGCTGACCTATATCATTCCCGCCGGTGAATTCGAGCGAGTGATGCAGGATGGGCGTACCCGGGTCGTGCCCGACTCATTTCACTACCTCACTGACGTGGCCGCGATTTCGCCATTCGATATCTTTGTCGCGATTCCCAAAGGCCTTAACGCGGCCTCGCTATATCTGTTCATCGTCTTTATCGCGGGAGGGCTGTTTCATATCCTCCAGCGCACTGGCGCGCTCGAGAACGCTATCGGTGTAGCGGTCAATCGCGTCGGTATCGAGCGTCGCAATGTCATTATTACCGCCGGGACCTTTATCTATGGCTTCTTTGGGGTGGCCGTCGGCTTTGAAAACAACATTGCGCTGGTGCCCATCGCGGTGCTCATCGCCAGCGCCGTGGGCTGTTCCAGCCTGGTAGGCACCACCATGGCGGTGGGCGGTATCGGGGTCGGCTTTGCCCTGTCTCCGATCAATCCCTACACCGTCGGTGTCGCCCAGGGCATCGCCGAGCTGCCGACCTTCTCCGGTGCCTGGCTGCGGGCCTTGCTGGTGGTCACGTCACTGGCCCTGTTGTCCTGGTACATCTGCCGCTTTGTGACGCGGATGGAGTTTCGTGAACCCAACGACGCCAAGGCCATGAGCAAGTCCCTGGATGAGTATCGCCTGAGTGGTCGCGACAAGTGGACGCTGGTGGTGTTTGTCGGCGGCCTGGCGGCCATGCTGGTCGGTGTATTCACCCAGGGCTGGTACATCAACGAGATCGCCGGCATGTTCCTGCTGATTGCGATTGTGATCGGTATCGTCAATGGGCTGTCGGCCAATGAGATCGTCAAGCAGATGATGGAAGGTGCGTCGGGAGTCACCGCAGGAGCCCTGGTCATCGGCCTGGCAGCATCCATTCAGGTGATCCTCAAGGATGCCCAGATCATTGACACCATCGTCTATGGTCTCAGCGGACTGATCCAGAATATTCCCGCTGCGCTGTCGGCGATCATGGCCAGCGTGGTGCAGGGGGCAATCAATCTGTTCGTGCCCTCTGGCTCGGGTCAGGCCCTGGTCACCATGCCGATTCTGATCCCGGTGGCAGATCTGGTCGGCATGAGTCGTCAGTTGATGATTACCGCTTTCCAGGTCGGTGATGGCCTGACGAATCTGATCGTCCCGACGTCCGGTGGCACCCTGGCGATGCTGGCCCTGGGCCGCGTTTCCTACGAGCAGTGGCTGAAGGCGATTCTTCCGTTCATGGCGCTGGTCTACGTGCTGTCCTGGGGCGGTCTGGTGCTTGGCCACATGGTTGGCTACTGAGCCATCCCATGACGCTATCGTTACTGCACGTCAACCCAGACACTGGCACGGTGGCGGCCCTGACCGCCACCGGAGGCGTGGCGGTAGGGGGCTACGTCCATCATGCCTGGCGGGGTATCGGCGCCTGCGCGACGCAAGGTCGTGTGACCCATCCGTGGTATCCGAAGGGTATTCGCCAGGCGCTCGCCGATGATGTTCGCGCTCAGCAAGCCCTCGACAATCAAGTCGTTCAGGACCCGCAAGCGACCTTGCGTCAGTGTCTGGTGATGGATCGCTATGGAACGTCGGCGCTTCACAACGGTGCCGACAACGGAGCCGTGGTCGCATCGTGCCACTACCCTGGCGTAGCCGCGGCAGGCAACCTGCTGGCGGATCGGCGTGTCGTCAATGCGCTGTGCGACACCTTGCTGTCGTCCAGCTGCCGCAACGCCGGGGCGGTGATTGCCGCTGGCGCGATGCCGGTGTATCGCGCGGACTACGAGCGTTGCCTGCCCGAAAGCCTGGTGGATGCGCTGGAAGCGGCCTTGGGGTGTGGCGGTGATGTCCGCGGCACGCGCTCGGCGGCACTGCGCGTCGAATCCTTTCACCAGGCCCCTATCGACCTGCGCATCGACTGGTGCGAAGGGGACCTGGTCGGTGAGCTGCGCGGCCTGATACGTCGTGTACGTGAGTCGACGTTTGCCGACTTTCTGGCGGCGATGCCCCGGCGCTGATGCCTCAGCCTGGCTTCCTCTTTCTTCTTATCTGCAAGTGACTACCCACAAGACGCCTCACAGGAGATGTCATGCACCCCGATTGTGAACCGTTGGCCCTTGGCCAGCAGCTACTGGAGCGACTGGATGCCGCGGCGGAATGCTCCGAGCCTGGCCCTGGAGTGACGCGCCTATTCTGTTCCGAGGAGCATCGTCAGGTACTCGAGATCATCGCCGAGTGGATGCGCCGCGCCGGTCTGACGCCTCAGCTTGACGCCTCAGGCAACCTGGTCGGCCGTTGCGACAAGGCCAGGGCCGGAGCGCGAACCCTGATTATGGGGTCGCATCAGGACACGGTGGTAGAGGGCGGCAAGTACGATGGAATGCTGGGCGTCGCGCTGCCGCTGCTGGCGCTGGAAACTCTGAAGCAGCAAGGGATCGAGCTGGATTACGGGGTCGAGGTGGTGGCCTTCGGCGATGAGGAGGGGACCCGCTTTCAATCGACGTTGATTGGTAGCCGCGCTCTGGCCGGCCGCTTTGACCCAACCAGCCTTGAGGCGCGCGACGCCAATGGGGTGAGTCTTGGCGAGGCGCTGAAGGCGTTTGGTGGCGATCCGGAACAGATAGCGTCTCTGGCCAGGGACCCGGAGACCGTGCTCGGTTTCGTCGAAGTGCATATTGAGCAAGGTCCGGTGCTGGAGCAGAGAGACCACGCGCTTGGCATAGTGACCGCCTTGACCGGGATCGAGCGACATCGGGTCACGGTGGGAGGCAAGGCCGGACATGCCGGGACGACGCCGATGCCAGGACGGCGTGATGCGCTGGTGGGTGCGGCCGAGATGATCGCGGAGGTTGATCGTATCCTCAACGCCACCGAGGACTTTGTCGGCGTGGTGGGCAAGCTTGAGGTGCGCCCCAATGCGGTCAACGTCATTCCGGCAGAGGTGACCTTCACCCTGGAGCTACGCTCGCCCCGGCTGGAGGTTCGAGAGCAGGGGCGTGAGGCCATTCTGGCGGCCTGTCGACGGTTGGCCAGTAACCGCCAGCTGGCCCTCGAGATCGAGCAAACCTATCAGGCCGAGGCCGTGGCGTGTGCCGATGGGTTGATGCAGTCGCTGCATAACGCGTGCCGTGACTGTGAAGAGCCAGCAGACACCCTGTTCAGCGGCGCTGGCCACGATGGCTTGGCGATGTGCGAGCTGACCGATATCGGCATGCTGTTCGTCCGTTGCACCGATGGTCTCAGCCACCACCCGGACGAGGCTATCACGGCAGCCGATGCTGGGGCCGCGACGCAAGTGCTGATGCGCTTCCTCGACAGGCTGTCGGCGGATGTCTCGCGCTGATGGCTGTGACGCGTCCGTGCAGGCCTTTATGCAATGGTTCCCAAGGCCTCACTCACTGAGGAAGCCCCTGGTGACCTGGGCTTCGTTGCCTTGCATGATGCCCTGGGCCTCCAGCAGATGGTCGCGCATAAGGGTGTGAGCGCGCGTTGCATCACCCGCTTCGATGGCATCCAGAATCTCGGCGTGGTACTGGCATCCGGCAGGCCCTATAGGGTGATCCCCTGGCTCATAGAGTCGGCGGTACACCGTGAGGTCTGACAGCACCTGAGCGGTAAAGCGGATGATGAACGCCAGCAGTGGGTTGCCGCCGGACAGCTGCGCCAGCTCCTGATGAAAGTCGAGCGAGTCGATATGCTGCTGGCGCTCTGCGTGCATGTCTCCGGCGGGGGTGGCATAGCTGTGAAGGGACTCGCGCAGGCGAGCGATGTCGCTGGCGCCGACGTTGCCCGCCAGCGATGCCACCATTTCTGGCTCGAGGGCGAGCCGAATCTGGTAGATGTCCCGGACCGAGATGTCCTTGAAGTAGAGGTAGTGGCTGAGCAGCGAGATGGCTCTGGCCTCGCTCATCTGACGGATAAACACCCCACCGCCAGGGCCAGTACGGGTTTCCACCAGCCCCTGGGCTTCCAGCACCCTGATGCTTTCTCTGATCGTGCCCTTGGAGGCGCCCAGCAACGCCATCAACTCTGCTTCGCCCGGGAGACGGTCGCCGGGAGACAGCTCGCGCTCGACGATCCAGCCCTTGATGGTTTCTGCCAGTTGATAGGGACGTCTGCGGGAGGAAGTTCCGGCCATCGTGTCCTCGCTTGAAGGGTGTTGCGCCAGCATACCAGAGCCTGGGCGGAAGACGATTGATTGACGTGCCTCTCGCCGGCGCTTGGACGGCACGGGCTTTGCCGCCCGCGCCTGGGGACTGCCAGAGATTGCCAGGTATGGCGGCTGAGACAGGGGGACTTCGACTTACAGCAGCTGGTCATTGTGGCTGATATGGCGTCAGCGGATAGCTGTGACAGGCTAGACCCATGCGCTGAGCAAATCATGACGGGCATCTTCGGCTGGTGTTGGCGATAATGAACCGTGCAGGTGGGCGGCCATGGATCACGACCCTGGCTGACTTAGGGAAGACGCAAGGTTGAGAATAGGGGAACCTGCATGTCCTTTCGTGCAAGGCTGCTGCTGGTGATGCTGTTGCTGACACTCGGTATCCAGCTGGTGGCTTCCTGGGCGGTGCTGAGTGCGGTTCGCTCCGCGGCGCTGGAGCAGGGCAAGCGTGAGCTGGATGTCGCCTCGGGGGTGGCGGTGGCTCTGCTTGAAGGGTGGGGGCAGCAGTTGCTGCGCAATGTGGACCTGCTGGTCGATGACCCGCGCTTTCTTGCGGCCGTCGATGATGTCCTGGTCGACACGTCGTCGCGCCTGGCCGCCGCTGGCACCTTGCGGCAGCAGGCCGCCCGGATGGGCGCAGATACCCTGCTGTTGCTGGATGAGGCAGGGCACGTCATGGCTTCCAGCCAGCCTGCGGCAGGGTCGGGTGTCTTTGTCGACAGCTGGCGGATGCCGCTCACGACGGACGATGCGGGCGTCGTTTCCCCCAGCATTCTCAATGGGCTGGGCTACCAGCTGGTTCAGCATCCGCTACCGCCGGGGGCGGGCGCTGCCCGGTTGGCGCTGGGATTCCGTCTGGATGAGTCGATGGCGTCGGCGCTGTCCGGGTTGATTGGCAGTCAGGCCCACTTTGATGTCTCGGTGTCACCGAACGATGTTGCTCCGGGGCAGGATCACCAGGGGCTCAGTCGCCGTCTCTCCCTTTATCAGGGCGAACTAGGGCGCATTGATATTGTGGTGGAGCGCTCTCTCGAGACACTTTTGGCGAACTACCAGGACGTGAAGGTCAGTCTGGCGACCATCTTTGCGGTAAGCCTTGGGCTGATGCTGGTGGCGGTGGTACTGATCGCCCGCGGCGTCAGCCTGCCGCTGCTGCGTCTGGCGGGCGCGGCGAAAAGCGTCGGTCGAGGAGAACCGCTGGACCTCAAGCGTATGCCCAGGCAAGGCGAGTTTGGCTTGCTGTCCTCCACCCTGTTGAAGATGCAAGGGGACCTGTCACGACGGGAAGAGGACATGCGCACCCGCGCGCGGCAGGATCAGTTGACGGGACTGGGTAATCGCCAATGTGCCAACGAGGATATCGAAGCCGCCATCGAGACCGGGCGCCCCTTTACCCTGTTACGCCTGACCATCAACCACATGCGTCGGATCAACGATACCTTCGGTCACGACTTTGGTGACCGGGTACTGAGTACCCTGGCCCAGCGGCTTGCCGACCTGCCGGCCCCCAAGGTGGGGGCCTATCGCTTGAGCGGGGATGAGTTTCTGCTGTTGCTCACGGTGGCCCGCCTTGAGCCGCTGTGGCTCGAGGATACCCTGCGTGGGCTGACCCGTGAGCTGCGGCTCGACGACTCTCCCGTGTCGTTGAAGGTAGCCATGGGCGAAGCACGTTTCCCGGAGCACGGCGATGAGGCCAACCTGTTGCTGCGGCGAGCCGAGATCGCGCTGGATCGTGCACGCCAGCTACGTCAGGCCCATCAGTGCTACCAGCGCGGACAGGATGAGAGCCATCTTCGCCATCTGGCCCTGGTGCGAGACTTGCAGCACGCCGCCTACCGGGGCGAATTCTCCCTCAGGTATCAGCCGCAGGTGTCGGCGCTGACCGGACGAGTGATCGGGCTGGAGGCGCTGTTGCGCTGGGATCACCCGCAGCTGGGCTGGATTCCTCCGGATGAATTCATCGAGCTGGCGGAACGCTCCGGGCAGATTCACCAGCTGACCCACTGGGTCATCGACTCGGCCTGCGCCCAGTTGGCCAGCTGGCGTGACATGAAGCTCAAGATTCGTCTTGGCATCAATGTCTCGGCGATGGATCTGCAGCAGCCTGGCCTGATCAAGCGAGTGGAAAGCGCCCTGGATCGCTATGGGCTGCAGGGCGAACAGCTGTGTATCGAGCTGACCGAAAGCGCCTTGATGCAATCGCCGGAAATGGGCGCTCGCAAGCTTCAGGCGCTGCGTTCCATGGGGGTAGAGCTGGCCATCGATGACTACGGGACCGGCTATTCATCGCTGGCTCAACTCAAGCGCATGCCGGTTCAGGAATTGAAGATCGACAAGTCCTTCATCATGCAGCTGATCAAGGGCTCCGACGATGATGTCATCGTTTCTTCCACCATCGAGCTGGCACACCACCTCGGGCTGCAGGTCGTGGCCGAAGGGGTCGAGGACCAGGCGGTGGCCGACCACCTGGCCGAGCAGGGCTGCCACGTTCTGCAGGGCTTCTTGATTGCTCGCCCCATGGGCGGCGAGGCCATGACCGAATGGTTGAAAGAAAAAGGCGACGTCAGTCTGCGCGATGCGGCCAACGACCATCACCGCTGAACGGGATGAATCGCTTTAGCCGATGGCCTGCTCAATGCCCGCAGGATGCAGCGGGCATTGACGGTATGGGGTCAGGCAAAGCCACCGTTGGCGCGAATGACCTGGGCATTGATCCACTCGGACTCTGCGCGCATCAGAAAAGAGACGATCGCCGCGATATCCTTCGGCTCACCCAGGCGCTCCAGGGGCGGCTTCTGGGCAAAGCTTTCAATCTGCTCGGCACTTTTGCCGCGCCGGAACAGAGCCGTATCCACCGGGCCCGGGGCGACCGCGTTGACGGTGATGCGTCGACCGCGAAGCTCCCCGGCGAAGACCTTGGTCAGTGACTCCACCGCGGCCTTGGTGGCGTTGTAAAGACCATAGCCAGGCAGGTTCAAGGCCAGGGCGCTGCTCGACAGGTTGACGATGCGGCCACCGTCTTCAAGGCGCGATGCAGCCTCCCGCAAGGTATTGAAGGTCCCTCTGACATTGGTGTCGAAGTGATGGTCGTAGTCGCTGTCACTGGACTCGGCCAGCGGCACCATGCTGAGGGTTCCGGCATTGTTGACCAGGCCGTCGACGCGACCGAAACGCTGACTGGCGGCCTCGAACAGCTGGGTGACATCTGCCGGACGTGTGACGTCGGCGGCGACGGCCAGGGCGACGCCACCCTGGGCCTCGATCTCCTCCACCAGACTTTCAGCGCTCTCGCGGCTGTTGGCGTAATTGATGACCACCTGGTGGCCATCACTGGCCAGGCGTCTGGCAATGTCTGCACCAATGCCGCGAGCGCCACCGGTAATAATGATGACGCGCGTGTCTTCTATCGCCATGAGATCAGGACTCCTGGAGGTGTGCGTCCGTCAGCGTCGGTAGAAACGTCAGCCGGACAGTGGCAAGGCGCTGCCAGCAGCGCCGTTAGTGATGGCAGGCTTGTCTAGGCTTTGTCCGAAAAGTCGACGAGCGAAGGTTAGACAAGGCAAAAATTGGTGAGAAAGCGCAGTTTACGAGGTGTAAATGAGTATTTTGACCGGGCTGGCGTACCAGCCGATTTTTAACACCGTATCACCAAGCGCAGGCACTTTTCGTACAAGCCCTAGCGAAGCGCGATGGGAGGCTCCACTAGCCCCCTAACTCCCGGTAGCGCCTCGGCCAGATCGAACAGGAAAATGGCGCCATCTCGGCGTGAAGGCGCCTGTTCGCCAGCGGCCGGAGACTGCCCCTCTGTGGCAGTGGTGATCAACAGCTGGGTCAGGTGGTGACCGCCAAAGGCGGGGCAGGAAGGTTGTTCGGCGTTGACGCTGATATGGCAGACCTCTTCTCCCGTCGGGGAGAGGCGGGCGACCCGTCCCGAGCCCCACAGCGCGAGCCACATGTAGCCTTCTGCATCGATAACCGCGCCGTCGGGATTGCCGACATCCCCAGAAAAGTCCGCCCAAGGCTCGGGAGCGATCAATGCTTCCGGTGCTGCTGGCTCGCCTCCCTGAAGGAAGCTGTTGCCGTCGGCGCGCAGGGGGAAGCCCTGGGCGTCCAGCGACCAGCGCATGACCACGCCAGTGACGGTATCGGTAAAGTAGCCGAGTCGCCCGTCGGGAGAAAAGCACAGGGCATTGGGGATGCTCATGCCGCGCTTGAGGCAGGTGATCTGGCCGCGATAGAGGCGATACAGACTGCCAGCCCCCGGCTCTGCAGCCTTGCCCATGGTGGAGAACCACAGGCCCCCGTGGCGGTCGATGCGAGCATCATTGCTGCGAGTGACAGGATTGTCGGCTTCTACCTCCCGCCAGGGCGATATCTGGCCATGGGCATGGTCGCGTTCCTTGAGGCCTGACTCGGTGACCAGCAGATCATCGCCGCTGGTCAGGGGAGCAGCGAACGAGGTTAACTCGTCCAGCGCTTGGCTGTCGTGGGAGCCATCGTCGAGTCGATAGCGGTGCAAGCGCTTGCCTAGGATATCCAGCCAGCGATACTCGCCACGCAGGGCGTCCCAGCTTGGGCCTTCGCCCAGCTCGCAAGGACCGTCGAAGATCACCCGGGCCTCGCCCAGGCAATGGGAGGAAGAAGACGTCATCGGTTGTCTCTCAGGGGTAGCCGAGCTATGAGTGTTTCCCCAGTGTGGGAGCCCGCCCGAGCGGCGGCAAGTGTGCGGCTCGCTCGGGCGGCCATCAATGGCTGCGGAAATACCCTGTCAACAGGTGGGGCTTACCACTCGGCGACGGAGCCATCCTCATGCTGCCATACCGGATTGCGCCAGCGGTGACCGACCTTGGCACGTTCCTCGACAAACTCCTCGTTGATCTCGACGCCCAGGCCTGGCCCGTCAGGAATCGCGCAGTAGCCGTCTTCGATGGACAGGGCTGACTTGTCCACCAGGTAGTCGAGCACGTCGTTATCCTTGTTGTAGTGGATACCCATGCTCTGTTCTTGAATGAAGGCGTTGTGACACACCGCATCCAGCTGCAGCGAGGCGGCCAGCGTCAGCGGACCCAGCGGGCAGTGGGGGGCGAGTGCCACGTCATAGGCCGAGGCCAGGGTGGCGATCTTGAGACCTTCGCTGATGCCACCGCAGTGCGACAGGTCCGGTTGCACGATATCCACCATGTTGTCGGCCAGCAGATCGCGGAAGGCAAAGCGGGTGTGCAGACGCTCACCAGTGGCGATGGGGGTCGCCAGGTCCTGGGCGATGGTCTTGAGGACGGGCAGATGCTCCGGCGCAACCGGCTCCTCGATGAACATCAGGTGATAGGGCTCGAGCTCGCGCATCAAGGTCTTGGCCATGGGGCGATGGACGCGACCGTGAAAATCCACCGCGATGCCGACATCTGGGCCCACGGCGTCACGGGCCTCTGCCACCCGTGCGACCGCGTCATCGATCTTGCGATGGCTGTCGACGATCTGCATCTCCGGGGTGCCATTCATCTTGAAGGCGGTAAAGCCCTGATCGGTCAGTGCCTTGGCGCCTGCCCCCACGTCGGACGGGCGGTCACCACCGGTCCAGGCATACATGCGCATGCGATCCCGCACCTTGCCCCCGAGCAGCTGATGCACCGGCACGCCGAGTTCGCGGCCCTTGAGGTCCCACAGCGCCTGATCGATACCGGCAATGGCCGACATCAGGATGGGGCCGCCACGATAGAAGCCAGCGCGATACATGACGTTCCACAAGTGCTCGATGTTGCGCGGGTCCTGGCCGATCAAGTAGTCCGACAGCTCGTGCACGGCCGCTTCGACGGTGGCCGCTCGACCCTCGATGACGGGTTCGCCCCAGCCGTAGACGCCTTCGTCGGTCTCGATCTTGAGAAAGCACCAGCGCGGCGGCACCTGCCAGGTCTTGAGTTTGGTGATCTTCATGGTGGAAACCTCATGTCGGCGGCCGGTTCAGCCGCGTGGAATGTAAACGATGCACAGCAGTGGCGGTGACGCTCGCCCCTGTGGCTTACAGGCTGGGTCGAGTTGAAGGCGCCATCACACCCCGGCCAGGTGCCAGCGAACCCAGGTCGCGGGCGGTGCGCTCGAGCAGGCTTTCAGTGGCTTGGCGGGCCTGTGCCGGTTGCCTCAGGCGAATCGCTTCCAGCAGTTGGCGGTGCCGCTCCAGGCTGTCGCTGAGCCCTTCGGCCTGGCCCGTTGCCTGATCCTGGGAGCGCTGTATCAATGCCACAATGCATGGGCGCAACAGCAGCCCTAGCTGGCGCCAGACCAAGTTATGGCTGGCACGGTAGATGGCATCATGGAACGCCACGTCGTACTCGGCATGGGTGAGCCGCAGGTGGGGCAGGTCGGCGGTGCTCAGCATGCCCTCGAAGGCTCGCTCGATACGTGCGAGGTCCTCACCCGTGGCATGCAGGGCGGCCAGTTCGCTGATGTACGGCTCTGCCGCCAGGCGAAAGGAAAATACCGCAGCGATCAATTCGGGATGGGGAGCCTCCAGGCTTGCCATCCAACGGCTCATCTGTGGGTCCAGCAGGTGCCAGTCAATGACATCACGGACCAGCGTTCCGCGTCCGGCCACCCGCTCGATCAGACCTGCCGAGACGAGCTCTGCAAGGGCGTTGCGAACGCGATTGCGGCTGGCATCGAAGTGATGGCAAAGGTCCAGTTCGCGAGGGAAGTCATCGCCCGGTTGCCAGCGCCCCGAGAGGATCGCTTGGGCGAGGACCTCGGCCAGGGCTGACGCGCCGCCTGTCTCTGGCGATGGCGATAATGACGAGAGAGCGGCCATCTGAACCTCCGAAATGTTGGATGTTAGTGTATTTAATGTCTGACATTTATAGCAAGCGACAATAACACCCTCAGGACTAGACCTTGGTAGGGGGCAGGGGCAAGGAACTCGCTGGAAGGAGGCTTGTGGGTAGAGGGCAACGCTGCCAGATATCGATGGATCGTCTCACCCTGCGTCAGAGTGTCGGATCCTCGTGAAAGGAATGCCGCACCCACCTAGAGGCATCTCGATGACCAGCTGGGAACTCAGGCTGCACAGGCTCAAGGTGAGCCTTTGATCCTGTGCTTGCCAGACATTCAGTGGCGGTTCGAAGGGGCGAGAGTCACGCTCGAGGTCAATGCCTGCGGACATCGGCATCGGTATCGACATCGCCACGAGCGGTGCGATGCGGGTGGCCAAGACATGGTCCGGTGGCTGGTCCGCCAGACAGCCGAGCTTGTAGCAGGCCTCGTGCAGGGTCCAGGCGCGGTAGAAGGCGGCAAGAGGATCACTTGAGGCGCGGATGGCGTAACGCACCTCGGCCTCAGGCAATGTCTCGATCAGCCCCTCGAGGCGACGCTGGTGTCGCTGCTTGCGAGAGGGGCTTGGCGCCTCGATATCCAGACCGATCGGCACCTCACCAAGTCCGGCGACGACCAGGCTGCCGCTGTGGCTTAGACAGGCCGTCCAGGGGCAGGGCAAGTCGGTATGGCGCGGCGGCCCCGCGCCGCGTGGCGACCAGCCCTCCAGCGCACAGCGATGGCCAAGCTGGGCGGCCAGCCGGGTTAACAGCTCCCGTCCCAGGCGGGATGTCTCGGCCCCCCGCGCGATGG
This sequence comes from Halomonas sp. DP8Y7-1, assembly GCF_019801685.1. Taxonomy (NCBI): domain Bacteria; kingdom Pseudomonadati; phylum Pseudomonadota; class Gammaproteobacteria; order Oceanospirillales; family Halomonadaceae; genus Halomonas; species Halomonas sp. DP8Y7-1. The sequence continues at coordinate 73,594 of NZ_JAHVIN010000002.1, read as the reverse complement.
CCGAAGTTGGCCGCCCCTGGGGGGCAGCACCGTCATTGGCCGACAGCGCTGCGATGGCCAACAGCAGCCGCGGACGCTCAGCGCAGCGTGACGACATCGCCCTTCAGTGCCACCCCGGCCATCAGCGCGCCGGCATGGCACTCGTACTCGTCGGTCAAGGCGCGCGGGTTTCTGTCGTAGAAGCTTGCGATGTTGACCACGGCGTTACCGCCCTGCTGGCGCGCACTGTCCTGCAGGGCGATCAGCGCCGAGAGCATGACCCAGCGGCAGGCTTCTTCATCCGTCTTGTTGAACGCGTTGGTCTTGCGGCTAGTGACCACTTCACCAAAATTGCGGTCGACGGTACCGCCGTCATCGGCAAACACCAGCCGGATGCTGGGGTCCAGCTTCTCCTGAGCGGCTGGTGTGGCCAGCGCTTCCTGAATGGGCAGGAAGTAGGGGGTGTCGCGTGCTTCAGCACTGGCGGCTGTGCCAAGGCTTGCGAGAAGCAGTGACAGGGCAAGAGTTCCTTTCTTCATGTGTCGTGTCCTTTCTTCTTATGGGGAGGCCGTTGGCCCCGCGCGGTCGCGTCATTACCAGCGGCGGAAAATGAGCGACGTGTTGATGCCACCGAAGGCAAAGTTGTTGCTCATCACGTATTCACACTGCATATGCCTGCCCTCGCCACGCAGGTAGTCGAGCTCAGCACAGTCGGGGTCCGGATTCTCGAGATTGAGGGTGGGATGGAACCAGCCGTCGCGCATCATCTCGATGGCGACCCAGGCCTCCAGTGCGCCGCAGGCCCCCAGGGTGTGACCGGTGAAGCTCTTGAAGGCGCTGATCGGCTGGTGCTTGCCGAACACTGCCTGAGTCGCCTTGCTTTCGGCGACATCACCGCGATCGGTCGCGGTGCCATGTGCGCTGACGTAGCCGATATGGGAGGGGTCAAGCGCTGCATCGGCAAGCGCACCGCGAATAGCGCCTTCCATCATGCTGGCATCCGGTTGGGTAACATGGCGACCGTCGCTGTTGGTGCCAAAACCGACCACCTCAGCGTAGATATGGGCGCCACGGGCCAGGGCGTGTTCTAAGTCCTCAAGGATAAGGCTGCCGGCGCCTTCGCCGATGACCAGACCGTCGCGATCGCGGTCAAAGGGCCTCGGTGTTGCCTGCGGCGAATCGTTGCGGGTACTGGTGGCGAACAGGGTGTCGAACACCGCGGCTTCCGATGCGGAAAGTTCTTCGCAGCCACCTGCGATCATCGCCTTCTGGCGGCCGAAACGAATCGCTTCGTAGGCGTAGCCGATACCCTGGCTGCCCGAGGTGCAGGCGCTGGAGGTGGTATGAATGCGCCCGCGTACGCCGAGAAAGACCCCGATATTGACCGGCGCGGTGTGGGCCATCATGCGAATGTAGGAGTTGGCGTTGAGGCCGTCTGTGGACTTGTTGATCAGCATGTTGCCGAAATCGGCAACGGCATCTGGCTCACCGGCTGATGCGCCATAGGCGATGCCCATCTCGCCACTACCCAGCAATGGGCTGTCAGCAAGCCCCGCATCCTCCAGTGCCAGCTCGCTGGCGCGAGTGGCCATGCGGGCCCCGCGTCCCATGCTGCGCAGGGCCTTGCGATGATAGTGCGCAGGCAAGTCGAAGGTTTCCACCGGGGCACCCAGGCGGGTGTTGAGACCTTCATAGACGGCCCACTCGGGCAGATGACGGATGCCATTTTCGCCGCGCAGCAGGCGTGCCTTGATGGTTTCCCAATCGTTGCCGACTGGCGAGAAGCCGGCCATGCCGGTCACTGCCACGCGACGCCCGAGGCCGTCGGCGCGATGTCCGTGATGATGCATCAGCATAGCCCTCCGTTGACGCCGATCACCTGGCGAGTGATATAGCCTGCGTCCTCGGAGCACAGGAAGCTCACGGCGGCAGCCACCTCTTCGACTCGCCCAGTTCGGCGCATCGGTATCGCCTTCATCGCCTCGTCACTTGCCAGGTCTTCTGTCATGTCAGTGTCGATCAATCCAGGTGCCACCGCATTGACCGTGATCCTGCGCTTGGCCAGTTCGACGGCCAGCGCTTTCACTGCGCCAATCAGCCCGGCCTTGGCTGCGCTGTAGTTGACCTGCCCGCGGTTGCCCATGACCCCGGAGACCGAGGACATGACCACAATACGGCCAGGCTTGCGTCGACGTATCATCGGCATGCTGACCGGTTTGACCACGTTGTAGAAGCCGTTGAGGCCAGTGTCGATGACGCTGTCCCAGTCATTGTCGGTCAGTGCCGGAAAGGCGCCATCGGCCGTGATGCCAGCGTTCAGTACCACGCCGTAGTAGGCACCATGGGTCTCCATGTCATGTTCCAGCGCCGCCCGAGTGGCCGCGCGGTCGGTCACGTCGAAGCACAGTACCCGTGCCTGTCGGCCCTGGCGGCGGATGAGCTCGGCGACGTCTTCGGCGGCATCTTGGCGGCTGCGGCAATGAACCACGATATCGAAACCATCCCGGGCAAGTCGCAGAGCGATGGCGCGGCCGATGCCCCGGCTGGAACCGGTGACGAGCAGGGTATCGGTCATGGCGTGGCGTCCTCGAACATGGCTGACAGGGCGTCGGCGCTGTCGGGCTGAAAGACATTCAGGGTGGCGCTGGCCAGCGTCAGGCCAGTGGCCCCGCTGAGTTCGCCGCGAAAGGCACCGAGACCATTGTCGGCGCGATAGTCGAGCACGATCTTGACGGTGACCGGGAGATCGAAGCAGAAGTGCTCGACGTCGCAATGGTAGTGTCGGGAGCCAAGCAGGAAGCCGATACGCGGCGTGTCTCCGTGTTGTCTTGCAGCCTGGCCGGACCAGGCCGCAATCGCTTGGGCCAGCCACTCCAGGCCCACCCAGCCAGGAATACCCTGGTCGTCGGCAAAAGGATCGTGACACCGTGGAGTGACGCTGGCCACCAGGTGCTCCTCGCCGATCTCCACAACCTGGTCGAGCAGACACATGCTGGCCTGGTGAGGCACCAGCTCGGCGATCGGCGGAAAGCGCTCCTCAGCCACGTCAAGGTCAGTGGCCTGCTCGGGAGTGGCCTTCGATGACATGCCGGTAGCCTCGGCACAAGGGGTGAGTGTCATGACGTACGCTCCATCACGAGAGAAATATTGTTGCCGCCAAAGGCGAAGGCGTTGGATAGCGTGCGGCGAACCCGGGTGTGAGCGGATGGCAGTGCCTGGCATAGCGCTAGCTGCGGCAGCGTCGGATCGGCGGCATCCAGGTGAGGCGGGCACCGGTCATGCTGCATGGCGAGCCAGCAGAAGGCCGCTTCGAGAGCGCCGCAAGCGCCCAGGGTGTGGCCGGTCAGGCTCTTGGTCGAGCCACAGGCAACCCCTGCGGGAAAGGCCTGGCTCACGGCGCGGGACTCCATGGCATCGTTCTGTCGGGTCGCGGTGCCATGGAGGTTCAGATAGTCGATGTCGGCCGCTGTGAGGCCTGCCATCTCCAGAGCGGCTTGCATGGCATTCAGGGCTCCCTCACCGTCGGGCCGCGGCGCAGAAATGTGGTGGGCATCGCTGGTTTCCCCGTAGCCACTGAGCTGGATGCCACCCGGCTCGCCGCTGACCAGGAACAGCGCAGCCCCCTCGCCCAGGTTGATGCCGTCACGCTGCGCCGCGAAAGGCTGGCAGGGTTGGTTGCTGACCGCCTCAAGGGCAGAAAATCCGTTTACGGTAAGGCCGCATAAACTGTCGGCGCCACCTGCGATGACGACATCACAAAGCCCCGCCTTGAGCATCCGCCTGGCGCTGGTCAGGGCCTTGGCACTGGAGGTGCAGGCGGTCGAGAGGGTGTAGGCTGTGACGACAGTGACGTTTGGCCGAGCGTTGGCGATACGCCAGGCCAGGAAGTCGGACGGCGCGCCGATCTCGTGGCGAGCGTAGTGAAAGTCGTCAGGCCAGAGGCCCGTTTCAGCGCGCTGTGCGACCGCGCGTTCGGTTTCGCCGATGCCTGAGGTGCTGGTGCCCAGCACGATACCCAGGCGCGCCTGTGGATGTGTCTCCAGATAGGCGTCCAGCAGCGGGATGAGTCGCTCGAAGGCGGCGTCCAGCAAGCGGTTGTTGCGCGAACGGTGGCGCGCTGGCCAGTCACTATCATCCGGCAGGAGGGACGTCACGGCGCCCAGCCATAGTGGGCGTCCGGGGCTGTGCTCATCACTGAGCACAAGGCCACGGGTGCCGCTGAACAGCCGCGAGGCGATGGTCTCAAGGTCATCCCCTAGCGGGCAGACCAGTGCCGGCGCATGGAGTCGGCAGAATGTCTGCGTGGGTGTCACGTCGAGGGGCATGGTAAATCAGTCGCTGCACGGTGGTTGATTGTTGTGTCGGGAGTGCGGGTAGCGGGAGCCGGTGAGGATCCCAGCCTCGAGACACTAAGCCAGTAGTTGGCCTCGATATCATGAATCACATGGCAGGCTGGCGTCATCTTGACGCCAACGACCAACTGATTTCGAAAATAGATGCTGCGTGCATTGTCCTGCTGAACCAGCGACCAGTCACTACCTGCAAAGGCCTCGTGCAGTCGCTGTTCCGGCCACAGGCTAAAGCTCAGGCGACTGGCCAGCCAGTCTGCGCTGAACGGCGGGGTAAAGACGGCTCCTGGTGCAAAGCGCGCCCCTTCGGCGTCCTGCGTCAGGGTCAGCAGTCGCTGGCCTTGCAGGCTAAGCAGGGCCAGCTGCAACTGCCGATGATCATGGCGTAGTACCCCGATAAGCTCTCGACGCTCATCCTGATGCACGAACGTCAGTCGCTGGGTCTGAGCGCTGACCGGTTCCAGACCGTCGAGACTCGGCATGGGCGCTATGCCGGGGCCCTGCGCGCAGCCGCCCAGCAGTGACAGCAGTCCCAGGGCAGCAACAAGACCCAAGCGTCCCAGCGCCGCGCGCAGTCTCTTGCGCTCGGCGACGGGGGGCCGCTTGCTCGGGCAACAGGCTGGCCTTGCGCGGGGTGTGGGTACCATCGTCAGGTTCACGGTATCGCCGCCTCGCTGTCCAGCTTGCAGCGTTCGGCAAGACTCGTGAGGCGTCGGCGACTGGCGGCCACGAAGGGGTTGTCAGTATCCCACGCGTAACCGGCCAGGACCGAGGCAATCATCTGGCGGACCCGAGGCTGCTGGTCGGGATGGAAGATGACGCGAGGCAAGCGGCCGTCGTACCAGGCGTCGACGAACTCGCGGAAGGTGGCAACCCCCTGGCGCAAGGGGTGTTCAAACTCACGCTGCCAGTCGATCGTCTCGCCCTCCAGCTGGCGTGCGACAAGGGGCGCCGCGCGCAGGGCGGAGTCCAGGGCGATGGTGACACCGGAAGAAAACACCGGGTCGAGAAACTCCCCCGCGTTGCCAAGAATGGCAAAGCCCGGACCGTGCAGGCGGCGAATGTCGGCGGAGTAGCCGCTGATTCGCTGGACCTCGCGTGTGGCGGTTGCTGCCTTGAGCAGCCGCGCGTAGCGGGGCTCCTGTGCCAGCATCGACCACAGTCGCTGCTCGTCGTTGTCACCTGCCTGTGCAAGCTGTTCAGGACTTGCGACGACGCCGACCGATGCGCGTCCATCACGAAACGGTATCAGCCAGTACCAGACTCCAGCGTGTTCGGGGTGAACGCCAATCAGGATCTTCTCACGGTCGTGGAGCGCCGGATCAATATGGTCCTCGACGTGGGTAAACAAGGCGCAGCGCGGGGGGAGGTCGGATGGGCGATCCAGCGCCTCGAGACGTGCCAGCACACGGCCATAGCCGCTGGCATCGAGCACAAAGCGGGCATCCACGTCGAAAGATTGACCGCTGTCGTCGACGCAGCTCAGCCGTGGCCTGATCGCATCCGCGTGAAAGCCAGTGACGCTGACACCGAAGTCAACCCGGGCCCCTGCGGCTTGGGCACCCTCGATCAGGCGCCGGTCGAAGTCTTCCCGCGGCACTTGCCAGGTAGTGCCAGGCCCTTGACTGAACTTGTCCCGGAAGTCGATGGCGGCATAGTCCTCACCACGACAGAAGGCGGCACCATTCTTGGCTTGATAGGCACCCGCCTTGGCGGCGTCGAGCAGACCGCAGCGGTCCAGGTGAACCATGCACTGGGGCAGCAGGCTCTCGCCGATCACGAAACGCGGAAAATGGGTGCGCTCCAGCACCCTGACCGAATAGCCCTTGCGAGCCAGCCAGGCGGCCGCTGCCGCACCGGAGGGTCCAGCACCGATGATGGCGATGTCGGTTTCAGGTCGTTCTTCCATGGGATGCGTTCTCCGGTTCGTGGGCGTCGCCTCCTGCGACACCATGATGAAAGGCATCGTCGGCGCGTGTTCTTGCGCCTCGGGCCAGGGGGACCAGGCACCAGGCGGCGATCAGTCCAATCAGGCAGGTCTGCCCGAGAAAATGCAGGGCTGGCGTTGCACTGAATGCCAGCAAGCCAAAGGCCAGGAGACTCGAGGCGCAGGACAGGCTGATGGCTAACCAGGCGCCAGGATCCTCTCGGTGTTCAGTGCTGAAGATTCCCGCATCCAGCCCGATCCCGAGCACCAGCAGTAGTCCCAGCAGGTGGAACAGCGTCAGCGGTGTCTGGTGCAGCGCAAAGATTCCCAGGGTGATCAACACTGCGCCCACGGGGGGCAGCAGGGCGCGCCAGACGTTGCGGCGATAGCGTACGCCGAACACCAGTATCAGCAGCGCCAGCGCCACTGCCAGCCAGCGCACCAGCTCGGCGCTGAGCAAGGCGAGCTGCTGCGAGAGTGCGGCGACACGATCGCGGTAGATCACGTCCTCTGCCTCGGCGAGCTGGTGCAGAGCGGCGGTCGCACTGGCATCGACATCACCCAGCATGATCAGCGCGGCGGGTGAGTCGAGACCGTCGAGCCAGAGTGCACGGTCGGCTTCTCCGGCGGAAGTTGCCAGCCAGGCGCTGGGCGTCAGGATGGGCACGTCGTCCAGGCGTTGGCGTACTCGATCCTGGAGCGCGCCCGGTAATCCGGCCGCGGTCAGCAGTTCTGGCAAGGCCTCGGCATAGCGCTCTTGCACCTGGGCCAGGGCGTTGTCCTGAGCGCTAGCCGGGGGCACTGTCTGGGCAAGATGGCGGAAAGACGACAGGTGGCCCTGCCGCTGCAGCCTGGCGAGCGGTTCGCTGAGTTGGTCCAGGCGCGTCAGCAGTGCGTCGGTCGAGGTGGCGGTGACGAGCAGATAGCGGAAGCTGGCGGGACGCTCAAGCAGAGCTTGTACGCGCTGCTGCTCGTTGATCAACGCTGCCGGTGACGGGTTGAGCTGTCGCAGGTCATGACTGGTGCTGCCCCTGGTCAGCGCTAGTGCGGCGGCACCTGCCAGCAGCAGCACCAGCAATAGATACTTCCAGCGGGAGTGGGTACGCGGGCGCCACCGGTCAAGTCGCAGGGCGATGGCCGCGGTGGCCGGATGCGGCTGGACCGGGACACAGGGGAGCCACAGGCGCACGCTCAGCCAGGCGCCGATGAGTCCCAAGGCGGTGAAGGTGGCCATCTGGCGCAGGCCCGGCAACGGGGTGGCCAGTTGTACCAGATAAGCGCATAGGCTGGAGCCCAGGCCCAGCGCGAGTCCTGGCCAGAGCTGGCGTAACGGACGCTGAGGGTTGAGCTGGCGGGCGCACTGCAGGTGCAAGGCGTAGTCGACGGAAAGCCCGATCAGGCTGGCACCGAAGGCCAGGGTGATCAGGTTGAGTGTATCGAAGATCAGCCAGGTCAGGGCGCTGGCAAAGAGCAGTCCGGTGGCCACCGGCAGCAGCAGCAGGGCAATCGCTCGGGGCCGCCGAAAGACCAGTGCCAGCAGCGCCAGGATGCCGAGCAGCGAACCGAGGCCGATGGTCGCGATCTCCTGACTGGCCTGCTGGGCGCCGGCGGCGGCGTGAAACACCAGACCCGCTCGCAGGATGGTCAGCTCGGGGTGTGCCTGGTGAGCACCTTCGAGCACTGCAGCCAGGCGGTGCTGCAGATCCATGGCGTAGGGGCTGTCCGTCAAGGTACCGCTGATCAGGCTCCATTCGGCCTGGTCGGTGATCACCACCGGGCCTCCGGGGCGCCAGCTGACCGGGCCCTGGAAACGGGACTGCAGCCAGGCGTCGAGCAAGCCGAATGGGTCCTGCGCCAGATTGGCGTCGAGGCCTGGAGTGAAGAGCCGCGTGAGGCCGCGCTGACGCCACGCTTCGGCGTCAGCATCGGCCAGGGCGTCAGCCAGCAGTCGATAGCGGTAGGCTGACAGGCTTTGGTCGGGCCTTGGTGGCGATTGGCTATCGAGGGTCGCGACGATGCCGCTATCCGTCAGTGCGTGGCGAAGCTGCTCGACAGCCGTCGCCTGCGCCGCCGGCGACGAGCCGTTCACCAGCAGCACGAAACGTCGCTCGAAGATGGTGGAGAGACGCTGGTCGGCCGCACTGATCAGCTGTCCTTGCGGTGAATCAGGCAGCAGTGCGGTAATGCGCGTATCCAGCGCTCCCCCTCGCAGTACCTGCAGCGCCAGCAGGATGACGCAGGCCAGCAGGACCAGTCCCCAGCCCCTGCGCAGCAGTGCGGCGGCGCTGAGGCCCTGGGAAGGGGCGCGCGAAGTGCTCATGCTCCGGGTGCTCGCGGCGGGCAGGGTAGCGGCGACAGGGCCAGGCTGAGGCGGTCTCCGTCGGTGAAGCGAACCTCCAGTGAGGACACCAGCTCGTCGCCCTTCAGCGCTATGGACTCAAGGCGCTCCGCGATGGCGGCGTCCTTGGGTGACAAGGTGGCCTGCCAGGCGTCGAGGCGCCCGGACAGCGTCACGCTGAAGTGTTGCTCCAGGGCTGTCCAGTTACCGTCAAAAAGGCCTGTCAGGACGGGCAGCAGGGCCTTCATGCCCGTCGCCAGGTCCGGGTTTTCGGCAGATAGCACCAGCCTGTCCTGAATCGGTGTCAGTGTCTGCCAGACCAGCCCCGTTGACTGGCGACGGAAATAACCGGTGCTCGGTAGCTCCGTCTCAAGATCAGCCATCCAGCGTCGCTGATCAAAGCTGACGCAGGCGGGCGGGTCCTGGCTTAAATGGCGGCTGAGCTGCGTTAGGTCGGGTGGCGCAGCGATCGCGCTGGCGCTGGTTGCGAGCATCAGCACCGTCAGCCGGGACGTCGCTTTAGCCCACGCTATGCCAGCCAGGAACCTGCCACCATGGGGTTCGGCCTGGGTCTTTCGGTTCATGACTGTGCCTCTTGCCAGGCAAGGATCCGCTCGCTCAGAACGGGCGGTGACGCCAGGCGCATTTCGCCATCGCCAAGCCCTACCGCGACCTGCACTGACCAGGCTCGGGTCAGGCGTTTGGCGGTCTCGGCGCAGCGAATGGTGTAGTCGATCTTGAGACGATGTTCCCACTCGCTGAGTCGAGCCTCGACGTTCAGGTGTTGACCGAAGCGTGCCGGGGCGGCGTAGCGCAGCCTCAGATCGATGATGGGCCAGGCGAAGCCGGACGCCTTCATCTGCGGGTAGTTGTAGTCGATGGCGTCGAGCAGACGGCAGCGGGCAATCTCGAGATAGCGCACATAGTGCCCGTGCCAGGCGACCTCCATCATGTCGACGTCGTGGAACGGGACCTCAAGGGCCACACTGGCCCTGGGCAGGGGGCGAGCATCAGGCGTCATACAGGCTCCAATGGCGGCGGCGTATCAGCGTACACAGATGGTTGAGGTCGCTGTCCAGGGCGCGGTCCTCCTCCAGCGGTGCGATATCACGGCGCAGTTCATCCAGGAAAGCCGACAGCCGCTCCGGGATGGCGCTGGCGTTGCCAACATGACTGCGTAGCTCGACTCCCTGTGCTGCTGCATGCAGGGTCGCAGCGGCGACCTGTTCCACCAGGGTCAGGATGCGCAGTGCATCCCGAGCAGCGATGGTGCCCATGCTGACCTTGTCCTGATTGTGGCACTCGGTGGAGCGTGAAAAGACGCTGGCGGGCATAGTCAGCTTGAGCGCTTCAGCGGTCCAGGCCGAGGCACCTATCTGTACGGCCTTGTAGCCATGATTGAGGGCCAGCCTTGAGGCGCTGGCGCCGCTCAGGTTGCTCGGCAGACCGTGGTTGTAGCGGCTGTCCACCAGCAGGGCCAGCTGGCGATCAAGAAGGTCGGCAAGGTTAGCGGTGGCCTGCTTCAGGCTGTCCATGACAAAGGCCACGTGGCCACCGTAGAAATGCCCCCCGTGCATGACCTTTCCGACACTGGCGTCGACAAGCGGGTTGTCGTTGGCGCTGTTCAATTCATTGGTCAGAAACTGGCGCCACCAGGGCAGGGCATCCTCGACCACGCCGATCACATGGGGCGCGCAGCGGGTCGAGTAGCGATCCTGCAGGCGCGGTGAGTTTCGTGGTGTGCGTGGTGCATGCAGATCAAGGCGCAGCCTTGCGGCCACCTCCTGCTGGCCTGGGTGCGGCTTGGCCGCGAACAGGTCGGCGTCGAAGTGATAGGGATTGCCGTCCAGTGCCTGGACCGATAACGCGGTAATGCGTGTCGAGAGTTGCGCCAGATAGGTGCAACGGGCGAAGGCCAGGCACCCCAGGGCGGTCATGACCGCCGTGCCATTCATCAGCGCCAGGCCTTCCTTGGGCTTGAGCCGATAAGGGGCCAGTCCACGCTCGGCAAGGGCCTCGGCGGCGGGACGTTGAACGCCATTGTCGATGACCTCGCGCTCGCCGCACAGCACCGCCGCCAAGTAAGACAGCGGTGTCAGGTCGCCGCTGGCGCCGACGGAGCCCTCCTCGGGAATCAGCGGAAGCACATCGTGTTCCAGCAACCATGAGAGGCGCTCCAGTAGCTCGACACTGACTCCCGACACGCCCTGGCAAAGGGATACCAGTCGCACCAGTACCACGGCCCTGGCCGCCTCGGCATCGAGTGTCTGGCCCATGCCGCAGCCATGAAAGGTATACAGCTGGCGCGGCAAGTCATCGATGTCGTCGTGGGCCACCGGCCGGGTGCAGGCGTCGCCGTAGCCGGTGGTGACGCCGTAGACCACACCGTCTTCTTCCAGCAGTTGCGCGAGAAAACGCTGGCCACGTTCGATGCGGGCGCGGAATTCAGGGCACGGCGACAGCGCGATGCCACGGCGGCGCTGAGCGACGGCGAGAACATCCTCCAGCGTCAGGGCTGCGCCATCCAGGACCAAGGGGGCAGTCGACTCAGCGGGGTGGGACATGGTCATTGGTCTCGTCGGCAGTCCAGAAAGGGAAAAAGTTGAACCATTGCAACGGATGGCGCTGGACGCGCCAGGCCAGGTCGCTGCAGTGGCGCTGCATGGCGGCAGAAATCCAGGCGGCACGCTCTCGACGTCCCACCTGGCTGGCATCGTCGAGCAGATCGAAATCGACCAGGAAACCGTCGCTCTGGCGCACGCAGGCTAGCCGGTAGACCCGGCAGCGGAGCAGGCTGGCGAGCAGGAAGGGGCCTTCCGGGAAAGGCGCCTTGGCATCGAGAAAGTCGAGCTCACGAGTACGCCCTTGGCGGGGCGGAATACGGTCGGCTGCGATGACCACAAAGCCCCCTGCACGGATACGTGCATCCAGACGCTGAGCGCTGGACGGCGAAATCTCGTTGACCTCAAGGATCTCGGGTCGGCGTCGTCCGGTGGCGCGCTCCAGCAGCGCATTGAACTTGCGGGCGTTGGGCGTGTGCATGATAACGATCAGGTCCAGCGCCGGATGGCATTCGCTCAAGGCGTTGACGATATCGAGATTGCCGTGGTGAGCGACCACAATAAGCCCGCCCTGTCCTTCATCGACCGCTTTGGTGAAGTGGCTGACGCCGGCCCCCGAGAGCCTTGACGGAGGATACTCGCCGTTCCAGGCGGCGACCTTGTCCATGAGCGAGCGGCCAAAGCACAGGAAATGCCGAACACTGCGCGCCCGCAGTCGCACAGGGTGTCCTGCCAAGGGGGGATCAAGGCGTGAGAGATAGTCTTGGGAGGCTCGCCTGGCCGTGCGGTGCGTCAGGTAGTACCACAGGATGACCGGCCACAGCAGGAGCTGAAAGGGCCAGTCGCCGAAGCGTCTGAGCCACACCATGAACAGCATTCCGCCCAGGGTGCCGCGCTCGCCAATGGTGGCCCAGTGGCGCTGGCGCTTGAGGCCGCGGCTCATGGCTGCCTCCAATGACGTCGCAGCAGGCCTGGCAGGCGTGGCCACATGGCCAAGAACAGGCGGGCGTGCATCAGACTGATCTGGGTGTTGTCACGCCATACCGCGAAGTGGCTGACGCCCTGCTCGGGATAGTGCACCCGCACGGGTAGATTGGCGAGCTCGCCCCCTGCCCAGTACCAGCGTACGAGTACCTCGGTATCGAAGGTCATGCGATTGCCGCAAGGGTGGCGGCGCAACAGCGAGTTGACCTGTGTGACCGGGTAGAGGCGGACCCCGCACATGGAGTCACGAATGTGGCGTGACAGGGTGTTGATCCAGACCCACACATGGGTGGCGTAACGGCCGTAGCGACGAGCCTTGGGCACGCTTTCGTCATAGCAGGCGTATCCCGCCAGCAGTCGGCGAGGCGACTGGTACATGGCATCGAGGAAGGCAGGGATATCCGCGGGGTGATGCTGGCCGTCGGCATCGACTTGCAATGCGTGGGTATAGCCCAGACGCTCGGCTTCGATGAGGCCGCTGCGCACCGCCGCGCCCTTGCCACGGTTGTCGGCATGGGTCACCAGCGTGTGGCCCAGGGATGCCAGGCGCTCGAGCTCGCGGCGACATCCTGCATCACTACCGTCATCGACCAGAATGATCGGCAGCTCGTGGCGGGCGAGTCGCTCTACCACTCCGGCGACGGTGTCCGGGTGGTTGTAGACCGGTATCAGGGCGCAGGGGCGAAGCTCACTCATCCCGAGCCTCCAGGCGAACCCTGCCTGAGGCGTGGCGCCCCTGTGCCGAGTCGTAGGTAAAGCCGATACCGTCGGCGCGACGTTGGAGGCTGAGCGTCAGGCGCTGGCCGGGGCGCACGACCTTCTGGAACTTGAGGCGGTCCACGCCGCGAAACCGGCCCAGGTCGGAAAATACCTTACGGGCATGCTGAATAGCCCATTGCACCAGCACCACTCCTGGCACCAGGGGAAAGCCTTCGAAGTGGCCTTCCAGATAGCGCAGTCGCTCCGGTACCTCAAGGGTCAGATGCCATTGTGTATCCTGGCCTTGAGCCCCCAGCCAGCGGGGCTGACGGTCATCAGTGAGGTCGTCGAAGAAGCGGCGCAGGGCGGCTTGATCATGCTTGCCTTGAGGATTGAGCGGCAGCGCCTCGACGAAGCGCCAGTAGCGGGGCATGGCCGATGGTTCGAGCGCTGCGCCAAGGTGTTCACGCAATGATGCGATCAAGCGCCGGCGTGGTTCATGCTCCTGTGGCAGGGCGTCGCCAGCCATGGCGACCACCACACCAAGGCGGCCATCGCGCAGGTCGAGGTCCACGCACCGAGCATCATCAACGTGCTGAAGCTCGCACAAGCGCTGTTCCAGTGCCGTCAGCGATATGCGCTTGCCGCCGACCTTGGCCAGCCGGTCGCGACGTCCCAGCAGGCGGAAGCCCTCGCCGTCACGTTCGACGCGGTCGGCTTGTTCCCACCATTGGTCAGGGTGGGGGAGAAAGGGTGAGCGCAGACGAAGGGTGCTGTCATCGAGATCCAGCTCGATGTCGGGAAATGGCCGCCAGGCGTCCTGTCGCGACTGCTGGCGATAGGCGATGCCGCCGGTCTCGGTGCTGCCGTAGATCTCGATGACCGGGGCGTTCAGCAGCTGCTCGCAGCGCATGGCGTCCGTAAGCGCCAGGGGGGCGCCAGAGCTGAAGACGTCGGTGATGCGCTGGTGCTCCAGGGCCAGGTGCTGGGGCAGCCGCGATAGCTGAGCGGGACTGGTGACCAAGCGGTTGGTCAGTCCGATATGTGAGGACTCGCTCGCTCGCTGGGCCATCACCTCGGGATAGCGACTGTCATTGCCACAGAAGGGGACGTTGTGACAGAGCGGCGACAGGATACCGGTCAACAAGCCATAGATATGCTGATGGCTTACCTGGCTGATCACGGCGCGACCGGTCAGGGGCCATAGGCTGGCATGACGGCTTAGTTCCTCGTCCAGTTGACGGAAGGACTTCGCTACAAGGCTGGGCTGCCCCGTCGAGCCGGAGGTACATAGCACCACCGCTTCACCCTCGAGGGGAAGGCCGGCGTCGGGGGGCGATAGCGCCACGCGCGAGGTCGCTGCAGTGTTGTCCTGGGTGCCCGCCACGGTGGGTGTAGCGGTAGGTGCAGAGGGTATGCGGCCAACCACCAGAGGCAACAGGCGTTCCAGGGTCGCTGGTCGATCATCGCCAGGCAGCAGGGCGCTTTGCCCACTTTCCCACAATGCCAGCAGAGCGGCGGTGAAGGTACCAGGATCCGTGGCGAACAACAGCCAGCGTCCTTTCGGCCTTGGCTCAAGCCAGGTTCGCCATGCATCGATGGAAGGTCCAAGCGTCTGCGCGTGACACCAGGCGTCCGTCAGCGCGCCATTGCTCTGCACGGGCTGTCGCCAAGGGCGTTGCGTCAGGCCGAGATAATCGCTCCCAGCGCGGATAGCGTGGGTAGAAAAGGGGGTCATGGAGGGGGGCTCCGCAGCCGGCGTCGGCAAAGCCACTCACCGGCAAACATCAGGGCGATCAGGGCATAGCTGATGACGCCGTTGTACAGGGTCCAGACGTCCAGGTCTGCATAGGCTGCCGTCCAGGCAGCGATGGTGCCGTTGACCACAAAGAACAGGCACCAGACTTGCGTCACGACTCGGGTATAGCGCACGCCGGCCGGCGGTAGATTCGGCTCCTGCAATCTGGCCAAGCGTTCTACCACAGGCACGCCGCGCCACAGGCTGAGGGCAAAGGTGGCCAGCAGCACTGCATTGACGGCGACGGGGTAGCCACGTACGCCCAGTTCGGCGTCCACGGTCAGCCCCAGGGCCAGCAGCGTCAGGGCGGCGATGGCTGCCAGGCCACGAGCCTGAGGCAGCCGCCAGGCGACCAGTGCACAGCCGGTCAACAGCAGCGGCCAAGGGCCGAGGATCCCAGACAGCCCCCACACCGCGAACGGCCAGGCCAGCGAGAGCCCGATCGTCACCGCCTTGGCGGAAACCGTACGCGTACGCAACGCTGACCTCAGCCTCGCATCAGCTGGTCGACGGCGTTGACCACGTCGTCGATGCTGCGCACGGACTTGAACGCTTCGGGGTCGATGCGACGGCCAGTAAACTGCTTCAGCTCGACCACCAGGTCGACGGCGTCAATGCTATCGATATCCAGGTCTTCGTAGAGTCTCGCTTCGGGTGACACCTCGGCAGGTGAGACTTCGAACAGCTCGACCAGGGTGCGTTGAACGTGGGCCAGAATTTGCTCCCGGCTGACAGTGGCTTCAGTCGACACGACGTTCCTCCACCAGCGCTTTCAGCGCGGCAAGACTCGCAAAGTGGCGGCGGGTGTCTTCGGCTTCGGCATCCAGGGTGACGCCGTAGCGCTTCTGCAGGGCCAGGCCGAGCTCCAGCGCGTCGATGGAGTCGAGCCCCAGACCGTCGCCAAACAAGGGCGCTTGTTCGTCAATATCATCCGGGGTGACATCCTCGAGCTCGAGGGTGTCGATAATCATGTGCTTCAAATCAAGCGCTAGCGCGTCGCTTTGGTTCATCGTGAATGCGCTCCAGTTCCCTGTTGAAGTAGTCACTTAGCTCCCGCGTCAGGTGGCGGGCCTGCTGGCTGGTTGGTAGATGTGACGCCCGCTCTGTCGGCAGGTCGTCGAGTACACGCAGGTCCATCTGCACCTTGCGCGGTGGGATGTGGTACCAGGGTTCACCCTTGGTGAGGGTGGTCGGGGAGCACTGGATCAGCACCGGGGTGATCGGGCTGCTGGTGCGTAGAGCGATATTGGCTCCCCCACGGCGAAACTTGATGGGGCGCCCGGGCGTTGTGCGGGTGCCCTCGGGGAACAGGATCAGCGAGTTGCCCTGGGCGAGGCTCTGTCTGGCGGCCTCTAACAGGGCTTCGGGGTCGCGATTGGTGATATAGCCCGCGACATGGATAGGCCCGCGAGTAAATGGGTTGGTGGCGAGCCTGCCTTTGACGATGCAGTCGGCGTTGGGGGTGTAGGCCAGCAGAAAGACGACGTCTATCAACGAGGGGTGATTGGCCACAATCAAATTACCACCTCGGTTGAGCCGTTCGCTTCCCTGCAGGCGGTAGTCGAGGACACCAAGTCCCTTCATCAGCGCAATGAAGGCGCGAAAGACCTGTTGGATCAGCTGGCGGGCGACGCGCTGGCGTTGCTGAGGGTGACGCACACCAAGGCGTAACAACGGCGCTACGGCGAGTCCGATGACCAGGCCGCCAACGCCAAAGGCAGCGAACGACAGCAAGGTGCCAAGTCCCCTTCGCCACTGATCCAGCGTCATGCTTCCTCCAGGCGCCAGGCAGAAGCCGCGTCCAGGATGGGTACACGTCCCCCCAGCCAGTCGATCACATCAAGCGGGGTCGGTGCTATGCAGCGGCTACTGGTGACAGGTACCAGTGCTCTGCCATCGTCATGAGATAACCTGAGTCCGACGGCGCAGGCACTGCCCGGATGCGGGGCAAGGCCCGAGTAGTCCTCAGGCAGTTCCCCCTCGCTGAAGACGATGACGACGGCCTCGTAGCCTTCCGCCAGATAGCCCTGCGCTTCCCATAGCAGGGCATTGAATTCGTTACCGCTGGCACCCAACGCCTGAAGGGGGCGGCGATGATGATTGGCGATAGCGTGAACGCCCAAGGTGGCGTTGTGCACCGACATGGAAAACCGGGTGGGGGAAAGGGGGGCGCTATCGGCCAAGGACTTCAACATGGCTAGCGTGAAGTTGGCATCACCATGGCGAGACGCATGAACGAGAGGAAAGCGCGCATCGGGGTCAAGCTTGCTCAAGATGTCGCAGGTTGCGCGCCCGGGGGTGTCGAGCCGGCGTCGCAACATGCTGGGCACTGAGGAACCTGGTTTCTCGGGCGGCAGGAGGCAGGCATTCATTGCCTGGCTATCACGGCTCGGGGCCCAGCCTAACCATTCACTAAGGCGTAGTTGTTTCATACCTGACATCCGCCTGAGCGAAAAAGTGAAGTTTATCGTTAAAAGGGCGGCTCTCCAAGTAAGCTTAAGTCAAGTATTTCGTCGAAAATAGACGAATAAGCGCGTCTATTTAGAATATTACCGCCACTCGAATGTCGATAATCAGCAAATGTTATATGTCCTAAATGGATGGCCCGGGCTCGGCGGAAGAGACAGACAGAGAGTAACGTCCGCGCGGCTCGGGCCGGCGCCAATAGGCTCGACAGGGGGCTTGGGTGTGTCTCAGGGGACCGCCTGCTGAGCGACAGCCTCGCGATAGCGTTCCAGAGTCAGCTGATTGTTGGCGACCCAGTCGCTATCGACCGCCACCTGCATGTGGTCTTTTACATGCACATGGATGGGCGACATCTCATGCTTATCGGAAAAGGCAAACTCCGTTTCGATATCGGTATTCAGCGCAATGGCCCAGAAGCCCGGTTGGAACCAGGACCAGAAGCGGGTCACCGCAATATCTACCGTCGTGA
Organism: Halomonas sp. DP8Y7-1; assembly: GCF_019801685.1. NCBI lineage: Bacteria > Pseudomonadati > Pseudomonadota > Gammaproteobacteria > Oceanospirillales > Halomonadaceae > Halomonas > Halomonas sp. DP8Y7-1. The sequence continues at coordinate 56,024 of NZ_JAHVIN010000002.1, read as the reverse complement.
CATCATCGGCAGGCTGGGCGACAACGCGCCAGCCGGCATCCTCGAAGCCCTCACTGGCGTAGGCGCGAATCAAGTCGGTGACGGATGTGCCTTCTGGTAACTGGACGTCGCCGAGGGCCTTTCCGAAGCCATTTCGCTTGCGTCCAATGGCTCGTGCCTTGCGTTCCGCTGTCGCTGCCGTGGCGCCCTCGAAGCCCAGAGAGGGAATGTCTGCGCTGCGCGGAGCTTCCTCGAAGTGACGCTGGTCGGTGACGTTGCGGATATACAGGCTTGGACCGGACATCGCGTGGGTGGCGGTGACTGTGGCAGGGTCTGGCGCGGGAATATTCACGGTGCTGCGGCTTGTTGCGCACCCCTGCAAGAGTAAAACGGCCATCGCGGTAGCGATCAGTAGGATTCTGTTCATGCTGTCGTCCCTGCTTATCTTACGTTATGGAGTTGGCTTCTGGCGGTAGCGAGGTACTTGTCGGCAACAGAATATCAGTAATGGCTTATTTGAAGTGTGATAGCCGTCCCCGTAGCTGATGTAAGGCAACGTAATGCAGGTGTGGGTTTGTAATTGTCTAATTTATGTTAATGCTTTGTATTGGTTTTATCTTCATGAATTTTATGGATTTATTGCCCTGAGTGTTCTCTCGGATCGGCAGGTTGCTTTTCCATCTGTTGAGCGATGCGCGCTGCTTGCCTATAAGGGAACGGACTTGGCTGTGGGGTGGGAGAACCCCAGCCAAGTGGTCGAGACGTTGTCGCATGAGCGGCGACGGCCGGCATATTTCCCGAGCAAACAATGGAGTGTTTGTCATGGCGAAGAACCCTCATACCACCTCGAATCGCGATCAGGCTCACGACACCGATCGTGGTACCACTGCCAACAGCAAGTCAGAGAACCTTGAGACCTACCGCAGTGATGCCACTGGCCACGATCTACGGACCAACCAGGGCACAAGGATCGCGGACAACCACAATTCGCTGAAGGCCGGCGAACGTGGCCCGACCCTGATGGAGGACTTCATCTTTCGCGAGAAGATGAACCACTTCGATCACGAGCGCATTCCCGAGCGTATCGTCCACGCTCGCGGCGCCGCGGCACACGGCTACTTTCAGCCCTATGAGGCGGCAGCCCGCTATTCCAAGGCGGGGCTATTCAAGGATCCCGGTAAGAAGACCCCGGTGTTCGTGCGCTTTTCTACCGTGCAGGGGGCGCGGGGCTCCAACGACACCGTGCGTGATGTGCGCGGTTTTGCCACCAAGTTCTACACCGACGAGGGCAACTGGGATCTGGTGGGCAACAACATGCCGGTGTTCTTTATTCAGGACGCGATGAAGTTCCCCGATCTGGTGCATGCGGTAAAGCCTGAGCCTCACAACGAGATTCCCCAGGGCCAGTCCGCCCATGACACCTTCTGGGACTTTGTCTCGCTGATGCCTGAAAGCGCTCACATGGTGCTGTGGACCATGTCAGACCGGGCGTTTCCTCGACACTATCGGTATATGGAAGGCTTTGGCGTTCATACGTTCCGACTCATTGATCGCAGTGGCAAGGCCCGCTTCGTCAAGTTCCACTGGAAGCCGCTGGCCGGCACCCATTCGTTGATCTGGGACGAGGCGCAGAAGCTCTGGGGGCGTGACCCGGATTTCAATCGCCGCGAGATGTGGGGCGACATCGAGAACGGCGATGTGCTGGAGTGGGAGCTGGGCATACAGGTCGTCGAGGAAGAGGATGAGCATGCCTTCGACTTCGACATTCTTGATCCGACCAAACTGATTCCCGAGGAAGTGGTGCCGGTGACTCCCATTGGCAAGATGGTGCTGGATCGAAATCCAGACAACTATTTTGCCGAGACCGAACAGGTGGCGTTCAACCCCGGCAACGTGGTGCCAGGGATCGACTTCAGCAACGACCCGCTGCTGCAGGGACGTCTGTTCTCCTACCTGGATACCCAGATGCTGCGCCTGGGCGGCCCCAACTTCCACGAGATTCCAATCAACCAGCCGGTGTGCCCCTTCCATAATCATCAGCGTGACGCGCCGCACCGTCAGACCATCAACAAGGGGCAGGTGTCCTACGAGCCCAACTCGATCGACGATGGTTGGCCCCGTGAAACGCCTCCTGCAGATGAACACGGCGGGTACGAGAGCTATCACGAGCGCATCGACGCCCACAAGATCAGGGGACGCAGCGAGTCCTTCGGCGATCACTACTCCCAGGCTCGCCTGTTCTGGCATAGCCAGACGCCGGTTGAGCAAGAGCACATTATTGCGGCCTACGCCTTTGAGCTTTCCAAGGTGGAGCGGCCGTGGATCCGGGAGCGGGTGATTCGGGACATTCTGCCCAACATCGATATGACGCTGGCTCGTCGTGTCGGCGAGGCGCACGGTGTGACACCGCCGGATCATCCCCCCGCCGCCAAGGAAGAGCTTGGCACGATATCGTTGGATAGCTCGCCCTCGCTGAGCCTGCTGCATCGTGAACAGCCCGACATCCGCTATCGCAAGGTGGCGATTCTGGCCGCTGATGGTGTCGATGGCGAGCAGGTCGAAGCCCTGCAGCAGCGCCTGGAGGCTGAAGGCGCTCAAGGGTTGGTCATCGCGCCGTCGATGGCTGCAGTGAAGACCCTGCAAGGAGGCACCCTGACCCCGGATGCCATGCTCAATGGGCTGCCCTCGGTGACCCTGGACGCTGTCGTGGTGGCACCGGGTGAAGATAGCGCCAAGACGCTGGCAGGCTCTGGCCTGGGCCTCTACTACGTGCAGGAGGCCTACAAGCACCTCAAGCCTATCGCCGCTCTCGGTGACGGTACCAAGGTGCTGCAGGGTGCCGGTATCGAGGTGCCGGAAGAGGGCGTGTTCTCGGCGGATCGTGTCGACCAGTGCTTTGCCGATTTTCGTGAAGCGATGCGTGGCCACCGTGTGTGGTCTCGCGATGCCAAGGCGAACGACATGCCGGCCTGAGATAGCGGACCGCGATATCTTGGTGCAGGGCCCTGCGGCTGGCACCCTATCGTAGCCACTTCTAGCCCCCCAGGCCTTGCTTGGGGGGCTGGGTAGTTGAGGTGGCTTGATCGGCGTGGAGCCTGCGGAGCCGGAGGTGTTGGCGGCATGATCTGCACCATGCCAGACAGGTCGGCAGGGCTAAATAATTTGGCTTAAATGAGCGTCAGTGAACCTGCTGATATCGACTTTTGTCTCCATGCGGGTCGATCGCCTGCACGAGTCCAAGGTGATCTCGCACGCAGCGGTGACGCCCGACGTCTCCGGTGATGGTGGTTTTTTCGACGTTGGCGTTTTTTTCTGCTTTTTTCCCGCCTTTTAATCCCTCTTTGTCCCACTATGTGGTCTTGGTGGTGACTATTTGACCGTGCATGACGGCTTGCCTTGAATGGAGTGAATTCAGGGAGGAGCCATGGACGAGTTGACCTACCAGCGAGACAGGCCGGTCGTGCGGTCTGGTACTCAGACGCTTAGTCGAGGGCTTGAGGTCCTCCAGTACGTTGCGCGTGGCATATCGACCCCCAAGGCGCTGGCGCAGACGATGCAGCTTCCACGCAGCACGATCGCCCGGACCTTGGCCAGTCTGGTCAGGGAAGGCTATTTGCACAAGGTGCCTTACAGGGGGTACTTCCTGGGAGCGAGGCTGATCGAGCTGGGAGAGCGGGCAGCGGAGCAGCAGCCACTGGTGGATATCGCCAGGCCCTTCCTGGAGGCCTTGGCCAATGATACCCGTGACACCGTTCACTTCGGTGTTCTTGAAGGTAGTGACGTGCTCTATCTGTGCAAGCTGGCAGGCAAGCGTAGCCTAGAGATGCGCTCGCGCAGCGGAGGTCGCATGCCCGCTCTTGCCACGGCAATGGGCAAGGCCATGCTGGCGTCCCGCGACCCTGCTTCCTGGCCCTCCTACCACGCCTCACTGCAGCGCCATCATTCTCCGGCAGACGATGCTCCTCCGGTAAAGACCTTTGCCGAACTCCACCGAGATCTGATCGAGAGCGATGAGCGTGGCTGGAGCTACGACTGGGAGGAGAACGAGTACGGTATCCGCTGCGTGTCGGCGGCGGTGATGAACCATGCCGGCCTGTCCATCGCCGCGGTGAGCGTGACCAGCGTCATCAGCTTCATGCCCGAGCAACGAATGCGTGCACTAGGCGGTCAGGTGAAAAGGACAGCAGATGCCATTGCTCGAGCGTTGTCCTGTCGAGCGTGATCCGTAGGGCCTGGTCTGCCGGGCTTGGTCTTGTGGACTTGGCCTTCTGAGCATCTCCCTATCGGCTCAGGACAAAGGTTCGACAGGAACAGTGAACAGGAGAGGGTGATGGAAGCATTGGTTTATACCGGGCCCGAGAAGGTGGAAGTTCAACAGGTCGCCTTGCCTGTTCCCTGCGACACCAAGGTAAAGGTGCGAATGCTGCTATGTGGTATCTGTGGCACCGACATCGGGATCTATTCTGGCAAGCACCCACGCGCCAAGGCGCCGTTGATACTGGGGCATGAGTTCGTAGGCCGGGTCGAAGAATGTCCCGAACACTCGCGCTTTGTTCCTGGCGATCGTGTCGTGGCCTACCCCTTGCTGTCGTGTGGTGACTGTCATCCCTGTCGTCATGGCACGCCACATGTCTGCGCCAATCTCAGGCTGATCGGCATCGATCGTGATGGAGGGCTAACTGACCATCTATGGCTCGATGATGAGGTGCTGTTCAGGGTGCCCGAGGCGCTCCCGGATCAGATTGCGGCGCTGGTCGAGCCATTGGCGGTGGTCGTGCGCACCCTTCACCAAGCACGCTTCACTCTGGGACAGACAGCGGTGGTGATGGGGGCAGGCCCCATTGGTTTGCTGACTGCTGTGGTGCTGCGTCACGCTGGCGCGTCGCGCATCCTTGTCTCTGACATTGACTCATCTCGCCTCGAGCTGTGTCGACACATGGGCTTCGACGCGGTCGATGCCAGCACCGAGAGTCTGCAGCAGCGTGTCCTGCAGGTCAGTGGAGGGGATGGCGTGGACGTGGTCTTTGAATGTTCCGGGGTGGCCAGCTCTGCCCTGGAGATGACCGCTCTGGCACGGGTCGGAGGAACGCTCTGTCTCACCGCTACCCATAAAACGCCGCCACCGGTATCGCTGATCGACGTCAACTTCAAGGAGCTGACATTGGTCGGCTCTCGAGTCTACACCCTGGCGGAATTCGCCAGTGCCGTGGAGCTGGCTGAGTCGTTGGCCGACACCCTGGCGCCGGTGATCACCCAGGTCGTTCCTCTATCAGGTTCGGCGAGCATCTTCGACATGATCGCTGATCCCGCCATCCATACCGTCAAACTGCTGGTGGACTGTCAATCATGACGCTATTTGATCTTGCAGGTCATAGAGCTTTGGTAACCGGGGGCTCGCGAGGGCTTGGCTACAGCATGGCCGATGCCCTGCTCGATGCAGGCGCCGAGGTGGTGATTATCGGCAGTCATGACAGCGTGCTGTCATCGGCGCGAGATCTGGCGAGGGGGGCAAGCACCTGTCACGGTGTCGTGGCCGATCTGAGGAGCACCGATGAGCGTCGCCAGGGCTTCGCCGCAGCCATGGATGCATTGGACGGTCGGCTCGATATCCTGGTGAATGCCGCGGGCATTCAGAGCCGTTATCCCGCTGAAGAATTTCCCTTGGAAGCCTTTGAAGAGGTGATCGACGTCAACCTAACGGCGGTGTTCGAGCTATGTCAGCTTGCGGGGCGGCATATGCTTGATCAGCGGCGTGGAAAAATCATCAATATTGCCTCACTGCTGTCATTTTTCGGCGGCTATACCGTCCCTGCTTATGCGGCCAGCAAGGGCGGTGTCATGCAGTTGACCAAATCCCTGGCCAACGAGTGGGCTGGGCGAGGTGTCAACGTCAACGCCATTGCACCAGGTTACATGGCGACCGAGATGAACTCGGCCCTGCTGGCGGATCATGCTCGCAATGCCGGGATCACGGAGCGCATTCCCGCGGGAAGATGGGGGGGTGGCGATGACATGAAGGGACCCCTCCTGTTTCTGGCATCCGCCGCTTCCGACTATGTCAATGGTGCCATATTGCCGGTCGATGGTGGCTACCTTGGACGCTAGGAAGAGGCGGATGCAGATCGCCTTCTCGGATCTTGATCATGCCGATTATCTGATCGAAAGCGATATCCTTTCCTCGGCTGGCCTCTCGGCGACGATGTTGCGCTGCCGTAGCGAGATGGAGGTTATTGAGCAGCTTAATGATGTCGATATCGTACTGAACCAGTACGCCCCTTTTACGCGTCGAGTGTTCGAGGCATTGCCACGTCTGAAGCAGGTCGTCCGTTATGGGGTGGGCGTCAACAATATCGATATAGCAGCTACCACGCAGGCCGGAGTGCAAGTCTGTCATGTGCCCGACTATGGCATGCATGAGGTGTCCGATCATGCCTTGGCGCTGACGCTCGCTCTGCTGAGAAAGCTGGTGCCAATGCACCATGCTTGCCACCAGGGGCGCTGGGATTATGTCGAAGCTGTACCGTTGAGACGACTGTCCTTGCTGACCATCGGTGTGATCGGTCTTGGACGGATCGGGCGACTATATGCGCGCAAGATGCAGGCACTTGGATGCCATGTGCTGGGCTATGACGCCTACTACCATCCATGTGCAGAAGATGGGACGGAGATGATCCAGCGTGCCGAGCTGCTAGAGCTTTACAGTGACGCCGATGTCATCGCCGTTTTCTGCCCATTGACGGCAGATACTCATCACCTGATCAATGCCAGCGCCCTTTCTTCAATGAAGGAAGGGGTCTATCTCATCAACACCTCCCGTGGCGGCATCATTGATGAAGACGCTCTTGCCAATGCGCTGGCATCGGGGAAGGTGGCGGGCGCGGGTATCGACACCACAGAGCATGAACCCCTGCAGCCCTCGAGCCGGTTGTGGTCGAGTCCCCACTGCCTGATTACCCCCCATATGGCCTGGTACTCGGAAGACGCGGCCGCTGAGCTCAAGCGCAAGGTGGCTGAAGAGGCCGTGCGGTTTGCTCGAGGCGAGCCAGTGCTATGGCCCGTCAACCATCTGACGACATAGCGTGCGTCATCACGCTGAGTCGTAACAAGCCGCCTGGCGGCATTCCCGGGCCTGACGGGCTCGTACTCTAACGCGAAAGAAGGAAGTGGCGATGTCTAACGCTTGCAAGCCCCGGTGGGTGAGGTCGGTCGCGATGCTCGGTTCGCTGTTGGCAATGACGCCGGCTATCTCCCAGGCCGAGACACTACGTATGTCCACGGTGACTTCAGTGTCGGCCAAGGACGCCAGCTATGAGTTGAAGCGCCTGGTAGAAGAGCGAAGCGGTGGTGATCTAGAAATCACGCTTTTTCCTGATAACCAGCTGGGGGATGACCGTGTGGTGGTGGAGAGCACCATCTTTGGTGACATCGACATTGGTTTATCATCGACCAGTCCCATGGCCACCCTGTTTCCCGACCTTTATCTCTTTGATGCGCCCTTCCTGTTCCTATCCAAGGAGGGGACCTATGCCGAGCTCGACGGAGAGGTGGGGGATCAGCTGTTGGCCTCTCTTGAGGGCAAGGGTCTGAAGGGGCTGGCGTTCTGGGAAAACGGGTTTCGTAACTTCACCGACAGTGGAAAGGTGGTGGCGGTACCCGCCGATGTGGAAGGCATGAAGGTACGCACCATGGAGAACGAAATCCATCTGGCCGCATGGCGCGCCTATGGTGCCAACCCGACACCGATGGCGTTCACTGAACTGTTTACCGCGTTACAACAGGGCACGGTCGATGCTCAGGAAAACCCGCTGGGAATCATCGACGGTAACCGCTTGCAGGAAGTGCAAGATCATGTGTCTTTAACACAGCATGTCTATACCCCCTATCTCGTGTTCATGAACCTTAATAGCTATAACTCACTGAGCCAGGATCAGCGTGACGTGCTGGAAGCCGCTATTGATGAGATGACCACTTATCAACGTCAGCGCTCCGAGGAGCTGGAGGGCGAGATTCTGGCAAGGTTCGATGAGCAAGGCGTGACGGTGACAGAGGTCACAAGCGAGCAGAAGGCCCAGTGGCGGGATGCCGCCATGCAGGCCGATATCTATGGACTGGTCAAGCAGAAGATGGACCATCCCGAATATCTTGATCAGGTGCTAGCGCAATAGGCCTGTGCCAGGGCGCCGCGTCATGGTGCCCTGGTGGCTTCAGGATCGACCCTTCCGTTTTACAGGCAGACCTCACGGTGTCTGTTCATCTCGTGATGCTATGGCTCGGCACTGTTCTTCAGTGGCCGCAGGAGAGTGTGGATGAAAGTGCTTGCGTGGTTTGATGAGTATGCCGAGATATCCATCTGTGTGGTGCTGATGTCGGCAATGACGTTGCTGCTCGCGGTCCAGGTATTTATGCGTTATGTCATGGGGGAGTCCCTTTCCTGGTCGGAGGAGCTCGCCCGCTACTTTTTCATCTGGCTGATCTATCTAGGGATCAGCTACGGCGCGCGGGAAATGCGGCATATCAAGATCGATGCGGCGCTCAAGCTATTCCCGCGTCCCGCGCGCCCTTGGGTCGTGATTCTTGGGGATGCGCTGTTTTTGGTCTTTGCTCTGTACGTTGTCTGGACCAGTTGGACGGTCATCGAGCGCCAGATGATGCTCGGCCAAACCTCTCCGGCGATCGGCGTGCCCATGTGGATCGTTTATGCAGCCCCCTGTGTGGGCTTTGCACTGACCACGGCGCGACAGGTGCAGAGCATCTGCTGGCGGATCAAGCATCCCGACGCTGCTCACGAATCGGAGGTGTGAGATGACTGCAGCCGTGTTGTTTCTGAGCCTGGTCGCGCTGTTGATCCTCAATGTGCCAGTGGGCATCGCCATCGGCCTCTCCTGTGTGGTGACAATTCTCACCTTTGGCACGTTGTCCGATCTGTATGTGGCGCAGACTTTGGTATCCGCCACCGACAGCTTTCCGATCATGGCGATTCCGCTGTTTATCCTGGCGGGCGACCTGATGGGGGCCGGTGGGGTTTCCCGGCGTATTCTGGCGGTGGCGTCTGCCTTCTTCGGCCGTGTGACAGGAGGGCTGGCCATCGTCACGGTGGTGGTGTGCATGTTCTTTGCAGCGGTATCGGGGTCTGGTCCGGCGACCGTTGCGGCCGTCGGCTCCATGGTCATACCGACCATGCTTGAGGCGGGCTATTCCAGGTCCTTCGTACTGGCACTGGTGGCGGCGGCGGGGAGCATCGGCGTTATCATTCCTCCATCCATTCCGATGGTGCTCTACGGTGTCTCTACCGGCACCTCCATCTCCAACATGTTTCTGGGTGGCGTATTGCCCGGATTGTTGATCGGGATGGTGCTGATCCTTTACGCCTACTTTTACTCCAGAAAAATGGGTTGGAAAGGCACTGAGGAGCCCTTTGAAGGGCGCAGGACGCTGTGCCTGGTATGGGAAGCCAAGTGGGCGCTGCTCAATCCCGTGATCATACTTGGTGGCATCTATGCGGGGATCTTCACGCCGACCGAGGCGGCGGCTGTCGCTGCCGTCTACGCATTTGTCTGCGGTGTCTTTATCCACCGGGAGCTCTCGCCCAGAGACATCTTCAAGGTGATCGCGGGCTCTTGTGCTACCACTGGCACGGTCATGGTGATCCTTGGCTGTGCCTCCACCTTTGCCCGTATTCTCACGATCGAGCAGATCCCGGTGGCCATCGCCGACTTCATGCTGCAGTTCTCGTCGAGTCCGGCGGTGATGTTGCTGGTGATTCTGGTGCTTTTGCTGGTGGTTGGCTGCGTGATGGATACCACCCCCGCAATTCTGGTGCTGTCACCGATTCTCTATCCGGTGGCCACCTCCATGGGGATTGATGCCGTGCACTTTGGCATCGTGATGGTGGTCAGTCTGGCGATTGGCTTTATTACCCCGCCGCTGGGGATCAACCTGTTCGTCGCAGCTCGGATTGGTAACGCGCCCTTGGGTACGGTCATCAAGGGGATCGTGCCTTTCGTGACGGCCATGGTCCTGACGCTGCTGGTGATTGCCTACGTACCAGCGCTGTCATTGATGCTTATATCACTGTTGAGCTGAGTTGGGTTCAGCATAGGAAGATGAGCTCAGGGAGTTGAGCTTAGATAGAACAGAGGATGTGACGCACAGTAGCGTCCGGCGCAAGGCAGGGCGACCTGAGTGACGCCGCGGGGTCTTTTGGACGGTAGCGTTGGCAGGAGCGACGTGCAGGTGGGGTCGAAAAGATCCGCGGTCTATTGAGGCCGCTTATGCGCCAGCTCGACATGGGGTATCAGAAACGAAAAAGGCTCCTGCGAAATGTTCGCAGGAGCCTTTTTCTGTGAAATTCTTTGGTCGGAGTAGCAGGATTCGAACCTACGACCTCTGCCTCCCGAAGGCAGCGCTCTACCAAGCTGAGCTATACTCCGACGCGTGAGGTGTGCCCCTCAACGGATGCGTAGTATACGGATCCTTGTGATTGATGCAACTCTTGCGAGCCCGATTCGGTACTTTTTTCCAGCTTGCCCGACACTTGAGGGCACTTTGCCTGTTGTCTTTCAGGCCTAGTGATTGTCAGGTCTTGCGCTCCACCGCCAGACGGGCCAGCTCGGCCATGCTGTCACGGTAGGGAGAGGGCGGCAGCTGATCGAGTTCTGTCAGCGCCTTCGAGACCATCTCCTCCGCTTTCTGGCGAGTGTAATCCAGGGCCCCGGTAGCGGTAACGATGGACAGCACCTCATCGAGGTGATCGAGTCCGCCCTTGCGGATGGCGCGACGTATGATGCGGGTCTGTTCCGGCGTACCAGCGGCCATGGCCTGAATCAGTGGCAGGGTCGGCTTGCCTTCCGCCAGGTCGTCACCGACATTCTTGCCCATGGCCTTGGCGTCGCCTTCGTAGTCGAGCAGGTCGTCAATAAGCTGGAACGCCAGGCCGAGATAGCGCCCGTAGTTCGCCAGCGCCTGTTCCTGCTGCTCATCGGCGCCGGCGAGGATGGCGCCGCTATGGGAGGCAGCCTCGAACAGCATGGCTGTCTTGCCAAGAATGGTGTCGAAGTAGGCCGCTTCGTCGGTGTCCGGATTGCCCACGTTGGTGAGCTGCTGGACCTCGCCTTCGGCGATGGTGCAGGTGGCGGCGGACAGCACTTCCATGATCCGCATCGAGCCGACGTCGACCATCATCTGGAACGAACGCGAGTAGAGGAAGTCACCCACCAACACCGATGGCGCATTACCCCAGGCGTCGTTGGCGGTGGCCTTGCCGCGGCGCATGTGTGACTCATCGACGACGTCATCATGGAGCAGCGTCGAGGTATGCATGAACTCGATCAGCGTGGCCAGGGTAATGTGACGCTCGCCCTGGTAGTTCAGCGCCCTTGCCGCCAGCAGCACCAGCAGCGGGCGCAGACGTTTGCCCCCGCTTTCGATGATGTATTGCCCAATGGTTTCGACCAGCGGGATGCGGGAGGCAAGCTGGTCCAGGATGGTCTGGTTGACGGCGGCGAAGTCGTCGGCGACCACCGCATGAATCGGCGAAGGAGCTGCAGATGAAGGCGTGGTGGCGTTGACAGGCATGAAGGCGGCTTCGGCTTATAGAGATGGGAGGCCAGGGGCCAGGTTGCCGGTCATGCTATGGGCCCCCTATGGGGCCGTCAAGACGATAAGCACCCTGGCAGGGCCCGTGAAGAGGTTTTTGCCGGCAATGTGGCTTGACGGCAGTCGTCGGGTTGTGTTGTCGCGCGGGCATCGTTATAATTCGCGGCCCACTCATCCATGCTCCCTGTCAGATGGCTGCCAAAAGGGGCGCCACTCGAAGCAGGTCGATCAAGAGCCAACCCCGATGAGTATCTGGAGAAACAGCATGTACGCAGTGATCAAAAGCGGTGGCAAGCAGTACCGCGTTCAGGAAGGCCAGACTCTCAAGCTCGAGAAGCTGGAAATTCCGACTGGCGATACCGTCGAATTCGACGAAGTCCTGCTGGTTGGTAATGACGACGACGTCACCGTCGGTGCCCCGCTGGTAGCCGGCGCCAAGGTGAGCGCTGAGATCGTTTCCCACGGCCGTGGCGAAAAGGTCACCATCATCAAGTTCCGTCGTCGTAAGCACCACATGAAGCGTCAGGGCCACCGTCAGTGGTTCACTGAAGTTAAAATCACCGGAATTTCTGCCTAAGAACGCCTCGCCTCACGGCGAATGCGTAGCGGACTATTCCCTCAACGAGCGAGGACTTTGCAATGGCTCATAAGAAGGCAGCCGGCTCCACACGTAACGGTCGCGACAGTGAAAGCAAACGCCTTGGCGTCAAGCTGTTCGGCGGCCAGGCAGTGACCCCGGGCAACATCATCGTGCGTCAGCGTGGCACCAAGTTCCACGCCGGCACCGGTGTTGGCATCGGCAAGGATCACACTCTCTTCGCACTGGACGAAGGTGTGGTCAAGTTCGAGACCAAGGGTCCGAAGAACCGTAAGTTCGTGAGCGTTGTCTCTGCCTGAGACCGCCCCGAGCGCCATGGGTAGGCAGCGGCCGTGAAGTTCGTCTGCTGTCAGGCCCCGGAAGGCCCCGCCAAGCGCGGGGCCTTCTTGTATCATGGTGGAAAGCTTCCGCCAGGAGAGTGACAGATGCAGTTCGTCGATGAAGCCTCGATCATCGTGGAGGCGGGCAACGGGGGTAACGGTTGTCTCAGCTTCCGTCGTGAGAAGTACGTGCCCAAGGGCGGCCCGGATGGTGGAGATGGCGGTCATGGTGGGTGTGTTTACCTGATTGGTGACGACGCCCTCAATACGCTGATCGACTTCAAGTACCAGCGCTTCTACAAGGCGCAGAACGGGCAGCCCGGGCAAGGCCGTCAGATGAGTGGCAAGGCTGGCGAGGACCTCCACGTGAAGGTCCCGGTGGGAACCACCGTCATTGATGAAGATACCCTTGAGGTGATCGCTGACGTGACGGAGGTCGGCCAGGTCGTGCAGGTGGCCCAGGGTGGTCGTCGCGGGCTTGGTAACATCCACTTCAAGTCGTCTACCAATCGCGCGCCGCGTCGGACCACGCCTGGTACAGAGGGTGAGCGCCGCAACTTGCGCCTGGAAATGAAGGTGATGGCCGATGTCGGGCTGTTGGGGCTGCCCAATGCCGGCAAGTCGACGCTGATTCGCTCTGTCTCAGCGGCCAAGCCCAAAGTGGCCAACTACCCGTTTACCACCCTTGTGCCCAACCTTGGCGTGGTCAAGCTGGGGATGCACGAGCACTTTGTCATGGCGGACGTGCCCGGGCTGATTGAAGGTGCCTCCGACGGCGCCGGCCTGGGACTGCGCTTTCTCAAGCACCTGACCCGTACCCGGCTGCTCTTCCATGTGGTGGATGTGGCACCCTTTGACGAGTCTGATCCGGTGGATGCTGCGGCCGCCATCATGCATGAGCTTGGGCAGTTTTCACCGACGCTGGCGGAGCGTCCGCGCTGGCTGGTGCTCAACAAGCTGGATCTGCTGCCGGAAGACGAGCGTGAGTCGGTGGCGGCAGAGATCGTGCGTCGGCTTGACTGGCAGGGGCCGGTCTTCCGTATCTCGGCCATCTCCAATGATGGCACCGATGCGCTGGTGCAGGCGGCTCATCGCTGGTTGACCGAACAGCGCACCCTCGAGAACGAGGATGAAGAGGCCATGGAGCGCGAGCAGGACATGCGCCAGCGGATGGAAGATGAAGCCGTGGCGCGCACCGAGGCTCGTCTCGGGCGGCGTCGCAAGCACGTCGATGACGACGACGATGATGATCTGGACGACGATGATCACGACGTCGAGGTCGAATACGTTCAATAGGGCTGCCGGGCTGTCAGCAGCAGGCGCAGTCGGTGGCGTGAACAGGTCGAGGAAAGGATGCACAGCGTAGAGCAGGTTCCGGGGCGAGACGCCCTGAGCAGCGCGCGGCGGGTGGTGGTCAAGATCGGCAGCGCGCTGTTGACCAACGATGGCCGTGGCCTCGATGACGACGCCATTGGTGGCTGGGTGGACCAGATTGCCGCCCTGGCGTCCCGCGGGGTCGAAGTGGTCCTGGTGTCGTCGGGGGCGGTGGCCGCCGGCATGGTGCGCCTGGGGTGGGCATCTCGCCCGTCGTCAGTCCATCAGCTCCAGGCGGCGGCGGCCGTAGGGCAGAATGTGCTGACGGAAACCTATGAAAGCCACTTTGGCCGTCATGAGCTGCTCACCGCGCAGATCCTGCTGACCCACGATGACCTGTCCAATCGCAAGCGCTACCTGAATGCGCGGTCCGCCCTCAGGACGTTGGTCGACCTCAAGGTTGTCCCCGTGATCAACGAGAACGACACGGTGGTGACCGACGAAATTCGCTTCGGTGACAATGACACCCTGGGCGCGTTGGTGGCGAACTTGCTGGAGGCGGACGCGCTGGTGATCCTGACCGACCAGGAAGGCCTGTTCGATGCGGACCCCCGCCATGACCCGGATGCCAACCTGATTCAGGAAGGCCGCGCCGATGATCCACGGCTTTCAGCGGTGGCCGGCGGCGGCGGTGCGCTTGGGCGCGGGGGCATGACGACCAAGGTGCGCGCCGCCAGGCTGGCTGCCCGCTCGGGCGCGGTCACGGTCATCGCCAGCGGTCGCCAGCCGCGGGTGCTGGAGCGTCTCGCGGATGGCGAGCGTCTGGGTACGCTGCTGACTCCCGATCGTGCTCCCATGGCCGCTCGCAAGCGCTGGCTCGCCGGTCAGCTGCAGGTGCGTGGTACCTTGACGCTGGACAGCGGGGCAGTGCGCGTCCTGCGCGACAAGGGGTCGTCGTTGCTGCCTGTGGGCGTGAAGGGCGTTCAAGGCAGGTTTGCCCGCGGTGACATGGTGCTTTGTGTAGATGAGCAGGGTGAGCGTGTTGCCAAGGGGTTGATCAATTACCACGTGGATGACGCGAGCAAGATCCTTGGGCAGCCCAGCGGACGCATCTGCGAGCTACTGGGCTACATGGAGGCGCCCGAGTTGATTCACCGCGACAACCTGGTGGTGTTTTGACAAGGCCACATCCTGTACCCGCCTTGTCAGGAGCGTCTGGCAACACGTGCCGAAAAGCTGGCACCCCGGGGCTTGACATGATAGGATGCGCCATCCTCTCAGACACGGCCCGTAACGATTGCCTTGCAACATAGGTTGCGATGGCGGTCGGCCAGATGGCCAGGCCGACGGGGATTTTTTATTTTCCCCTGTTGGATCAAAATGTTATCAAGTCATCGTATGACGGTGACGACAACTTTCTCCAAGGAGACAGTCAGTGGCTAACAGCAAGCAAGCCCGTAAGCGCGCCCGTCAGGCAGAAACTCGTCGTGTCCTGAAGGCAGGCCAGCGCAGCATGGTCCGCACTTACGTCAAGCGCGTGATCAAGGCAATCAACTCTGGCGATCACGCCCAGGCAATGGACGCCTTCAAGGCAGCCCAGCCGGTCATCGACCGCATTGCCGACAAGGACACGCTGTCCAAGAAGAAGGCCGCTCGTATCAAGAGCCGTCTGAACAAGCGCATTAAGGCACTGGCTGCGTAAGCCGGTACTGCGCTCTCGGTGTGACGCGGCGAGCCCGGGTCATGCTGACGAAAAACCGGCTTCGGCCGGTTTTTTTGTGTCTGCTGATTGGCTCTGGCCACCACCGCCAGGGTGGCTTCCATGACGATGGTCCTGCAACGATGGTCCCGACACAAAGGGTCCTGCGATAAAGGGTGAGATGACGTGAGTGACGAGCGTCGACAGCCACAGGCGAGCAATGATCGCCCTGAGCACGAGGCGAGCGATCTGAGCCGCTCGCTGGAACAAGGCAGTGGAACTCCTGCTGGCGCGGCGGAGGATGGCGCTGCGCGCCCCCCCGCGCGACGTGGCTTGATGCGCTCTGGCCTGGTGGTCAGCAGCATGACCATGGTGTCGAGAGTGTTGGGGTTGGTGCGTGACGTGGTGATTGCCACGTTGCTGGGGGCTGGGCAAGGTGCTGACGCCTTCTTCGTGGCGTTCAAGATCCCCAACTTCATGCGCCGGCTGTTTGCCGAGGGCGCCTTCAATCAGGCCTTCGTGCCTGTGCTGTCCGAGTATTCGACCACCCGCACCCGCGATGAGGTGCGTGAGCTGCTCAACGCCGTGTGTGGCAGCCTGGCTGCGGTGCTGGCACTGATCACCGCGCTGGCGATCGTGGCGGCGCCCTGGCTGACCTGGCTGTTTGCCCCCGGCTTTGCTCGCGACCCCGAAAAACTGGCGCTGACGGCTGATATGCTCAGGCTGACCTTTCCCTATCTGCTGTTGATTTCGCTGACCGCATTCGCGGGCAGTGTGCTCAACACCTGGAATCGGTTTGCCGTGCCCGCCTTCACCCCGGTGCTGCTCAACCTGTCACTGATCGGAGCTGCCCTGCTGCTGACTCCCTTGATGAGCGAGCCGTCCATGGCGCTGGCCTGGGGCGTGCTGATTGCGGGTGCGGCGCAGCTATTGTTCCAGGTGCCTTTTCTGGTCCGCCTGGGGCTTATGCCACGGCCCTGGCCAAACTTCGCCCATGAAGGCGTGCGCCGCATCCTCAAGCTGATGGCACCCGCGCTGTTCGGCGTATCGGTATCCCAGATCAACCTGCTGCTGGATACCATCCTGGCGTCGTTGCTGGCGGCCGGCAGTGTATCCTGGCTGTACTACTCGGACCGCTTGGTGGAGCTGCCGCTGGGCGTCTTTGGCGTCGCCATCGGGACGGTCATCTTGCCTGCCCTGTCACGGCGTCATGCGGAAGCGTCCACCGAGCATTTCAGTCAGATGCTGGACTGGGCGCTGCGTGCTGTCCTGCTGCTCGGGCTGCCGGCGGCGCTGGCGCTAGCGCTGCTGGCCGAGCCGCTGCTGATCACGCTCTTCCACTATGGCGCCATGACCGACAATGACATCGTGATGGCGGCGATGAGCCTGCGTGCCTATGCCCTTGGGCTGGTGGCGTTCATGCTGATCAAGGTGCTGGCGCCGGGCTTCTTTGCCCGCCATGACACCAAGACGCCGGTCAAGGTAGGGATTGTCGCCATGGTGGCCAACATGGTCTTCAACCTGATCCTGATCTGGCCTCTGGCCCACGCTGGCCTGGCCTTGGCGACCGCGCTGTCGGCCTTCCTGAACGCCGGCATGCTGGCGTGGCTGCTGCGTCGTCAAGGAGTGCTGAACTTTCAGCCTGGCTGGGGGCGTTTTGGGGTGCAGCTGGGGGGCGGCTGCGTCGCCATGGCGGGCGTGCTGATACTGCTGGCGCCTGACTGGCACCAGTGGCTGACCTGGTCGCTTGTCGCGCGGGCGCTGTGGATGCTTGGGCTGGTGGCCGCTGGCGGGGCGACCTATTTTGCCTGGCTTGGGATCACCGGTGTGCGCGTCAGGCACTTCCGGCTCAAGGGCTAGCCCATGGACGTGCAATGGGTCAGCGGGAAGACGTGGCCCCCTGCACTTCGTTATACTCGTCACCCTTTAGGTTCGGTGTGATCCGGCTCATGGAAGTAATCCGAGGCTTGCACAATCTGCGCGAGAGGCACAGAGGCACGGTCGCCACCATCGGCAACTTCGATGGGGTCCACCTGGGTCATCGTGCCATTCTCGACCAGTGTCACGCTGAGGCGGCCAGGCGCGACCTCGCGGTCACTGCGGTGGTGTTCGAACCCCAGCCCAGGGAGTATTTTGCCGGTGACCAGGCGCCACCGCGGCTGACGCGCTTGCGTGACAAGGTAAAGTTGCTGGGCGAGTGCGGTGTTGATCGGGTGCTGTGTCTGCCGTTCAACGAATCGCTGCGCCAGCTGACGGCAGCGCAGTTCATCGACCGGGTACTGGTCGAGGGCCTGGATGTTCAGCATCTGGTGGTGGGAGACGATTTCCGCTTTGGCTGCGACCGCCGTGGGGATTTCGCCCTGTTGACCGAAGCAGGGAAATGTCAGGGGTTCACGGTAGAACATACCCTGACCTTCCGTGTCGATGATGACAGGGTGTCGAGCACGCGGGTGCGAACCCTGCTGGCCTGCGGCAATTTCAAGGCAGCGGCTCAACTGCTTGGGCGGGCTTACTGCTTTCGCGGGCGGGTGGTGCCTGACCAGCAGCGTGGCCGCACCATCGGTGTCCCGACGGCTAACCTTCCGTTGCTGCCAGGACCGCTGGTGCTGCGAGGTGTCTATGCGGCCATGGTGGAGGTGGAAGGCGATAGCGGCACGCGCTATCCGGCCGTGGTGAACATTGGCTGGCGCCCCACGGTGGGGTCGGTACGCCCTGTGCTCGAGGCACACCTGCTGGACGTTGAGCGTGATCTCTACGGTCGACGGCTGACAGTAGTGCCCTGTGCCAAGCTGCGGGGGGAGGAGACCTTTGCCGACTTTGCCGCGCTGAAGACACAGATCTATGCCGATATCGACCGGGCCCGCGAGGTGTTTGCCCGGTACGACAGCGGTAGACGACCCTTTTTTGAAGAGTATCCTCTGGCGTCGGCGCCCCGTGCGCGCGAGGCCGTAACCCAGGATTCCCCGGCGGGGCAGGGCCCCGCCGATCATGATGACGGCTGACCCCAGGACTATGAGCGACTACAAGCACACTCTGAATCTGCCAGAAACCGAATTCCCGATGCGCGGCATGCTGCCCAAGCGCGAGCCGGCCCGGATTGAACAGTGGCAGAAGCTGGACATTTACCAGCGCTTGCGTGAAGCACGCCAGGGCCAGGAGGTGTTCGTGCTGCACGACGGCCCTCCCTACGCCAATGGCAGCATTCACATCGGTCATGCCGTCAACAAGATTCTCAAGGACATTATCGTCAAGTCGAAGAACTTGGCGGGCTTCGATGCACCCTACGTGCCGGGCTGGGATTGTCACGGCCTGCCCATCGAGCACAAGGTCGAGACAACCCACGGCAAGCACCTGGAGCCCGAAAAGGCGCGGGCCCTGTGTCGTGACTACGCCGCCGAGCAGGTCCAGGGCCAGCTTCAGGACTTCGTGCGTCTGGGCGTGGTGGGCGACTGGGACAACCCGTATCGCTCCATGGATTACGCCAATGAGGGCGGTGAGATTCGCGCGCTGGCCGATATGGTCAAGGGCGGCTACGTGTTCAAGGGACTCAAGCCGGTCAACTGGTGCTTCGATTGCGGTTCTGCCCTGGCCGAAGCCGAGGTCGAGTACGCCGACAAGAAGTCCGATGCCATCGATGTGGCCTTCACCTGTGCCGATGCGGACAAGCTCGCCGCCGCGTTCGGCCTGGACAGCCTGACGAAGCCTGCCGCCGTGGTGATCTGGACCACGACGCCCTGGACCATTCCGGCCAACCAGGCGCTCAACGTCCATCCCGAATTCAACTATGCGCTGGTCGACACGGGCGAGCGCCTGCTGCTGTTGGCCGAGGACCTGGTCGAGAGCTGCCTGGAACGCTTCGGCCTCAGCGGTGACGTGGTCGCTACCGCTCGCGGTGAGCGCCTGGAGCTGATCGAGTTCCAGCACCCGCTGTATGAGCGCACCGCGCCGATGTATCTGGCCGACTACGTGACCTGCGATGAAGGCAGCACCGGCATCGTTCACTCGGCACCGGTGCACGGGGTCGATGACTTCGACTCCTGCCGTCGCTACGGCATGGACTTCAGCGACTTCATCAGCGTGGTCAAGGGCGACGGTTGCTATGTCGATGATCTGCCCCTGTTCGGTGGCATGCTGATCTGGAAGGCCAATCCGAAGATCGTCGAGGCCCTGTCCGAGACAGGTGCGTTGATGGCCCACAAGACCATCACTCACAGCTACATGCACTGCTGGCGCCACAAGACGCCGGTCATCTACCGTGCCACCGCCCAGTGGTTCGTCGGTATGGACATTCCGGGGCACGATGGCCGCACCCTGCGCGAGAGTGCACTTGAGGGCATCGAAGCGACCCAGTTCGTGCCGGCCTGGGGCAAGGCTCGCCTGCATAGCATGATCGCCAACCGCCCGGACTGGTGTATCTCCCGCCAGCGTAACTGGGGGGTTCCGATCCCGTTCTTCCTGCACAAGGAGACCGGCGAGCTGCACCCGCGCACGGTAGAGTTGACCGAGCAAGTGGCAGACCTGGTTGATAAGGCCGGCATCGACGCCTGGTTCAGCCTTGATCCGGCAGAGCTGCTTGGCGACGAGGCCGGTCAGTATGACAAGGTCACCGACACGCTGGATGTGTGGTTCGACTCTGGCACTACCCATCGCCATGTACTGCGTGGCTCGCACCCCCATGGGCACCAGAGCGGGCCGCGAGCGGACCTCTACCTGGAGGGCTCCGACCAGCATCGTGGCTGGTTCCACTCATCGCTGTTGACCGGCTGCGCCATCGATGGTCATCCACCTTATCGCGGTCTCCTGACCCACGGCTTCACCGTTGACGCGCAAGGCCGCAAGATGTCCAAGTCCATGGGCAATGTGGTGGCTCCGCAGGAGGTGATGGACAAGCTGGGGGCCGACATCCTCCGCCTGTGGGTGGCGTCTACCGACTACTCAGGCGAGATGGCGGTGTCGGACGAGATCTTGAAGCGCACCGCCGACGTCTACCGGCGCATTCGTAATACCGCACGCTTCCTGCTGGCCAACCTCAACGGTTTCAACCCCGAGCGCGATGCGCTGGCCTTCGATGACATGCTGGCATTGGACCAGTGGGTGGTGGACCGCGCGGCCCAGCTGCAGGAGCGCATCGAGACGGCCTATGCCGAGTATCGCTTCCTCGACGTCTATCAGCAGGTGCATGGTTTCTGTGCGCGGGAGCTGGGTGGCTTCTACCTGGATGTGATCAAGGATCGCCAGTACACCACCCAGGCGGACTCCCAGGCCCGTCGCAGCGCCCAGACCGCGCTGTATCACGTGGTTCAGGCGCTGGTGCGCTGGGTCGCGCCGATCCTGTCGTTCACCGCCGAGGAAATCTTCGAGAATATTCCTGGTGAGCAAGGTCTGGAGCAGGGCCGCAGCGTACTGCTGGAGACCTACTACACCGGTCTGTCCACCCTCAGTGGCGACGCCAGCATGGGCCGTGACTTCTGGGAGCAGGTGCTGACCGTCAAGCAAGCGGTCAACAAGTGCCTGGAAGACGCCCGTAACGCCAAGACCATCAAGGGCAGCCTGGCCGCCGAGGTGACGCTGTACGTCAGCGATGAACTGAGCGAGCTACTGTCGCGGCTGGGCGATGAGCTGCGCTTTGTCATGCTCACCAGCGACGTGCGCCTGGCGCCGCTGGCCGAGGCCAGCGATGCCGCGGATACCGATGTCGAAGGTCTCAAGGTGGCGGTGAGTGCCAGTGACCACGCCAAGTGTGAGCGCTGCTGGCATCATCGTCCTGAGGTAGGCTCGCTGCCCGAGCACCCCGACCTGTGTTCGCGCTGTGTCAGCAACCTGCCCGATGGCTCGGGCGAGGTGCGTTACTATGCCTGATCCTGCCGAGTCGACTGCCAAGGAGGCAAAGGACGCGATGAGTTCTCAGGTGCAACCGATGAAGCAGCCGCTGCGCTGGTGGTGGCTGGCGTTGGTCTGGATCGTGCTCGACCTTGGAACCAAGGCGCTGATGAGCCAGTCCCTGAGCTACGCCACGCCGGTAGAAGTGCTTCCGTTCTTCAACCTGACGTTGCTGCACAACACTGGTGCCGCCTTCAGCTTCCTGGCTGACCACCCAGGCTGGCAGCGCTGGCTGTTTGCCGCCATTGCAGTGGCGGCCACCGTCGGCCTGACCATCTGGATGAAGCGGCTGCGCCAGGATGAAAAGCTGCTGGGAGCTTGCCTGGCGCTGATCATCGGGGGCGCCCTGGGCAACCTTTACGATCGGCTGGTGCATGGCTACGTGGTCGACTTTCTGTCGTTCCATGTGGCGGGCTGGTACTACCCGGCCTTCAACGTGGCCGATATCGGTATTACCCTGGGGGCCATCGGCCTGATCTGGGAGTCCATCTTCGGCGAACGTCGACGCGCCCGGCGCGGCTAACCCCTCCTTTGCCGACGGGGGCGTTACCGACCCCCGCCGGCCTGTCACTCTTTTGGAGATCCCATGAGCGACTACCGTATCGACGAGGGCATGGAAGTCACTCTGCACTTCACCCTCAAGCTGGAAGATGGCACCGTGGTGGACAGCACCCGCGACAAGAGTCCGGCTACCTTTCAGCTGGGCGACGGCAACCTGCCACCCGGTTTCGAGCAACCGCTGAAGGGCATGACAGATGGCGACAGCGGCAGCTTCGAGGTCAGCCCCGAGCATGCCTTTGGCCAGCACAATCCGCAGAATATTCAGCGTATGAAGCGCGATGTGTTCAACGGCGATGAGCCCGAAGTGGGCACCGTGATGTCGTTTGCCGACGTCAATGGTGACGAGCTTCCCGGTGTCATCACCGAGCTGGATGGAGACATGGTGGAAGTGGACTTCAACCATCCGCTGGCAGGACGCACCCTGACCTTTGAGGTCGAGGTACTGGGCGTCAAACCCGCCACGACGCACTGACAGGCCTGCGTCTCTGGGTGTGTCAGGCGAGGCCCAACGGGTGATAGCCTGATCCACCAGCAGTTTATTCATTTGCTAAACCACCGCTTAATCAGACGCCTAGAAGGCGCCAAGGCAAGGCAGACCATGCAAATCAAGTTGGCCAACCCCCGCGGCTTCTGTGCCGGCGTCGACCGGGCCATCGATATCGTCAACAGCGCGCTGGATGTGTTCGGACCGCCGATCTATGTGCGTCATGAAGTGGTCCACAACCGCTTTGTGGTCGATAGCCTGCGTGAGCGCGGCGCGGTCTTCGTCGAAGAGCTGCATGAAGTGCCCGATGATGTCATCGTGATCTTTTCCGCCCACGGTGTATCGCGAGCGGTGCAAGAGGAAGCCGAGCAGCGCGGGTTGAAGGTGTTTGATGCCACCTGCCCATTGGTGACCAAGGTGCATATGGAGGTGCTTCGCTATGCCCGCCGTGGGCAAGAGTGCATCTTGATCGGCCACGAGGGCCACCCTGAAGTGGAAGGGACCATGGGACGTTATGATGTTTCCTATGGTGGCCAGATCTACCTCGTGGAGGATGAGGATGACGTCGCTCGGCTGGAGGTCAAGGATCCCAGTCGGCTCGCCTTCGTCACCCAGACGACCCTCTCCATGGATGACACCGCTCGCGTGATTGACGCCTTGCGTGCGACCTTCCCCGAGATTCAAGGCCCGCGCAAGGACGATATCTGCTACGCCACCCAGAATCGTCAGGATGCGGTGAGGGAACTGGCCGCGGCAACAGATCTGGTGTTGGTGGTGGGCAGCCCGAACAGCTCCAATTCCAATCGACTGCGGGAGCTTTCCGAGCGTGTGGGCACCGCCGCCTACCTTATCGACAATGCCCAGCAAATTGATCCGGCGTGGGTCGACGGCGTGACTTCCGTCGGCGTTACGGCCGGGGCCAGTGCCCCCGAAGTGCTGGTCAAGGGTGTGATCGACCGGCTGATCGAACTGGGAGCCGAAGCGCCCGAGGAACTGGCAGGGCGTGAAGAAACGATTACCTTCTCGATGCCCCGAGAGCTGCGTGACCGGGTTATCGTCAGCGACTAGTCTTCGAGCAAGACCCCTTGCGAGCGTTGAGCTTCACGCCGACAAGAATGCGTCGATAAGAAAGCACCGATGTAAAAGCGCCGCCTGTCACAGGGCGGCGTTTTTGCATCCAAGGCTCGGGATGACCAGGTTTCTGTGCCTATTCGTTGCTCTGTGACAGATCCTTGATCCAGCGCCTGCCTTTGGCCGTCCCACTGGGACATACTTGGGGCGAAAACGAGCCGGAGATGCCTGATGATGGTAAGACTGCAGCCGCCAGCCAGGCGCGGTGCATGCATGGGTGATCGCCAAAGGTGCACAGCAGGTAGCCGCCGTTGCGCTGGCTCCCGGCCTTCGTCAGGACGGCAGACGGCAGCAGGGGGGCTGCGAGGCCAGGCGGGCTTTACGCTGCTGGAATTGCTGCTGTGTGTCGCCATCCTGGGCCTGTTGGCATCGGTGGCATATCCGATGTACACCGAACACCTGCGGGAGAGCCGGGTCGCCGATGGCCGCGCGCTGCTGTTGACCGCGGCCTCTTCATTGGAGCGCTGCTACACCCGTGACCAGGCGTATGATGCGCC
The DNA here is from genome assembly GCF_019801685.1 of Halomonas sp. DP8Y7-1. NCBI lineage: Bacteria > Pseudomonadati > Pseudomonadota > Gammaproteobacteria > Oceanospirillales > Halomonadaceae > Halomonas > Halomonas sp. DP8Y7-1. The sequence continues at coordinate 31,966 of NZ_JAHVIN010000002.1, read as the reverse complement.
CGCCTGCGATGGCCTCGCCACGCCCTCGGCGTCAGGTTTCTATCTGCTGACCGTGGAGCGTTATCCGGGTCGCTTCTTTCTTGAGGCCCGGGCGGTGGATGCCCACTCGGTCAAGGGCGGATGCGACAGCCTGACCATGGACCAGACCGGGGAGCGTGCACCGAATGAGTGCTGGTAGTCGCCGCCAGCGAGGGATGACCTTGATGGAGCTGGTCCTGGGCTTGGCGGTGGTCGCGCTGATGGCGACAGTGGCGGTGCCCAATCTGCACCAGTGGTTGCGGCATGAGCGTCTGGTCGCCGATGCCAACCAGCTGGTGGGCGCCTTGACCCTGGCACGGACGACGGCCCTGACTCGCCGTCAGAATGTGACAGTACGAGTGCAGGAATGCAGCGGTCACTGGCGACTGGAGGTGCTGGCAGGCAACAGCGCTGCTGAGGGCTGTCCCGTGTCCGCCAGTCACGGCGAACAAGCGCTGATGATCGAGCAAAGCTCACGTACCGATGGCACGACCCTGACCGCCGGTGACGTCACCTTTGACCTCATGGGGCGGCTTGACCAGTGTCACTTCGAGCCACCATGCCGGCTGTGGCTGAGCTCGCCTGCAGGCGAGCGCCGCTGGATCCGCGTGGAGCCCAGCGGCATCGTACGCTCGGGGTCGGGAGAGGGGGCCGTATGATCACGCCAGCGAGGCAGCGTGGCTTTTCCCTGCTTGAGGCACTGGTGGCCCTGCTGCTGCTGTCAGTTGGCTTGCTGGGTATTGCAGGGCTGCAGCTGCGCAGCCTCCAGGGGGCGCACTCCAGCATTCAGCGGTCCCTCGCCGACCTGGCCGCCCAGGATGCCAGGGAGTTGCTGTGGGCGAGCATGACGGCGCTAGACGGCGAGTGTCCTCCCGATGCTGCGCAAAGCCTTCGCTCACATCAGTGGCACCAGCATTGGGCGCCCTTTCTACCGGGGCTTGCCGACGCCGATCAGTCGATCGAGCCTGCCGAAGACTGCGCCTTCAAGATATCGATTCGCTGGCAGGACGAACGCTTCTCCGATCCCAGCGTGTTCGAGTACTGGGTCAAGTTGCCGGCCAGGGACCCCGCATGAGCGGGCTGGGGCGCGGGCACCTCGCTATCCGCTTGGGCGCGCAGCGTGGCGTGTCACTGGTCGAGCTGATGGTGGCCATGCTGGTGGGGAGCCTGGTCATCCTTGCCGCGGGGAACCTGTTTCATGAGGCCAACGTCAGCGCCAATACGGTCTTACGACTCGCCGATCGTCAGGCAGTGATCAGCTATGCGTTGGATACCGTGACCGCCGCGGTGCGGCGCGGGGCGGCTGACGTAGACAGCTACGTGCTCAGGCCTTCGCTCGATGGCGAAGGCTGCACCCTGCACGATGCGCTGAGTGGTGAGCCCTTGGTCGATGGCCTGGCCGATAGCGGTCACTGTGACCAGGATCCCGTGCTGGAGTCGCTTGGTGAGGGGCTCTATCGCATCACGCTGAGCCTGCCTCACAGTCCCGTGCCCTTGTCGTTGCACGTGGTAAATCGCCAGACCGCCATGGCGTCGCTGGAGGGCTCGCCATGAACAGATGTTCGATGTGTGACAGACAGCGTGGGGCGGTGCTTCTGGTGGTGCTGTCGCTAGTGGCCATCGCCTCGGTAATTGCCATTGCAGCGGTCCAGTCCTCCGTGGTCGACGAACGTCTTGCGGGCAATATGCGAGCCATGGCTCAAGCACAGATGGCCGCCGACTGGGGCGCTGCCGAGGTGATGCAAGATATCGATATGCCCCTGTCTGCCACCGAGGAAACCTGCCAGGTGTTGGAGCAGCAGGTGATGGCAGGAGGGTGGGGGCCCTCCTGGCGAGAGGCGGGTACCCTGCCGAATCAGCCAGGCGTTGGCTACCGGTGGTCCCCTTGCGATCATGAGGGAAGTGCGGCTCGTCTTGTCGTGGGCTACGTCGAGGATGGGTCTCATCATTTGGCATTGCACGGTGTCATTATTGCCGCATCGAAAGGGGACGGTGGCGCAAGTCCCGCTCCCGCGCTCCCGGATGGCTGTGACACCGTGTCGGCGGGGCCCTTCGTCAACTATGGTCCGAACGATGTGCAGATGTGCTGGAACACTGCGCCGTCGCCAGGGCAGCCCGCTCCGTCGCTCGATCCGAGACCCTACATGGATGAAGTGTTCGCGGCCTTTGAGGGGGTGCCGTTTGATGCGAGTGGCTGTGCGTATCAGAATCACACCGTGCTGTGTGATAGCGACAGGGGCTTTGACGGCACCATGGACCTGTCCGCCCATGCTGATCTGGATACGGTGATCGTGGATGGAGCGGTGACCATGACGCTGCCTTCCGGCAGCTATGGCTGTGATGTGGTGGCGACGGGGCAGGTCACGCTGAATGGTCAGGGTGGCGTTATCCTGGACGGCAGCGTCTGGGCGAACGGTATTTCCATTCACGGTGATGTAGACAATGCGACGTTCGAGGTGCAAGGGGCGTTGGTGTCGGCGGGGACCGTGATTGTCGATCACAACGTGAGGGTAGAGCCGGAGCTCGGTGGTGGTGATAGTGCCGATGGTGCCCTGTGGCTGGATCGATCCGCCTAGCCTTCGAGGCAGGGCGTCGTTGTGGAGTGAGTCTCGCTGCGCAGGCGCCCGAAATTGCTGAGTACCAGGCGCACATGACGCCGGTCGTTTGTGCACAGCTCAAAGGTCCCGTTGTGCCCGCTGGCCCGTCCATTGGCCAAGAACCTGACGGGCTTGTGGTCCTCGCGAAAGCGAATGCGCGGCAGCAGGCTTGGAGGGAACACTCGCAGTGTGGCGCCACCCCAGCTCGGAGCTCCTGCCTTGATCAACAGCTTTCCTGTCCAGTCAGTACCGCAGTGTACGCCATCAGCACTAGGACACAGGGTGACCTGGGAGGCACGCACAATCGCGGTACTGCGGGTCAGCGCCAGGGCGTCCTGTAGCCGCGCAACGTCGCTGGCGATATGCTGGCGAGCGATCATCGCGCGATAGCCCGGCACGGCCACCGCGCTCAGCATGCCGATAATGCTGATGACCAGCAGCAATTCCAGCAGGGTCGCACCCGACTGAGGTCTTTGGAGACAAGGACGCTGCGCAGCAGATCGGTCGTCGTCCATGGCAATCTCCCTTCGCTGCCGCCTATGCTGGCGAAATGAACGGGCAGGCCTCCGTCGCGCCCGGCGTCATGCCCCTGGGGCGATGACACAGGTGATGATGGCGTTGAAGCGGTGCTGGTCGTGCGGGTGTTGTTCCGAGTGTAGTTCTCGATAGTGGGGTAGACAGGTGGGAGGCGTGTTTTGAGCGAGTTTGTGGTGATCGGCGGTGGCGTGATTGGGCTGATGACGGCCCTGCAGTTGGCAGATGCTGGCCACAGCATCACGGTAATCGACCGCGGGCAATGTGGAAGAGAAGCCTCCTGGGCGGGAGGAGGGATCGTCTCGCCGCTGTACCCATGGCGCTATAGCGACCCTGTTTCCCAGTTGGCGAGCTGGTCCGAGGGCGCCTATCCCGAGCTGTCGCTGCGCCTGCTCGAAGAGACAGGGGTAGATCCAGAATACCGGCAGAAGGGGCTTCTCTACCTGCGTGTCGAAGATGAAACACGCGCCTTGGCGTGGGCCAGGGGAGTCGGCAAGCCGCTGTCTCGGGTAGGGGCGGAGGTGATTCGCGCCAAGGAGCCTCAGGTGCGTCAGGATGTCGAGGACGCTCTGTGGATGCCAACGCTGGGCAGTATTCGCAACCCGCGCTTGATGCGTTCGCTCAAGACGAGGCTTTCAAGCATGCCTGGCGTGACCTTTGCCGAGCAGACGTCGGTCACAGGGCTCAACCGGCAGGGCCAGCGCGTCACCTCGGTAGCCACGGACCAGGGAGACGTCGGCGCTGACCAGGTAGTGATCTGTGCGGGTGCATGGTCCGCCCAGCTGGCCAAGCTGGCGGATCTCAGCCTGCCGGTGCGGCCGGTCAAGGGGCAGATGCTGCTGTTCAAGGCACCGCCTGGAATGGTGGAGCGGGTGGTGTTGATGGACGGGCGCTACGTGATTCCCCGGGGTGATGGTCGCGTGCTGGCAGGCTCGACGCTGGAGGAAGCCGGGTTCGACAAGGGAATCGATGAGCAGGCCCGGCAATCATTGTGGCAGTCTGCCACCGGGATCATCCCTGCGCTGGCAAGCTGTGAGGTAGAACACCAGTGGGCGGGGCTGCGCCCGGGGTCGCCTGATGGGGTGCCCTTCATCGGCAGAGCCCCCGGCTGGGATAACCTGCACGTCAATGCCGGGCATTATCGTAATGGCCTGGTGCTGGCTCCGGCGTCTACGCGGCTGCTGGTCGACCAGATGCTGGGACGCCGGCCCATTATCGAGCCCTCCGCCTATGCCCTGGAAGGCCGGCTGGAGCAATGACAGGCTGGCCCCCGAGGCCTAGTCGTCGCTGCCCTTGTCCTCGTGCTCTGCCAGGGACTTGTCACGATGTTCGCCACAGCAGAACCACTGTCCCTGCGCACGCAGGGCGTCCTGTTCCGGCAGATGCACGTTGCACCAGCTGCAGCGGACCATTTTTCCGCCCTGCTGTGTGCTCGGGCCGTGGTCTTGTTGCTCGAGCTTCCATTCGCGGTACATGCGATACAGCTTGAGTCCGGCGAAAAACACCACGGCAAAGATCAGCAGACGGATAATCAATAGGTTCATCCTTACTCCCGGTGGGGAGGCGGCCCTCGATGAGCGGCGGCCTTTGCCACTTGGCGGCCCTTGCGGGACAATGGGTTGACCCTATCGATTTTCGAGAGATTTCTTCGCTCATGCAAGACCTGACTCTGGTGATGGCGCAGCTCGATCCCCTGGTGGGCGACATCCCCGGCAATGCCGACCGGGCGATCGAGACCGTGCGGGAGGCCTACCTCGAGCACGGCGCTGACGTGGTTGTTCTGCCGGAACTTTTTCTGACCGGCTATCCCCCCGAAGACCTCTTGCTGCGCCCCTCCATGGAGACGCGATTGCGTGAGGCTCGTGCACGCATGGCCGCCAAGATGGTGCGCGACGTGATGGTCATCGTTGGCTATCCCGGACGTCGCGAAGGCGCGCTCTACAATATGGCGGGCGTCCTCTACAACGGACAGTGGCTGGATGAATATGCCAAGCAGGCGCTGCCCAACTACCAGGTCTTCGACGAGCAGCGCTACTTTACTGCCGGTGCGAGCCCCTTGGTGATCGAGCATAAAGGGGCGAAGCTGGGTGTCCTGATCTGTGAGGACATCTGGCAGGAAGCGCCGATCCAGGCGACTCGTGCTGCCGGTGCTGACATCCTGGTGACGTTGAATGCTTCACCCTATCACCAGAACAAGCCTGCGGAGCGCCTGGCACTGCTCGAGCAGCGCGCACGTGATGCGGGACTGCCGCTGGTGTACGTCAACCAGATCGGCGGCCAGGATGAGCTGGTGTTTGACGGTGGCTCTTGCTGCGTCGATGCCGATGGCAGCCTCGCCGTCCAGGCTCCCCACTGGGACATCTGGCTGAGCCCTGTTCATTTTTCTCACGAAAAGGGTCGCTGGTCACCGCGTCAGGGGGAGTTAGACCTCGACGTGGCGCCAGAAGAAGACCTTTACAGTGCGCTGGTCACCGGGCTGAGAGACTACGTCAACAAGAGCGGTTTCCAGGGGGTGGTACTGGGCCTCTCCGGTGGTATCGATTCGGCGCTGTCGTTGGCCATCGCGGTTGATGCACTGGGGCCTCAGCGGGTGCACGCGGTGATGATGCCGTATCACTACACCGCCGATATCTCCAAGGAAGATGCCGCCGAACAGGCCCGTCTTCTCGGCGTCAGCTACGAGGTCATGCCCATCGCGCCCATGGTCGAAGCCTTCATGGACACTCTGGCCGAGAGCTTCGAAGGGACCGAGCGGGATACCACCGAGGAAAACCTGCAGTCCCGCTGTCGCGGCGTGCTGTTGATGGCACTGTCGAACAAGAAGGGACTGATGGTCCTGACGACCGGCAACAAGAGTGAAATGGCGGTGGGTTACGCCACTCTCTATGGCGACATGGTGGGGGGCTACAACGCGATCAAGGATGTCTACAAGACGTGGGTGTATCGCCTGGCACGCTGGCGCAACACCGAAAACCTGGTCATCCCCGAGCGCGTGATCGATCGTCCGCCCTCCGCTGAGCTGGCGCCGGACCAGCAGGACAGTGACTCGCTGCCTGACTACGACACCCTGGATGCCATTCTGGTGCGCTATATCGAGGGTGACATGAGTGCCGAAGCCATCATCGCGGCAGGGTACAGTGCCGAGGATGTGTACAAGGTGGTCAAGCTGGTGGACCGCTGTGAGTACAAGCGCCGACAGGCACCGGTCGGTGTACGCGTGACCCAGCGCGGATTTGGCCGCGACCGCCGCTATCCCATTGTCAACGGCTGGCAACCTGGCAGCTGATCCTTCTTCCCTCTAGTCGTTACCCGCACGCCCTGCGACGGTCGCTTCGGACCATTGCAGGGCGTTGTTGATTGTGTGCATAGCTGCACAGTTACGGAGTGTGTATCCGGCGGAGCCTGCTAAGTTTGCTTAATAGGTGTTTGTTAAAGGCAACTTTAGGAGGTGTCATGTTGCTCAGAACCGTGTTGGTAACAGGCAGCCTGACATGCGTGTTAAGCACGGGGCCGGCGCTCGCTGAATCGTCGCCGGTCAGTGCCTTGACCATCGCCACGGTGGGCAACCGTGACATGGTCCGCATGCAACAGCTCAGTGAAGGCTTTACCGCCGCGAATCCAGATATCGAGTTGCAGTGGGTGGCGCTGGATGAAAACACTCTGCGTCAGCATGTGACGACGGATATCGCCACTGCGGGGGGGCGCTTTGACATCGTGACCATCGGTACCTACGAGGCAGCGATCTGGGCCGAGCGAGGGTGGCTGCTTCCCCTTGACGACCTGCCAGCCAGCTACCAGGTGGATGATCTACTGCCCACAGTGCGTGAAGCGCTGTCGTTCCAGGGGCAGCTATATGCTGCTCCGTTCTATGCGGAGTCGGCATTTACCCTGTATCGCGAGGATCTTTTCGCCGAAGCCGGGTTGAGCATGGTCGAGTCACCGAGCTGGGAGTTCATCGCCCGGGCTGCCGCTGCGTTGCATGACCCTGATGAGCACTACGGCATATGCCTCAGGGGCAAGCCGGGCTGGGGCGAAAACATGGCGCTGTTGACGGCGATGGCGAACGCCTATGGTGGCCGCTGGTTCGACATGCAGTGGGTCCCGCAGTTGGCGACGGCCGCCTGGCGTGACGCCCTGGACCAATACCTATCGTTGTTGTGGGAGTATGGCCCACCGAATCCGGAGCAACTGGGCTTCAATGACAACCTGGCGCTGTTTCAGCAGGGCAAGTGCGCGATCTGGGTGGATGCTACGGTCGCGGCGTCCGCCGTCACCAACCCACGAGAGTCAATGGTGGCCGATCGGGTGGGGTTTGCATTGGCGCCACAGCAGGGGATGGGCAAGCGAGCCAACTGGCTGTGGGCATGGGCGCTAGCGATACCGTCGAGCTCCACTAGTAGCGACGCGGCAAAGCGTTTCATCGCCTGGGCCACCTCGGCAGACTTCCAACGTCAGGTCGCCGATGATGAAGGGTGGGCTCAGGTCCCTCCCGGTACTCGCCGCTCCCTCTATGCCAATCCCCACTATCAGGCCGCAGCGCCATACAGTGACATGGTGCTGGAATCGCTGACAGCCGCAGATCCTGGGAACCCGACGGTGGAGCCAGTGCCGTATCGTGGCATCCAGTACGTGGCGATTGCTGCCTTTCCTGGTATCGCCACGGCGGTAGGCAATCGCTTCGCGAAGGCGCTGGCAGGCGAGATAACGGTCGATGAGGCGCTGGAAAACGCGCAGTGGGTAACCCAGAAGGTGGCCGAGCAGGCCCGCTTTGCCGATCAATAATGCATCGGCTGTGGACGTCATTTGCCGGCGTGAAGCTAGCGCCAGGCCGCCCACTGCCTCGTGATACCAGGCGTAGTGTCCTGCGCCGGGACAAGGAGATTGCCATGGCTTCATCCGGGTTCAACCCCCATCAGCCGCTGGAGCGCATCGACGATGAGCAGCTGCCGGTGTCGCCTCACAAGCAGCATGGTGCCAGACACTTTCTCGGGCTCTATGCGGCGGAACACGTCGCTGCGACGGAGTTCGTGATAGGTGCCACCTTTGTCGGCCTGGGGGCGGGAATATGGGACATCCTGATCGGCTTGATCATCGGCAATACGTTGGCGGTGTTGAGCTTCACGCTGATTACGGCCCCGATCGCGGTAGGCACGCGATTGAGCCTGTTTGCCTATCTGGAGCGGATCGCCGGTAATGTCATGGCCAAGCTCTACAATGGCGCCAATGTGGTGATCTTCTCGGCCATCTCGGCGGCCATGATCACGGTGTCAGCGACCGCAGTACGCGTGCTGTTCGATGTGCCTCCGCAAGTGGCTCCCTACCCTACGGACGTGGCTTTTGTGCTGATTGCCTTTGCCGTAGGGGCGATCGTGGTGCTGGTGGCAGCGTTTGGCTTCAACGCGCTAAGCGAGTTTGCCAGTATCTGTGCCCCCTGGTTGATGGTCATGTTTACCGCCGGGGGCATGGTGCTGATTCCAGCGCTGGCGGAGTCGGTGACGGGCTTCACGACACTCACCAGTGTCTCTGATTTCATTGCCATTGCCAGTGCCAGCGTGTTCACCGGCGTCAACGCTGAAGGCGAGCCAGGTATCGGTCTCTGGGAGGTCATCGGTTTTGCATGGGCGGCCAATACCTTTGCGCACTTCGGACTGATCGATATGGCGCTTCTGCGTTATGCACGCAAGGTGCGCTACGGTCTGGCCACCTGTACAGGCATGATGTTTGGTCACTACGTTGCCTGGATCTCGGCCGGGCTCATGGGGGCGGCGACCGCGGCTACCATGAAGCTCAGCATCATGGTGGTGGACCCCGGCGATGTGGCTTTCTATGCGCTCGGACTTTCCGGTTTCGTCATCGTGGTCGTGGCAGGATGGACGACCGCCAATTCGAACTTGTACCGAGCAGGCCTGGCAGCTCAAGCCTTGATGCCTGAAGTCAAGCGCTGGAAAGTGACCATGCTGGTAGGCTTAGGCGTCATGGGGGCGAGCTGTTTCCCGTTCGTCTACCGCAGCATGCTGCCCTTGCTGACCTATGCGGGCCTGATACTGGTGCCCGTAGGCGGGATTGCCTTTGCCGAGTACCAGCTGTTCCCGCGGCTTGGCATGACGTCATACTGGGCCAGCTTCAAGGGGCTGGCAGACAATCGTCCAGCCATTGCCAGTTGGCTTCTTTCGCTGGCCTTTGGTGTGGGACTGAACGTGCTGGATATCATGCCGTTCTACTATCTGTTTCTCCCTACCTGGTGTGTCTCCATCCTGATCTATGTCGTTCTCGCGCGGCGGGCAGGGGCCTGTGAGGCCTATCCAGAGCAGCAGCGCGCGCTGGAAGACTTCCATCAGCGGGTGGCTGAACGCCATGAACGCAAGGCGGCGGAGAAGCATCGCCAGAGGATCGAGGACAAGACCTGGCTGTCCAAGGGCATTGTCGTCATCTGGTGCGGGGTAGGTTTGATCGTGCCCGCCGTCTTGGCCTGGCGAGTCATGTTCGATAGCCCGGATCTCTACGAATACTACGTGAATCGCGAGCTGTTCTACGACGTGACCATCTGGTGCACGCTGGTGTATTTCACGTTCGCCTACTGGGGCCTTCAACGGCGCAAGCGGTTCAAGCGTGGTGGCGTCGCGGCCCACACACCAGAGGCCGCCGGGTAGCGGTCGGTCACGATAGCGGCGCTGTTCCGTAGAGGGTGCTCTGGCCAGAAGAGGGCGCTGGCCAGAGGCTGCGCTGTGACCGCAAGACGTCACCATCAAGAAAAGGGGCTGCGTCAGCAGCCCCTTTTTCCATCGTAATCCGCGCTTGTATCGTGATCAGGCGCTGAGCGGTGCTTCGTCCACGTACTTGGGTTCGAAGCGGCGACCATCGAGGCGCTCGTTGTCGGGGTCGTTCTCAAGCAGTACCTGCAGAGTCTCGCTGGCGCGATCGCGCATACCCATTCCCAGGTAGCCTTCGACCATGACCGCCAGGGCGTCACGGGTCGCTTCTGCCTGGGGGTAGTTCTCGATGACCCAGCGGCCGCGCTGGACTGCCGCCATGTAGGCCTTCTTGCGCAGATAGAAGTCGGCCACGTGGAGCTCGTGCTGGGCCAGCAGGTTACGCAAATAGATGATGCGTTGACGAGCATCGGGTGCGTACTGGCTGTCGGGGTAGCGGTTGGTCAGGTCAGTGAAATCGGTATAGGCATCTCGGGTGGCCCCAAGGTCACGCTCGGAGATGTCGATGACTTTCAGCGACTCAAGACTGAAGCGACCTGCCTGCCAGGCGGCCAGGCCTCGCATGTAGTAGGCATAGTCGACCTGGGGGTGATTGGGGTGCAGACGAATGAAGCGACTGGCGGCGGCACGAGTGCCCTCCCAATCGTCCGTTTCGTAGTACGTGTAGATCAGCTCAAGCTGGGCCTGCTCGGCATAGTCTCCGAAGGGGAAGCGGGTATCGATCGCCTCCAGGCGGTTCATGGCGGTGGTGAAACTGCCATTTTCCAACGCCTCGCGGCCCTCCTGATAGAGCTGGCGCTCGGTAGCGCCGTCGTAGCGCTCTTCTTCGACGTCGTTGCTGGCGCAGCCGCCGAGCACCGCGCCCATCAACACCAGGGCGCCCAGGCGAGTAGCGGAAATAGTGAAAACGCGCATCTTGGTCCTCGTGTCAAACAACCCGGGTCGGCCGTGGTAGAATCGGCCGCGATCCGCCCACTATAAAGCACCTTGTCCTGAAACGCAGTCCTCCTGCACTTCGGAACACGCTTTGGGCGCAGGCGAACCACTGGTTCCATTGACTTTCATGCCAAGAGACGTCGTCCGCACCTATGTCCCAGACCCTCGATGTTCACCACCGCATTCCCCTTGAGATGGCAGGCTTTCGCCTCGACCAGGCCGCGGCTGAGCTGTTCTCCGACTTTTCCCGGGAGCGCCTCAAGGGCTGGATCAAGGATGGCTCCTTGACCCTGGATGGCGCGACTGCCAGGCCAAAGGATAAGGTGCACGGCGGCGAAAGACTGTCGTTGACGGCGCATATCGCCGACGATACGCGCTTTGAGGCCGAAGACATCCCACTGGATGTGGTCTACGAGGACGATGATGTACTGGTGGTCAACAAGCCGCCGGGACTGGTGGTTCATCCGGCTGCGGGGAACCCTGACGGCACCCTGCTGAACGCACTGCTGCATCACTTTCCTGATGCCGCGACATTGCCCCGGGCGGGTATCGTGCATCGCCTCGACAAGGACACCAGCGGATTGATGGTGGTGGCCAAGACCCTGGCCGCCCACGCGGACCTGGTGGCGCAGCTGCAGGCCCGCACGGTATCGCGGGAGTACGACGCCATCGTGGTGGGCAAGATGACCTCCGGAGGAACGGTTGATGCCCCGATCGGACGTCATCCCAAGGATCGTAAGCGCCAGGCGGTCACCGCATCGGGCAAGCCGGCGGTGACCCACTATCGGGTCGTCGAGCGCTTCCGCGCCCACAGTCATGTGCGCTGCAAGCTGGAGACCGGCCGTACCCACCAGATTCGGGTGCATATGGCCCACCGGCGCTTTCCGCTGATCGGTGATCCGGTTTACGGTGGTCGACTCAAGCTGCCACCGGGGGCGGGCCAGACATTGAAGGAAATTCTGCGTGAGTTTCCTCGCCAGGCATTGCACGCTCGCCGCTTGGCCTTTGTGCATCCGCGTCATGGCGAGGAGGTCAGTTTCCACGCCGCGCTGCCGGATGACTTGCTGATGCTGCTGGATTATCTGCGCGTTGATGCGGAGACCATGCAATGACAGACGCCCTTGATCTTCGCCCCAGCGTTATCCTGCCAGACTGGCCGGCACCGGCGAATGTGGGCGCCTTTGTCACCACTCGCGAGAGTGGGCCCAGCCAGGGCCCCTATGCCGCTTTCAACACCGCCAGTCATGTAGGCGACAAGCCGGAGCACGTCAGTCTCTGCCGACGCCAGCTGGGCAAGGAAATTGGCGATGAGCGGCCCCTGCTGTGGCTGGACCAGGTCCATGGCGCCAGTGTGCAGCACGGTTGGTGCGATGAGACGCCCAAGGCCGATGCGGCGGTGGCGACGACTCGGGACTATGCCTGTGTGGTAATGACGGCCGACTGCCTGCCGGTCTTTTTCTGCGACCGGAGTGGCGAGCGCGTCGCGGTCGCCCACGCCGGCTGGCGCAGCCTGGCAGGCGGCGTGCTGGAAGCTACTGTCGCCTCGCTGGGGAGCCCCGCCGGCGAACTGCTGGCTTGGCTGGGACCTGCCATCTCGAACGCCCAGTTCGAGGTGGGTCCTGAAGTACGGGAGGCGTTCTGTGGTGTGCACCCTGAAGCCTCCAGTGCGTTTGAGCCCAGCCCGTATCGACTGGGTCACTACATGGCGGATCTTTACCGGCTGGCGAGGTTGCGACTGGAGCGCCTGGGTGTGGCTCACGTCAGTGGCGGGCACTTCTGCACTGCCTGTGAATCCCGTTTCTACTCTCACCGCCGCGATGACGGCGTGACGGGGCGCATGGCCAGCGTCATCTGGCTGCGATAGCCGCAGCGCTATGGTCTCGTCCTACGCCATCGGCGACGGGCGGTGGCGTAGGATCTCCCTTTGGTCCTGTGGACGATGCGCTGCGGCCCGATGAAGGCGACGCTGCCTGCCAGGTTGTGACGCAGGTAGTGCTGTTGGCCGCCGTGCGCTGCTTTGCTTGCTGTCCGTCTTTCCCTTCTTTTCGTGTGTTCTCCGCTGCTTCTCTTGTTCATGGCCCAGTACAGGCGCTATGTGGCACGGGTATCTCGACGCCAAGGTGCGTGCGTGGAAGGTCTGGCACGGGCGTTGCCCTGTAACGAGAGAAGGCAACGACAGGCTGACTGATGTTTCAGAGTTCATTTGTTTAGGTTGTTCCCGTGATGTGTCACTCGGGAACGGCTGTATCTCCGTGCCTTTTTTATGAATTTTTGAAATCGAGAAGCTTGTAGGACTATGGCTATGCCGTCCCTAAGAGGGAGGTGTTAGCGTCATCTTCTTGTGAAAGTGGGATCGACGTACACCGCAGCTGGGTATCCGTAATGTCCGGAGTGTCTCGTTTTTTTATTGTTGCATTTAATTTCCCTACATTGCTGTTCACGATACTTCTGATGGTGTCAGTGCTGTATTGGCTGATTACTCTATTGGGTTTTATGGATGGCGACATGACGGACCTGGTCGACATCGATGCGGAAGGGGCGTTTGATCTTTCCGGCCTGTTGGCGACGTTAGGTCTGCATGGTGTCCCCTTGCCCATGACGGTGACACTGCTGTCCCTGTTTTCCTGGCTTAGTAGCTACGTGCTTCAGCTGTCAGCTATCTCCTATCAGTGGTCCTCAGGCGGGTGGATGATGATCTCGCTGGGAATCCTGGTCATTTCCGTCGTGGCCGGTTATCTGCTTGCCGTCATACTGGCGCGATGGCTGCGCCCCGTATTTGCGACCTTGTATCAGCACCATCAAGAACACTGCATGGAAGGCTTGAGCGCTGTGGTGACAGGACTGGCCAGGGATAGCTGTCGAGGGCGGGCCAGGGTCAGCCGGGAAGGTGTCGATTTGACCGTGAATGTCAGGGCCGTAACGCCACTCAAGCATGGGATGAGAGTGCTGCTGGTGCGGGAAGAACGGGGGCTTTATTACTGGGTGGAAGATGTCACGCCGGGGTAAGTCTTGCTGGATCGATGTAGATCATGCTTCGCGAAGGTCTCCATAGTGCTTCGCAAGCCAACGTGGATATGCAACGTAGGCGCCGAAACATAACGATATACGACAGGGAATGGGGTGCAATCAATGGAAGATATTATGCCGTTTGAAATGGACTTTTCGTGGGTGATGCCCGCCTTGGTAGTGGTAGGCGTCATCGTGCTGGTCATTGTGTCAATCATGTTGTTGATCAAGGCTTTCTACAAGAAGATTGATCAAGGGCAGGCGTTGATCGTCAATGATATGTCCAAGACCCCCAAGGTCTACTTTACCGGGGCCATGGTACTGCCCGTCATTCATCGTGATGAAACGATGAAGATCTCGGTGATTACCCTGGAATTGAACCGCCAAGGGAAAGAAGGACTGATCTGCAAGGATAACCTGCGAGCAGATATCTCGGTCGCGTTCTATCTGCGTGTCAACGAGACCGCGCAGGATGTCCTGAGGGTCGCCAAGTCCGTTGGCGTCGACCGTGCTTCCGATAGAAACGCGGTGAATGAACTGTTCAATGCCAAGTTCAGTGAGGCACTCAAGACCGTCGGCAAGAAACTCGAGTTCATGCAGCTGTTCGAGGAGCGGCAGCGTTTTCGCGACATGATCATCCAGACCATCGGTGAAGATCTCAACGGCTATGTGCTGGAAGATGTCGCCATCGACTATCTGGAGCAGACGCCCAAGTCCGCCCTGGATCCCAATAACATCCTCGACTCTGAAGGCATTCGCCGCATTACCGAAATCACGGCGGCCCACAACGTGGATACCAACCGGCTTGAGCGCGACCAGGAGCTGGAAATCAAGCGCAAGAACGTCGCGGCCCGTGAGGCCTCGCTTGAGCTGGACAAGTCTCAGGCTGACGCCGAGGCCCGCCAGACTCGGGAAATCGAGACGATTCGAGCCCGTGAGGAAGCCGAGACAGAGCAGGTGAAGGAGCAGGAGCGGGCCAAGGCTGAAGCGGCGCGTATCAAGACCGACGAAGAGCTCGCCGTCGCCAGCGAGAACATGCGCCGTCAGGTCGAGATGGCCGAAAAGGCGCGGGAGCGCGCGGTACAGATCGAGGAAGTGCGTATCCAGCAGGCGCGTGAACTCGAGGACGTCAATCGTCAGCGCAGCGTCGAGGTCGAGCGTATCGGCATGGAGAAGACCCTGGAAGTCGAGCGCAAGGAGATCGCGGTGATCACCAGCGAGCGCATCTCGGTGGAGCGCAACGTGGCAGAGGAAGAAGAGCATATTCGGGATGTGCGAAACCGTGCCGAGGCTGATCGCCGCAAGGTCACCAGCGTGGTGGCCGCCGAGGCTGAGGCAGAAGAGACCAAGATCAAGGAGCTGCGCCTGGCCGAGGCCGCCTTCGAGCGTGCCAAGCTGGAGGCCGACGAAGTGCTGGTGCGTGCCCAGGCCGAGGCAGAGGCGGCGGAGAAGCGTGCGGTCGCAGATGAAAAGCAGGCTCGCGGCCAGCAGGCATTGGCGGCTGCCGAGGGATTGGCGCAGGCGCAGGTACAGGAAACTCGCGCCAAGGCCCTGCGTGCGGAGGGCTTGGTTGAGGCAGAGGTCATTTCGGTCAAGGCCAAGGCCGACGAAGATGCGGGTCTTGCGGATGTTCGAGTACTTGAACAGCGCCTCGAGGCAGAAGCGTCTGGTGAGGAAAAAATGGGGCTGGCGAAGGCGTCTGCTCGAGAAGCCCTGGCCCGGGCCGAAGCCAATGGTCTGGTCGAGAAGTTGAAGGCGTACGACGCCATGTCCGCCGATGCTCGTGAGTTCGAGCAGTTCCGCATGAACCTTGAGCTGCTTGAGAAGGAGACGCTGGCCAGCATCGATATGCAGCGTGTAGCGGTGCAGGAAAATGGACGAGTGATGGCGGAAGCACTGAAAGGCGCCAAGTTTGAGCTGATCGGCGGTGACGGTGGCATCTTCGATACCTTCTCCAAGGGGTTGGGGATCGGCAAGGGGGTGCAGGGCGTAATGGACAAGGCGCCCGCGCTGCAAACCCTCATGGCTGGTCTGGCCGGCAATGCAATGAGCCGTGCTTCTGCCAAGGATCATCAGCAGTAAGACGCTCACACATCCAGCGATAGCTCGGCCGTGTCCGGGCTATCGCAACGATGCTGCTTCCACTTCTGCAATAGGCATTCCGGCACCATGGCTGACTCCGATCCCCAACACGCCAAGCTTCACGAAGATGGTTCTTCCTATGCACTGCTTGCTCGCCGCCTGGCCACACAAGGGCAGCAACTCGAACGACTGAGCGCTTCCCTCAACACCCTGCGTGAACAGACCTTTGGCGCTACCTCGATGGTGTTGCTGGGGCGAGGTCGAGTGCGCACCGAGTTGAAGTCGATTGCCCGTGATGCCGTCCGTATTGGCGACCAAATGCTGTTTGGCTTTCACGTTCAGCTAGGCCTCAAGCGGGCGCTGCGCGTGGAGGATGTGTTTCGTCTCTATCGGGTCGATGACCAGGAGGATGCGTTTAGTGTTGCTGAGTTGGGGGTGTCGGAGAGCTTTCTGACCGACGAGCGTTTCAATACCGATTTTCAGGAACTCCAGCAGTACTACAGTCATGCCACGCTGTCCCAGTTGGTCATCCTCAAGGGCATGCTGCTGATGGACTTCCAGATTGGCGAGAAGCTCGAGGATCGTCGAGTCTTCCGCTGGGAGCTGGACGCCCTTGGCAACGTCAGTCGCTACATCGACAACCGCGGCGACCGTGACCTGAGTCTGCCTGACCGGTTTGACTTTGCCTGGCGGCGAGTCAGCAGAGACGACCATGTTCAGGGG
Source organism: Halomonas sp. DP8Y7-1 (assembly GCF_019801685.1). Taxonomy (NCBI): domain Bacteria; kingdom Pseudomonadati; phylum Pseudomonadota; class Gammaproteobacteria; order Oceanospirillales; family Halomonadaceae; genus Halomonas; species Halomonas sp. DP8Y7-1. Next base: position 15,360 of record NZ_JAHVIN010000002.1, on the reverse strand, counting down.
CGTTCTCCGCACATCAATATTGCCGATACGCTGTTCGTCGATAACCTCGGCGGCTCGGTGACCTTCAAGGTCGAGAACAATACCGACAGCGGCGAGGGGATCTATACCGACAGGGTGGAGTCTGACTCGCAGTCGTTGGATGACGCCAGTGTCGAGTACGCCGACCTGGGCGAGCTGCTGCTCGTCAGGATTCGCCCTTTCGCCGAAAAGGTGATGCGCTACTACGCCTTCCACCGGCCGACGCGAGGTATTCAGCGCTGTGATGCGATGGATAGCGGCATTGTGCTGCTGCCAGACAACCACGGGCTGATGTTTGCGTCTGGGTATCTGCTCAGCAATGGTCAGCTCAAGACCTTTGACGTACCGGCCGAGCCCATGCGTCTGTTGCGATCCGTTCGCTCGCCCAACGGCGAAGATGTGCTGTACCACTTCTATGCCGGCAGCAGCGGGAGGGTGGTGTTCTATCGCTACAACCTGGTCACCAAGCAGGCCGATGCGCCATTGCTGGGACACGGTGCAGCGCTGTTCGATAACGGCCATCTGGTGCTGTTCAATGCGGAGCGTGAACCCTCGTTGGTGCACCCCTTGCAGATATGGATTACCCCCTTTCTGTCTGATATCCAGCATGCTCGCCACGCCGCTGACAATGACAGCCAGCTAGGCCGTATCGGTAACGCGGAGCTGGTTCGGGGACTGGCCGAGCTCAACGACCTGGCAGGGCTGGTGCGAGGATTGCAACCCTACGATGCGTACCTGGCGCAGCTGATCAAGGGCTGCGATCGCTTGCTCGAGCAGTACTACTGGATCGATGAAATACCCCTGCCGGGAGAAGACGGCGAGACGGATGTCCAGCACCTGCCTGAACAGATTCAGCGTATTCGTGAAACGGCCGAGACGATCGGCGACGAGTTTGAAAAAGTCGAAGAGATCCGTCGCCAATCCGCCGAGGCGGTCACCCGAGCGTCGGCACAGCTGAGCACACTGAAGCGAGGTATCACACCGGATAGCTGGCACCATCCAGAGCCATTTCTGCGACAGCTGAAGGCCGTTCGGCAGTTTCGCGGTGACGTGCGTACCCTGGCGCAGCGTCGTTATGTGGATGTTGAAGCGGTCGACAGCATGGACCAGACCGTGGCGGAGATCGAGCAGCGCCTGATCGACAGGACCCTTGCCTTTCTCGCCACCCCAGACGCCTTGCAGGGCTACCGCGATAGCCTTGCGGCGCTGGTGGACAGAAGTCAGCAGGCCACGGCTCGTCAGGCGCTGGCGGATTGCGTGGCGGACTATCGCGAGATCGCCGAAGGGTTGGACCTGGTTCAGGCCATGCTGGCTACCCTGGGTGGCAAGAATCCAGAGCTTGAGGTCAACGTCAATCAGATGCTGGCGACCGTTTTTGCCTCGCTCAATCGCGAGCGCACGTCAGCGGAACGACGCCTCGAGGAGCTCACGGTTGTCGAACAGAAGGCTCGCTTTGGAGCGCGCTTGCGACTGTTCGAACAGAGCCTGGCATCGGGTATCGCGGCCATTTCCGCGCCGGATGACGCCACTGAGCTATTGACCCGCATGTTGGACCTGCTGCAGGAACTGGAGGCCGAATTTGGCGAGCAGGCGGCGTTTCTCACCTCGATTGTTCAGCAGCGAGAGCATTGCCAGGAGGCCATCGAGACCAAGCGTGAACAGCTGGCTCAGCAGCGCCGTGGGCGGGTGATGGCGATGTCTCAGGCGGCTGAGCGGATCCTCGACGGTGTGCCTCGTCGGGCGGAGCGCTTCGAGGAAGAGGCGGCTCTGCAGGCCTTTCTCGCCGCCGACCCGATGATCGAGAAGGTCATCGACTCGGTCGCGAGCCTGCGTGAGCTGGGCGCCACCATGGAGGCGGATGATCTGGAGGCGCGGCTGGTGGCTGTCCGCGATGCGGCGTTGCGCAGCGTCAGGGATCGTGCCGACCTATTTGAAGACGGGGGGCAGGTTATCCGGCTGGGGCCGCGTCATCGCTTCTCCGTCAATCGCCAGGAGGTCTCGCTGACGCTGGTACCCAGAGACGACCAGCTCACTCTCCATATCACCGGTACCCAGTTTTACGAGGTGCTGACCTGTGCTGAGCTCCAGGCCCTGTCACCGCTATGGACGCAGCACCTGCCCTCCGAGTCGCCACAGGTCTATCGTGGTGAATATCTGGCGTATCGTTACCTGCAGCATGTCGATGCTGTCGTGGACACGGCGGACATGGATGCCCTCGAGGCGTCCGTTCGGCAGTTTGCGGCTCCCCGCTTCCGTGAAGGATACGAGCAAGGGGTGCATGACCATGATGCGGCTCGCATTATCGCGGTGCTCGAGCCGGCCCGACGTCAGGCGGGGCTGTTGCGCTTCTCGCCCTTGGCACGCGCTGTGGGTCTTCACTACTGGTTGGGGTTGCCGACCGCCGAGGCCCAGGAGTTGATTGCCCACTGTGTGGGCGCAGGACAGATACTGCGGGAATACGGAAGCGACGAGCTGAAACGCGACCTGGTGGCAGAACTCGCACCGCTGCTATCCACCTATGAGTTGGTGGTGGCGCTGGGGGCGGAGGAGCGCTGTCACGAAGCCGCGACGTATCTGGTCGAATGGCTGGCAGCCGATCAGCAGGGCATCGAGGTGTCTCAGCATGCGGACCGGTTGGCCAACGCCTTTCGCGAGGCGCTAGATCGTGGCCAGCAGAGAGCTGCCTTCGAGGCCATGCGACAGGTCCTGACCCGGCGTGCGGCAGACCGCTGGATGGCGACCCGACGCTGGCTGAGTGCCTGGAGTCACGCGGCGGGTATCGATGAGTTGGAGCGCTACTATCTGGACGAGGTAGTGGCGATGATCGACGCTGGCGACCAGCTGTCCTGGACGCCGCGGGAGGCTGAGTTGAGCGTTCCCGTCGAGGGATTGCTCGGCGATCATGGCCTGATCGAATCACGCAGGTTGATGCTTCGCCTTGATGACTTCGAGCATCGTCTCGAACACCATCTGGCACGGGTGGAGCCTGCGTGGGAGCAGCTGCAGGACCTGCGCAAGAGCGTGCTGGAAGAACAAGGCAGGCGTCTTGATGTCACTGCCTTCAGGCCTCGCCCGCTGACGTCCTTTGTACGCAACCGATTGATCAGCGAGAGCTATCTGCCGTTGATTGGCGACAACATGGCCAAACAACTGGGTACCGTGGGAGCGAAGCGACGCAGCGACCTGATGGGGCTGTTGATGCTGATTTCACCCCCCGGCTATGGCAAGACCACGCTGATGGAGTATGTCGCCCATCGTCTGGGCCTTATCTTCATGAAGATCAACTGCCCGAGTCTGGGGCGAGAGGTGACATCACTCGATCCACAGAAGGCGCCTCATGCCACGGCACGAGCCGAACTGGAGAAGGTCAACCTGGCGCTGGAAATGGGCAACAACGTCATGCTCTATCTTGATGACATCCAGCACACGGATCCAGAGTTCCTGCAGAAGTTCATCTCGCTGAGCGACGCCACACGCACCATCGATGGTGTCTGGCGCGGCACCTCGCGTACCTATCAGTTGCGGGGAAAACGCTTCTGCATTGTGATGGCCGGCAATCCCTATACCGAGGAGGGCAAGGCGTTTCGTGTGCCTGACATGCTTGCCAACCGTGCTGATATCTACAATCTCGGCGATATTCTCTCCGGCACAGCGACCATCTTTGCCCAGTCGTACATCGAGAATAGCTTGAGCGCTCACCCGGTGCTGGCCCCCCTGTTGACCCGGGGTATGGAGGACGTTTACCGGTTCATCGACATGGCCGCTGGCAGGGAGGTGCCGGTCAGTGAGCTGGAACATGACTACAGTGGGGCAGAAAGAGATGAGATCGTCGCCCTGCTGACCAGAATGCACCGGATACGCGACGTCATTCTCAAGGTCAATGGCGCTTATATCGCGTCCAGTGCCCAAGCCGATAGCTACCGGGAAGAGCCTCCATTTCTGCTTCAAGGCAGCTATCGCAACATGGCCAAGTTGGTGGAGAAGCTGTCTCCTGCGATGACCGACGGCGATATCGATGCACTGATCGACGATCACTACCTGGGTGAGGCGCAACTGCTGACCAGCGGTGCGGAAGAAAACCTGCTCAAGCTGCGTGCCTTGAGGGGCACGCTGGACCCCGACGATGCAGCGCGCTGGGCCTCGGTGTGTGCAGAGTACCGTCGGCGTCAGCAGGCGGGGGGAGACGAGGATGTGGGGGCCAAGGTCGTCATGCAGCTTGGACGGATTGCCGAAGGGCTGGGGCAGGGGGTGTCGAGTCGTCAGCGAGACCGTGATTCGCAGCTCTGCGACAGGACCTAGTGTCGATATGTCACCTGCCAGCCTGCGCCTGGAGTCTAAGCCCCTGGCGTTGCAGCACGCCCGCTGCAGCAGCGCTAACCCGACTTGAAACCTTGCTAAAGCACCGCCATATCTCTGTCAAGTCACATTGACAGGGTCACGCGGTGCGTCCGATCGCATCGCCATCCCCAAGGAGATATCGATGCGTTTCGACAAGTTTACTGCAAAGCTTCAGCAAGCCATTGCCGATGCCCAGTCGTTGGCCGTGGGCCGTGGACACAATCAGATGGAGCCCGCACACCTGCTGCTGGCACTGCTCGACAATCGCGATACCGGCATCAAGGCGCTGGTCCAGAAGGCCGGCGGCGATGCCGCAAGGATGCGAGATGGACTCGCAGGTCTGCTCGACGATATGCCAAAGGTTGCCCACTTTGATGGCGAGGTGCAGCCCTCTCGCGATTTGATAAAGCTGTTCAACTTGACCGATGCAGAGGCCCAGAAACGCGGCGATCAATATATCGCCAGCGAGTTGGTGCTACTGGCCGCGCTGGCCATGAAGCACGCGGTATCAAAGGTCCTTACCCAGGCAGGGGTCACCCAGGCGTCTCTGCAGACGGCGATTGATAGCGTTCGAGGTGGCCAGAAGGTGGATGATGCCAACGCCGAGGACAGTCGTGAGGCGCTGGAGAAGTACACCCTGGATCTGACCCAGCGGGCTGCGGATGGCAAGCTGGATCCGGTCATTGGTCGCGATGATGAAATCCGTCGCACCATTCAAGTACTGCAGCGGCGCACCAAGAACAACCCGGTATTGATCGGCGAGCCAGGGGTCGGCAAGACGGCTATCGTCGAGGGCCTGGCGAGTCGCATCATCAATGGTGAAGTGCCAGAAGGGCTGAAGGACAAGCGCGTGCTGTCGCTGGATATGGGAGCCCTGTTGGCTGGCGCCAAGTTTCGTGGTGAGTTCGAGGAGCGCCTGAAGTCGGTGTTGAATGAGCTGGCTCAGGAAGAGGGCCGGGTCATCCTGTTTATTGACGAACTGCACACCATGGTGGGCGCAGGCAAGGCCGAGGGGGCGATGGACGCCGGCAATATGCTAAAGCCGGCGCTGGCTCGCGGTGAGTTGCACTGTGTCGGTGCCACCACCCTTGACGAGTATCGTCAGTACATCGAGAAAGATGCCGCGCTCGAACGTCGCTTCCAGAAGGTGCTGGTGGATGAGCCGAGCGAAGAGGATACCGTTGCGATTCTGCGCGGGCTCAAGGAGCGCTACGAAGTTCATCACGGTGTGGATATCACGGACGGGGCGATCATCGCTGCCGCCAAGCTGTCGACCCGCTACATTACCGATCGGCAGTTGCCGGACAAGGCCATTGACCTGATCGACGAGGCCTCGTCACGTATTCGCATGGAGCTGGATTCCAAGCCTGAGGAGATGGACCGTCTGGATCGTCGCCTGATTCAGCTCAAGATGGAGCGTGAGCACCTCAAGAAGGAAACTGATGAAGCCTCGCGCAAGCGACTGGAAACCCTCGTCGAGCAGATCGAGGAGCTGGAGCGTGAATACGCTGATCTCGACGAGATCTGGAAGGCCGAGAAAGCCAGCATTCAGGGAGCTGCCCAATTCAAGGATGAGCTTGATCGCGCGCGGGTAGATCTGGAGCAGGCACGACGCCAGGGTGACCTCGGGCGCATGTCGGAGCTTCAGTACGGGGTGATTCCGGAGCTTGAGAAGAAGATTGCCGAGAGCGGAGACGCGGAAGCCGATACGCGCCATCACACCCTGCTGCGCTCCAACGTCACCGAGGAGGAAATTGCCGAGGTCGTATCCCGGTGGACCGGCATTCCGGTGGCCAAGATGCTGGAGGGCGAGCGCGACAAGTTATTGCGCATGGAAGAGGCGCTCCACGAGCGCGTCATCGGCCAGGAAGAGGCGGTCACAGCGGTGTCCAATGCGGTGCGCCGTTCACGCGCAGGATTGGCAGATCCTCAGCGTCCCAATGGCTCTTTCCTGTTCCTCGGCCCCACCGGCGTGGGCAAGACCGAACTGTGCAAGTCGTTGGCCAACTTCCTGTTCGATACCGAGGAAGCCATGGTTCGCATCGACATGTCTGAATTCATGGAGAAGCATTCCGTTGCACGCTTGATCGGCGCTCCTCCCGGATACGTCGGCTATGAAGAAGGTGGGTACCTGACCGAGGCGGTGCGTCGCAAGCCGTATTCGGTGTTGTTGCTGGATGAGGTGGAAAAAGCCCACCCAGACGTCTTCAACATTCTGCTGCAGGTGCTGGAGGACGGGCGCCTGACCGATGGGCAGGGGCGCACCGTGGATTTCCGTAATACGGTCATCGTCATGACGTCGAATCTGGGCTCCGACATCATTCAGCATTTTGGTGGGGATGACGCAGACTATGACAGCATGCGCCAGGCAGTGATGGAGGTAGTGGGCACCCACTTCCGCCCAGAGTTGATCAACCGAATCGACGAGGTGGTGGTCTTCCACGCGCTTGGGCAAGAGCAGATTCAAGAGATCGCCGGCATCCAGCTTGAGCGCTTGCGTTCGCGTCTGGCTGAACACGAACTGGGGTTGGAGGTCAGCGACGAAGCGCTGGCTTTGTTGGCGGTGGTCGGCTTCGACCCCGTCTATGGCGCACGTCCCTTGAAGCGAGCGGTGCAAAGCCGTATCGAGAATCCGCTGGCCCAGGACTTGCTGGCGGGCAAGTTCACCCCCGGAGAGGTGATTCGAGTGGTGGCGGATGACGGTCAGCTACGTTTTGCCCACTGACGTGTGCCCGGTCGTCCGTCTGTTTAAGCCCTTGGGTGTCATCCCCTTCCTCATGAAGGGGATGAGTTCACTTACAGTCTCTGCTGTTATGAAGTATCGGTAAGCGTTATCAGGCAGATTTCATGCCTCTCGCTATACTGAAGTTCAGGTTGCGTCCTGTGACCCCCTTGCCCGCCCGGTTCCCCACCCGGCGGGCTTTTTGATAGCAGGGGCGGGCTATTGTGACAGCAGGGCCGGGCTATTGTGACAGCAGGGCCGGGCAATGTTGATAGCGGTGCCAGGTCTCTCGCTGGCCCATCGTTCAGCGCAGGACACGTGCCCCGGAAAGGCGGACCCGGCGCAGCCTGACGTTGTCGCCTACCAGATGTCGTTGCAGCTCTTCCAGACTGACGTTTTTGGTTTCAGGCATCAGGAATATCACGAAAAGCAGTTGCAGCAGCATCATGAGGGCGAAGAAAGCAAACACCGGGCCACCATTGAAGGTGCTGAGAATCCAGGGCATGACCAAGGTAATCAGCGCCGCAAATACCCAGTGAATGGAGGCGCCAAACGATTGTCCTCGGGCGCGCACGTGGTTGGGAAACACCTCCGAGATAAAGACCCAGATAACGGCACCCTGGCTGATGGCGTGGGCCGCAATAAACAGTGCCAGCAGCATGGGAACCTCGATGCCGCCTAGGGCCTCTGCAAAGAAGGCTCGTGAGATCATGACCAGAGAGACCAGGTATCCCGCCGATCCTATGAACAGCAGAGTGCGTCGCCCGAAGCGGTCAATCAGCGACATGCCGATCATGGTAAAGATGAGATTGACCAATCCGATGCCAGCGGTGGAGAGCAAGGCGGCTTGGCTGCCCAGCTCGGCTGCCTCGAGCACTCGTGGGGCATAGTAGATGATGAAGTTGATGCCCGAGAGTTGGTTGAAGAAGGCAATCAGAAAGGCCAGCAGAAGCGGTAGGCGATAGCGTCGTGAAAAGAAGGGGGCTTTGGCAGACTGCTCTTGCGCTTCTGCGTCACGGATGGCGGCGATGTCGGCATCCACGTCTGCTGCGGGATTGATCAAGCGCAGCACGCTTGCCGCTTCCTCGATAGCGTTCTTGTTCAGGATCAGCCAGCGTGGACTGCGTGGCACACGGGTGATCATGAGGGTGTAGATCAGCGCAGGAACGGCCTCAATGCCGAGCATCCAGCGCCAGGCGTCATCGCCGATCACGCTGCCGATCACATAGTTCGACACGAACGCCATCAGGATGCCAAACACGATGTTGAACTGATAAAGGGCAACGAGAAAGCCACGCTGGCGCGGTGGGGCAATTTCCGAAATGTAGGTTGGCGCAGCGACGGAAGAAATCCCCACGCCAATCCCTCCGATCAGACGGAAGAAGGCAAATAGCCAAGGATCGGACACGATGGCCGACCCCACCGCAGAGACCAGATACAAGACGCCGATCATCAATAGGGTGGCGCGCCGGCCGAGCGTATCGGTGGGCCAGTTGCCGAAAATGGCACCGATGACTGTGCCCCACAGCGCCATCGACATGATCAGCAGGCCATGCTGCAGGTCGCTTAGCCCCCACAGGGATTGAATCGGCTTGTCGGCGCCGGAAATGACCGCCGTGTCGAAGCCGAAGAGAAAGCCCGCAAGGGCGACGGTGATGGACCATTGGACGATTCTGGACATGGCAAGTCCTCGTTGAGCTGTTGTGATTGTCGTCAAAGAGAGCATGATGAAAAGATGAATCGATTCACTCATGCGGCATCCTGTGCTCTCGGCCAAGTGCCCGCGAAGGTGTTGCCCAGGAGCGCACGCGCGCGTTACAGGCTTGGTTCGTGTGGTGACGATGGGCTGGATGTGAAAAAGTGAATCGTGTCACCTGTCCATCTCATTACAGCAGCCAAGCAGGAATACTTCGAGCTCCAGGGCTTAGACATTGGTCGTGGGCATGGCCAATGCAGGTGATCCATCACCGCGATAACGGGATCGCCTGCACGGTGCAGGGAGCGTGCGGGTCAAGAACGGCGGTTGACAGTCACTGGGCGCTATTGGAATCTTGTGGGTTCCTGACTGCGGGCGCGGCACCATGGGAGACCCCCCAACGCCGCGTGAAGGGTAGGCCTGCGTGCCTCTACCCGCCGAAGGACTTCCAGGTGAGGGTTAACCGCCCCGCCTGGCCAACGCCCCGACGCGGTGACCCGCCGTGATGAGAGTGCAGGCCCCAACCGGGCCGACGGACGCCAGGGTTTGGCATCAGGTGCCGGTGCGCCGGCAGCAGCATATCGCTGCACTCGACTTCGTGCCGATAACCGGTACGAATCGCACTCGAGACCTCCAGGGGAGATACATCTGTGGAATTGCTTTCAGGCGCGGACATGATCGCCCGCTTCCTCCAGGATGAGGGCGTGGAATACATCTACGGCTATCCAGGCGGCGCCGCGCTACACATCTACGACGCCTTGTTCCGTCAGGACAAGGTCAAGCACATCCTCGTGCGCCACGAACAGGCTGCCACCCATGCCGCCGATGGCTATGCGCGTGCCTCGGGCAATCCTGGCGTCGTGCTGGTGACGTCTGGTCCAGGTGCCACCAACGCGGTGACCGGCATCGCGACCGCTTACATGGACTCGATTCCGATGGTCGTGCTTTGCGGTCAGGTCATGAGTCACCTGATTGGTGACGATGCCTTCCAGGAAACCGATATCGTCGGTGTGACCCGCCCGATCGTGAAACATAGCTTCTCGATCAAGCACCCCAGCGAAATTCCCGAGGTGCTGAAGAAGGCATTTTACCTGGCAGCGACGGGCCGTCCTGGTCCTGTTCTGGTCGATATCCCGAAAGATATGACGGCCCCCACCGAGCGTTACGAGTACGTCTACCCGAAAAAGGTAAAGATTCGCTCGTACAACCCGGTGAGCCGCGGCCATACCGGTCAGATCAAGAAGGCGGTGGAGTTGATGCTGAAGGCGCGCCGTCCGGTCTTCTATACGGGGGGCGGTGTCGTACAGGGGCGTGCCAGCGAAGGCCTCACCGATCTGGTCAAGCAGCTTGGCTTTCCTATCACCACCACGTTGATGGGCATCGGTGCTTATCCCCAGAGTGACAGTCAGTGCCTTGGCTGGCTGGGGATGCACGGTAGCTACGAATCCAACATGGCCATGCACCATGCGGATCTGGTGATCGCCATCGGTGCGCGCTTCGACGATCGCGTTACCAACAACACGTCCAAGTTTTGCCCTACGGCGAAGATCATCCACGTCGACATCGACCCAAGCTCGGTGTCAAAGACGGTGCGTGCAGACGTGCCGATCGTGGGCCCGGCCGCCAGTGTGATCAACGAGATGATCAGCCTGGTGCAAGGTCATGAGATTGCCAATCCGGAGGCACTCAAGGACTGGTGGAAGACCATCGATGGTTGGCGCGAGGACCGCAAGGGCAAGCTCTACGAGCCCTCCAAGCCGGGAGAAGTGCTCAAGCCCCAGGAAGTCATCGAGGCCATCTGCCGGGTAACGCGGGGTGAAGCCTTCGTTACCACCGATGTTGGGCAGCACCAGATGTTTGCGGCGCAGTACTACAAGTTTGACAAGCCCAACCGCCTGATCACGTCTGGTGGCCTGGGCACGATGGGGTTCGGGTTTCCGGCGGCCATGGGCGTCAAGCAGAACTTCCCCGAGGAAGAAGTCGTCTGCGTCACCGGCGAAGGCAGCTTCCAGATGATGATGCAGGAGCTTTCCACCTGTAAGCAGTTTGGTGGTGGGGTCAAGATCATCAATCTGAACAACGGTTCCCTGGGGATGGTGAGGCAGTGGCAGGACCTCAACTACAAGTCGCGTCACGCGCACTCTTACATGGAGTCGCTGCCGGACTTCCAGATGCTGATCCAGTCCTACGGCTTCACGGCGTTGAGGGTCGAGAAGAAGGAAGATCTCGAGGAAGCCTTGGCAAGAACCTTTGCAGACACCCATGAGCTGGTGTTCCTCGATGTCGCGGTGGACCCGCACGAGCACGTCTATCCGATGCAGGTGCCCCTGGGCTCCATGCGTGACATGCTGCTTTCCAAGACGGAGCGGACCTGATGCGACATATCATCTCGATTCTGATGGAAAACGAACCGGGTGCGCTGTCGCGGGTCGTGGGACTGTTTTCTCAGCGCAACTTCAACATTGAAACCCTCAATGTGGCGCCGACAGACGACCCGACACTGTCGCGTCTGACGGTGACCACCGTTGGTGATGACCGGGTGATCGAGCAGATCACCAAGCATCTCAACAAGTTGATTGATGTGGTCAAACTGGTGGATCTCACCGAAGGCAACCACATCGAGCGAGAGTTGATGCTGGTGAAGGTGAAAGCGCTGGGTGCCGCCCGCGACGAGGTCAAGCGCACGGTGGATATCTTCCGGGCTCAGATTGTCGATGTGACTCCGAGTCTGTATACCGTGCAGATCACCGGAGATGCAGAAAAGCTCGATGCCTTTCTGCAGGCCATGGGGCCGGTCGGCGTCCTTGAAGTGGCGCGTACCGGGGTGTCCGGTATTGCCCGTGGTGACAAGGTGCTTAGCCTGTAGCGGCGGTCGTGATCGTGTGGCCAGCACTTGGCTTTCGCGCTCACTGCACACGCCTTGCGCCGCCCTTCGGGGCGGCGTTTTCATGGGTGGTGTCAGCGTTCCACGACTTCCTGCCACAGGGCATCGATCAACGGGCTCTTCAGGCGACGCTCCAGTACGCATAGACCCACATCGTAGTAAGGCAGTTCCGGCTTCACCGGCAGCATCCTGACCCGTTCAGCCAGAGGGCTTGCCTCCAGCACGATACGGGGTACGACTCCGATCCCGAAGCCCAGTCCGACCATGCTGACGATGGCCTCGTGCCCGGCAACCTGAGCGTAGATCGTCGGATTTACCCCCAGCGCCTTGAACCAGGTGTCAGCCAGCTCCCGCGACAGCCCACCCTCCGACAGAATCATGGGAACACCCTGCCACTGTGGTTGGCTGGGGCTCATCGGCTGCTGCGGAATCCACGGCTGCGACTCCTGGGGAGCAATGAACACGAGGGCCGAGCGGGTCAGTGACTTGAAGGCGAGCCCTTCCGGCATTCGCCTGGGACGCGAGGTGATCGCCATGTCCTCTTCGCCGTTAAGGACTCGCTGGATGGCCCGAGCCGGATCGCCGGTATGCAGCTTCAGCTCGATATCAGGATAGCGCTGACGGAACTCCGCCAGCAGGCTGTAGAGGAAGCTGTAGCTGGCCGTTACGGAGCAATAGATGCTGATTTCACCGCTCAAGCGCATCGCCGTCGACTGGAGCGACAGCCGTACCTGCTCCCACTGTTCCAGTGCTTCCTTGGCGTAGCGCTGGAAGTGATGCCCCTGAGGGGTCATGACGACGTGGCGGTTGTCGCGTTGGAACAGACTCACTCCGAGCTGGTCCTCCAGCTGTTGAATCGAGCGACTAAGCGTTGATGGGCTGACATGGCACGATTCGCTGGCGCGGCCAAAGTGCAGCGTGTCCGCCAGGGCGAGAAAGTGCTTCAGCAGGCGTAGGTCCATATCGCACCGAGCAAGAAAGAGAGGGAATGTCTGCGTTTCACATATTGGGATGTAGTATTGCAAATATAGCGTTTTACGCAATACAGGTGCGCGGGTAAGGTGGCTGCATGGATGGGCGACCTGGTCATGGCCGGTCGACACTCGCCCAGCGCCGCACAAGACGGCGCGGGTGGCCATCAACGCTGAACACCACAAGACCTATTAACGCCGAGCAGGCAAACGAATCCAGGAGCACCAGATGCGCGTTTATTACGACAAGGACTGTGACCTTCAGCTGATCCAGAGCAAGCAGGTCACCATCGTGGGTTACGGTTCTCAGGGCCATGCCCATGCCAACAACCTGAAAGAGTCTGGCGTTTCCGTGACCGTTGCCCTGCGTCCCGGGTCTTCCTCGGCGGCCAAGGCCGAAGCGGCAGGTCTCAAGGTGGCCTCCGTCGCTGAGGCATGCCAGTCTGCTGACGTCGTCATGGTGCTGGCACCTGACGAGAATCAGAAGGCCATCTATGAGCAGGATATCGAGCCGAACCTCAAGGAAGGTGCGACGCTGGCATTCGCTCATGGTTTCAACATCCACTACAACCAGATCGAGCCGCGCAAGGATCTGGACGTGGTGATGATTGCTCCGAAGGCACCTGGTCACACCGTGCGCTCCGAGTTCACTCGCGGCGGCGGCATCCCGGACCTGATCGCTATCCATCAGGACGCGACTGGCCAAGCCAAAGAGCTGTGCCTGTCCTATGCGGCAGCCATTGGTGGCGGTCGTAGCGGGATTATCGAGACCACCTTCAAGGATGAGACCGAGACTGACCTCTTTGGTGAGCAGGCGGTGCTGTGTGGTGGTGCAGTAGAACTGGTCAAGGCCGGCTTCGAGACGCTGACGGAAGCAGGCTACGCGCCTGAGATGGCCTACTTCGAGTGTCTGCACGAGCTGAAGCTGATCGTCGATCTGATGTATGAAGGCGGTATCGCCAACATGAACTACTCCATCTCCAACAACGCGGAGTATGGCGAGTACGTGACCGGCCCTGAGGTCATCAACGACGAGTCTCGCGCGGCGATGCGCAATGCGCTCAAGCGTATCCAGACGGGTGAATATGCCAAGATGTTCATCAACGAAGGCAACACCAACTATCCGTCCATGACGGCGCGTCGTCGCCTGAATGCGGAGCACGAGATTGAGCAGGTTGGCGAGAAGCTGCGTGGCATGATGCCGTGGATCGCCGCCAATCAGCTGGTCGACAAGACCAAGAACTGATGCAGCCCTGTCTGGGCGACCGTCAGGTCGTCCAGACTGCCGGCGTATAGCAAAAGGGAGAAGCTGAGGCTTCTCCCTTTTGCGTTTGCTGGCATCGCGCTGTTAGCGCGCCTGAGGTGGGGAGTCCTATCACGAGTCTGGGGCAAGACAAGAGTTGCCTTGACGTCGGCAGGGCGGTGAAGGTTGAGTGGTGTAGAATGCCTTTCATACCCGAAGCCAATGGATGACAGAGATGAGCGAAGACGCAGGCAAGCGTGAGCCGACCCCGCGGGAGTCGCAGGAAGAAGATCTGGCAAGCGCCTTCATGCGGGAGTCCGAAGTTGTGGAGGAGGCAGTGGAGGACGGCAAGAAGGTGCGCCGGCGGGGGATCTATCTGTTGCCCAACCTGTTTACGACCTCAGCGCTGTTTTCCGGCTTCTTTGCTGTGGTGGCGGCTCTCAATGGTGACTTTACTGCAGCGTCGGTAGCGATCTTCATTGCCATGGTGCTCGATGGGCTGGATGGGCGCGTGGCGCGTTTGACCAATACCCAAAGTGAGTTCGGTGCGGAGTATGACAGCCTGGCGGACATGATTTCCTTTGGCATGGCGCCCGGGCTTGTCGCCTTCACCTGGATTCTTCAGGACATCGGCAAGACGGGTTGGGTGGTGGCCTTTCTTTATGTCGCTTGCGCGGCCTTGAGACTGGCGCGATTCAATGTCCAGATCGGCAGTGTCGACAAGAAATGGTTTATCGGGTTGCCCAGCCCCTCGGCGGCGGCACTGGTGGCTGCCAGCGTCTGGACCTTCCACAGCTTCGATGCCACTGCACTCGGGTTCAAGTTGCTGATGCTGCTGGTGGTGGGTGCTGCCGGCATCTTGATGGTCAGCAATATTCGCTATTACAGCTTCAAGGACGTGGACTTGAAAGGCCCCGTACCCTTTGTGGTGCTGCTGGCCATCGTGCTTGGCTTTGTGGTGATCTCCATCGAGCCTTCGGTCATGCTGTTGTTGCTGTTTGGAACCTATGTCGCATCGGGTCCTGCATTGGCGTTGATGCGCAAGCTGAAATCCTGAGTTCCCGTCGATTAAGCGAGCTGGCGGATTTCTGCCAGCTCGCTGCCTGGCTGGCGTAGCCGCTTTCTGCTCGCGATCAGCGGTTCTCGCTCTTTTCTTCTTCTCCCGCTCCCTTCCTTCGCCTTCGGCTCTCCCTCTCTGCTTTTCCCCCTCTCTGCTGTTCTCCCCATCCTTCGGCGCTTGGTACCTGGACTTGAACGCCCTACAGCTTGCCCTTGTGCTCCCCGTTTGGGCGCACGGTTATCCACTGAGGTGTCATGAGGAGAGGGGTGTGGATAAGGACGATGTGCCGGTGCGCACTTTTTTTACGTCAGGCTATTGCCAAGCTGCCTCGAGATCCGTAAAGTACGCATCCGCTGCCGGCGACGAGCAAACGTCACAGGCGGTGAAGAGTGGTAAAAGTAGTTGATTTGGAAAGGCTTTTTTTAGCT
>NZ_JAHVIN010000009.1:0-228114 GCF_019801685.1 Halomonas sp. DP8Y7-1 | reverse complement strand
CCCCGCGCGTCGCTGTCCGCCGCGGACGCCGGCCACTACATCACCGGTGGTGGTCAGGCGCTGCGCTGACAGCGCGATATCCCCGCCGCTGGTCAGCCGGCCAGAGATGTCCAGGGCATCGTCGGCCTGAATGTCGGCCCCTTGGTCGGCATGCACGTCACCCCCGAAGCCAGCGTCACTGGACTGGGTGATCAGGCGCGCAGAGGTCGAAGCGTCGGCAAGCCTCAGCTGGCCATCGGCGGTGATGCGAATGTCGCCTGCGCTGGCGGCCATGTCACCGGCCAGGCGCACGCCGACCCCGGCGTCGGTACCGACCAGGCGAATGCGCTCGGCGTACATGCCGCCGAGCGCCGAGGAATCGATGGCCAGGGCCGGGCGCGTGCCCTTGCCGGCACGCGGCGTGGTGCTGAGACTCGCGGCGTCGACATCGTTGGCGCCTGCGACGATCGTCAGGTCCTGGGCGTGCAGCTCGGCGTTGAGCGCCGCGGCCCGGGTAAGGATCTCGAACTGATCCACCTCACGGGCGTCCAGCCCCAGCCCCTCGATGGCGACCTGCCCCTGGTCCACCGCGTAGTGGTCCAGCCGGCCATCCTCGATCACCGGCGCACCAGTGGTCAGGGTGACCCGGGGGCTGTTGATGAAACCGCAGCCATCACATGAGATGCCGTAGGGGTTGGCCACCACCACCTTGGCGGCCTGGCCGGCCACTTCGGTGTAGCCTGCCAGTCGGCTCGGATTGCCGCCGTTGACCTCATTGAGGATGACCTGGGCCGCCTGACCGCGCAGATTGGCGTTGCCGACCACGATGCCGCCAAGCTGGGTCGACTGGGTCTTGCCGGTAGCGTTGTTGAGGATGAGCCCGCGGGCATCCACGTTGTAGTCGCGAAAGCGGTTGTGGGAGAGGCCCTTGTCGTTGGGGGTGGCGATGTTGACCACCGGCACGCCGTTGCCCGCCTGATCGAGCCGGGTGTTGCCCCCCGGCGCCACCACGATGCCGTCTGCCAGCACCACCACGGGATGCCAGAACAGGGCGTTGATCATGACGATGGCCAGATGGCGAAAAAGCGGACGGCGTGGGTTCATCAAACGTCCCTCCTGGAGGGCATGGCACGTATCTGGCGCGGCCACTAGAAGCGCGCCTGAACGGTGAAATAGACGGGGCTTTCGCGATGATCGATGGCATCGGGACGGTCAATGGACTTGGCCAGGGTGACACTGGCACTGAGGTAGTCGCCGCTGACGCCAAGCCCCAGGGCCATGCCACTGAGACGACCGTGCTGGTCGCCGCTATCGTCATCGTGGCGGATGACGCCCACATCGTAGGCAAGGCTTGCCTCGAGCCGATTCACCAGGGGGACCTCCGCAGGTAACGGACGGGCCCAGCTGATCTCATTGCGCCAGTACCCCCCGCTGTCACCGCTCAGGGTCTGGTCCTTGTAACCACGCACCGAGTACTGGCCGCCCAGGCTAAGCCGCTGGGGGCTGTAAAGGGCATCGTCGCTCCATTGGCCGCTGGCCAGGCTGGTCACGGTCAGGGACTGGCCCAGCACCTCGAACGGTCGGGCATAGCTCAGCGTCAGGGTGGTGCGCTCGCCCTGGGCCTTGGGCGACCCCGCGGGCTGGTCGTCATCGTCCTGGGCGCCCAGGATGTCGAGGCCCTTGTGCCAGCCCAGGTCCGCGTTGATCAGCCCACGCCCCAGGCGGCGGCCATGGTTCAGCCCCAGGCTTAGCTCGCTAAGGCGCTGACTGCTGACCTCGATGCGCGTTTCGTCCAGGTCATTGCGCGTGCTCAGCCGGCTGACGCCGACGCTCGCTGAGGTGGTGCTGACGCGGTCCCGGTGCATCAGACGCTCGGCCGACAGGCTGTGGCGCTCGCTGGCACCGTCCAGGTCGAAGCGAAACCCATCGGCGCGGGCTATGCTGCGATAGTCGCTGCGGCTGTACTGATAGCGAAAGTTCCAGCGCCCCCAGGGCAGCCGATAGGCCACGTACTGGTTGCTGGAGCCAATGCCGGAGGCGCCGGTGACATCGTGACCGAACTGCAGACTGAGCTGATCGGCCAGCCCCAGAGGGCTGTCCCACTCGCCGCCCAGGGTCCACTGCTGCTCGCCGGTCTCGCGGCTGCCGTCATTGCTGCGACCCAGCGCGACGCGCACGGGGCGCCCTTGCCCGGCATCCGGGTCCATGCGCACGCGGCTGCCGCCCAGGGCGTCACCTGGCAGCAATTCCATCTGGGCGCGGCGTGATGGCAGGCGGTTCAACTGGTCGATCAGCTGTTCAAGATCACGCAGATTAAGGATGTCCCCCGGCCGCGTGGGTGACGCCATCAAGACTTCTCGGGGGGAAGGTCGCACTCCGCCGCTGTCCAACGCTTCCAGGCGACCTTCGGCAACGACCACCCGCAGCCGCCCCTGAGTCAGGTCCTGTTCTGGCAGATAGGCGCGGGTGGTGACGTAGCCACGTTCGAGGTACCACTGGGTCACCTCACCCAGCAGCCCATTGAGCTCAGCTGCTGACAGGCAGCGTCCCAGATAGGGCTGCAACAGCCGCCCTCGCTGCCTCTCGCTGAGCAGGCTCGCGCCTTCCAGTTCAATCTCATGAATATCCAGGCAGCCCCCGTCATCAGGGCGCACCTCTGGAGCCGCCACGGCCTCACCGGGCAAGCGCTCCAGCTGATCCAGGCGTTCACGCTGCTGCTCAAGCAGGCGCTGCTGATCGTCACGAATGAAGTTTTCGTTGAAGGTGGCATTGGGTGGAACCACTGCAGGCAGCGACCCCGGTGGCTGTGCCTGGGCGAGTACCGAGGTCGGACAGCACGCCACCATCGCCAACAGTGTTGCGCCAATCAGGCGTAAACACCTCGGGTCAACAAAAAACGCCACGCCCGGCCGAGACGCGTCGACGCAATGCACCATCATCTATGAGATTCCCCTGCAAGAGACACTGACTCGTGGTCGCTGGCCTGGCCTGCTCCACGTTTTATTGACGACGTTGAGTCGTCATATTTTTATGCTGATTCACGCACTCAAAGTGACTACCTTTAACTTCTATTTCGAATCCCCAGCTCGACTTCTATCTTTTATTTCCATCTTGATTTTTTATCTCTAACTTACGCTTCTAACTTCCACCCCTAGCGTCTATTCCAGGCTTCCATGCTTAGAGTCGTTATCTTTTTCCCTTCATTTTCTTCTACCCACCTCGCCCACCATCCTGCTTGGCGGGTCATCCGGGAGCGTGGCAACAGCACGGCTACCGCGACACCTCGTTCGGCGTTATGGCGGACAACAATCGTGACTCGGCTCAATATTGCCAGCCACATAATGTCTCTAACATTGACCCCCAGCCACTGCTGAGGTGGTTGACAGTAGCGTGATGCTACCTCAAGGAGTGAAAGTGAAAAAATGCACCAGAAATGAATGTCGTAGCGAAAAAGCACAACGATAGAAGGATTGACATAAAAAGGCCGAGGGCAGGAAAGCAGTTACTGAAAAGAGGTCATGCCGCCTCATCTAGCATTGTCCACTATTTCCTACAAACAAAACCGATATCTCTTAAAGAGGCGCGGCATGAATAACAAAAAAATAGCCGACCTACTCCGCATCTCTCTGGGGAAAGAGAATAAGCAAGAGCACGGATGGCAAGGGAGAGCAGGAAGCAGGAAGCAGAAACGATCGCCGCCGTCAGCACAGGTATTCGCTAGACAGCCAGGTGCATCGACAGCACTCGGCCGGAAAGCGAGGTTCCGCGCTCTAAGCCTCTGCCACCAATGCACCCCCATAGGCGCTGACAAACTCAGGAGGCAGGCGACGTGGACGACCGCTGGACAGCGCAATGCATGCGTAGCGAGTGCGTGCCCGCAACAGGGTCGCCCCATCATCGGGTCGGAAGAGTTGGAATCGACGTGTCAGGGTAAGTCGGGCGTCACAGGCCACGATCCAGGTCGCCATGACCAGTTGCTGGCCCTCAAACCCTGGCGCCAGATAATCGAGTTCGTGGCGGTGCACCGCCATGGCACGATCCAACGCCCGGTAGTGATCCAAGGTCAGACCTAGCTGAGCCGAGTGTGCCCAGCTGGCCTGTTCGACCCAGCGCAGGTACTGGGCGTTATTGACGTGGCCGTAGTGGTCGATGGCATCCGCTGTCACAAGGATGTCGATGACGAAGGGATTAGGCAGGTCCCAGTTGGGCTGGCTGCAGACAGACACTATTTCTGATCCTCGCGCTCGGTACCACAGTACCAGCAGGTATCGAAGGCGACCTCCAGCTCCTCACCACACACCCGGCAGCGCCACTCGCCCCCAGGGGAGGATGCGCGCAACGCCTGATGAATGACCGCCTCGGCGCGCTGGCGATTGTGCTCGGCCACCCACACCTGGGGTTCACACTCGAGCGGTGGCAACTCGCCGGCACCACCCCCCAGGGTCATGTTGCGAAGCTCAGTGGGTATGCCTGCCCCATTGAGCAGGTTACGCACATGCCCCACCATCAGAGCATTGCTGTCGGAGAAGATCATCGTCCAGGGCACGTCGTTCATGGCGGATATCCTTATCGTTGCAAGGGCCGCAGCCTTACTGGCCACGATGCGCCCAACCCCGCCACAAGGACAAGCCCTGATCGATACCCGAACGACACTTGATCCCCCCGCCTTAACGAGGGTCGATCATGTCGCCCGCCCTCCTTGGAGCAGACGTCGTGGAAGGGGGTATCGCACCGCCCTCAATCACGAAACACGCGAACGCCCAGCGCCTTCAGATAGGCGGTCTCGGGGATGGCGGGATGCACCGGATGGTCCGGGCCCTGATGCCCCTGGAACAGGATCTGGCCATGGCGATCCTGATGGCGCACTGCGCCGCGCACGACGTCGGTCAAACGCTCCGGCGCCAGGTGCATGGAGCAGGAGGCTGACAGCAGCAGACCATCGCGCCCCAGCAGACGCATGGCATCGCGATTCAAGCGGGCATAGGCACGCTCACCGTTGGCAATATCCTTGCGGCGCTTGATGAAGGCGGGAGGGTCGAGCACGATCACGTCGAACTTCTCGCCATCTGCCTTGAGCGCGGCCAGGGCCTCGAAGGCGTCACCATGACCGACGGCGACGCGTTCGTGCTGACCGTTGAGGGCAGCGTTCTCCGCAACTCGGTCCAGTGCGGACTCGCTGGCATCGATACACAAGACCTCGCTGGCGCCATGGGCCGCCGCCTGGACACCCCAGCCACCGACGTAACTGAACAGGTCCAGCACTCGCTTGCCGGCGACCTGCTGGTTCAACCAGGCACGGTTGACGCGATGGTCATAGAACCAACCGGTCTTCTGCCCGTCCATGACGGGGGCGATAAACTGCACGCCATTTTCTTCCAGCAGCACCTGGTCGGGAAGCGCGCCCTTGACCACTTCAATAGTTTCGCCAAGACCTTCCTGACGACGGCCACTGGTGTCATTGCGCAACACCACACACCCTGGCGATACCACCTTGTCGAGGGCATCCAGCAGCTCGTCCTTCACCGCTTCCATGCCTGCCGTGTTCAGCTGTACCACCAGCACGTCGGCATAGCGATCGATCACCAGACCGGGCAGCAGGTCGGCTTCACCATGCACCAGACGGTAGAAAGGCTTGTCGAACAGGCGATCACGCAGGGCCAGCGCCTGGTTGAGGCGATGCACCAGCAGCGAGCGATCCAGGCGCTGGCTCGGATCACGCGACACGATACGTGCACAGATCAGCGAGTTCGGGTTGATATAGGCCAGCCCCATGGGCTTGCCATTGGCGGCTTCGACGATGACCTGTTCGCCAACCTCAAATGCCTTGAGCGGTGTCTCGGTGGTATCGACCTCGTTGGAATACAGCCATAGATGGCCAGACTTGAGGCGACGATCGGCATTCTTTTTCAAGCGCAGCGGTCGAGTCACGGTGATCACTCTCTTCAAGATATCTAAGGTGTGGAGGTGCCAGTGCTATCAGCGCTGACAGCGAGGACAAAAGACACTGGCCCTCTGCCCCAGGGTCACATGCTTGAGTTCGCCGCCGCAGCGGCGACAGGGCGCTCCAGCGCGTCCATAGACATTGAGGCGCTGAGCGAAATAGCCGGGCTCGCCAGTGCCGCTGACAAAGTCACGCAGCGTCGTGCCCCCTTGGGTGATGGCTGCGGCAAGTACATCCTTGGCAGCCGCGGCGAGCCTGTCATAGCGCTCGCGGCCGATGCGCCCGGCTGCTCGCCGAGGGTCGATTCCCGCCAGAAACAACGCTTCGCTGGCATAGATATTGCCCACGCCAACGACCACAGCATTGTCCATCAAAAACGGCTTCACCGCGGCTTGCCGCCCACGAGAAAGGGCGTAAAGACGAGCACCATCAAACGCTGGCGATAGCGGCTCAGGGCCGAGACGCGACAATCGCGTATCCTGAGACTCGTCCTCGCGTAGCCAATCGACAAAGCCAAAACGGCGAGGATCGTGGTAGCGCAGAATCGCGCCGCCTTCGAGCACCAGGTCGACGTGGTCATGCTTCTTCGGCAGATCGCCAAGACGAGCGATCCGCAGGCTGCCCGACATGCCCAGGTGCCAGAGCAAGGTACCCCGTTCCCGGGGCGCTTCCACCTCGTCCACCGTAGCGCTATCCGAGGGAGACAGGACAGGCAACAGCAAGTACTTGGCGCGACGACGAATCTGACCAATCCGCGCCCCTACCAGGCGCTCGGCAAGGGTCTCGGGCACGGGCACTCTCAGGCGCGACTGACGCACCAGCACCTCGCGCACTTCTCGCCCTTCCACATGGGGAGCGATACCGCGCCGGGTCGTCTCGACTTCAGGCAACTCGGGCATGTTGCACCTGCGGCAGTGAGGCTGATATCCGGACGTCAGGCGACACATTCTCGCCAGGCGCCGCGTCAGCACCTTGATACGCAAGAACCCGACCTCGGGGCCGGGTTCTCGTCGACAGGCGGCTCGCCTGCGGTGGAAGCGAGATCAAGCCTTACTTGATCTTGGCTTCCTTGTACATCACGTGCTTGCGAACCACCGGATCAAACTTCTTCATTTCCATCTTGTCCGGAGTGTTACGCTTGTTCTTGTCGGTGGTGTAGAAGTGGCCGGTACCGGCGCTGGACACCAGACGAATCTTGTCACGCATGAGAATTCTCCCAGATTGCTGCCTGGCACGTTCGCCACACCAGGCCAGTCTTTCAAGTCGGCCGGAACCTGTGCACGAGCTACGCTCTACAGGCTCCGAGTGACGACATCCTTAGATGGCGTCGCCGCGCTTACGAATATCGCTGAGCACCTCGTCGATGCCCTTCTTGTCGATGATGCGCATGCCCTTGGAAGAGACGCGCAGAGTCACGAAACGCTTTTCGGACTCGACCCAGAAGCGATGGCTGTGAAGATTCGGCAAGAAACGACGACGTGTCTTGCGCTGGGAGTGTGAAACGTTGTTACCAGTCACCGGGCGCTTGCCGGTAACCTGACA
This sequence comes from Halomonas sp. DP8Y7-1, assembly GCF_019801685.1. NCBI lineage: Bacteria > Pseudomonadati > Pseudomonadota > Gammaproteobacteria > Oceanospirillales > Halomonadaceae > Halomonas > Halomonas sp. DP8Y7-1. The sequence goes on along the minus strand of NZ_JAHVIN010000009.1, from coordinate 220,652 downwards.
TACTTTGGACATGAGAGCCTCCAACCGCGTGGCGAGTTGTTCAAAACCTGTCGGGCAAACCGGGAAGGGCGAGAACCTTAACTGAATAAGTGGCGTGCCTGTCAGCCTGTGTCGCAAACCCGCCGCGCGGTGTCGACGCAGATCCGCAGTCATCAAGCCTCAGCAACCTCAAGCCCTGTCATGAGCCCCGTGCTTTCAACCCAAGGGAATTCAAAGGGTGCACTTTATACCAGAACCCTGCCGCCTGGGCAAGAGTTACGCCAAGCTTCGCCATCCCGTTCGCGCCGTTGCCTGTCTCGTGTGTTGCATCGAAGCGGCAAGGGTGCGTTCACGGCGGTGGCGTGGCGTGGCGTTGTCGATGGTAGAGGATCCCGGTGTCGTCATGCGTCGTAGACGCCGCCGATAACCACCCGGTTCCTGCGCGCGGCGTATTATACCCACCCTCGCTCGGCAAATGACACCACTTCTGCGTCTCCCACCACAAAATGATCCAGCACACGGATATCGAACAGCCCCAGCGCCTCCCTCAGTCGTTCGGTGATTCGTCGATCTGCGCCGCTGGGCTCGGCAACGCCGGACGGATGGTTATGACACAGGATCAGCGCTCCGGCTCCCAGGGCGAGCGCCCTCTTGGCGACTTCTCGCGGATACACCGAGGCGCTGTCCAACGTGCCATGGAACAACACCTCGAATCGAATCACTCGGTGCTGGCTATCGAGAAACAGCGCGGCGAAGACTTCGTGGTCAAGGTGGCGCAGCTGGGCGGCAAGGAAGGCCCTCACTCGACTGGGGGAATCCAACGGCTGACCCCGTTCAAGGTGGCTCGCAAGATGCCGGCGCGACATCTCCTGGGCAGCCTGCAGCTGGACGAACGTCGCCACCCCCAGGCCGCGCTGGGCGCAGACCTCTTGCTGGCGAGCTTCAAGCAGCGCGCGCAGGCCACCAAACGCCACCAGTACATCCCGAGCCAGGTCCACGGCGGAGCGCCCTGCCACACCGACGCGCAGCAGTATCGCCAGCAGCTCGGCATCTGACAGCGCACCGGGCCCCATGGTTAAAAGCTTTTCCCTGGGCCTTTCTCCTTCAGGCCAATCCCGTATCGACATCCCTGTCTCCTTTATGAACAGCGCTCTTGCCGCGCTTTCTGGTCAGCCTGTGTTATCCGCCCCTCTGGCCGCCCGCTGTTGTCAGCCTTTCTAGTCAGCTCTTGTTGACTGCCCTTCTTGTCTGCCTGTCTGACCGCCCTCCCGCTGCCTTGTCCCGCTGTGGGTGGCGGCCTTTCCCTGGGTAGCGATGCGCGCCAGTGTCGGCGAGCGCCGACATACCTGATGAGTCTAGTGGCATCAGCGATGACCTGGGACGGGGGTGCGCGGCTACGCATGATCCGACACCGGTGGTAAGGTAGGACTCTTACCCCGGTCGTGGATCGTTTTGCATGCTTCAACCATCTTCCTCTACGCGCTATGGCCCTCCGGCGCTGCGCGCAGGACAGCGTGTGCTGCTTGGTATCAGCGCTGGCATTGCTGCCTATAAAAGTGCTGTGTTGGCTCGCTTGCTGGTGCAGGCGGGCTGCGAGGTCCAGGTTGTCATGACGGAAGGGGCACAGGCCTTCATCACGCCGCTGACGCTGCAGGCGCTGACGGGACGTGCGGTGAGGACATCGCTGCTGGATCCGGATGCGGAACTGGGCATGGGGCACATCGAGCTGGCACGCTGGGCCGACCTGATCCTGATCGCCCCCGCAACTGCCGACCTCATGGCACGCCTGGCCCAGGGCATGGCCAACGACCTGCTGACGACCGCCTGTCTGGCTAGCGATGCGCCACGGGTAGTGGCACCGGCCATGAACCAGGCCATGTGGCGCCATCCGGCTACGGCGCGCAATGCCGCCCAGCTGCGCGACGATGGATGGCAGTTGCTGGGCCCCGATCAAGGCGATCAAGCCTGCGGTGATGTAGGCCCTGGGCGCATGATGGAGCCCGAGCAGATCGTCACGGCCTTGTTCGGGGATACCACAGAGGCGACTGTCGCGGCACAGAGTGAAACGAACACACCGCCTTCCCCAGTGGCGCCCCATATCGTGATCACCGCAGGGCCGACGCGCGAGCCCCTGGATCCGGTGCGCTACCTGAGCAATCACAGCTCGGGCAAGATGGGATTTGCGCTGGCGCAGGCAGCTCGCGACAGCGGCGCCCGGGTCACGCTGATCGCTGGGCCTGTCAGCCTGCCTACCCCGGCCGGAGTGACTCGCATGGATGTGGATACCGCTGAGCAGATGCTCGCCGCGGCCGAAGGCCTAGTCGCCGATTGCGACATCTTCATTGGCTGTGCAGCGGTAGCCGATTACCGCGCCGCGGCACCCGCCGAACACAAGATCAAGAAGCAGGAAGGCGAGGACGGTCTGACGCTGACGCTGGTCAAAAACCCGGACATCATTGCCACCTTGGCGAGTCGCCACCCACGCCCCCTGATTGTCGGCTTCGCCGCCGAGACCCGTGACCTCGAGCGCTACGCCGAGGACAAGCTCAGACGCAAGAATCTTGACATGATCGTGGCCAATGACGTTTCCCGCGCAGGTCTCGGCTTTGGCTCCGATCGCAATGCGGCATTATTGATGTGGCGCGACGGCGACCAGGTCAACACACGCCACGAAGCCGAACAGGACAAGACGCGCCTGGCCGAGGCTGTCATCGCCCAGGCCAGCGCCTGTCTTGCCGCTCGCCAGCACCACGACTGACACTTCGCGCCGGTCGAGCGGTGCCGTGGCACTGTATCACTGCGGCCGACCATGCGGTCGCTGCACTACGCTCAACACGGGGGCCGGAAGCGCTCTCACGACTCAAGGATTTTGCATGTCCAGCACAACCACTCGCCCCACCATGGCGGTCAGGATACTCGACGAGCGCATCAAGGACCGCATGCCGCGCTATGCCACTGAAGGCTCCGCCGGCATGGACCTGCATGCGCTGCTCGATGCGCCGTTGACGCTGGCGCCAGGAGACTGCGAGCTGGTGCGTACCGGCCTCGCCATCCACATTGCCGACCCGGCACTGGCCGGGTTGATCCTGCCGCGCTCTGGCCTCGGCCACAAGCACGGGATCGTGCTCGGCAATCTGGTCGGCCTGATCGACTCTGACTACCAGGGCGAACTGATGGTGTCCGTGTGGAACCGCTCGGACCGCTCCTTCACCCTGGAACCCTTTGAACGCCTCGCCCAGTACGTGCTGGTGCCGGTGGTTCAAGCCAACCTGGAAGTGGTCGACGACTTCTCCGCCAGCCTGCGCGGTGATGGCGGCTTCGGCAGTTCTGGCCGTCACTGATCGCGACTCACCTGACCCAGCGCTACGTCAAAAGGAAAGGACCTGCCCATGACACACGTACCTTCCACGATCTTTCGTGCCTATGACATTCGCGGCATCGTCGACGACACCCTGACCGAGGCGGGGGTCGAAGCCATTGGCCAGGCCATCGGCAGCGAGGCCCAGGACCGCGGGGAAACCCGGGTGGTCGTCGCCCGTGACGGGCGGCTGTCCGGCCCCCGACTGATCCAGGCCCTGACCCGCGGCCTCACCGCCAGCGGCTGCGATGTCATCGACATCGGCATGGTGCCGACCCCGGTGCTGTATTTCGCGACCCATACTCTCGACGGCACCAGTTCCGGGGTCATGTTGACCGGCAGCCACAACCCGCCGGATTACAACGGTCTGAAGATGGTCCTTGGCGGCGAGACGCTGTCCGGCGACGCGATCACCGCGCTCTACACGCGTCTTGAGAACGGTGATCTGCGTTCAGGTCAGGGCCAGGTCTCCGAGCAGGACGTTCGCGAGGCCTATCTCGCACGCATCCTTGGTGACGTTTCGGTATCCGGCAAGATCAAGGCGGTGGTCGACTGTGGCAACGGTGTCGCAGGTGAGCTTGGCCCACAGCTGGTCAAGGCACTGGGCGCTGACACCATCCCCCTGTTTGATGAGATCGATGGCACCTTCCCGAACCATCACCCGGATCCGGGCAAGCCAGAAAACCTCAAGGACCTGATCAAGGCAGTGGCCGAGCACGGCGCCGATATCGGCCTGGCCTTCGACGGCGATGGCGATCGCCTGGGTGTGATCACCCCCAAGGGGCGACTGATCTACCCCGACCACCTGCTGATGGCCTTTGCCGAAGACATGCTGAGCCGCAATCCGGACGCCCGCGTCATCTTCGACGTCAAGTGCACCGGCAAGCTGATCGAGGTGATCGAGCAAGCCGGCGGCACGCCTGAGATGTGGCGGACCGGTCATTCTCTGATCAAGGCTCGCATGAAGGAAACCGGCGCCCTGCTGGCCGGCGAGATGAGCGGCCACATCTTCTTCAAGGAGCGCTGGTACGGCTTTGACGACGGTCTCTACGGCGCGGCCCGCCTGCTCGAAATCCTGTCCCGCTTCGACGGTGACGCCGACACTTTCTTTGATCGCTATCCGCAGAACATCAGCACGCCGGAGATCAATATCGAAGTGACCGACGAGACCAAGTTCGATCTGGTCGATCGCCTGGCTCGGGAGGGGGATTTCGGTGACGACGGCGTCAAGACTACCCTCGATGGCATCCGTGTGGACTACGCTGACGGCTGGGGCCTGTGCCGCGCGTCGAACACCACGCCGATGCTGGTGCTGCGTTTCGAGGGCAATGATGGTGATGCCCTGGCACGCATTCGCGAGCGTTTTGCCAAGGCTCTGGCGGCGGTAGACGCCTCGCTCACCCTTCCGAACTGAACCCGCAGGAGACACTACGCCAATGAGCGAACAGGCTCACGATCCGCGCCTGGTGGTGGAGGTCCTCTCTGAGGCCCTCCCCTACATCCAGAAGTTTTCCGGCAAGACCGTAGTGGTCAAGTACGGCGGCAACGCCATGACCGAAGATGCCCTTATCGACTCCTTCGCACGGGACATGGTGTTGATGAAGGAAGTAGGGATCAACCCCGTCGTGGTCCACGGCGGAGGCCCTCAGATCGGCGAGTTGCTGGCGAAGCTCAACATCGAGTCACGCTTTGTCGGTGGCATGCGGGTGACCGACGCCGAGACCATGGACGTGGTGGAAATGGTGCTGGGCGGCCTGGTCAACAAGGACATCGTCAATCAGATCAACCAGTGCGGCGGCAAGGCCATCGGCCTCACCGGCAAGGACGGCGCGCAGATTCGGGCTCGCCAGCTCAAGGTGGAACACCAGAGCCCGGAAATGACCGCTCCAGAAATCATCGATATCGGCCACGTGGGTGAAGTGGAGCATGTCTCCACGGACCTGATCGAAATGCTGGCCGCGCGGGACTTCATTCCCGTCATCGCCCCTATCGGCGTCGATGGCGAAGGCCATAGCTACAATATCAACGCCGACCTGGTCGCGGGAAAGGTGGCCGAAGCACTGGGTGCTGAAAAGCTGATGCTGCTGACCAATGTGGCAGGCCTGATGAACCGTGACGGCGAGGTGATGACAGGGTTGTCTACCGCGCAGGTCGACGAATTGATCGCCGATGGCACCATTCATGGTGGTATGCTGCCCAAGATCCGCTGCGCGCTGGATGCGGTAAAGGGCGGCGTGGTCAGCGCCCATATCGTCGATGGCCGCGTGCCCCACGCCACCCTGCTGGAAATTTTCACCAATGCCGGCGTCGGCACCCTGATCACCAACCACGCACCTGACTGATACCGCCCAGCGGCGCCAACAAGACTGACACGCAAGGAAGATGCGGTTCGCCAGCCAGATCGTCGAATCGCAAGGGAACTCGCCCGCCGGATAGCCTGGCGGGCCATCAACGATAAAGAACTCGACACCATGACGCAGGAAAACACCCCAAGCCGGCGGGACCAGATTCTGCAGGCCCTGGCCCTGATGCTGGAGGAAGACAGCGGCAAGCGCATCACCATTGCTGCCCTGGCCCGACAGGTGGGCGTCTCGGAAGCCGCGCTCTATCGCCACTTTCCGAGCAAGGCCAGGATGTATGAAGGTCTGATCAGCTTTATCGAGGAAACCTTGTTTGAACGCATCACGCGTATCCTCGACGAGCAGCAGGAGGCGCTGCCACGCTGCCATCAGATCATGACCCTGGTGCTGGCCTTTGCCGAGAAGAACCCCGGACTGTCGCGCCTGCTCGGCGGCGATGTACTGACCGGTGAAACCGCCAGGCTACGCCTGCGCATTCACCAGCTGTTCGAGCGCCTGGAAACCCAGTTCAAGCAGGTACTCCGCGAGGCGGAACTTCGTGAGGGACGTCGCCTGGCCATGCCGGCGAGCGCCAGCGCGAATCTACTGACAGCACAGATCGAGGGGCGTATCGCCCAGTACGTGCGCAGCGACTATCGCCACCGTCCCACCGAGTACTGGGAAGATCAGTGGCCTGCGCTGTCGTCTCAGTTGCTCAGAGACAGCGCGGTGCCTGCCTGATTCTGAGGGCTGCCGCGAACGGACCGGTCTTTACGCAAAGCGCCCGAACCTGACGGTTCGGGCGCTTCTTTTCGTGGGCTGGCACTGCTGCTGAACATAGCTTGCGTTCAGGCTTGCGTTCAGGCCAGTGCCGAAGGGACCTCCCCTACCGCCGCTTAGGCAGCCAGGGCATCGCCAAGACGCTCACGAATCTTCTTCATGGCGTTTTTCTCAAGCTGACGAATCCGCTCAGCCGATACCCCATAGACGTCCGCCAGCTCGTGCAGCGTCGCCTTGTTCTCGGCTAGCCAGCGCTGGGTCAGGATATCCCGGGAACGCTCATCCAGGTCCGCCAGCGCCCCTTGCAGGCGACGGGTGGCGTCTTCTTCCCAGTCGCTGTCCTCAAGCTGAGTCGCCGGATCCTGGCTGGCATCATCCAGATAATGCACCGGGGCCTGATACGCGCTTTCCTCGTCATCGGACGGAGCAGCATCGAAGCCGGCATCGTGGGAGGCCAGCCGGCCTTCCATTTCCCGCACCACCTCTGGCTTGACGTCCAGATCCTTGGCAATCGCATCGACTTCGTCGCTGTTCAGCCAGGCCAGACGCTTCTTGGCACCACGCAGGTTGAAGAACAACTTGCGCTGGGCCTTGGTGGTGGCGATCTTGACGATGCGCCAGTTGCGCAGCACGAACTCGTGGATTTCCGCCTTGATCCAGTGCACGGCGAAGGACACCAGCCTGACGCCCTGGGTCGGATCGAAACGCTTGACCGCCTTCATCAGGCCAACATTACCTTCCTGAATCAGGTCAGCCTGGGGAAGCCCATAGCCGGAGTAACTGCGTGCGATGTGCACGACAAAACGAAGATGGGACATGACCAGACGGCGGGCGGCTTCCAGATCACCTTCCTGTTGGAGGCGATGGGCCAGATCCTGCTCTTCTTCCACCGTCAGCAGGGGAATGCGGTTGACGGCTTGAATGTAGCCGTTCAGGTCGTGCCCCGGTGATAGATGACCCACCGGCAGAAGACTGTTGCTCATGTGCAGATTGTCTCCTCGAAGACCAACAAGATTTCGAATGCACCTTGGAGAAACACACGCTCAAAAAGTTCCCCTTTCGTCGTATAGCCCTTCAGGGTGCATCCGACGAAACCACCTGGTGGCGCCTCAGGCTTCGCTGACGACTCACGTGCGCTATGAGATGACCGTGCGCAACGTGATGACCTAGCGGGGCTTGATGCCCGCCAGATGACGACTGACGGCGATCCAGGCACCTAACCAGCCCAATAGTGTACTACAACTCAGCAATATTGTAGAACCAGCCGCCCCCAGCGCGGGCAGCTGGTAGTGTGCCCCATAGCTCGCAGCCAGCGACGCTACCGGGGCTGACAGCCAGTCACTGCCAAGGGTGAGCAATGCCCAGGCCAGCAGGCCACCGCCGAGCCCATACCAGGCACCGCTGTAAAGGAACGGGCGGCGCACGAAGGCATGGGTGGCACCAATCAGCGTCACCACTTCGATTTCCTTGCGGCGATTCTCCACCGCCAGCCGGATCGTGTTGCCGACCACCAGCAACACCCCCAGTCCGAACAGTACGCCTAACGCCAGCGTGACACGCCGTCCCACCTCGGCCAACTGCCGCAAGCGTTCGATCCAGGCCAGATCAAGGCGTACCTCCGCAATGCCCGGCATGGCCGTCAGCCGTTCGGACAACGCCGTCATTGCCTCGGGTGACGGCGACTGCGGCGATATCACCACCGAAGCGGGCAGTGGATTGGTCTCGAGTCGGGCCAGCGCGTCGTCAAGACCAAGCGCCTGCTGGAACTCCGCCATGCCCTCAGCCGCGGTAATCAAGCGCGTACTGGCGATATTCGACTGTGCCTCTATGGCCTCGAGAATACGCTGGGCCTGGGCCTCATCCACGCTCTTGTCCAGATAAGCGGTCAAGGTGGCGCTGGCATCGAGCTCTGCATCGACCAGCTTGGCACTGTCCAGGGATAGCCACAGCGCACTAGGGAGCACCAAGGCAATGGCGATGGCCAGCATGGTCAGCAGGCTGCCCACCGGCTGGCGAATCAGCCGGCGCAGGCTGTCGAGGCACATGGCCCGGTGATGACGCAGCCATGACCGCCACTGTCCTTGCGGCCTGGCGGACTGCTGACGGGCACCACCCTGGGCCGGCGTACCCGCGGTTCGACCGGCTGGTCGGTCCGACCTGGCGGCACCCCGACTGCGGGCTCCAGTGCTGCGCGGCGTGGCCGCTCTTCTACGGGGGGGATCCAGACTCACGCAGCCTCCTCATCACCCACCAGCCGTCCCTCGCTCAGGCGCAGGGTCCGGTGACGCAGGCGCGCAATCAGTGCCAGGTCGTGGCTGGCAATCATCACGGTGGTGCCGATGCGATGGAAATCTTCGAACAAGCCCATGATGTCAGCGGATAACTGGGGGTCCAGATTACCGGTGGGTTCGTCGGCCAGCAGCAGGGCCGGCTTGTTGACGACGGCACGGGCGATTCCAACACGCTGCTGCTCACCACCGGACAATTCGATCGGCAAGGCCTTCTCACGGTGCAACAGGCCGACCTTGTCGAGGGCGGCACGCACACGTCGAGCCGTATCTCGCGGCGGTAGTCCGCGGATTTCCAGCGGCAGCGCCACATTGTGATAGATGGAGCGATCAAACAGCAGCTGGTGATCCTGAAACACCACACCAATCTGACGCCGGTAGAAGGGCAGCTGGCTCGAGTGCAGCTTGTCGATGTCGTGTCCGGCCACCAGCACGCGCCCTCGACTCGGGCGCTCCAGGCGCATGATCAAACGCAGCAACGAGCTCTTGCCGGCCCCGGAATGCCCGGTGAGAAACACCATTTCTCCGCGGGAAACACGGAAGTCGATATTGGAGAGCGCCTCGAAGCGCCCTCCATAGCGCTTGCCGACGTGCTCGAAGGCGATCATTCGTCGCCGTCACTCGAGCGACGATCAAACAAGGCATCGACAAAATCCTCTGCCTTGAACGGTCGCAGGTCATCGAGGCTCTCGCCGACACCGATAAAACGAATCGGCGTCTTGAGTTGCTTCGCCAGGGCAAAGATGACGCCGCCCTTGGCGGTGCCATCGAGCTTAGTCAGAGTAATCCCGCTGACCGGCACGGCCTCGTTGAAGGTCGCCGCCTGGGACAGAGCGTTCTGGCCAGTGCCTGCATCCAGTACCAGCATGACCTCATGGGGCGCATTGGCATCCAGCTTGCCCATCACGCGGTGAACCTTTTTCAGCTCTTCCATCAGGTGGGACTTGTTGTGCAGACGGCCCGCCGTATCGGCGATCAGCACGTCGACTCCGCGAGCCCGCGCAGCGGCCACCGCGTCGTAGATGACCGAGGCACTGTCGGCACCAGTGTGCTGAGCCACCACGGGAACGCTGTTGCGCTCGCCCCAGACCTTGAGCTGCTCGACCGCGGCGGCACGGAAGGTATCTCCCGCCGCCAGCATCACGCTCTTGCCCTCGCGCTGGAAGCGCTGGGTCAACTTGCCGATGGTGGTGGTCTTGCCCACCCCGTTGACGCCCACCACGAGAATCACAAAGGGTCCGCCATCTTCCGTGGTCAGGGTCAGCGGATCGCTGACCGCCCCCAGCATACTGGCCAGCTCCTGCTGCAGGGCACGATACAGCGCCTCGGGATCCTTCAGCTCCTTGCGCGACACTCGCTCGGTCAGTGCCTCGATAATCTCACTGGTCGCCTCGATCCCTACATCCGCCATCAGCAGCTGGGTTTCGATATCCTCGATGAGGTCGTCATCGATCTGCTTGGCCCCCATGAACAGGTCGGCCAGCCCATCGCTAAGATTGGCCCGGGTCTTGCCCAGCCCCGCCCGCATGCGGGCAAACCACCCCTTTTTCTCTGCACCTTTATCGGCAGCCGCGACCCTCGGCTTTTCCTGCAGCGCAGGCCCGCTGGAGCGGTTGGGCTCGATGACCTCGGCGTGCTCGAGACGCTGAGAGGAGGGCTCTAGCTCTGGCTCTGGCGACGCCTCGACCGTCGGCGCATTCTCGTGCCCCGCTTCGGTCTCGACGGGTCGCTGGGGAGCGGCATCAGCGGCAGGCGTCCTTGTTTCGGAGGCCTCCGACGCTGCCTGAAGATCTCGCTCGGTCTTTTGCCCAGCCGCTGTCTCAACCCCTGTCTCAACCCCTGTCTCAGCCCCTGTCTCAGCACCCGGCTCGCGCTCTGGTTGGGCCGCAGGCGTGGCTGCGGCCTCGGGCTCGGCCTGCGAGGGGCTGGCCTCACGCAAGGCGTCAGGCTCGATGGGCTCCGGCACCAGCGCCTCGGCAGGCTCGCCAGCTGCTTGCTGCTGAGACTCGCTGTGCTGTTGCGCCGATGTGACATCCGAGTCTGCCCCGTGCTCAGCGGCCGGAGTCGACCTTTCCTCATCAGCCCGAGGTGCCGCATCGGGGGACGACTCAGCGTGATCCGGCGTCTCAGCAGGACCCTCGCTCGACCGCGTCTCTTCCTCGCGGGATGCCAGGTCCTGTGACTGCTGATCCTCAACGGGTGTTTCACCCGACTGCTTCTTCTTGCGCTTGAAAATACCGAACATGGATGACCTGCCGCCTCAGCCGGTGAACGAACCGCCACATCCTACCACCCTGCCCGTCTTCTGTGGACTCGCAAGGCAGGCTGTCGAACTCACTGGCGGACCTGTCAGCGGCTTTATGCGCCGTTCAAGGTCCAACCCAACCACCACCCGACGAACAAAGATGACGCTGAGGCCGTCCTTGGCATGACGCAGCCACTCGGCACGGGTAAAATCTCTCGCCATGAGCCGACATCGCCCTTCTCGACCGCGCCCCCGTCCCGGCGCCAAAACAGCAGCCACAGGCCGCGCCCCTGGCCAGCTGCGTATCATCGGTGGCGACCACCGACGCCGACTGCTGCCAGTCCTCGACAAACCAGGCCTGCGCCCGACGCCCGATCGCGTGCGCGAAACGCTGTTCAACTGGCTTGGCGGTACGCTCTACGGCAAGCGAGTGCTGGACCTGTTCGCCGGCACCGGCGCCCTGGGCCTGGAAGCGCTATCACGCGGCGCCAGGGCCGCCACCTTCGTCGAGCGTGATGGCCAGGTCGCCAAGGCCATCAACGACAACCTGGCCACGCTCTCCATCAGCAGCGCCGAGGTGATCACTCAAGATACCTTGACGATGCTCTCGAACCCGCCCGAGGTACCGTTTGACATCGCGTTTATCGACCCGCCCTTCCGCCAGGCACTGGCCGAACCCTGCTGTGCTGCGCTGGAGCAAGGCTGGCTGACCGACGATGCCTGGATCTATGTCGAGGTGGAAAGCGGACTGGAGCTGAGCGTACCGAAGCACTGGCATCTACACCGGGAGGTCAAGGCGGGCGACAGTTTTGGGCGACTCTATCGGCGTCATACGACGTCGAGCTGAGCCCTCTTACCGCCCCTTGCGACGTGCTTTCCGGGCCTCTCGACCAGTGCGCTGTGCCCAGGAAGGATGCTGGCACTCTCTATCAGACAGCGTCGCCGCGTCGCGACGCTTGTCCACCGACGAACTCGGCGTTACGCTCGTGCCATCGGGGCGCGCGTTGCGCCCTCACCCCACGTCATGTCAGGAGACGAGGATGAGCACGGAACTCTTCAACCAACTCGAAAAGAAGGTCACCAGCGCGCTGGAGGCCCTGGAATTGCTGAAACTGGAAGCTGAGGAGTTGCGCGAGGAAAACGCTCGACTGAAGCAGGAGCGTGAGGAGTGGGAGCGCCGTCTGACGGCTATCCTGGGCCAACTCGACGACGTGGATGCAGAACAGGGCAGCACGCAGCCAGCACCGGCGCACAGCGTCTAAGCATCACCATCCAGGCACCACGATCTAAGCACCGCGATCTAAGCACCATAAGCCACACCGCCCGATCCGAGGGCTCCAAGAGGAGCCCTTGAAGAGAGCCCCTTGAAGAGAGGCCCTTAAAGAGAGCCCCTTGCATCTCGCGCGCTTAGGCCAGCGTCAACGACATCAGCACCGCGTCGACGCGTTCACCACCCGGCTCGTGGGCGGCGCAGTGAGCAGCATAGTAAGCGCGACGCAGCCCATCCTGGGTGAAGCCGAGCGCACGATAGAGGGCGATCGCCTCAGCGTTATCCGCGCGGACTTCCAGCAGCAGCCTTTCTGCCCCCCAATCTCTTGCTTGCTCTACCAACTGCGACAGCAACAAACGACCGAGCCCCTGGCGCCGCGCATCTGTGGCCACCAGTATGGCCTCCAGTTCGGCTTCAAAGGGCAGCCGCGACACCAGCGCGTAGGCGGCTAGACCTCCGTTGCTATCCTCGACTCCCAGCAGCAGGCGCTGCTCATCGACGAAGGCCTGCTCAAGGGCCTGTGGCCGAGACAGTCGATGGGTCTGGGACGCCTCGAGAGCCTCGAGAGCAGCCAGGTCATCAGGCCTCAACTGGCGCACCACGAAGGGCTCGGTGTCCCGTCCAGGCTGCTGCCCAGCACCCCGCCCGGCGGATCCGGTCGTCATGCCTCGCGGCCCTGTTGCCATAGGGCTTGCCAGTCGGCACTCGATACCCACAAACGGCGCTTGGCCGTCGCACTGGTCAGCAGCTCATCAAGGCCTGGCCCACTCCATTGGGGGAGTGCCAGGGTGCTGGAATGCCCTGGTTCGCCGGCCGCTGTCGGTTCGGCGCCGGCAGCCTGCCCAGCTTCACCCAGGACCTGCATCAAGGCGTCTTCGTGGCCGAATACCAGCACGCGTTCAGGCGCCCAGCCCCGCCGGGCTCGACCAGCCACGAAGGCCTTGAGCCCTTGACGAGCCTCTTCCAGAGGACGCCTGACCGGCAACCCTTCCGCCAGAGGCCAGGTCAGCGTCTCGAATACCGGACGCTGCTCGGCCGTCACTCCACTGCAGTGCAGAATGTTGAACAGCAGCCGCTGATGCTCCACGCCCAACGGCGCCTGCTGGGCCACCAACAACAACCAGCGTCCATCGAGACAGGCCACCTGGCAGACAAAGCGCAGCGGCTCGGCGTCCTCGACACCCTCTTCTTCGCTGTCCAGTGCCGGTATGGCGCTGGTCGCCTCATCATCAGGCACCATATCGCCCAGCAGTGCTCTCGCCTTGCGGGCGACCGGCGCTGCAGGCTGAGACGGCTCTGGAGACGGCGCCTGGGCAGTGGACGCCGCCGCGACGGCGACGCTGCTGTCCTGGGCAGCTTCGTGGCTGCGCGCTGCAGGCACCTCATCCAACAGCGCGTGCAAGCCTCGGGCCCCCGTTTCCGGCGGCTGCTGAGGCTCCAGCTCAGGCCAGTCACAGACCTCGGTTTCCCGCGCATTGGGAAACTGATACCGGGCGACCCAAGCGGTCAACCCCATGGCATCCAGATAGGCCAGTCGTGTCGGCTCAGGCGTCACGAGCGCGAGCCACCCATGCAGTTGGGCGAGTCAGGGCGTGCCGCGCCACGGCTCTGCCACTCGCCAGGGGTGTAGAGGTGGAGGGCCAGGGCATGCACCGGGCCGGACAGCTCATCGGCCAGCAACGAGTAGATCTGCTGGTGACGCTTGACCGGCATCAGGCCGGCGAAACGCTCAGACACCAGCGTCACCTTGAAGTGGGTTTCCGAATTCGGCGGCACGCTATGCATGTGGCTTTCATTCTCGACCACCATTTCGGTGGGTTCGAGAGCCGCGAGCTTGTGTTCAATGGTCGCCTGAATACTCATGATGAAATCTCTTGTCATTGCCTCGGTAGAGACGGCAAACATGGCTACGATGGACGTCAATTCGACGCACCCCTGCATGATTGTCGCGAAGGCACGACAAACCTTGCGGGCTGTCCTCAGTACTATGCCATTGTACGCGTTCACAGCCTGGCTGACTAAGCTTGACCTGATGCCTCGCGGCGGGCCGCCTTCTTTTCTTCTCGGGCGATACGGTACGCACGCTGGGCCATCGGCAGTCGCACCAGGCTGATCACCAGCGCCAGCAAGGTGGTGGCAGCGCCCACCCACAACGACTGCTGAACCCCCGCACCGACCGCCAGACACAGGCCCACCAACGCCACCCCCAGCGACTGCCCCACCGTGCGGGTGGTACTCATCACGCCAGAGGCGTTGGCACTGCGAGACTTCGGCACGCTGGTCATCAACTCACGATTGTTAGGCGGCTGAAACAGGCCAAAGCCAGCGCCACACAGGGCCGTGCGCCATAGGCTATCGAGGGCCGTCGCATCGCTGTCCAGGCTGGCCAGGCTGAGCAACCCCACCAGCAGTACGGCAAGGCCGACACTAGCGACCAGACCGGGATTGAAGCGATCTGCCAGACGCCCGGCCAACGGACCGACAATCATGATGGTCAGTGGCCAGGGAGTGAACAACCAGGCGGTGTGCAGGGCCGAGTAGCCCATCTGCTGCTGATACAGAAACGACAGCGCGACGAAGGTCAGCCCCTGGCCGATAAAGGCCGTACCCTGGGCCGACACGGCCAGGCTGAAGCGTGGCTCGCGAAACAGTCCCAGCGGCAGCAGCGGATGCGGCGCTCGCCCCTGGCGATGGATGAAGGCCCACGCAGACCCCAGCGTCACTGCCAGCCACAACGCGATATCCAGCATCGGCGCACGATGGCCAATGGCATCCATGGCCATGAACAACCCCGCCAGCATGGCCATGGACGCCAGCGCGCCAGGTCCATCGAAGCTTCCCTCGCGGCGAGTCTCCCTGGGCAGCGCCTTCCACGCCATGAAGGCCGCGGCGATCCCCAACGGCACGTTCAGCGCAAACAGCCATGGCCAGTTGGCCACCGACAGTACCAGCCCGCCGATAGAAGGACCTGCAGCATAGCCACCGGCCACCACCAGCGACGACAGGCCAAGTGCGCTACCCAACAGGCGCGAGGGGAAAATCGAGCGGTACAGGCTTGGCCCGATGGACAACGTGGCTGCGGCTCCAATGCCTTGCAAGGCACGAAACACCAGCAGGGTCTCGAAGTTAGGCGACAGCGCGCTGCCCAGGGCGGCCAGCACAAACAGCGACAGCCCGGCGACGTAGACCTTGCGCCGACTGAGCAGCTCGCTGGCCGCTGCAAATACCAGCAGCATCGCCGCGCAGACCACCTGAAACAGGTTGGTGATCCATACGGCACGGGCGTCCGACACGCCGAGATCGCGAGCCATGGAGGGCAGCGCGATATTGATCATGGTGGTGTCGACCACCGCCATCAAGGTGCCCAACACCAGGGCGATGACCGCCAGACGACGTTCCGGCCCGGGCAGGCCATCGTCGCCGTCACGGGTAGAGAACAGTCGACTCATGCAGGTATCGTCCCGTCCTGGGGCGTCATGGGGAACCAACGCGAACGCTGACAGGACCGGCCTGGGCCGGTCCTGTCAGCAAAGAGGCGCGTTGCACATGCGGCAAGCAGGCCTGCCGCTGGGTGCCGAGCTCAGTCCTGTTCGAGGTCGGCCAGCAACTCGTCGTCAACCTCGGAGATTTCAAGCGCCGCCTCGCTATCCAGATCGATGGCCAGATAGCTGTGCTCGACTTGAAGGAAACGCTGGAACAGTGCCCAGTCCAGCGATTCAGGCCACTGCCGCTCGTCCTCTTCCCAGGCGCGCAGCTCGTTCTCGAGCACCTCGAGATATCGCTCGCGAACGAAGGCTTCCAACGCCTCGGGAGTATCCATTTCTGGAATCAGGTAGACCGTACTCTCGCGGTCGACGTCGGACAGGTTGAGATCGTCATCGCCCATGGTCGGTTCCAGGGCATTGATCCAGTCAACAAAGTGCTGGGTGGGTCTGACGCTCAGTGCGGAGCGGTTGAGCAGTTTCATCGCGATCTCCTCGACGTCGAATCGCAGTCTCGAATCGCAGCCATTATGGGTGCTATGGGCGTCCCTTGCCAATAAAACCCGGCCGCTGCGGCGCGGTTTCGCCTGCGGCCGCTCGGAAAGGCTCCCAGCGGCCGCCCGTTTGGTTCACGCGTCGCCGGCTTCCGGGCGCATGGCCGGGAACAGCAGCACGTCGCGAATCGACGGGCTGTCGGTGAACAGCATGACCAGACGGTCAATCCCGATACCCTCACCAGCGGTGGGCGGCAGCCCGACTTCCAGTGCGCGCACGTAGTCGGCGTCGTAGTACATTGCCTCCAGATCGCCGGCATCCTTCTCGGCAGCCTGGGCACGGAAGCGCTCGGCCTGGTCCTCGGCATCATTGAGCTCCGAGAATCCATTGGCAATCTCGCGGCCGCCGACGAAGAACTCGAAGCGATCGGTGACGAACGGGTTGGCGTCGTTGCGGCGTGCCAACGGGCTCACCTCCGCCGGATATTCGGTGATGAAGGTCGGCTGATCCAGACGCGACTCGGCCACTTCCTCGAAGATCTCGGTCTGCAGCTTGCCAAGCCCCCAGCCGTCCTTGACCTTGATACCCAGTCGGCCGGCCAGGGCGCGGGCAGGCTCGAGTTCGTCGATGTCCGCTGCCTCGATGCCCTCGCCGTGGGCCAGAATCGCCTCACGCAGGGTCATGCGCACGAACGGCTGACCGAGATCGTAGGTGGAACCCTGGTAAGTCAGGGTGGTGGTGCCCAGCACCTTCTGAGCGATCTCCCGCAGCATGGTTTCGGTCAGGTCCATCAACGCCTGGTAGTCCACGTAGGCCCAGTAGAACTCGACCATGGTGAACTCAGGGTTGTGGCGGGTGGAAAGCCCTTCGTTGCGGAAGTTACGGTTGATCTCGAAGACTCGCTCGAAGCCGCCTACCACCAGGCGCTTGAGATAAAGCTCCGGCGCGATACGCAGGTACATGTCGATGTCCAGCGCATTATGGTGGGTAACGAAGGGACGCGCGGTGGCCCCACCGGGAATCGGCTGCAGCATCGGGGTTTCCACCTCCATGAAGCCGCGATCCTCGAAGAAGCGGCGCATGGCGCTGATGATGCCGGCGCGAGTCTCGAACACCCGACGCGAGTCCGGGTTCATGATCAGGTCGACATAGCGCTGGCGGTAGCGCGCTTCCATGTCGGTCAGGCCGTGGAACTTGTCCGGCAGCGGACGCAGGCTCTTGGTCAGGAGCTTGGCCTCACGCATCATCACGTACAGGTCGCCCTTGCCGGATTTGTGCACCGGGCCATGGCCAGCCACGATGTCGCCGATGTCCCAGCTCTTGATGTCCTCGAGCAGGGCGGGATCGAGCCCCTTCTTGTCGACGTAGAGCTGAATCTGGCCGCTGACATCCTGAATCACGATGAAGGGACCACGCTTGCGCATGATGCGCCCGGCCACGGCCGCCTCACGCCCCAGCGATTCCAGCGCTTCCTTGTCCTTGTCGCCAAGCTCGGCATCGAGTTCGGCCGCCAGGCTGTCACGGCGAAAGTTATTGGGAAAAGCACTGCCACCTTCGGCCTCGGCCAGCTTGCGACGGGCGGCAAGCTTGGCGCGGCGTTCCGCGATCAGACGGTTTTCTTCGGCGGCGGCGTCCTGAGGGGAAGGCGTATCCTGTTGGGCCATGGCTAGTCGTCTCTGTCACGAAGGGGAAGGCCAACGAGCGACCTTCCCGGATGGTCCCGGCAGGGACCCATGAATGATGGTGGCGAAAGGCCCCAGGCACGAGCGCCTGGGGCTGGGTGGCGGCGTCGACGGTCGCTTAGAGCCCCTGCTTGAGGCTGGCGACGATGTACTGGTCGAGGTCGCCGTCGAGCACCTTGTCGCAGTTGCTGGACTGCACGCCGGTACGCAGATCCTTGATGCGCTGGTCATCCAGCACATAGGAGCGAATCTGGCTGCCCCAGCCGATGTCGGCCTTGGAGTCTTCCGCTTCCTGCTTGGCGGCGTTGCGCTTCTGCATCTCCAGCTCCCACAGCTTCGCCTTCAACTGCTTCATGGCGAAGTCGCGGTTGGCGTGCTGGCTACGCTGGCTCTGGCAGGACACCACCACGCCGGACGGCTCATGGGTGATGCGCACCGCTGAGTCGGTGGTGTTGACGTGCTGACCACCGGCGCCACTGGAGCGATAGGTGTCGACCCGCAGGTCCGCCGGATTGATCTCGATCTCGAAGCTGTCGTCGATTTCAGGCGACAGAAACACCGACGCAAACGAGGTGTGGCGGCGACCGCCAGAGTCAAACGGACTCTTGCGCACCAGGCGGTGTACGCCGGTCTCGGTGCGCAGCCAGCCAAAGGCGTACTCGCCCTGAATATGCACCGTCGCCGACTTGATCCCCGCCACTTCACCGGCAGACAGCTCAGTGATCTCGGCCTTGAAACCGTGGGCCTCGGCCCAGCGCAGATACATACGCAACAGCATGTTGGCCCAATCCTGAGCCTCGGTGCCGCCAGAGCCTGCCTGAATGTCCAGGTACGCGCTGTTCTCGTCCATCTCACCGGAGAACATGCGACGAAACTCAAGCTTCTCGAGATTGGCCTGAAGCGAATCAAGCTCCTTCTCAACTTCCGCCACGGTCGCTTCGTCGTCTTCCATCTCGGCCAGTTCCAGCAGGTCACGGCTGTCGCCGAGCCCCTGGTCCAGCTCGTCGATGGTGGCGACCACCAGCTCCAGCGAGGCGCGCTCCTTACCGAGCTTCTGAGCGTAGTCCGGGTCGTTCCAGACCGCCGGATCCTCGAGCTCGCGGGTCACTTCTTCTAGCCGATCTTTCTTTTCGGCATAGTCAAAGATACCCCCTAAGAACATCTGTCCGCTCAGACAGGTCCTTGATCTGGTTGTGAATCGGATTGGTTTCCAACATGGTGCTCGCCTTGTGTTGTCCCTCGCCACAGGGCGGCCAGGGCACGTGAAATGGGCTTTGGTCGAACGTCGCCAGGGGCAACGCGATAAAGGGGGAGCATTGTAGCCAAAACGTCTAACCCCGTCATCCTGACCAGGGCGGCCACCCCTCATGGCAAAAGGGCTCGCGCCGGGCTATCGACGAAACGCAAGACGCTATGAAAATTTTCGTCTGGACAGCACCAGCGACTCAGCGCGATGGTCATTAGCGACTAAGCGGGCTTAGCCGATGTCGTACACCTTGTGCGACCTTCTCAGGCTAGCCGCAGGCGCTACCAACGGCCCTGCCCGCCACAACAATGCCAACATCAACAAGGAACTGACATGATCGCGATCCGTCCTCGCTGGGTGCGCCAGCTAGGGCTGGCCTCTGGCCTGACCCTGTCCACACTGGCTGCCGTCATCGCCGCACCGGCCATGGCCGAGACTCTCGACCTGGGCGTCACCGGCGAACTCGCCTCCTTCGACACCTCCCAGATCTCGGGCGGTATCTGGGAATCCCAGATCCTGATGGACGTCTACGAGGGCCTGGTCAAAAAGTCTCCGGAAGGTAAAGTCCTGCCCGGCATGGCCAGCGACTGGCAGGTCTCCGAGGACGGCAAGACCTGGACCTTCAGCCTGCGCGAGGATGCCCGCTGGTCCGACGGCGAACCGGTCACCGCCGAGGACTTCGTGTTCGGCTGGCGCCACCTGCTGGACCCGGCCAACGCTTCCAAGTACGCCTACATGCTGTATCCGCTGGTCAATGCCCGGGAGGTCAACACCGGCGAGCTTGCACTGGAAGAACTGGGTGTGGAAAGCCGCGACGATGGCCGCACTCTGGTCGTCCAGCTGAACCAGTCCACGCCTTACTTCCTGCAGCTGTTGACCCACTACACCGCCTACCCACAGCCGCAGCACACCTTCGAGCAGTACGGCAAGGAGTACGTGGATCTCGAGCACATCGTCACCAATGGCGCCTTTACCCCTACCGAGTGGATCTCCCAGTCACGCATCACCACGGTCAAGAACCCCGAGTACTACGAGGCCGACCAGGTGGCGCTGGACGGCGTGCGCTACCACACCATCGAGGATCGCAACGCCGGCGTCTCGCGCTTTCGCGCGGGCGAGCTGGACATCATGCGCGAGTATTCCTCGAGCATGTATCCGCTGTTGAAGGAAGAGATCCCCGAGGCCACCCACATGGCCACCTACCTGGGCAGCTACTACTACGTGTTCAACCATCGCGACGGCCATCCCACCGCCGACCCCAGGGTGCGCGAGGCGCTCAACATGGCCGTACGCCGCGACGTCATCGCCGACAACATCATGGGCGGCACCTTCCAGAAATCACTGTCCTTCGTGCCCGATGGCATCGATCACTACCAGGTCCAGAACGCAGCCTTCGACGACGCCGAGGGCAACGACATCACCGGCGATTTGAACGCCCGCATGGCCCGCGCCAAGGAACTTCTCGAAGACGCCGGCTACGATCAGGGTAACCCGCTGACCCTACGCCTGCGCTATAACACCACTGACGAGCACAAGAAGATCGCGGTGGCAGTGTCCTCCATGTGGCGACCGCTGGGGGTCGAGGTGGAGCTGGTCAACGCCGAGGCCACGGTGCACTACCAGACCATCGCCGAGGGCGACTTCGACGTGGCCAGGGCCGGCTGGATTGCCGACTACAACGACGCCGAGAACTTCCTGGCGCTGCTGCGCTCCGGCGTCGGCAACAACTACGGGGCCTATGCCAACGAGGCGTTCGATACCCTGTACGACGAGGCGGCCACGACCCTCGACCTGGATGAGCGCAAGGCCATCATGGAACGTGCCGAGGCCCTGGCCATGGACGACGACGCGCTGATCCCGATGCTGTACTACGTCTCACGCAACCTGGTGAACCCGGCGATCAGCGGTTGGGAAGACAACATCGAGGACGACCATCCCTCACGCTGGGTTTCCTTCGAGGAATAGACAAGGCTGTCACCGACAACCTGAGCTTCCCCGGTCCCGAGGCCCTCTCGGGACCGGGCCACTGTCTCCTCGCCGCTCCGCAAAGGATACCCCCCATGTTGCATGCCGATTCTCGTGCTGGCTCGTTCTCGACCTTGCGGTCCGTGGCCCGTGCGATCTTCACGCTGGCGTCCGCCTCACTGGCCCTCGGCGCTCAAGCCGCCACGCTGCAGGTAGGCAACGGTGCCGAGCCCAGTACCCTGGATCCGCAGAAGGTCAACGGCAACTGGGAGAGCCGGATCACCCGGGAGCTGTTTGATCGGCTGATCAATTACGGCCCCGACGGCTCACTGGAACCGGGCCTGGCCGAATCCTGGACGCTGTCCGACGACGGCCTGGTCTACACCTTCACACTGCGCCAGGCTTACTGGTCCGACGGCGAGCCGATCACCGCCGACGATGCCGTCTTCGCGCTGCAACGTCTGGTGACGCCGACCACCGCCAATCACAACGCCAACCTCTACTACCCCATCGTCAACGCCCGGGCGATCAACACCGGGGAGGCCGAGCCGGAGAGCCTCGGCGTCAGCGCGCTGGACACCCACACCCTGGAAATCCGGCTGTCCGAGCCCACCGCCTATTTTCTTCAGGCCATGGCGATGACCGAGGCCGCCCCACTGCCCCGTCACCTGCTGACAAGCGGCGTCGAGGACTGGACCCGGCCAGGCACCCTGGTGGCCAGCGGCCCCTTCGTGCTGGCCGACTGGAAGCCCCAGGACAAGGTGGAAGTGACCCGCAACCCCCACTACTACGCCGCCGACGAGGTGACCCTCGACGGCGTCGACTTCCACGCCATCGAGGACACCTCGGCGCTGATGAACCGTTTTCGCTCGGGCGAACTCGACATCGCCTACGGCGCGGTGCCTTCCGCGCGGTTCGACTGGGCCCAGGAGAACCTGAGCGAATCGCTGCGGGTGGGTCCGCTGATCGGCAGCTACTTCTATATGCTCAACCTGCGCGACGGCACGCCGCTCAGCGATAAGCGGGTGCGCGAGGCACTGAATCTGGCGCTCGACCGCGAGGTGATCACCGAACGCCTGCTGGGCATGGGCCAGACGCCGTCCTACTGGTTCGTGCCGCGCACCATCGCTTCGCCCACCTCGGCCCGCCTCGACTTCCATGACCAGGACATGGACAGCCGCCGGGCCCGTGCCAGCGAGCTGCTGGATCAGGCCGGCTACGGGCCCGATCGACCGCTTGAACTGGAGCTTTCCTACAACACCCTGGAAGACCACAAGAAGATCGCCGTGGCCATCGCCGCCATGTGGCGCCCGCTGGGTGTGGAGATCGAGCTGGTCAATCGCGAGGCGGCGGTGCACTTCGCCGGCCTGCGCCAGGGCGACTTCGAGATCGCCCGCTACGGTTTCGTGGCCACGGTCAACGACCCCTACGACTTCCTCAACGCCTACGCGGCGGGCGGCTCGGCGGCGGCCAGCACCGGCTACGCGGATCCCGAGTACGACGCCCTGGTCGAGGCCAGCACCCATGAGCTCGACGTGGCTCGACGCGCCGCGCTGATGACCGAGGCCGAGCAGCGCCTGCTGGAAGCCGACGTGATGCTGCCGATCTACGACTACGTGGTCGTCAATCTGGTCTCGCCGGACGTCGAGGGCTGGCAGCCCACGGCGCTCGATGTGCATCCGCTGCGCTACGTGTCCGTGGACGAGGCAGCCGCAAAATGAGCAAGCCCGGCCCCACCCTACCGCTGGGACACCCTCGCCCAGCCCCGATCCATGAACCCATTGGGCGCGGCCGCGAACGCCCCGCCCGCCGCCGCAAGCGAGGAACGGCACCATGCTGAGCTATACCCTCAAGCGCCTGGCTCAGGCCATTCCGACGATGCTGATCGTCATCACCATCGCCTTCTTTCTGATGCGCATCGCTCCCGGCGGCCCCTTCGACGGCGAACGCGCGCTGCCACCAGAGATCGAGGCCAACCTGATGGCCGCCTACCACCTGGACGAGCCGCTGTGGCAGCAGTACTTCCGCTATCTGGGCAACCTGGCCCAGGGCGACTTCGGCCCCTCGTTCAAGTACAAGGACTTCACCGTCACCGAGCTGATCATGCAGGGCTTTCCGGTCAGCCTTCAGATCGGCGGTCTGGCGATGCTGCTGGCGCTGGCGATCGGGCTGCCGCTGGGCATCATTGCCGCGCTGAAACGCAATACCGCCGTGGACTACGCGGTCATGGGCACGGCCCTGGCCGGGATAGCGGTGCCCAATTTCGTGGTCGCCCCGGTGCTGGCGCTGGTCTTCGGGGTCATGCTGGGCTGGCTGCCTGCCGGTGGCTGGAACGACGGCGCCCTGCCCAATCTGATCCTGCCGGTGATCGCCCTGTCGATCCAGCAGATCGCCTACATCGCCCGCATGATGCGCGCCAGCATGATCGAGGTGATGGGCAGTCACTATATTCGCACCGCCCGGGCCAAGGGCCTGACCGAGGCCGAGGTGGTCTGGCGCCACGCGCTGCGTCCGGCGTTGCTGCCGGTGACCTCCTACTTGGGTCCGGCCATCGCCGGCATCATCACCGGCTCGGTGGTGATCGAACAGATCTTCGGCATCCCCGGGATCGGGCGTTACTTCGTCCAGGGCGCGCTCAACCGGGACTACACCCTGGTGATGGGCACGGTGGTGTTCTACGGCGCGCTGATCGTGCTGATGAACCTGATCGTCGACCTGATCTATTCCGCCCTCGATCCCCAAATCCGCTACGACGACTGAGGCGACGCCATGACCACCGATACCCTCGCCCCCAGCGCCCCTACCGGCGACAGCCTTGGCCGCGACGCCTGGCGGCGCCTGACTCAAAACCGCGCCGCCATGGTCAGCCTGTGGCTATTGGGCGCCATGACCCTGGCCTGCTTTATCGGCCCCTGGCTAACCCCCTGGGGGCTGGCCGACGTTGACTGGAACGCCTTTGACGTTGGGCCCACCCTGGAGGGTGGCCACTGGCTCGGCACCGACGCCAACGGCCGCGATCTGCTGAGCCGCACCCTCTACGGGGGCCAGGTGTCGCTGTCGGTGGCGCTGGTGGCGACCTTCGTCAGCCTGATCATCGGCGTGCTGTATGGCGCCATCTCCGGCTATGTCGGCGGTCGCCTGGACAACCTGATGATGCGCTTCGTCGACATCATGTACTCGCTGCCCTTCATGTTCCTGGTGATCCTGTTGATGGTGGTGTTCGGCCGCAACATCTTCCTGATCTACGCCGCCATCGGCGCGGTGGAGTGGCTCGACATGGCCCGCATCGTGCGCGGCCAGACCCTGGCGCTCAAGCAGCGGGAGTTCGTCGAGGCGGCACACGCGCTGGGCGTCAAGGACGGCAAGATCGTCACCCGTCACCTGATTCCGAACGCCATCGGCCCGGTGATCGTCTACGTCACCCTGACGGTGCCCAAGGTCATCCTGCTGGAGAGCTTCCTGTCGTTTCTCGGCCTCGGCGTGCAGGAGCCGCTGACCAGCTGGGGCGTGCTGATCTCCGAGGGGGCCGACATGATGCAGACCTCACCGTGGATGTTGCTGGTGCCCTCGGTGTTCCTGGCGCTGACGCTGTTCTGCCTGAACTTCCTCGGCGACGGCCTGCGTGACGCCCTGGACCCCAAGACCCGCTAAGTGACGACGGAGACGCGACCATGACCGACACACAACATAAGCCACCCCGTCGTCCCGCCCGCGAGGCGCTGCTCGAGATCGAGGGGCTCAGCGTCAGCTTCGAGCTGCCTCACGGCACCGTCCAGGCGGTCAAGGACGTGAGCTTTGCCATCAGCCCCGGCGAGACCCTGGCGCTGGTCGGTGAATCCGGCTCGGGCAAGTCGGTGACCTCCACCGCTGCCATGCGCCTGTTGCCGGAGCTGGCCCGGGCCGAGGGGGTGATTCGCTTCAAGGGCGAGGAACTGCTGGGCGCCACGCCCAAGCGCATGCGCCGGATTCGCGGTGGCAACATCGCCATGATCTTCCAGGAGCCGATGACCTCGCTCAATCCGCTGCACCGCATCGGCGACCAGA
The DNA here is from genome assembly GCF_019801685.1 of Halomonas sp. DP8Y7-1. NCBI lineage: Bacteria > Pseudomonadati > Pseudomonadota > Gammaproteobacteria > Oceanospirillales > Halomonadaceae > Halomonas > Halomonas sp. DP8Y7-1. Next base: position 195,479 of record NZ_JAHVIN010000009.1, on the reverse strand, counting down.
TCAAGGAAGTGCTCGACCGCCACCAGAACGTGAAAGGCAAGGCAGCGACCGCCAAGGCCATCGACCTGCTCGAGCAGGTCGGTATTCCCGAGCCAGAGCGGCGCATCGCGAGCTATCCCCATGAGCTGTCCGGCGGCCAGCGCCAGCGGGTGATGATCGCCATGGCGCTGGCCGGCGAGCCGGAGCTGTTGATCGCCGATGAGCCCACCACCGCGCTGGACGTGACCGTCCAGGCCCAGATTCTGGATCTGCTCAAGGACCTCCAGCGCCGTTATGGCATGGCGATCCTGTTCATCACCCACGACCTGACCATCGTCAAGCACTTCGCTGACCGGGTCTGCGTGATGCGCCACGGCGAGCTGGTGGAACAGGGCGTCACCGCCGAGGTCTTCGCCAACCCACACCATGACTACACGCGCATGCTGATCGACGCCGAGCCGCGAGGACGCAAGGCCACGGTGCCTGACAGCGAGCCCATGGTGCTGGAAGCCAAGGACATGCGCGTGCGCTTCGCCCTCAAGAAGCGCCTGTTCGGGCCCAGCGAGTATTTCGAGGCGGTGCGCGGTATCGATGTCACTATCCGCTGCGGTCAGACGGTGGGCATCGTCGGTGAATCCGGCTCGGGCAAGTCGACCCTGGGGCGTGCCCTGCTCAGGCTACTCAAGAGTCAGGGCGAGATACGCTTCCACGACACCCGACTCGACGTGCTCGACAAGACCGCCATGAGGCCGATCCGCTCGAAGCTGCAGGTAGTGTTCCAGGATCCCTACGGCTCGCTGTCGCCACGCCTGACCGTGGGCGACATCATCGGCGAGGGGCTCAAGGTCCATGCTCCGCACCTGTCCCGGGCAGAGCGCGACGCCCAAGTGATGGCCAGCCTGAAGGAAGTCTCGCTGGACCCTGCCATGCGCAACCGCTACCCCCACGAGTTTTCCGGCGGCCAGCGCCAGCGCATCGCCATCGCTCGGGCGCTGGTCCTCAAGCCCGAGTTCCTGCTGCTGGATGAGCCCACCTCGGCGCTGGATCGCTCGGTACAGGTCACCGTCATCGACCTTCTGCGCGAGCTGCAGCAAAAGCATGGGCTGACTTATCTGTTTATCAGCCATGACCTGGCCGTGGTGCGGGCGCTGGCCGACACCGTGCTGGTGATGAAGGACGGCCAGGTGGTGGAACAGGGCAGCGCCGAGGACTTGTTTGCTGCCCCCAAGACCGAGTACACCAAGCGCCTGCTGGCCGCCGCCATGCTCGACCAGGTGGCGTAACGAAGGGTCGCCAGCATGACACCAGGCTCTGCCTAGACAGCGCCTGGTGTGCGATGGCAGCGGTCGCCGCCTTCGCTATTGCTCGCTTGGTGTCCTTACTCTGCCGGGTGCTCACCTGCGTAGACGCGCTCGGCCTGGGCCAGCGAGCAGCTCATCAGCAGGTCCAGGGCACCCAGCGACTGGTCGCTGACGAAGGGGTGTGGAGCGCCTTCCTCACGCTGCTTCAAGGCCTCGATACGCTGAAGAGAGTTGTCCCGGGTGGGATGGTTGGAGAGAAAGACATCGACGTCATGTTCTGCGGCGATCGCCTTCATCCGCGCGGCTGAGGCTGAGTACTCACGCAAGCGAGCTTCATCCGGCCCGAAATTGAAACCGGTGCCTCCCCACAGCACGGCGTGGTGGGTCGACTCACCATCCTTGAGTGGAATGACCAGCGACAGTGTGCCCGGCGTATGACCAGGGGTAACGTAGGCGTCGATAGAGGTATCACCAAGGGTGATCGCTTCGCCATCGGCCACGGTGACATCACGGACCGGAGGCTCGCCCCAGCGCGGGTTATCGATCGCCAGCTCCGGCTGCTCCAGCGCTGTCCAGTCAGCATCGCTCATCACTACCTGGGCACCGTAGGCGTCGACCAGATATTGCTGACCACCATAGTGATCACCATGGGCATGGGTCACGATCAGGGTAGTGATGTCGCCAGGATCAAGCCCGAGATCGACGAGCCCTCGCTCGATAAAACGCTCGGCTTCCTCATTGTTGTTCAGGGCATCGATCAGAATGATGCCCTCACTGGTGGTGACCGCCCAGCTCGCGACGCCCGGAGTACCGACATAGTAGAGGTTGTCAAACACCCGGGTCGGCATTGGTTCTGCCGGGCCGCGCCGGTTTTCCCGGTGGGACTCACGATGCTCGTGCTCGGCGCCACTGCCCTTGGGACGCTGCCCTGCCACCTTGAGACGAGTGGACAGGTCACACAGGCTAGCCAACCCCGGAAACGCCTGACCGGCAGCCAGGCCCCGTTCGGCGATCGCCTGAGCCAGGGTATCGGGCGCTTCGATGTCAGCAACGTCCGCCACTGCTGACAGGCTGATCAGCGCCACCGGCAGACCTAGACCCAGCGTGATCGCCTGCCGTGCCACGTTTCGCCGAGTCGGATTGGATAGGTGCTTCATTTTCAGTTCCTTAAACAAAATCAGGGCGGTATCGATTCGATAGAGGCCGGTCATCACGTGCTCAGAATTCCATCTCCAGCCCAACCCAATAGCGTCGTCCATCATCAACATGGCCGAAATTGTCGTAGTCGATATCCTTGTCAGTCAGGTTGTAGATGCCTGCCAATAGCTCTAGCCGAGGCGTCGCCTGCCATCCCAGGCCGGTGTCCCAGGTGGCATAGGATGGGGCACGAATGGAGGTACTGCTGTTACTCGACAAGTTGACCGGCTGGCTTTCCTCACCACGGAAGGTGAAGCGCAGCCAGGGCGCTAAGCTGTCACTGGCCTGCCAGTTCAGCGTGGTTGTGAACAGGTGGCGCGGCACCTGGGTCAGAGGCTGTCCCTCGTTGTCACCGCTCTTCTGCTCGGAGTCGGTGTAGGTGTATGACGCCAGGGCCTGAACTCGCTGCCCTACTGGCATGGTGAGACTAGCTTCCACTCCCTGGGTAATAGCGTCATCAATGTTGACGTTGGTGCGAGCATCCGGATCCCCCGTCGCCGCATCGCCGCAGTCACGGCCCCCGCAGCCCACGGTGGCAATCTTGTCATCGAAGTCGTTGTAGAACAGGGTCAGGCTGGCCTGCAGGCCTCCGGCGCCATCATGGACCAGCCCCATCTCGTAGCTGCGAGACTCTTCCGCATCCAGATCCGGGTTGCCGTAAATATCGCCCCCACGACTCTCCTGGACCCACTCCCCTGACAGCTCACGCAGGTTAGGCGCACGAAAACCAGTGGACATGCCACCTTTCATCGTCCATTCGTCGGCAAAGTCCCAAACACCATAAAGACGGGGGCTGTAGTGGTCGCCGAAGAACTCGTGATCATCCATGCGAAGACCTGCGGTGAGGGCAACGCGGTCCGTCAGAAACCACTCATCCTCGACAAACAACGCGTACTGATAGACGGTGATCTCGTCGGTATCGGAGAGCGCATTGGTCGTCGTATCCTGAAGCCTTTCGTCTTCCCAGGTAGCGCCAAAGGTGACGAAGTGATCGGCCAACGGCAGCACCCAGCGCGAATCGGCTACGGTGTTGCGGATCTCGATATCGCGCCCAACGTTGTCGGTCTCTTCCCGCTGGAGGTAAGAATCGGAGGTCATGGCGCCCCACCTGCCCTGATGGGAGAGCGCTAGCGTCTTGTGCCGGTTCTCGGTTTCGCTGTCGCTTGATCGCTCTGGCAATGAAAATCCCGCCCGGCTGGTGCGCTCCTGCTTGCGCCGACTGGCATCAAAGGAAAAGGCGTGCTCGTCGCTTGCCTGCCAGGAGAGGCGAGCCGCCAGATTGTCGAACTCGCGCTTGGCATAGCCCCGCTCGATCTTGTCTTCCTGACGATGCTGGTATTGGCCACTAAGCTGCACACCGAGCACATCGTTGATCAAAGGTCCCGACACATATAGCTGGTTGTTGAATTCGTTGCCGGAATCGCTGTCTTCCTGAATTGTCGCTTCGCTGCGCACGCTGGTGACCCATTCATCACTGACCTTGCGGGTGATGACGTTGATCACACCTCCTATCGCGTCGGAGCCGTAAAGAGTCGACATGGGCCCCCGGATGACCTCGATACGCTCGATGGCGCTGAGCGGCGGCAGCCAGTCCTTCTGAAAGCCGCCACCACCACTGGGCTGGGATTCCCGAGAGGTTTGGCGGCGGCCATCCACCAACCACAGCGTGTATTGGGGGGGCATACCCCGCAAGCTGATATCTTCACCGTCGCCACCTCCCGTGACGACAACCCCTGGAACATCCTGGAGAGCATCGGTGATGTCACGATACGCACGCCTCTCCAAGGACTCGCGAGTGACAACACTGACGGAAGCTGGGGCATTGCTGACGGTCTGCTCGTAACCCGCGGCAGTGACGACGATATCGTCGAGATTGATGTCATCCTGAGCGTGGACCACCAGCGGGGCAGCGCCACTAAGAGGAACAACCACCCAAGGGAGCAAAGATCGTGAAAGCATGGAGAACACCAGTATCGTCAATTCGTATTGAACGTTATTAGTTCTCAATTCTAGAGAGGTCGATGCCGTCCAAACAGCGTTAAGCGGCCTTTTGGCCATGCTTTCGTCACAACGGCATGTTCTATTTTCCGCAACCATGCCGCTCGTACCCATCGCCGCAGATGGCTATCGCCCTCGTCCACAGCGCCACGTTGACGGTTGCGCCAAGCGGCAATGCGAACCCTCGGGAAAGCGCTGAGCGCAATGAGAGGCCAGGCGCCCGCAGCACAGTCCATGGCGCCTATGTGATACAGGTGAAGAATGAGAGCATCGCGCAACGTAGCGAATCGTCCGCGCAGCCGTTTCTACCGTGGTTCCTTAGCTACCTACCAACGACAGCGCCCCTCCAGGGAGGGGCGCTGTGGGGGCAATGTCAGTGTCAGTGGCCGTGGTCTTGCGACCAAACGGATCAGAAGCGGTAGGTGACCTGGGCACCAAAGGCCTGGGCGGTGTTCTCGAAGTCCGCCTCGTAGGTGCCGCGGTTTTCCTCTTCCTGGGACAGTTCCGCGTCGGACTCATGAATGTAGCTGTAGGCCACGTCCACGGTCAGATCCGGCATCGGCGTCCAGCCGGCACCGAGTGAGAAGATGATGCGATCATCGGACGGCACCCGCACGCTGCGATATTCGTCCTTGATCGGGGTCTCGTCGTAGGCCAGGCCAGTACGCAGGACCCACTGGGGATTCAGCTGGTAGGTAGTACCCACGGAGTACTGCCAGCTGTCCTCGTAATTCTGGGCCTCGACGATTTCACGCACATCATTCTCGACGCGCAGCTCGTCAAACTCGCTCCAGTTGGTCATGGCGGCACCGGCCATCACCGTCCATCGGTCGTTGATCTGGTGAGTGGCCGAGAAATCCCAGACGGCAGGCAGGGTAATGGACAGGGCGGCGTCCGCAGCCTGGGTCCGCGTACCTGCCGCGATTGTGCCAGGGAAGGGGCCGGCCTGCGCACCACGGACGTTGGTAAAGCGCGCCTTGCCCTCCAGGTCATATTCTACTTCGGAGTGATAGGCGAAGCCGAAGGTGGTGTGTTCCCAGGGCTTGTACATGGCGCCCAGGGTATAGCCCCAGGCGTTGTCATCACCCTCAATGTCGACATCGCCTTCACCCGCGATACCATTGCCGCCCAGAGGCGCACCGGTTGCGGCGTCGAACAGGCCTACGGGGCCACCCTGGGTATTGGCGGTCAGCTCGCCGTCGATCTGGTTATAGGTCAGACCGAAGCCCGCCGAGAACTGTTCGCTGAACTTGACCGAGATGGTCGGCTGGACGGTCACCACCTCAACCTTGCTGCGATCGCCAAAGAAGCGGCCCTGGAACTGACCTTCGTAGTCGGTGATCAAACCGAAGGGCGCATACACACCGAGACCGAAGTGCAGGTTGTCATTGATCGGCTGCACGTAGAAACCGAACGGAATCACACTGTTGGGCACCATATCGCCTTCGTTGGAACCCGTCGCGCTGCCATCGGCATTCTTGATATCGGTATCCACGGTCAGGAAGGCGGCACCGGCGGTGACCTGAGCGCGATCTAGAAACGACATGCCGGCGGGGTTGCCGAACACGATGCTGGCATCATTGACGGTAGAGGCGCGGCCCGCATTGGAAGTGCCCTGCCCGCTGACACCTTGCTCATTCAGCTGGAAGGCACCGGCCATGGCTTGACCAGAAAGAGCGGAGGCGGCCACGGCAACCGCCAGGGTCAACGGCTTGACTTTGTTATAGATCATCTCGACGTCCTTAATATCAGCAAGCGTGTCGGCGCATTTATTATCGGCTGGCACCGCCTTTGTTAGCGGGCTTGATCGCAGTGTTTGCGAAGGCGGGCGAGAGTTCAAGGCCAAACGTTCGTTTTAATAGCTAATTTGCTCATACTTTGGTCCAACGAATTTTGCTGATAACGTCAATTCAGTGACTTAGGACTTCATGCTTTGTTGTTTACGGCATACAAAATATCCCCTTGACCATTGGGTAACACAAAGGTTTTACACTGACATTGCACCACATCGCTCCCTGTCCCGCGCCACCCCGCCCAAGGAGACAAGATGAAAGTCAGTGAACTGGCCATATCCGTAGGGGTCACGTCCGAGACCGTTCGTCACTACACCCGAGAGGGCTTGCTGTCCCCGAGCAAGGACCCAGCGAACGGCTATCACCGCTACTCGGAGCAGGATCGCGAACGCCTGAGTTTTATTCAGCGTGCGCGCACCCTGGGCTTCAGCCTGGCCGACATCCGCCAGATCCTGGTTCATGCGGACCAGGGTGACTCTCCCTGCCCACTAGTCCGCGACCTGTTGGCGGAGCGGCTGCCGAAGATACGCCAGCGTATTGCGGAACTGGAAGCGCTGGCTCAGCGCATGGAAGACGCCATGACCAGCTGGCAGGACATGCCGGACGGCATGCCCAATGGCCACAGCCTGTGTCGACTGATCGAGAGCGTCCCCGCAGACGCCCCGGCAACAGGGGGCTCTTCCTGTCCTTCCCTAGCCCATCGGCAGGAGGCGCCATGACACTCCCCAGCCGCCCGTCTTCCTGTGACAGCCGCTCCACTGACATGGACAGCGCAGCCAGCAGGGAACCCGCGGGAAACCGCGCAGAGACGAGACAACTTCAGGTCAGCGGTATGTCGTGCCAGGGCTGCGTCGGACGCATGCGTCGCGCCGTCGAGGCAGGCGATGAGGGGGCCGAGGTCTCCGGCGACCCTGCCAGCGCGAAACTGACGGTGACCTCACGACTGCCGCTCGACGACATCCTGCAGCGACTGGACGAGGCCGGTTATCCCGCTCAGCCAATGCCGGCCGCATCCACGGGGGCAGAGTCAGAGAGCACCGAGACCGGTAGCACAGAGACAAAAAGCACAGAGACGAACCCGTCAGAGGCCTCCGCGTCATCCCATGGCGAAACGTCGACAGTCGCGCCCGAGCCATCCGCCTCTTCTCAGGCGGCGTCCTCGGACGCCGGTGCGAGCAAGGCCACTCGCCTGGCCATTCACGGAATGACCTGCGCAGGCTGTGTCGCTAGCGTTCAAAAGGCTCTGGCGCATACCCCCGGTGTCGAACAGGCAGACGTCAACTTTGCCTCTCATACGGCACGGGTGCGGGGCAGCGTCGATCCCCAGGCACTGGTACAAGCGGTCGAGTCGGTGGGATATGGCGCCACGCCCATTGTCGACCTGCGCGAGGCGGAAAAGCAGCGAGCACAGCGCAACCAGCAGGACTACCGGCACATGCTTAAGGGCAGCATCGCCTCCCTGGGGCTCGCCGTCCCCCTGATGATCATGATGCTGTTCCATCACCCGGCCCCAACCGGCGTGGCGCGTCTTGGCTGGGGACTGGTCGGTCTGGCGACCCTGGCAGTGCTGATCGGCCCGGGGCGCCAGTTCTTCCGTGGCGCCTGGAAAGCCCTGCGTCATCATCAGGCCAATATGGACACCCTGATTGCCCTGGGCACCGGTACCGCCTGGCTGTATTCCATGGTGGTGGTGCTGGCGGCACCCTGGCTACCCGAGGCCGCCCGAGGTCTCTATTTCGAGGCGTCCGCCATGGTCATCGGTCTGGTGCTGCTGGGCAAGGCGCTGGAGCTACGCGCCCAGGGGCATACCTCCGAGGCGCTGCATCGGTTGCTCGATCTGCAGAGTCAAACCGCCCGCCTGGTGACCCAGCAAGGTGATCAAGAAGTCGCCATCGACGACGTCACCGAGGGCGACCTGATCCGGGTACGACCCGGCGAACGCCTGCCGGTGGACGGCCAGGTGACCGAAGGCAGCAGCTACATCGACGAATCGATGCTGTCAGGGGAGCCCGCCCCCGTCGCCCGCGGGCCAGGGGACGAGGTCAGCGCCGGCACCGTCAACGGACGCGGCTCACTGGTATTCCGCGCCACCCGCATTGGCGCGGACACGCGGCTGGGGCGGATCACCGAACAGGTGGCGACGGCCCAGGGGTCGAAGCCGCCCATCGGCAATCTCGCGGACCGGGTATCTGCGGTCTTCGTGCCCAGCGTCATGATTATCGCGGTGTTGACCGCCCTGGCCTGGTACCACCTGGGCCCCGAGCCAGCGGTGATTCACATGCTGGTCACTGCCACCACGGTGCTGATCATCGCCTGTCCCTGCGCCCTTGGGCTGGCCACGCCGCTGTCGACCATGATCGGGGTAGGCAAGGCGGCCGACCACGGCGTACTGATCCGCTCGGGCGAGGCGCTGCAGACGGCCAGTACACTGACCACCCTGGTGGTCGACAAGACCGGTACACTGACCGAGGGACGTCCCAGAGTGACCGACGTGCACTGGTTCGATTCGCGTGGGCTCGAACGCTCATCGCTGCTGGCACTCATCGCGAATCTCGAGAGCCGGTCCGAACACCCGGTGGGGGAAGCGCTGGCGCGTTTCGCCGAGCAGCAAGCCGCCTCCGCCCACCACGGCGACGTCACCATCGACGACTTCGAGAGCATCACCGGTCAGGGGGTCAAGGCCCGTACAGCGCAAGGGCCTACGCTGGCGATCGGTAACGGGGCATTGATGGAGGCACGAGGCGTCGATCTGCACGCCGTTGTTGACACGCTGCCTGACTGGCAACAGCAGGCACGCACCCTGGTCTATGCTGCGCTAGACGATCAACTGACAGCAGCCTTCGCGATCGAGGATCCGCTGCGCCAGGACAGCCGAGACGCCATCGCTCGCCTCCAGGCCGATGGCGTCAAGGTGGTCATGCTAACCGGCGACAACGCCGCCACCGCAACAGCCATCGGCGAAGCCGTCGGCATCGACGAGGTCCATGCGGAGCTGTCGCCCAGTGACAAGCATGCCGACATCGAACGACGCCAGGCCCAAGGGGAGATCGTCGGCATGGTAGGTGACGGCATCAACGACGCGCCAGCGCTGGCCCGCGCCAACGTGGGCTTTGCCATGGGCCAGGGCACCGACGTGGCCATTGAAAGCGCCGGCATCACGCTGATGCGGCCCTCTCTCCACGGGATCGCAGCGGCCATCGAGATCAGCCAGGCAACCTTGAGCAACATTCGCCAGAACCTGTGGGGCGCCCTTGGCTACAACGCCCTGTGTATCCCCATCGCTGCAGGTCTGCTGTATCCGCTGACAGGCACCCTGCTGTCACCGATGATCGCCGGCGCGGCAATGTCCGCTTCTTCCATCACCGTGGTCGCCAACGCCAACCGACTGCGTCTTAAACGGCTGCAGGGTGCTGTGACGCAGCCCTCGGCAGACGCCGACTCTTCTACAGCGTCAGGAGTCTCTTCATGAGTATCATCGTGACATTGGCGGGGCTGGCGCTCATCGCGCTGATCATCTGGTGGTTCTGGCTATCCTGAAAGAGCACTCCCAGCGTAAGGACCACATCGCTGGGCCATACAGGCGTGAAGACGGGAAAAGGAGGCAAGACCATGAGCCAAGCGGAATCGCCCACGGGCCCCACCCTCGATCGAGTGCTGGAAACGGCGCTGTATGTGGCCAACATGGCCAAGGCACGACAGTTCTTCGAGTCGGCACTGGGCCTGTCCCCCTTTACCGCAGACCATCGCTTTACCGCCTATCAGGTGGGGCCCTCGGTACTGTTGTTGTTTCTGGAAGGGGGAACCCTCGAAACCGTCGTACTGCCGGACAACGGGGGCACCATTCCGCCCCACGACGGTCGCGGCTGGGTCCATATGGCCTTTGCCATTCGCCACGCAGAGTTGGCGGCATGGGAGTCCCGACTCCATGCCCATGGTGTCGAGATCGAAGGCCGAACGCGCTGGTCGCGTGGCGGAGAAAGCCTCTACTTCCGAGACCCGGATGGCCATCTGCTGGAACTGGCGACCCCGGGAGTCTGGCCCCATTACTGACGGCGACATCGTTGAGCACCGGGGCGAGCCCCTCACTGTCCCGTCACTGTCCCCCCAGGGAACGACCGTTCCACCTCAATCACGGCCGTTCCACCTCAATCACAGCCGTTTCACTTAGCTAGCTGGCGCGGTTCAGGGCTCGACGCTGGCCTGTGCTTGGAAGGTATCAATCGACGGGGTCTGCGTGTTCGACCATCAGCTGCAGGGTTTCGCGCCCACGGTAGCGATTGCGATTGAGCTTGTAGGCACAGTGCAACGTCGCCCCCACATCAAAGTCGGGCAGTTGGCCGGGCGTCAGACAGCGAAACCAGATGGCCTTCAGCGTCAGCCCCTGACACGACAGTTCGAGTGACAGGTGACTGCCATCCCCTACCGGCTTGAGCCGCTCCACCACAAAGCGTCCCTCGAACAGGGGTGCCTCGAACTCGCGACCGAAGGGACCGAGCCCCTCGATCTCGACCAGGGTCTCGAGACGTAACTGCTGTTCAGAGAGCTCCCCGTCGGTGTCGATACAGGGTACCAATTCCCGCTCGCCCAACTGTTCGCGTACCGCGGTCAGCATCGCACCTCGAAAGGCGTCGAGACGCGACTGCACCACACCGACCCCAGCCGCACCGCGATGGCCGCCAAAACGGACCAGAGCATCGGGGGCAAGCTGATAGGCACGTTGCAGCGCATCACGCAGATGCAAGGCGTCTACTGAACGCCCGGAACCTGTCAGCATACCGGCTTCTGCCGCAGGAGTGAGCACCAGCGTGGGACGACCATAGGCCTGCACCAGGCGCGATGCGACAATCCCCTGAACGCCAGGATGCCCCTCCTCCAGATGCACGATGATCATCGGGTCATCGGCCTCCAGCGCCACTCTGGCCAATGCCTTGGCATCAGCCACCATCTCCGCCTCGATGGCCTTGCGTGACTGGTTGTCGGCATCCAGCGTCTCAAGATGGCGCCGCGCCACGCTGTCATCGCTGGCCAGCATGAAATGCAACGCGGCGTAAGGATCATCCAGGCGCGAGCGTGCGTTGATGCGGGGCCCCATCTGGAAGCCCAGGGTCTCGGCATCGAAGGGCACGCTATCCGCTCCCAGCCGCTCGGCCATCACTCGCCAGCACGGCTCGCCCATGCGATTGATCACGGCCAGACCGTGACGAACCACAGCACGATTGATGGCGCTTGCGCCCAGGGAGACACAATCGGCCACCGTGCCCAAGGCCACATAGGACAGCCAGGGCGACAGCTTGGGCGTCGACGGTGACAGCACCGCCTGCTCGATCAATGCCTGGCGCGTCAGCGACATCAACAGCCACGCCACCATGCAGCCGGCGATGGTGGCATCGGGATAGTCACAGTCCTGTCGGGTCGGGTTGACCGTGGCATAGGCCGACGGCGGCGGACCCTCCACGGGCAATGCGTGGTGGTCGCTCACCACCACGTCAATGCCGGCCTGCTTCAGCCGGGCAATACGCGCTTCATCACTACTGCCGCAATCGGCGGTGATCACCAGGCTTGGGCGGGGACTGAGCCGCAGGGTACGCTCCACCAGCGGCAGGCTGATGCCATACCCATCATGAATGCGGTGACCAATCAGGCTGTGAAGTCGTGATGCCGGTACGCCAAACAGCTCGTTCAAGGTGCGCCGGATCACCACGTGGGACGTGATGCCGTCGACATCGTAGTCGGTAAGAATACCGATATGCTCCCCTTCGGCCACCGCCCTGGCGATGCGCTCGGCGGCACGCGGAGCATCGGCCAGGCGTTCAGGGTGTACCAGGTAGCGCAGACTGGGATCGACCAGGGGCTCGAGCTCACCTTCGTAGTCCACCAGGCGGCCAGCCAGCAGGCGAGCCTGCAGCTCGGACAGGCCAGCGTCCAGGCCCTGACGGTAGAGGGATTCATTGCGCTGGCGGCGCTGTATTCTCGGACGTGGCTCGACAAAGGGGCGCGGGGCACTGTCGATCACAGAAGACTCAGACATCGGACTCTCGGGATATGGGGGTAGGTGACGTTCTGGCGTCTATCCGGGGTCAGCGGGACAAATTGGCCCCTCGGCAGGTCAGCCACTCCCTCAGCAGGCGACGCCGGCACCACCACCGGGTATCCCGATGGTGGTGCCGACGTCCGGACGCGATAGGCGTCATCGGCCTCAGCTGATCGGCAGCATCACATGTTCGCGGTAGGCGCTGCGCTGGGTCAGCTTGCCGTACCAGGCCTCCAGGTGGGGAAGCGTGGGGCGTTCGATGTCCAGCTCAAACCACAGATAGACATAGGCCCCCAACGGAATATCGGCCAACCCAAAGGCATCACCCGATAGCCAGGGTTGCTTGGCCAGCACCCCGTCCGCCAGGCGCAGTGCTTTTTCGAACCCCGACAGCCCGCGCTCGATCGCGGCATCATCACGGGTCTCGGGCGTTCCCCGCACCAGATTCATGATGAGGTCACGATAGGGCCCCGCCAAGCTGGCCAGGGCCCAGTCCATCCACATGCCCGAGCGACCGCGCTCGGCCGGGGTCGCCGTGTTCAGCTGAGCGTTACCGTAGGCATCCGCCAGGTAGCGCACGATGGCATTGGACTCCCACAGGACGAGGTCGCCGTCTTCGAGGCAGGGAATCAGCCCGTTCGGATTCTTGGCCAGATAGTCCGGCGTATCCAGCCCTCCGAAGGGCCCTCCCACGTCGATCCGTTCGAGCGTGATACCGAGCTCGGCGGCACACCACATGGGCTTCTTCACGTTGACCGAATTGCTGCGTCCCCAAAGCTTCATGATTGTCTCCCTGGCGAAACGGAATGGTCGAAGCAAGATCCTCGCCTCGACCGGAACGGGCAAGCCTAGCGGCGGCGATGCTCGGCCACGAAGGCCTGTACCGCTTCGAGTCTAGCGGGAAGCACCTCGTAGCGTTCCTCACGCTCCAGCAGGTCTTCCATATGTGGCGGAAGCGGCACACCAGGGAAGCCCGCCTTGACCACTGCCTCGGCGAACTTGGCCGGATGGGCCGTCGCCAGGGTAATCATCGGCGTGGCGGCATCCCTGCGCTCGCGCTCGGCGGCACGGTAGCCGGTAGCGGTATGCGGGTCGAGAATTTCCTGGGTCCGGTGATGAGCCTCGCGGATCACCTCCAGAATGGTAGCGTCATCGACGCTATGGCTGGCGAAGATGTCGCGCAGTCGGCCCAGGGGCGCGTCGGCCAACGCGGTCGGCTCCTGCTGGAAGCGTGTGAGCAGCGCATCGACGGCTGCGCCGTCCCGCTCGTAGGCTTCAAACAGCAGACGCTCGAAGTTGGACGACACCACGATGTCCATGGACGGTGCCAGGGTGGCCAGCAGGTCCTTCTTGGAGAAGTCATTGTCGGCCAGGGTGCGGTGAAGAATGTCGTTGGCATTGGTCGCGATGATGAACTGCTTGACCGGCAGTCCCATGCGATAGGCCACATAGCCGGCAAAGACATTGCCGAAGTTGGCCGAGGGCACGCAGAAGCTGACCTGGCGCTGGGGCGCCCCGACGGCCACCGCCGACGCCACGTAATACACCACCTGAGCCATGATACGCGCCCAGTTGATCGAGTTGACGGCTACCAGCCGCGTCCCCTCGAGGAAGCTCTGGTCAGCGAAGCTCGCCTTGACCATGGCCTGGGCGTCATCGAAGTTGCCTTCGATAGCGACATTGAAGACGTTGTCGGCCAGCACCGTGGTCATCTGACGGCGCTGCACCTCCGACACCCGGTTGTGGGGGTGAAGAATGAAGATATCCAGGTTGTCACAGTGGCGGCAGCCTTCAATGGCCGCAGAGCCGGTATCCCCGGACGTGGCGCCCATGATCACCGCGCGCTCGCCGCGCTTCTGCAGGAAGTGATCGAGAATGCGGCCCAACAGCTGCAGTGCCACGTCCTTGAACGCCAGCGTCGGCCCGTGGAACAACTCAAGCAGGAAGTGGTTGGCATCCAGCTGGTTGAGCGGAACGACCGCATCGTGGCTGAAGGTGGCGTAGGCGTCCCGGACCAGGCCGCGGAAGGTGTCGTCGTCGATCTCACCGCCGACAAACGGCTTCATCACACGAAAGGCGATCTCGGCATAGGAGAGACCGGCCATGTCGGCCAGATCATCCGCGCTGAGTTGGGGAAAGTCCTCGGGCACGTAAAGGCCGCCATCAGTGGCCATGCCGGTGAGAACGACATCTTCAAAGGACAGCGCGGGCGCCTGCCCACGGGTGCTGATATAGCGCATCTTGTGATTCCTTGCCGCCGCTGCAGCGCGGCCTGAGGGGTCCAGCGAAGCGCCATGGGGCATGGCCGCGGCCGCCCCATGGACATCGTCAATCCTGCTCGTCGAGGCTCTCGACACGGATTCGGGTCACCGAACCCGCGATGTCGGCCAGGGCCTCGATCCGGCGGATGGCCTCGTTCATCTGCTTCTCGAGGGTGCGGTGCGTCATCAGGATAATCGGCACCAGCTCACCTTCGGTCGCTTCCTTCTGGATCAGCGCCTCGATGGAGATGCCTTCCTCGGACAGGATGGTGGCCACCCGAGCCAGCACACCGGGACGATCAACCGCCAGCAGACGCAGATAGTAGGCGGTGGTGATCTCCTCCATCGGCATGATCGGCAGCTCGTCACAGTCGTCGCTGACGCCACTGAAGGCCAGGTACGGGGTCCGGTAGCGGTGCTCGGTGGAGATATCGCGGGCAACGTCCAGCAAGTCCGCGACCACGGCGGAGGCGGTCGGCTCGTCGCCGGCACCCGCGCCGTAATACAGGGTCGGGCCTACCGCATCTCCCATCACCGCGATGGCGTTCTTCACGCCGTGCACGCTGGCCAGCAGGCGCTCCTTGGGGATCAGGGTCGGATGCACCCGCAGCTCAAGGCCACAGCCGGTGCGCTTGGAAATCCCCAGGTGCTTGATGATGTAGCCCAGGTTATCGGCCTGCTCGACGTCCTCTGCGGTGATCCGCGAGATACCTTCGGTGTAGGCCTTCTCGAACTGCAGCGGCACGCCGTAGGCGATCGACGCCAGAATGGTCAGCTTGTGCGCGGCATCGATGCCCTCGACGTCGAAGGTCGGGTCCGCCTCGGCATAGCCAAGCGCCTGGGCCTCGGCCAGCACATCTTCAAAGGCACGGCCTTCGTCGCGCATGTGGGTCAGGATGTAGTTGCCGGTACCGTTGATGATGCCAGCCACCCAGCTGATGCGGTTGGCCCCAAGACCTTCACGCAGGGACTTGATGACCGGGATGCCGCCGGCCACCGCCGCTTCGAACGCCACAATCACGCCCTTGTCGTGGGCGGCCTTGAAGATCTCGTTGCCGTGCACGGCGATCAGCGCCTTGTTGGCCGTCACCACGTGCTTGCCATTGTCGATCGCCGTCATGACCAGGTCACGCGCCACCTCGTAGCCACCGATCAGCTCGACCACCACGTCCACGTTCGGGTTGGTCGCGACTTCGAAGACATCCTTGGTGGTACGGATACCGGTAAGATCACAGTCGGGGTTGATGCTGCGATGGGCGACCTGCTCAATGACAAGCGGACGCCCTGCCCTGCGGGCAATTTCATCGGCGTTTCGTGTCAGTACGTTGAAGGTACCGCCGCCGACGGTACCTAGCCCACAGATTCCCACTCTTACCGGTTTCAATGTCATTCTCCCTTACTCGCTGCCGCCACGGGCGGCAGTTGTGTCAGCGATGCGTGGTGGCCCGAATCTGCGTCGAGCCTTGTCGATGCGCGAGGCACCGGCCGCGCCAGCGCTCCCGCTCATTATTGGTCCGTCTTGCAGACAGCTGGCGATCAGCCGTCGATGCCCAGGCGTTCGGCCAGGCGCTCCGCCGGAACGTAGCCAGGCACCATGGTGCCGTCCGGCAACACGATGGCAGGCGTCCCCTGGACCCCGAGCTCGAGCCCCAGATGATACTGCTGCTCGACCGGATTGTCGCAGCTTGCAGCGTCGCTCGGAACCTCTCCCTCTTTGGCCGCGGTCATGGCTTCAGAGCGATTGTCGCTACACCACACCTGAGTGAGCTGACGCGCACCCTCGCTCTGCATGCCCCCGCGCGGGAAGGCCAGATAGTTGACCTGAATCCCCAGCTCGTTCAAGCGCGGCACCTCTTCGTGCAGCTTGCGGCAATAGGGACAGGTCGAATCGGTAAAGACGTGGATGGTGGCCTTCGGCTCGTCCACCCCACGGTAGACGATCTGGTCGGACTCGGCGACGGCGGCCAGACGCTCGGCGCGGCTGGCGTTGCGGCTCTGCTCGGACAAGTTGACCAGGCCGTCCTCGGCATTCTCGTAGAGATCGCCCACCAGAAAATGGCTACCGCTGGCGTTGGTGTAGAACGTTTCACCGGTTTCCAGACGAACCTCGTAGATCCCGCTCATCGGGGTGTCGAGCACTTGGCTCACCGGCATCTTCTGGCCATTCACGGACAGCTCGTTGAGCGCAGCGGGCGGCGCGGCAACGGCACTGCCGGCGGCCAGGGACGTGGCGAGCAGCGTGGCGGGAAGCACGCTGGTCAGCAGGGTCGCGAAGGAGGGGCGATTCATGAGTCAGCCTCGAGGATGATGATCGGCATGCAGGGCTTCCAGTCGCGCCTGCGCCACATGGGTGTATATCTGGGTCGTCGACAGGTCCGAGTGCCCCAGCAGCATCTGTACGACACGCAAGTTTGCCCCATGATTCAAAAGATGGGTGGCAAAGGCATGCCTCAGTGTATGGGGAGAGAGGGGGCGGTCGATACCCGCAACACTGGCGTAATGCTTGATTCGGTGCCAAAAGGTCTGGCGCGTCATGGCGTTGTCCCGCCTTCCGGGAAACAGCGCTGGCTTCTGGATATCGCTCATCAGTTCAGATCTGCCCTGGCGCAGATAGCGTTCCAGCCAGTCGCATGCCTCTTCGCCCAGCGGCACCAGCCTGTCCTTCTGGCCCTTTCCGCGCACGCGCACCACGCCTTGCCGCAGGTTGATGGCATCTGTGGTCAGGCCGATCAGCTCGCTGACCCTGAGCCCAGCACCGTACAGCACCTCGAGCATGGCCCGGTCGCGTAACCCCAGGGCGGCGGTCACATCTGGCGCCTGCAGCAGGCGCTCGACCTCGTCCTCATCCAGGGTATCCGGTAACGCGGGACGCACCCGGGGCAGACGCACCTTGACCAACGGGTCCTCGTCGATCAGGCCTTCCGCCAGGGCCCAGCGGTAGAACCGCCTGAGACTCGACAGCAGCCTGGCATTGCTGCTGAGCTGATAGCCTCCCTCGCGACGCTGATCCAACCAGGCCGGCAGACTCTCTGCCCCCGGTGCCAACAGCGTCAGAGCGGCCTCGTCCAACCAGTCCTGCCAGGCCTCGAGGTCATGACGATAGGCACTCAGGGTATGGTCGCTCACCCCTTGTTCCAGCCACAGGGTGTCGAGAAAGGTGTCGATGATCTGACCGTGGCCTGCGCTCATTGCCTGCCTCGCTGCCTGGGCGACCGGACGAATGCCAGGGCCTCAATGCACAAACACCCCGCCCCACAGAGGTGGTGACGGGGTGTCGGGAGAGGGAGGAAGGTCCTCCCTCGGACTGACTGACGCTTAGGGGAAACACTGCATAAATGCCTGCGCGGACGAATCGCTGCGTTGCGCGCTGCTCGAACTCCTCACCTATACCGCATAGGCTCCGGGTTCTGCGCTGCGGGCGCCTGGCGCCTCAATCCGCTCGGCTGATGTATTCAGCGCTTCCTCAGGCGTCTTAGGCCAGCTTTTCCTTGATACGTGCAGACTTGCCGCTACGCTCACGGAGGTAGTACAGCTTGGCCTGACGCACGTCACCGCGACGCTTGACGCTGATGGAGTCAACCAGCGGGCTGTAGGTCTGGAAAGTACGCTCGACGCCAACACCGTGAGAAATCTTGCGCACGGTGAAAGCGGAGTTCAGACCGCGGTTACGCTTGCCAATGACAACGCCCTCGAACGCCTGCAGACGCTCGCGGTTACCTTCCTTGACCTTGACCTGAACGACGATAGTGTCGCCCGGGGCGAAGTCCGGCACCTGCTTGCTCATCTGCTCGGCTTCGAGCGCCTGGATCACCTTGTTCTTGCTGCTCATTTCACTTGCTCCTGAAATCGTTGTGATCCATCGATCGGTCGTGGATGCCGATGGATCGTGATCCCGGCACTCGAAGCTCGAGCGCTCGGGTCGTTGATGACGCAGGTCCGTCAGCGGCGATTGGCCGCCCGGTCGACCTCGTGACCGTCGTCCTGCACCTCCGCCTTGTCGGCGTATTCGTCGATGAACTCGTTCAACAGACGCTGCTGCTCCTTTGACAGAGCCCTGCCCTCGAGCAGGTCAGGCCGTCTCAACCAGGTACGCCCCAGGGACTGCTTCATTCGCCACTGGCGAATCTGTCCATGGTGACCGCTGAGCAGCACATCCGGCACCTTGCGTCCGTCGATTTCCTCCGGACGGGTATAGTGCGGACAGTCCAGCAGACCGTCATTGAAGGAGTCCTCGACCGCGGAATCCTGATGCCCCAGTACACCCGGCACCAGCCTTGCCGCTGTGTCGATCAGCACCATGGCCGGGAGTTCACCTCCACTCAGCACATAGTCGCCAATGGACCACTCCTCATCGATGTCCGCTTCGACCACACGTTCATCGATGCCTTCATAGCGTCCTGCCACTACCACCAGGGGCGGGCCTGACGCCAACTCACGCGCGCCCTGTTGATCCAGCCTGCGGCCCTGGGGCGACAGATAGATCACTCGGGGTCGCTGCCCGGTCGCGACGTGCGCCCGGTCGCGAGCAGCGTGGATTGCACAACGCAGGGTGTCGACCTTCATCAGCATCCCCGGACCTCCGCCGTAGGGGCGGTCATCCACGGTACGATGGCGGTCGGTGGCGTAGTCCCGGGGATTCCAGAACTCCAGCGTCACCTGGCCTTTGTCTACAGCCCTGCCGGTCACACCGTGGCGAGTGATCGCCTCGAACATGTCCGGAAAGAGTGACACCACCCCAATCCACATCTCACTGATCTCCCGTCAACGCGCTGCTCGATCGCCAGGCGATCAAAACTCCGGGTCCCAGTCGACCAGTATGTCCCCAGCGCCCAGGTCGACGCGCTTGATCACGTCATCGGGCAGATAGGGGAGAAGACGTTCACGGTCGTCCGGGGCATCGCTACCCTTCACGACCATCACGTCATTGGCACCGGTCTCGAACAGATAAGCCACCTTGCCCAGCACAACCCCCTCGAGGGTCACGACCCGCAGGCCTTCCAGCTGGTGCCAGTAGTACTCTTCACTGTCGAGCTCGGGCAGGTCCTGCTTGGCCAGCAGAATGTCCGCCCCGGCCATCACTTCGGCCCGGTCACGGTCATCGATGCCTTCCAGCTGGGCGACCAGCCCTTGTCCCTGCTTGCGCCCCTGCTTGAGGCGGTGGCGTGAAAGCTGTCCGTCGTGACGGACCACCCACTCGGCATAATCAAGAATGCCTTCCATGGGCGAGGTGTACGAATACACCTTCATCCAGCCCTTGATGCCGTAAGGACTGGTCAGCTTGCCCAGCACGACGTAATCATCGCTGTGGCGATCGTCTTGCGCCGCTGGCGACGCGTTGTTGCCTTGGGGCGATGCCATCTGGGTCAAACCTCATTCACACCGGGACTGTCACAGGCAAGGCGTTCGCCTCAGGCCTGCTTGCGTGCTTCCTTGACCAGCTCGGCAACGCGATCAGACAGCTGCGCGCCCTGAGACTGCCAGTGAGCAATGCGATCCAGGTCGATGCGCAGACGCTCTTCCTGACCACGTGCTACCGGGTTGAAGAAGCCCAGACGCTCGATGAAACGGCCATCACGGGCATTGCGGGAGTCGGTCACGGCGAGGTGGTAGAAGGGACGCTTCTTGGCGCCACCACGTGCCAGACGAATGGTAACCATACGTTGACTGTCCTTCGGTTGGGATTTTACGGATAACGGCGACGGACGGGTCTGCCACCGATGTTTTGCTCACGACGAGGGCCGCGCCAATGCACGGTCCTCGAACGAAGAGGCAGTATTCTACGGAAAACCGCCCCCCTTGGGAACCTTTTTTGCCTCACCGGCCTTGACGGCCGGCACCGGCAGGAGCAGGTATCAATGCGGTCTCAGCGCCAGGGCATGCCGCCGGGGCCGCCCATTCCGCCCATACCACCGGGACCGCCTGGGCCACCGCCACCCATCATTCCGGACATGCCTCTCATCATTTTCTGCATGCCGCCCTTCTTGCCTGCCTTCTTCATCATCTTCTGCATCTGCTTGTGCTGCTTCAGCAAGCGGTTGAGGTCGGGCACCTGCAAGCCCGCACCGGCAGCGATACGGCGCTTGCGCGACCCGTTGATGATGTCTGGGTTGCGGCGCTCCTTGGGGGTCATCGAGTTGATCAGGGCCTCAAGCTTGCCCAGCTCCTTCTCGGGTCCAGGGCCCTGAGCCATATCGGCCATCTGCCCCATGCCCGGCAACTTGCCCAGCAGTCCGCTCATGCCGCCCATCTTCTTGAGCTGCTGCAGCTGTTCACGAAAGTCCTCAAGGTCAAAGCCCTGGCCTTTCTTGACCTTCTTGGCGAGCTGTTCGGCCTTGCCCTTGTCGACGGTACGCTCGGCTTCCTCGATCAGGGACAGCACATCCCCCATGCCGAGAATGCGCGAGGCCACCCGGTCCGGATGGAACGGCTCGAGGGCATCGACCTTTTCGCCCACCCCCATGAACTTGATCGGGCGCCCCGTCACGTGGCGCACCGACAGCGCCGCACCGCCACGGGCATCACCGTCGGCCTTGGTCAACACCACGCCGGTAAGCGGCAGGGCGTCGGCAAAGGCGCGGGCCGTATTGGCAGCATCCTGGCCGGTCATGGAGTCGACCACGAACAGCGTCTCTGACGGCTCGATGGCCTGATGGAGACCCTTGATCTCCTCCATCATGGCTTCGTCGATGGCCAAACGGCCGGCGGTATCGACCAGCACGACGTCGTGGAACTGGATCTTGGCGTGCTTCAGGGCGGCGTTGGCGATGTCCACCGGCGCCTGGTCCGAGCGAGACGGAAAGAAATCGACGTCGACTTCCTTGGCCAATGTCTCGAGCTGGTCGATGGCCGCCGGACGATAGACGTCGGTGGATACCACCAGCACCTTTTTCTTCTCACGCTCGCGCAGGTACTTGCCGAGCTTGGCCACGGAGGTGGTCTTACCCGCCCCCTGCAGACCCGCCATCAGCACGACCGCGGGCGTCCCCTTGAGAGAAAGCCCTTCATTGGCCTCCCCCATGGTGACTTCGAGCTCTTGCTGGACGATCTTGATGAATTGCTGGCCCGGCGACAGGCTGCGCGACACTTCCTGGCCGACAGCGCGCTCACGCACGCGTTCGATGAACGCCTTGACCACGGGCAGCGCGACATCGGCCTCGAGCAGCGCCTTGCGCACCTCGCGCAGGGTGTCCTTGATGTTATCGTCGGTCAGGCGGGCCTGGCCCTTGATCGACTTCAGCGTCTGGGAAAGACGCTCGCTCAAGTTCTGAAACATGGAACTCTCCAAAATACGCGGAATGCGTTGGCCTCGTGCGCGACGCGACATGGCTGGTGCGACCGGCCTTATGCGCCTCGCAAACCACCCTCCGAGGCGGCCGCATGCCTGCGCGGCCTTGACGTTGGGGCAAATTATACGCCTTGTGGCGCCGACTCTCCATGCGCTGACTCGTGACCGGTCTCGCATCCCCTCTGCTGACGGGGAGCCCCGCTGGTTGGCGTTGACGACCAGCGCCAGACGCCCTGACTCTGTTGGCTGGCTCTATTGACTGGCTCTGCTGACTGGCTCTGTCGAGTGACACTGGCGGCCCGGTCTTGGCCACCAGGCCGTGGCGCACGGCCCCTGGCTGTCAGAAGAGGTACGATCCGGTATAGTCATTGCCAGGGGACAGGGAGAGCGCCCTGCCCCGACGGTTCACTTCTTACCCATTGGCGCCAGCGTGGCGCACGGACAGCACAGCATGCAGGCGTTACCTCTGGCCCTACTGGCCTTTGTCTTTTATCTGGCAGCCGCTTCCTGGCAAGGCTTGACGCTGATTCGCCGAGTTCCCCCTCGCGATCTTCTGGTGCGCAGCTTTGGCACCCTGGCTGCCGCCTTGCACCTGGTCGTGGCGGGAGGCCTTATCGGGCTGGAAGGCTCGATGCTGCCTGGCCTATCCACCAGCGCCGTGCTGGTGACAGCGCTGGCCGTCGTCGTCCTGCTCGGTGCCAGCCTGTTCAAGCCGGTACTCAATATCGCCGCGGTGCTGTTCCCCTTTGCCGGCATCGTGTTGCTGCTGGGCATCGAGCTCCCGACACCCACCGGGCAGAACGGCATGACGCCGGGTATCGCCTTTCACGCCGTCAGCTCCGCCCTCGCCTTTGCCGTACTGGCCATCGCTGCGTTGCAGGCGATTTTGGTGGGCATTCAGAACAAGGCGCTGAAACACCACAAGATACGCGGAGTGGTGCAGGCGCTGCCGCCCCTCACCACCATGGAGCGGGTACTGTTCGAGATGATCTGGGTTGGCCAGGCCTTGCTGACCCTGGCCATCGCCAGCGGTTTCGTGTTCCTCGACAACATGTTTGCCCAACACCTGGTCCACAAGACGGTCCTGTCTCTGCTGGCGTGGCTGGTGTTCGCGGTCCTGCTGCTGTGCCACTATCGTCTGGGGTGGCGGGGCATGCGTGCGGTTCGCTGGACCCTAGGGGGCTACCTGGCCCTGTTGCTCGCCTATTTCGGAAGCAAGTTTGTGCTGGAAATCCTGCTCGCGCACAGTTGATGGCAGGACTGTCACCCCGACGCTGACCACCAAGAATAAAGAGTGCTACAAACATGGGGTTAGGCCTAAACATCCGGCATCCTGCCAGGGCCTTGGCACAGCCTGACAAGGCCTGCGAGGGCGACGCACCCGCCCTTGCCGTGACCGGGGCGACCTTGACACTCCCTGAGCGACCCCCTACAACTCGTCCCTTACCCGCGACCAAGGATCCAACGTCTTGAACGACGACTTTCCGGTAGGCCTGCTGTTCGGCCTGCTCTTTCTGCTGATCACCCTGTCGGGCTTCTTCTCCAGCTCCGAGACGGGAATGATGTCGATCAACCGCTACCGGCTAAGCCACCAGGCCAACAGCGGACAACGCAACGCCAAGCGCGTCCTGCGCCTGCTGGCACGGCCAGACAGGCTGATTGGCGTCATCCTGATCGGTAACAACTTCGTCAATAACCTGGCGGCGTCGATTGCCACCATCATCGCCATTCACTTCTTCGGCGATGTCAGCGGCCCGGCCATTTCAACGGCCATCCTCACCATCGTGGTGCTGATCTTCGCCGAGGTCACGCCCAAGACCTTTGCCGCCGTCAAACCCGAGCGCATTGCCTACCCGGCGTCGATGATCCTCGAGCCCCTGCTCAAGCTCCTGTACCCGCTGGTATGGGTGGTCAACGTGATCTCCAATGGACTGCTCCGGCTCCTTGGCGTCAAGAGCATTGACGGCGGCGGCGACCACTTGACCCGCGACGAGCTACGTACGGTCGTGCACGAAGCGGGCACCCTGATTCCCCACCGCCACCAGGCCATGCTGCTGTCCATTCTGGACCTGGAGAATGTCACGGTGAACGACATCATGGTCCCGCGTCATGAGGTGGTGGGCATCGATCTGGACGACAGTCTGGAAGATATCCTGACCCAGATCCGCACCAGCCAGCATACGCGACTGCCGGTATTCAAGGGCGACATCAACAACATCATTGGCATGCTGCACCTGCGCAATGCCGCACGTTTTCTGTCCCGGCCCGAAGTGACCAAGGCGGCCATCGTTCAGGAGGCGCGGGAGCCCTACTTCATCCCCGAATCAACGCCACTGCACACGCAGCTGCTGAACTTCCAGAAGCAGAAACGCCGCATCGGCATCGTCGTGGACGAATACGGTGACGTGGAGGGGCTGGTAACGCTGGAAGATATCCTCGAGGAGATCGTCGGGGAGTTCACCACTGACGTGGCCGGCCAGGAGCAGGACATGCTGCCCCAGAGTGACGGCAGCCATGTGATCGACGGCACCGCCAACATTCGCGATATCAACAAGTCGCTGGGGTGGCATCTGCCCACGGATGGCCCTAAAACGCTCAACGGCGTCATCCTTGAGCACCTGGAATCCTTCCCCGACGGCCCCGCCTGTCTGCAGATCGGCAATATCCGCATGGAAATTCTCGAGATGCGCGACAACCTGATCACCTCGGTCTGCTGCTGGCCCAGCACCCGCCGCGTGCTTAGCGATACCGACGCCTGAGACAGGCCCGCGACAACAACGCAACCAGAAAGGGACGGCCATGGCCGTCCCTTTGCGTGTCTACCAGCGCCTTTGCCAGAGGACCCGCAACAGCGAGCCCCGATGGAGGGCGACCGCTTAGCCCCGATGGAGGGCGGCCGCTCAGCCTCAATGGAGGGCGGCCGCCCTAAGGCTTGCCTGTCTCGACCCAACGGTCGGCCTCGGCCTTCAACTCACGCACCTGGGCTTCCAGCAGCTGGCGACTGGCCTGCCCCGGGGGCACGGGCTCTCCGAAGTACAGCGCGACGCGGGCGCGGCAGCGTCTGGGCAGGTGGGCCAGCGCCTTGCCGTGCCGATTGGAGGTCCATGACCCCCACAGGCCGGACAGCGCCGCCGGTATCACCGGCACCGGATCCTTGGCCAGAATGAGATCCAATCCTCGACGAAAGGTCCGAATCTCGCCGTCCGAGGTAAGCCGCCCCTCCGGAAACAGCATCACCACATCGCCATTGCGCAGCGCGCGACTGACTTCATCAAGCGCGCGCCGCACGTTGCCGGGGTCGCGACGATCCGACTCCACCGGAATGGCACCCACCATGCGGAACAGCCAGTTGAGCCAGATCGACTCGTAGATCGGCCGGTCCATCAAGAAGCGCAGGGGCCGAGGGCTCCCGCCCCCCATCACCAGGGCATCCATGAAACTGACGTGATTGCACACTACCAAGGCGGGTCCACGGGGAGGAACGAAACGTCGCCCCTGGAAGCGAAGCCGATACAGCAGGTGAATGAGAGCAAAGACCAGGCGTCGGATGTAGACGGCGGGGGTCCGAGAGAAGCGCCAGACGGCGAGACAGGCAATAAGGCCAACCAGGCCCCAAAGGAAGATTTCGATCACGACACCCTGTTCGTCTGCGTAAGGCCCGCCAGGGTGGTGGATAGCAGCTGATCCAGCAGCTCCTCGACTTCAAAGGCGCCGCCCTGGGAATAGCCGAGTCGATCATTCAATCCCAGCTGAACCAGTCCATGCACGCTGCCCCACAGGGTACGGGCCAGGCGCTGGGCCTCGATGGTCTGAAGACCCGGCTGATACTCGGTCAAGGTGTCCTCGACCCGCGCAAAGAGCGCGCCGATCATGTCCGTCTGACGCTGATCCAGCTCACCTTCCTGGGCCAGGGGATAGTCGAACATCAGCTGCCAGCGATGCGCGTCCTCCCGGGCGAAAGTCCAATACCCCTGGGCGAGGGCGCGCAGGCGCGCCTCCGGCTCGGTGGTATCGACCAGCAGCGGCTCCATCACCGTGCGCAGTCGAGCAAGACTCTCGACATTGACGTGTTGCAACAGGTTGTTGAAGCTGCCGTAAAGCTTGAGCAAGGTGCTTGGTGCACAGCCTACCTCGCGTGCCAGCGAGCGCAGCGACAGCGCATGCACGGGCTGATCTGCCAGCCAGGCATCACAGGCGGCCATCACCTGGGCATGGAGCTCCTCGGGGGCGTGCTGTCTGGGACGAGCCATTGCTCTTCCTCGCTGTATCACTCGCGCCGAGCATCGGCGACCTTGGGTAAGCGGCGTTTTCCTGAGCATACATTAATCGAACACTGTTTTCGACAGAACGTTGAGGTATGCACGGCTCACCACAGTCAACGAGACTTTCGCGGCGTCTAGCTCTTGGGTAGGCTGACCGTCCAGATCGCAGGAGTCCTCATGACCGGCCGCCTCTATATCCCCGCTCGCGCCATCGAACATGCGCTCGATGACCTCGATGCACCGGTGCAGGCCATCAGCGGCGTCAACATGGCACCAAGGCGCCCCTTGTCGATCATCCGCCTGGAGGCAGGGCGCTTTACCTTGGGCACCGGCTTCTGGGGCCTGACACCGCCATGGCTCAAGGTCCTCGACCACGCGCCGCACTGCGCCCGCGCCGAAAGCCTCGAGTCCCGGCCGATGTTTCGCGACGCCTTCCGGGCACGGCGCTGTCTGGTGCCCGCGTCCGGCGCCTATGCCTGGCAACCCCGCCCCCACTACAAGCAGCCTTTTCTGATCACCCGGGCGGACCGGGGACCACTGCTGTTGGCGGGGCTTTGGTGTAGGTTTCACACTACCTTGACCGACTATACAGATTCGTTCGCCTTGATCACCGTTCCCAGCCCCGAGCTGTTGACTCCGCTGACCGACCGCGTGCCGGCCATCATCGAACGGCACCAGGCGCGGGCCTGGCTCGACCCGGCCAGCGACAGCGAGCCGCTGGAACAGATGCTGCGCACGCCTCCCGGGGAACTGTTGGGCGCTTTTCCGGTATCAAGACGAGTGAACAATCCATTGGAACAGGATCCGTCCTGCGCCCACCCCATCGGGCAGATGTGGCGACAGACACTTTAGGAGACGTGATGGCTTCGATCCGTATCAGGCGAGGCGCCCCCTGCCTCGCCACCGCCCTGGCGTGCATTTGGCTACCCATGGCACAGGCTGCTCCGGGGGATCAGGCTTCCCCGTCCAGCAGCGCCGAGACAGCTACCGCCACCACGTCCATTGCGGCGGCCACCTCGCCCATCGTCAGCCCTCACGACGACCGGGATTATCGCGTCCTGACCCTCGACAACGGACTCGAAGTGCTGCTGGTCAGTGACCCGGAGGCCGACAAGGCCGCCGCGTCGCTGAACGTCTCCGTCGGCAGTGCCCAGGATCCAGACGACCTGCAGGGACTGGCTCACCTGCTGGAGCACATGCTGTTTCTCGGCACCGAGGCCTATCCTGAAGCAGACGCCTACCAGGGCTACATCAGTCGCCACGGTGGCCGTCATAACGCCTTCACTGCGTCGCTCAACACCAACTACTTCTTTGATGTGGAAGCGGACGCCTTTGAGGGCGCCCTGGACCGCTTCAGCCGATTCTTCGTCGACCCGCTGTTCAATGCAGACCAGCTAGGCAGTGAGCGCAATGTCGTCCACTCCGAGTACCAGGCACGGCTGCGCGACGATGCCCGTCGTGAGAACGAGGTACTCGACGGCTTGCTTAACCCGGCAAACCCGACCGTTGGCTTCTCCGTCGGCAGCAAGGACACCTTGGCAGAGCGCCCCGAGGGCGAGCCAAGCCTGCGAGAGCGGGTCATGAGCTTCTACCAGAACCACTACGGCGCCAACGTCATGCATTTGGCGGTGGTCGCGCCGATGCCCCTCGATCAATTGCAGGGGATGGTGGCAGAGCGCTTCGCTGAGGTGCCAAATCGCGGCCTGACGGCGCCCGAGATCACCACACCGCTGGTGGATACGGCCAAACTGCCGCTGGCGGCAGAGGTCCACTCGTTGCGTGACGCCCGTCGCGTCAGCTTCTTGTTTCCGGTCCCCGACCCGGTCCTCAGCTACCAGCGCAAGCCCGCCAGCTATATTGCCAACCTGATCGGCCACGAGGGGCCCGGCAGCCTGCTGAGTCGACTGCGTGATGCTGGCTGGGCCGATGGCCTGTCAGCGGGAGTGACCCGCGGTGATGGCCAGCATGCATTGCTGGCGGTGGATATCAGCCTGACACCGGAAGGCCGCCAGCAGCTCGAGCGCATTCAGGCCAGCCTGTTTGCCGCCATCGAGCGCATTCGCGAAGAGGGCGTCAGCGATGATCGCTATGACGAACAGGCCAGTCTTTCGGAACAAGCGTTCCAGTTCCAGCAGCACGGCGATGCGCTGGATGAGGCCATGCGCCTGTCCATCAGCTTGACGCACTACCCGCTGGAAGACGTCAATCGCGCCGGCTACCGCATGGATGGGCTGGACGTCGAAGAGGTTCGACAATGGCTTGGCGCGCTGCGTCCTGACAACATGATTCGGCTGTACAGCGGCCCAGAGGTGGAGGGCGAGCAACGCACCACCTACTACAACACCCGCTGGCAGCAGGTAGCGCTGCCGACGTCGACGGCGGAGCCGCTCGACGGCCTGGCGCTGCCCGCTCCTAACCCGTTCATCGCCGAAGATCTTGCCCTGTTGGAAGATCACGCCGAACGACCCACTCTCATCACCGACACCGGTCAGGCGGATGCGTGGTACAAGGCGGACGCCGAGTTCGACACGCCAAAGGCGTCCTGGCGCTTTAGCCTTCAGCATCCAGGCGCCAGCCAGACGCCACGCCAGGCGGTGCTAACGCAACTGCTGGCGGGCTGGCTGAATGACAGCCTCAATGAACGCCTCTACGCGGCGCGGCTGGCCGGGCAGAAGTATGAAGCCTACGCCCACTCTCGCGGCATGACCCTGTCCTTTACCGGCTGGCGCGACCGGCAGGATCGGGTCATGGCAGAGGTCATCGACCAGCTCAAGCAAGGCAGCATCGAAGATGACAGCGTCGCGCGGGTCCGCTTCGGGCTGGAGCGTGAATGGCGCAACGTCCCTCGCGATCCCCTCTACCACCAGGGCCAACGCACCCTGTCCGAGGCGCTGATCCGCCCGCAGTGGTCGCCCCAGGTGTTACTCGAGTCGCTGGCCGAGGTCACACCACAAGACCTGCGCGACTATCGCGATCTCTTCTTGAGCGAGCTCCACCTGCAGCTTCTCGCTGTCGGCAACCTCTCTCGCAGCCTCGCAGAAGAAGAAGCCTCGCTTGCCATCGAAGCCCTCGAACCCGGCCTTGATGCTGACGCCATCGCCGATCTAGAAGTGCTCAAGGCCACCGACCTGCCTAGCCTGACGCCCGACTCGGAGCGCGAGGAGTCATTGCTGCTGCGCTACCTGCAAGGACCTGATCAAAGCCTGCCTACCCAGGCTCGCATTGCGGTGCTCGGCAAGCTCTTGGAAACCCCGTTCTACCAGCGACTGCGCACCGAGCAGCAGCTCGGCTATATCGTCAATGCGGGCTATTCCCCGCTTCTGCATGCACCCGGCATCAGCTTGCTGGTGCAGTCACCCTCGACCCCCAGCGAAGAGCTGAAAACCCACGTCGATGACTTTCTTGACCAGGTTCCCGCCCAGCTTGAGGGACTCGACGAAGCGACCCTGGCCACCTACCGTCAAGCGGTCCATGACGAAATTACCCAGCGCGATGCCGGGCTGGAAGAGCGCACCAATCGGCTGTGGCGTGCACTATCCTTCGGCGATACCCACTTCGACCGCCGTGAGCGCCTGGCAGCAGCGGTGCTGGAAGTGACGCTTGCCGACCTGCTGCCTAGCTGGCAGGCACTGCGCGACAACGCGGTGGTGGACGTCGCCTTCGATCCGGGCGCCACTCCCAGCGATATCATGGCGCTCAAAGGCGCGCTGGAGGTGCTACCGGGGAACGAAGAGGCACCGCTATCGCCGCGCGGCGAGGAGGAGTCCGCCCAGGCGGTCAAGGTCGACACCCCCTGATCTGACAGGCTGCTGACATGGCGGTGACGCGCCCAGCGTCACCGTCAGACACGACAACGCCCGGCTCGGACGATGACGTCCAGGCCGGGCGTTTTGATGGCACAGATAGCTCCACCGGTCGCGTGATGTCGCCGGTTGCGACGTCGCCGTTATCCGAACGCCTGTGCCGGCATAATGGACTCCACAAACATCACCATTTCCTCCAGGACCTGACGCTCACGATCACTCAGCGAGGTCTGATTGAGACGCTCGATCTCCCGCGCAAAGTCCTTCAGAGTCAGGCTCGACAGCGCGGCATCGTTCATGCGTTCCCAGCGGAAACTCTCCCAGCGCGCCTGCTCCTCCCCCGTCAGGGTGTCGGGGTAGCTGCGCGCACGGTAGCGAAACAGCATTTCCTCCAGACGTGGATCCTGGAAGGCAAAATGGGCATCGACCAGATCCCAAGGATCAGCTGCCCTCACCCGCTCCATCTGCTGTCGATCTGCCGGTGAGAAAAACCCACCGGAATACAACATCAGGTCAGGATCGCGCGGCGGCTCCGGCGGCCCTTCGGCAAACACCTCCTGGACCTTGGCGGCGATATCCGGATCGCGGGAAAGACGTTGAAAGTGACCACGACAGGCCTCCATGTCCAAGCCCATACGTGCCACGATATCGCCGTATTCTCCCTGCTGAGGACCCGACACGTCCTTGAGCGCGCTGGGAGGGAAGATCACCGGACACTTGTTGATGTGCACCACCTTCAGCGGGATACGGCTTTCTCCTTCCGCCAGGTCGTCGTTGCTGACAAACACTCTGGCACGAATCTCCTGGGGTGATAGCCGCAGCAGATCCTCTGGATCCAACGACAGATCGTAGACAATGATCCCGTTGGGGTTAGTGGGATGTTCAGCCAGAGGCAGCACCAGAGCCCCGCAGGCGCGGCTGGCCGGGTAGCGACGTGAAATGTGCACGATCGGCTTGCGCTGGGTCGCATCCAGGCGCTTGCGCACTTCGCGCTTGGCCCGCAATGACAGCAGGTAGTCGAACAGGTTGGCATTGGCGTTGCGCAGCAGTCTCGCCAGGGCAATGGTGGCGCGCACATCGGCCAGGGCATCATGGGCGCCCACATGCTCGATACCATTGGCGGCGGTCAGGTCCTCAAGGCGAAAGCTGGGACTGCCATCTTCCCGGGTCGGCCATTCGATACCTTCAGGTCTCAACGCATGAAACGCCCTTACGACATCGATCAGATCCCAGCGTGAGTTACCGTTCTGCCACTCGCGGGCATAGGGGTCCAGCAGGTTGCGATAGAACAGATGCCGACTGACTTCATCATCGAAGCGCAGGCTGTTGTAGCCCACCGCGCAGGTGCCAGCCACGCTCATCTCATCTTGAATGGCACCCGCGAACTCGGCCTCCGGCAGGCCCTGGCGCCGGGCCTGCTGAGGCGTGATTCCGGTAATCAGGCACGCCATCGGATGGGGAAGAGCGTCATCGGCAGGCTTGCAGAACAGCTCCACCGGTTCACCTATTTCATTGAACTCGGCATCGGTACGGATAGCAGCGAACTGCGAGGGGCGATCACGCCGAGGATCGGCACCAAAGGTCTCGTAGTCGTGCCACAGAAAAGTGAGCGGAGCGGCTTTCGGCTGCGCCATGGCGATAGTGTCTCCACGCGGGCTGCTTGAGCCCGCCAGCCTAGCACAGGCAGGCGCCTGACTCAGCCAGATAACCACCCATCACCACGCGTCGCACTGGATCGGGGCAGTTGTCGGCGCCATCAAACGCAAACGGCGAGCCGCTCGCTAGAGCGACTCGCCGCAACCGCTTGCCCGCAGATGGCGGGCTCCGCAGGCTCAGCTGCGGGGCAGCGTCACGTTAAGCTCAAGCACAGAGCAGTTGTCTTCGCTGTCCAGCGACATATTGATCGCATCGTCATCCACTTCAACGTAGCGCCGGATGACTTCCAGCAGCTCTTTTTCCAGCATCGGCAGGAAATCGGGCTGGCCCCGTTGGCTACGCTGGTGGGCGACGATGATTTGCAGCCGCTCCTTGGCGACAGACGCGGACTTCTTGCGTTCTCGCTTCAGGAAATCGAGTAGTTTCACCGGCGACCTCCCCCTCCGAACATACGGCTCAGCAGCCCCTTCTTCTGGTATTCGTGGAAGCGCAGCGGCACGTCTTCGCCAATCAAGCGGCTGACCGTGTCCATGTAGGCCTGGCCAGCATCGCTGCTATCGTCATGGGTCACAGGAACACCCTGGTTAGACGCCCGCAGCACGGCCTCGGACTCGGGAATCAGCCCGACCAGATCGATGGCAAGGATCTCGCGAATATCATCAAGATTGAGCATGTCCCCCTGATCGACACGACCCGGGTTGTAGCGGGTGATCAGCAGGTGTTCCTTGATCGGGTCCTTGCCCTGCTCCGCGCGCCGCGTCTTCGACGACAGCAGGCCGAGAATACGATCGGAGTCCCGTACCGACGAGACTTCCGGGTTGGTGACCACGATCGCCTCATCGGCGAAGTACATGGCCAGCTGAGCACCCCGCTCGATCCCGGCAGGCGAATCGCACAGGATGTAATCGAAATCCTTGGTCAGGGTCTCGAGCACCTTCTCGACCCCTTCCTGGGTCAGAGCGTCCTTGTCCCGGGTCTGTGAGGCCGGCAGGATGTGCAGGTTGTCGACCCGCTTGTCGCGGATCAGCGCCTGATTGAGGCCTGCCTCGCCCTGAATGACGTTGACCAGGTCATAGACCACACGGCGCTCGCAGCCCATGATCAGGTCCAGATTTCGGAGACCGACATCGAAGTCGATCACCACGGTCTTGTTGCCTCGCAGCGCCAAGCCAGTCGCTATGGCTGCCGCACTGGTTGTCTTGCCGACCCCACCTTTTCCGGAGGTCACAACGATGATCTTGGCCAAGTGTCGCATCCTGTCGTCGTAATGTTGTTGGTCCTGTGTGGCCACTCGGGTGGCCAGGCCATTAACGGTTCATGCCATCGTGGGCCTACTTGAGCGCGGTAATCCCTAGCTGGTCGTCACTCAGCACTACCTGCACCGATGACCCCAGCAGCTGAGGATCAATGTCCTCAAGACGCTTGTAGTTGCCCGCGACGGACAATAATTCAGCGTGCAGTTCACGGCAGAAGATGCCTGCCTGATGGTCCCCATGGATGCCCGCCAGCGCCCGTCCTCGCAGCGCGCCATAGACGTGAACATTGCCCGCCGCCAGCACTTCGGCACCGGCGTTGACGGCGCCAATCACGGTCAGGTCGCCATCGGGGGCAGTGATCTGCTGGCCGGAACGCACGGTGCCACGAAACACGCGTCCGCCACGGGGCAACGCCGTCGTGACGTCCTCGGCCCCGATGTCAGCGACCTCGCTGTCCGCCACCTCGGGCTCGTCATCCTGGGTGGGCACGCTTTCCAGCGTGCGTGCCCGCGCCGCATCCTGGGGAGGAAACCAGCCAAGGCCTAGTGCCCATGCCGACTGCTTGACCGGGTCAGTGCCCCCACGTACCGCCACTGGCAGCAGCTTGTGCGCGCGACACACGGCGCAGATGCGCTCCAGTGCTAGGTGCGGCTCGTCGAGCTTCTCGACACTGAGCACTACCGGCGTATGCTGAAAGAAAGCAGGCGACTGCGATAACTTGCCCGCCAGCTGATCACGAATTTCCTCGGGATCGGCGCTGGAAAGCTCCATCACCGTCATGGGCAGCATCCCGCCCTTGAACGTAAACGCCATGCTGTCCCTGTCCACTTTGAGGCTCATTGCCGAACTCCACGTCGGGTGTTGGTCGGGGATTGCTCTCAAGCTATGCCAGAGCACCCGGTCCTGCAACCGATCATAAGCCTCTAACGGGTCCTTGTCAGTGTCTCCAATCAGCCACACGCCTCGGCAGAGACCTTTTCTGATGCTGGCGCGCATGCTTAGATTGATCTCTACCGTCTTCCACGCCTGGCACCCAGGGCTGCCATGACAAGCCGGTCGCTACAACAAGATGATGAGGCAGTCTCGTCACCGTCTATTTTTCTTCAGGAAGCCCCATGTCTGGACTCCTCCGCCGACTCTTTTCGCCTCGCTGGCGACACCCCGATCCCAAGGTAAGACGCGATGCTGCCGAGCGGCTCGACCCCCATGGCCAGCGCGATGCGCTCGAAACCCTTGTGCAGGACCCGGAACCCGAGGTTCGGCAGGCAGCCGTGGCACGCCTGGAAGACCCGCAGCAGTTGCTGGCACTGAGAGCGCGTCATGGCTCCCGCGAACTCGACCGCCAGCTGATCAGCCTGCTGATCGGCCGCCAGGGCGGTATCGAGCTCAGCCAGCGCCAGCGCGTGGTAGACGGCCTGGACGATCCCCAGCTGCTTGAGCAAATTGCCCTCCAGGGTGATAACCAGCAGCTTCGGCTCAGTGCCCTGGCTCGACTCGATGACGAACAGGCCTTGATCCGCCAGGCCTGCGACAACGGCATCGCCGCTGTGCGCCACGCTGCCGCCGAGCGAGTGACGTCCGAAGAGGGGCTCAAGCAGCTGGTGCAGGCAGCTCGCCGTGATCGCCATGTCGCCCGCAATGCCAAGGAACGGCTAGGACGCCTGCGCGCCGACGCTGACGCCGTGGCCGAGGCGAAGGAGCGACGCGAGCAGCTATTGCAGAGTCTGGAGCAGCATGCTCGGGCCGCCTGGGAGCCGCTATATGCCGGTCGCTTCCGCCATCTGGAGCGCGAGTGGCTCAAATTGCCCGACCTGCCCGAGGACCAGCAGGAAAGGCGCTATCAGGAAGCCTGTCTACGCTGTCGCAAGGTCATCCACGATCACGAAGCCCAGGAGCATGCGCTGCGTGCCGATCGACAGCGCCGCGAGCAGGCCGACCACGATCGCGAAGCGCTGGTCATGGCGCTGGAAGAGAGTTTGTCCGCGCTGTATCAGGGCGACCATGTGGGCGAGCAAGATCTGGCCAGCCTGCGAGCACAGAAGCAGCTGCTGGCCAGCCGCTGGCAGGCGCTATCGGAGATTCACCTGGCCGACGACGCGCTGCGCCAGCGCTACGACGCCGCCCTGAAGACCTTTGACAACATCAACCAGGCGTATCAGCGCCTGGTGGAGCGCTCTCCGGCGATGGAAGAGGCCATCAAGAGCGGCGACGAAGCCACCCTCAGACAGCTCGTGGAGGCCTGCCGCTGGCCTGATAACCTGCCGCCAGAGCCGCGGCTCGCACGGGCTCGTCACTACCTGCGGCTGGAGCGCGACCTGGCCGCCCCGGCGCCGTCGGCAGAGCAGCTGGCACGTTTCGCTGAAGAACTCGACCGCCTTGACGCGCTGCTGGATGAGGGCTCCTTCAAGGGGGCCAGCCGACTGCATCAACGCCTGCGTCACCTGGCCGAGGCCCTGCCCGCCTCAGCCGAGTCGGAACGAAGCCGGCTCAAGCGCCTGGGTGCCAGGCTGGCAGAACTACGCGACTGGCGCGGTTTCGTCGCAGGCCCCAAACGTGAGCAACTGTGCCAGGCCATCGAGGCTCTGGAGCAGGACAGCACCCTGAGCGATCGGGATCGGGACCGCCGACACCGCCAGCTGGTCAAGGAATGGAAAGCCCTGGCCGATGCCGCAGCCAACAAGGAGCAGTCAGAGCGCTTTCGTGCCGCCTCTGACCGCATTCGCGAGTCCCTGGCTGGCTGGCGCCAACAGCAGCAGCAGTTGAGGGAGGCCAACCTGGCTGAGCGCGTCGCCCTGTGCGAACAGCTCGAAGCATTGCTGGCGCAGCCCTCTCACCACGCCGACCCAGATGCCCTGCGGGACATTCGCGAACACGCCCGCGATCAATGGCGACGCACTGCCCCGGTGCCCCGGGATCAAGCCGAGGCTATCGGCCGGCGGTTTGGCCGCATCCGTCATCAGCTGCAGGCGCTGATCGATCGTCGTGCCAACGAGATTGCCGAATCCAAGCGCGCGCTTATCGACCAGGCCAGGTCGCTGCTGGAGACGTCACTGGCCGCCCGCCAACGGGGCGAACAGGCCAAGGCATTGCAACAGCGCTGGCGCGAACTCGGGCGCGCACCCAAGGGTGAAGAGCAGACCCTGTGGCGCGAATTCCGCCAGCTATGTGATCAGATCTTTGCCCAGCGCGATGCGGAACGAGACGACCGGGCTCAGCGAGCAAAGGATCGACTGGATCGCATGCAGGCGCTGATCGATCGCATCGACGCCTGGCAACCGACCAGCAGTGAGGAGGAGGACTGGCTCGACAAGGCCGTCGACGAAGCCAACGCTCTGGAACCGCTGCCCTCGGGACGACGCAGCGAGGGAATGCGTAAACGTTGGACGGGCATCGTCCGCGCTCGCCGCGAGCGGCTTGAACGCATCGCAGTAGCAGAAACGGTCAGCCGCTGGCACCAGCTCAAGCCGCTTATCCTGGAGCACCTGAAAGCCGACGATGCCTGTCTCGCCGGACAGCAGTGCGGGGATGTGTTGATTCCCGACACGCTGACGCTCCCCAATGAACTGGCCACCGCACACGCCGAACGCAATGCCGCACGCCGCTCCCCGGACTCTCTGGACAGCGTCGCCGAGCGGCTGGCGCGGTTGCGCGTTCACCTGGCGCTGTTGGCGGGCCAACCTATCGGCCAGCATGACGAACCCCTGCGCCTGGCCATCCAGGTAGACCGTCTCAACGACAGTCTTGGCCAGATGCCCGCACGGGAGGAAGAACTGTTGTCGGTACTGTGTGGGTTGCTGGCCACCGGGCCGGTATCCCGCCAGCTGTGGGACAAGGAGGTTCAGGAGTTGGACGCGCTGCTTGATGGGCTGCGCCAGCTGCCGCCGCCGTGATAGCGCTGCGGTAAGTTCGTGGAGACAAGGCGACGTCGCAGCCCCCCCTCCAGCGCCCAACAACAGGAAAGCGAGGCTTGCGCCTCGCTTTTCTCTTGTTGCCGCTCTGTCATTGGCGTTCGCGGGTTGTCGTCGACGACATGGCCGACCGCCCAAATGACGTCGGAGCCTGCCAGGCTCCGACACGAGAGGGTTCAGCCCATGAACTGGCCACCATTGATGTCGATGTTGGCACCCGTGATAAAGCCGTTGTCCTTGCTGGCGAGGAAGCTGACCAGGCGCCCGATCTCTTCCGGCGTGCCGTAGCGCTTCATCGGGATCGTCTCGCGAATCGCCTCACGCACCTTCTCCGGAATCTTCATGATCATGTCGGTGGCGATATAGCCAGGAGAGACGGTGTTGACGGTAATCCCCTTGGTGGCGGTTTCCTGGGCCAGCGCCATGGTCAGACCGTGCATACCCGCCTTGGCGGCGGAGTAGTTGACCTGTCCAAACTGCCCCTTGCGCCCATTGATGGACGAAATATTGATGATGCGGCCGTAATTCTGCTCGAGCATGCTCTCGATGACGCTACGGCAGGTGTTGAAGACGCTATTCAGATTGGTGTCGATGACCAGGTTCCACTGATCGGGCGACATCTTCTTCATGGTGCCGTCCTTGGTGATGCCAGCGCAGTTCACCAGCACCGCGATCGGACCATACTGCTCCTCGATCTTCTTTACACCGTTCTGGCACGCCTCGAAATCGGTCAGATCAATACCGGCAACATCGATATTGTCGTAACCATCAGACTTCTGAGCCTCCAACCAGGACTTGGCCTTCTCGGGGTTGTTGTAACCGGCCAGCACCTGATAACCGGCATCCGCCAGTTCGCGACAGATGGCACTTCCAATACCACCTGTGCCACCGGTGACCCATGCGACGGGCTTTTGCTGAGTCATTGACGACCTCCCTGATTGTCTATGCTTCCGCCGTTTGCCGACGGACCTTGTTGTAACAAGCACGTTGTAGCAAGCACGTTGGGACGGATCGGCGGGAGACGATCCTCATCACAGTGTGTCGAGGCATCGCGCGTGGCCTCCTGCCACGTTGCGCCCACCTGCCACCAACCTGACACCTGACGACAGCCCTGTCACGGATGACGCGCAACACGTCGTGAACGTCACACGCCTCGGGGCAAGCCGACGGTCATCTTCAGGCTAGCGTCCGCCACTGACATTTCCATGACAGCCCCCCCAGTATGGACCACTGCGCTCAACCGGTACGAGCCATCTCACGCGAATTCGCACAGGGTTGACGTGGGCCAAAAAATCCGTATACTTCGTCCTCGTTGATGCGGGGTGGAGCAGTCTGGTAGCTCGTCGGGCTCATAACCCGAAGGTCATCGGTTCAAATCCGGTCCCCGCTACCAAACATCATGAAACGGGGCAATCTCTTGAGATTGCCCCGTTTTCTTGTGCGCCACTGCTATCTCGACGCCTTGCTGATCGGACCCCGGGCCGGCACAGCCCCATCCTTCGACACGCACGTTCACTCGGCTGCGAGTGTTATGCCGCCCCACGCGAAACATGGGCCTATTTAGCAGAAGACTAAGTCCCATTTGACCTCCATCTTTAGTCGCATAGCGCTCATCAACGGCCTTGCGACAGGCCTTGAAGTCGGCGACCAGCGACCGCATCTCTTAGCTCTATCCACTTATCAGACAAGGTTGCGTCCCCATGCCAATCGTCGACCCGCGCACCGGCGAGCCGTTGAGCACCGAACCCGCCCAGCACAGCGCTGGCCAAGCAGAGGCCGCTACCCAAGGGCCGGCCGACAGCGATCTGATCTTCGACGTTGATCGCAGCAATATTCAGCAGGTGCTGGAACTGTCCATGCGCGTGCCGATCCTCCTCGACTGCTGGGCCCCCTGGTGCGAACCCTGCAAGAACCTGATGCCGGT
The DNA here is from genome assembly GCF_019801685.1 of Halomonas sp. DP8Y7-1. NCBI lineage: Bacteria > Pseudomonadati > Pseudomonadota > Gammaproteobacteria > Oceanospirillales > Halomonadaceae > Halomonas > Halomonas sp. DP8Y7-1. The sequence goes on along the minus strand of NZ_JAHVIN010000009.1, from coordinate 156,825 downwards.
GCTGGAAAAGCTGACGCGCGAGTATCGCGGCACCTTTCTGTTGGCCAAGCTCAACATCGACGACAACCAGGACATCGCAGGCCAGCTGGGCGTGCGCTCGGTACCCGACGTCAAGTTGATCAGCCAGGGCGGCCTGGTCGACCACTTCCAGGGTGCGCTGCCTGAAAAGGACATCCGCGAGTGGCTCGCACGCTACTTTCCGGCTCCTGAAGATGCCCCCGCAAGTCCCGAGGAACAGGCAGAGCAGGCCCTGGCGTCCGGCGATACCGCGACGGCGCGCGGCATCTACCAGGAGCTGAGCGAGCAATATCCTGACCACGTGGCCTATCGTATCCAGCTGGCCAAGGTTCTGGTCGCAGAGGGCAGCAATGACGAGGCACGCCAGCTGCTCGACGCCCTAGCGCCAGAGGATCGCGACGGCCCCGAAGCCCGAGGCGTTCGTGCCAGCATCGAGTTCAGCGAGGAAGCCCCCGATGCGGCCACACTCGCGTCTCTGGAAGGGCGCGATGACAGTGAAGCCCATTACCAGAGGGCCCTGCGCCAGGTCGCCGACGGTGACTATGAGAACGGCTTGGAAGGACTGCTCACGGTCATGAAGCGTGATCGTGGATACGGCGATGACCTGGCTCGCAAGACCCTGCTACGGGTGTTTGACGCCCTGGGGGCAGACCATCCGCTGACCGTCAGCTACCGGCGCAAGCTGTTCGCCCTGCTGTACTGAAGGCTGAATACCACCCCCCTCACCCGGCAGCGTCTGCCAGCAACCACCAGCAGGGCCCTTGATGGGCCCTGCTGGCATTTAGCGGGTGCACGGCTGCCGACATGGTCAGCCAGCGGGTGCACGGCTGCCGACATGGTCAGCCAGCGAGCACACGATCCATCCGCGCCAAGGCTTCACCCAGCTGGGCGGCGGTGGTACCAAAGTTGAGCCTGACAAAGCCCGGCCAGCCAAAGTCGGCCCCGTCAGACAACGCCACGCCAGCGCGTTCGAGCAGCACCTTGGCGGGTGACTCCTGGCCCGACAGCGCCGACTTCCGCAGGTCCAGCCACGCCAGATAGGTAGATTCCGGAGCCGCACAGACCACACCCGGCCAGTCGGCCACATGCTCGGCCAATTGCTGGCGATTTTCTCGAAGCACTTCCAGCAGCGCCTGGCGCCAGGGCTCGCCGTGACGATAGGCGGCCTCTGCCGCTACCAGTCCCAACACATTGGCGTCCGGCATCAGCCCTTTTGCCCGGTCACGAAAACGCTGCCTCAATCGCCCATCGGGTATCACCGCGCAGGCAGCGGTGAGTCCCGCCAGATTGAAGGTCTTGGACGGTGCCCACAGCGTCACGGTGCGCTCGGCAAGCTGCGGCAGTGCGGCCGCCAGTGGCTCGTGTCGCGCCCCGTCTTCAAGCAGCAGATCGCAATGCAGCTCGTCGGACACCACGATCAGTTGATGGCGCTCGACCAGCGCTGCTAGGCCTTCGAGCTCGTCCCGTCGCCACTGGCGCCCGGTGGGGTTATGGGGATGGCACCATAACAGCAGTCGTGTGCGCTCGGTGATGGCCTCCTCGATGGCATCCAGGTCCAGCGTCCAGGACTCTCCTGGTGACCCCGGCGGCGTCATCTCGGCCTGCTGCGCCAGGCGACCGGTTCGTTCGGCCACCTGCAGGAAAGGAGGATAGATCGGGGTAATCGTCAGCACCCCATCGCCTGGCTCGGTAAATGCCAAGCTCGCCAGATGAAGGGCAGGCACCACCCCCGGCAACCAGTGCTGCCAGCGGGGGGAGATTTCCCAGCCGTAGTGCTCGCGACTCCAGTCGACCAGCGCCTGCTCGAGGCTTTCTGGCACCTTGCCGTAGCCGTAGACCCCGTGACCGACGCGCTCTGACAGGGCATCAATCACCGCAGGGGGTGAACGAAAGTCCATATCGGCCACCCACAGCGGCAGCACGTCATCGGCGTAGCGATGCCACTTCTGTGACGGCCACGGCGGGCACTGATCGGCATCCCGGGGCTGCCGTCGATCAATCGGCGTGGCAAAATCGAAGTTCATGGTCATCTCCCTGACGATGGCTGTTCGATTACCAGGTTACCCTGGCCAAGTATTTGAAGGACGCATTTTCCATGACAAGCACCATGCCGCATCACGGATTCTTCGCCAAGGTGTGTCGCGGAATGCCGGCGCTGATTGGCCAATGGCTGGCCTTGGGTCGCGGTGATCCCGATCGACTGGCATTGATCCTGGCTGAAACGGCCAGGGTGGCGGGACTCGGCGAGCCGGGCGAAACTCCCGACGGCGCGACGCTTGCTCTGTGGGCAGACCGCCAGGACGAGGACCTTCCCCCTCACTGGGCGGTGCGCACCGCGCTGTTCCTGCTGGTCCAGATGCCCGCTCGCCCGACGCCAGGAGATGAAGACGAGGCCTGCGCATGGGCTTACTGCTGGCTGCGCAATCGTGAATTCACCAGCCGCGACCAGGCCCTGGATGCGTTGCCGGAGCACCTCCGGGAATCCCTGGCACCGGCCCTGACAGCAGCCTGGACGGACCGTCAGGGATTGCGCCTGGTATAACCCCGCCGCGTCGCCGTCGCGACCAGATCATTGCCGCCGCCGGGTCGGTCGCTTCGGCCGAAATCCAGCGGGCTTGGTCGCCAGCCATTCGACGAAGGAACGAATATCAGGGTGTGCCAGCAGCGCGTCTCGACTGCGATAATGGTCCGCCAGTTCCCTCTCGCTGAGCACCGCATGCAAGTGGCGATGGCAACCATGACATACCCACAGGATGGCCGTCAGTCGCTCGACGCGGTCGTGCCGCCGTCGATAGCGCGCCTTGCCGTGTAGTGACCTCGGGATCAAATGGTGCTTGGTCAAGGGCGCGGCTCGCTCACACAGCTCGCAACATTCGGGGCGCGGCGGCGGCGACAGCTCTGTCATGTCGACCTCCCGGATCGGCATCATGCTTTAACGATAGCTTAAGGATCGCATTTTTCTTATGGACGTTCCCTTCCATTGGCAGCTGGCCAAGCTGCTCATTTCCATCGGCGTCGTGCTCGGCCTGTCAGTCATCGCCGAAAGAGTCAGCACTCGCGTCGCTGGACTGCTCTCCGGCTATCCCCTGGGCACGGCCATCGCCCTGTTCTTTATCGGGCTGGAGCTTTCCCCCCAGTTTGCCGCTGATAGCGCCGTGCATACCCTGGCAGGCTTCACGGCCACCCTGGCGCTGGGCGGCGGCTACCTGCTCGCGGCCCGTGGGGATGGCCTCAAAGGAGTCCTGACGGGCACTGCGGGAGGGCTCGTTGCCTGGCTGGCCGCCAGCAGTCTGTTGACCCAGCTCGACCTCAATCGCATCAGCGGAACCCTGATCACCCTCGTCGCCATTGCGCTATTCACTTGGCTCTATCGCGCGGTCCCGGACATCAAGGCCAGTCCCAAGGGTGGCTTTTCCTGGCCTGCCTTGGCACTAAGGGCTGGGCTCGCTGCCGCCATCATTTTCCTGATCACCGGTCTTGCCCACGCCGTTCCCAGCGCCTGGGCCGGGGTCATGGCCGCCTTCCCGGTGACCATGTACCCCTTTCTGGTGATTCTGCACCTGACCCAGGGTACCGCTCCAGTGGCCACGGTCATCAAGCACTACCCTGCCGGTCTTGGCTCACTGCTGTGCTATGCCCTGGTGGTATCGCTGACCTACGCGACGATGGGACTTTGGCAGGGCACGCTGCTGGGCTTCGTCGCCGCCACGCTGTGGCTGCTGGGCTGGATGCGACTGCAGCAATGGTGGGCGACTCGCCGCCATCGGCGGCGCCAGCAGCGCGCGTCGTGACCTGGAAGCAGGCTTGACCTAGCGCTTGCTTGGGTCAATCCTGAAGCACACCTTCCTGCACGTGAGAATGTCCATGCTGACCCGCACCATCGAGCCCGCTTTCTACGACACTGATGCCCTCGGCCACATTAACAACACACGCCTGCCGGCCTGGTTCGAGCTGGCCCGCAACGAGCTGTTCCGGCTGTTCACTCCAGACCTGGATCCCGCCAAGTGGCGGCTGATCATGGCGCGCATGGAGATCGACTACCGGGCTGAGCTTCATTACGGTCACGACATCGAGATCCGCACCTATCTGTCGCGACTCGGCAAGAGTTCCTTTACCGTGACTCAGGAAGCGCACCAGCAAGGGGTCATGACCAACATCGGCCATACCGTGCTGGTGCATTTCGACCATCACACCAAGGCGTCGGTACCAATTACCGGCGCGCTGCGTGAGGCGCTGATGGAACACCTGCACGAGGCGGAAATGACCGAAGCCTGAGCACGTTGCCCCGATGGCAGGCCAGATCATCCGATAAGGGTACGGTTGGCCGTTCGCCCGGCCTCGCGGATAATGGCCTGCCTGCCCCACCCCAAGGAACCTTCATCGCCATGACCCCCGCCATCAAGGCCCTGGAAAGGGCCAAGGTCAACTTCAGCGTACTGAGCTATGAACACGATGCCCGCTCGGCGGCTTACGGCGAAGAGGCCGCCGAACAGCTTGGGCTAGACGCCAAGAGTGTGTTCAAGACCTTGCTGGCGAACCTGGACGGCCATCGACTGGTAGTGGCCATCGTCCCGGTCTCTGCCAAGCTCGACCTCAAGGCGCTGGCCCGCGCGGCGGGCGCCCGCAAGGCCAGCATGGCTGACCCCGCCGACGCCGAGCGCGCCACGGGCTATATCGTCGGGGGAATCAGTCCCCTTGGGCAGAAGAAGCGCCTGGCTACCTTCATCGACGACAGCTGCCAGAGGCTGCCCCAGATGCACGTCAGCGGAGGACGTAGGGGCCTTGAAATCTGCCTGGCCCCGGAGGACTTGGTGGTGTTGACGCGGGCAACCGTGGCTCCGCTCTTGCGCTAGTCCATTGCCACTAGTGCGCTAGTCCGCAGCCACTGGTGCGCTACCCGCAGCCACGGGGTCTGGCGCGGCGGCCAGGCGTTGGCGGCGGTCCTGATACGCTGGGTCTAAGGCGCAAAAAATGCTAGGTTGGCGCAACGTCAACAAGGATGCACTGCATGGCGATCCGCTATACCCTCTGGCTCGATCCGGACGATAAGGTGCGCCACCGCGCGGCTGAGGCCAGCCTCGAGACTTTCTTCCTCGAGCGCTTCGCGGACTACCCGCACATCCGCTTGTTCGGTGCTGATCCCTACGACTATGATGCGCCCTTCAATCGACTCTACGACGTTCTGATCGCACGAGGCAGCGAGTACCTCGAGCGCGAACATGCCTATGTACCCACCCCGGAACAGCTCAATCGCGCGTTCTTCCGTGCCGTGGGCCGCTCCACCAAATTTGTAAGAGACAACCCCGATGGTGATCCATCCTGACACGACCCCCGACGCTGCCCAGATGGCCATCATCGCCGAGCAGCTGGGACGCGAGCCTCGCGGCATCGAGGCCCTGGCGGCCACCGACGGCAAAGGCACTCCTCTGGTCCTGCGCATGGCTCCCATCGTCGATGGCAAGCCCTTCCCGACCCTGTTCTGGCTGAGCTCCGACCTGCTCAAGGTCGAGCTGTCGAGAATCGAAGCCGCCGGCGTGATCAAGTCGCTGGAAGCGCGCCTGCAGGAAGACGAGGAATTTCGCGCGGCCTATCACGCCAGCCACCAGGACTACATCGACACCCGCTGGGCGCTGATGAGCGACGCCCAGCGCGCCGAGGTCGAGCGCCTGGGCTATGACCGGGTACTGCGCGAGCGAGGAATCGGCGGCATCGCCAACCACGACCAGGTTCGCTGCCTGCACACGCAGTACGCCCACCACCTGTGCGGCCACAATGTGATCGGACAATGGGTCGACGAGCACTACGGCATCATCGACCTGCTGCCGTAATCCCCTGGCCCGTGCCTCATCTCGGGCCTTCCTCGCGACCCCATCATTACCTCAGGGAGGCCTCAAATGGCCCAGATCTGCGTCTATCTCGGCTCGCGCCAGGGAGAGGATCCACGCTTTATCGACGACACACGCGTGTTTGGCCGTCGCCTGGCCGAGCGCGGACATGGACTCGTCTACGGGGGCGCCAGCGTCGGCCTGATGGGGGCGCTGGCGAATGCAGCGCTGGACGCCGGTGGCCAGGTCGTTGGCGTCATGCCCCATCACCTGGTGGATCGAGAGTTGGCCCACACGGGTCTCAGCGAGCTGATCAGGGTCGCCGACATGCACGAGCGCAAGGCTCAGATGGCAGCCAGTGCCGACGCCTTCGTCATGCTGCCTGGTGGCATCGGCACGCTGGAAGAATTCTTCGAGACCTGGACCTGGCACTACCTGGGACTGCACGCCAAACCGATCGGCATCCTGGATAGCTGCCAGTTCTACCGTCCGCTGCTGGACTTTCTGGAAGCCGGCGTTGCCCAGGGCTTCCTGGACGCCCGTACCTTGCAGACGCTGGTCACGGCCGCTACCCCGGACGAGTTACTGGACCGACTGGAGCAACGGCTGGCCCATCTGCCGGGCTGACCGCGGAGCCGTCGGCTCGGCGCCTTGCGCCACCACTGAACACCGACAAGGAGGATGTCACATGTACGCCATTCAACCAGACGGCGACCAGCTACGGTGGCAACGCAGCCAGGATCTCGCTCCACCGCAGGGTCGAGAGGTGCATATCGAGGTGGCCTGGGCCGGCGTCAACCGCGCCGACCTGATGCAACGCGCCGGGCACTATCCTCCCCCGGAGGGGGCCTCCAGCGTGCTGGGGCTGGAAGTCAGTGGCCGCGTGGCAGCCGTCGGTCCCGACGTCGAGCAGCTCAGACGTGGACAGCCCGTATGTGCCCTGCTGGCCGGCGGTGGCTATGCCGAGCGCGTGTGCGTCGACGAGCGCCAGGTCCTGCCCGTTCCGGCCGGTGTGGACCTGCGCGAGGCCGCTGCCTTGCCGGAGGTCTATGCCACCGCCTGGCTGAACCTATTCATGGAGGGGGCGCTGGAGCCGGGAGAGCGCGTGCTGATCCACGCGGCCGCCAGCGGCGTCGGTACTGCCGCCATTCAGCTATGCCGAGAGTTCGACCACCCCTGCTTTGTCACCGTGGGCAGCGACGACAAGCTGGCGCACTGCCTCGCGTTGGGCGCCAAGTCCGGGGTCAATCGTCATCACGGAAGTTTTGTCGAAGCGGTGAAGGCGTTTGGCGAGATCAATGTGATTCTCGACCCAGTAGGCGCGAGCTATCTGGCAGACAACCAGCGCGTGCTCGCCGCCGATGGCCGACTGGTGCTCATCGGCCTGATGGGAGGGCGCCACGCCGAGCTGGATCTAGGGCGAATGCTGATGAAACGCCAGCGCCTGATCGGCTCCACCCTGCGCGCCAAATCCCCCCAGGCCAAAGGCAAGATACTGGATCAGCTGGCACGCCACGTATGGCCCAGGATAGAGCGCGGGGATCTGACACCGCAGATTGATGCCCAATGGCCCATTCAGGAAGTCGAGGCCGCCCATCGCCACGTCGACGCCAACGCCAACACCGGCAAGGTGCTGCTCCAGGTGGCCGAGCTCTGAAACACGACTTGTCCACAGACAGTCACTGACTGGCCACTGTGGACAAGTTGTCTGACTGACGCCAGCGCTCAGCGTCGCGCACTGAGCGCCTGGGTCCGTGCAAAGGTCATCTGCAGCAGCTTGGCGTCGTCACCGGCTCGGTGACGCTGAATACCCTGCTCGGCAATCATCGCTTCCTTGACGTCGCTCCACATGGCCATCTGGGCCTCGTCCAGCAAACGCCTCAAGGCTTCCAGACGGAAAGCGGGGATCATTCCGGCATGATGAAAGAGGAGTGACAGCCAGGTGTTGTCATAGCCCCAGCTGTCGCTATAGGCGATACCCACCTGATGCAGCTCATCATTCAGCCAGCGCGCCACGTGCCGCACGGGGTAGCCTTCCCGCTGCAAGCGTGCGCGGGAGATGCCATGCAACAGCTCGGCCTTGGGATCCCAATGGGTCCACTCATCAAGCGGCTGAATGAGAAAGGCACAGCAACTGCCATCAGGGCGGGCCAGCCCAACCTCGATGGGATAACTACCGCGCCCGAAACCAGACGCCTCGATATCGAGCAGAGTCGGTAACGCCACAGGCTGAGAACCTCGAAGTGACTGCCGGCCGAAACGCCGACTCGACGTTATCCGACAACGAAAACCCTTCCCGACGCCCAAACTGTCAGCGGCGGTCAGGGTAGCCTGAACCGCCGCTCGCATCGGCCTTACCGGGACCCGCGCGCAACCCGTGGTCGCGCTAGATCACCCTAGTGTCGCTGCTGGCCTTCTGCTTTGTCCAGCGAAGCGGTAGCGACATCGTCTCCACCGTCGCTTGTCGCCGGCGCCTGGCCGGGACGGGCCAAGGATGCCCAGTAGTCAGCGCGCTCCCGATCAACGGGCAGCGACAGCTCTCCATGGCGGTAGGCCCGCTCAAGACGCGCGGCGGCCAGCGCATGACCGGCCTCGCCGGCTCTGGCGTACCAGGTGACGGCATGGTCGTGACGGGCGGGATACAGGGCGCACCCATTCTCATGGATTTGCCCGGCCTGATACTGGGCGCGAGCGTCTCCGCCGTGAGCGGCCTGAAGCACGTAGCGGGCGCCACGTGCCTTGTCTTGGGGAGCCCGTGACCGGTGAAACAGCATGTGCCCATAAAGGGATAGAGCCGCCGGATGACCGGCGTCCGCACAACGCTGAAACAGACGCATGGTCAGCCTCTGGGTTCGCGGCGAGCGGGGCAGCCAGCGGGTATGAAACAACTGCTGGGCCAGACGATACTCGAGCCGCGTCTTCAGTGACGATGCCTGCTGCATGGCAACAACCTTGAATCCAAAGCGTGGAAGTCGGACCGGACACCTCCTGTGTCACGGGCGCTCTTCTGGTTCAATCTGCGGTGCCACGGACTCCTCCGGGGCAACGGGTTGGCAAGCATACGCCTGGCCCGAAGAGGACTCAACCCCTGAGGGTGGCGACGTATATCGGGCAAAGGTAACATTTCGGTGCTATGCAGCATTCACCGTTCGGTCGTGCCATTGTGCACGCACCGACACAAGGAGCTCCCATGCAGACCCGCCCTCTCGGCACTACCGGTATCGACGTCAGCCGCATTTGTCTTGGCACCATGACCTTCGGCGAACAGAACACGGAAGCAGAAGCCCACGCCCAGCTCGACCGAGCCGTGGCCTTTGGGGTCAATTTCATCGACGCCGCCGAGATGTACCCGGTGCCACCCAAGGCCGAGACCCAGGGGCTGACCGAGTCCTACATCGGCTCCTGGTTGAAGGGCCGCCAGAGCCGCGATGACGTGGTGATTGCCACCAAGGCCGCAGGCCCCGGTATCAGCCATATCCGCGGCGGCCCTCGCCTGGACCGCCAGCACCTGCACGAGGCGATCGATGGCAGCCTGTCGCGGCTGAACACGGACTACGTCGATCTCTACCAGCTGCACTGGCCTGATCGCTCCACCAACTTCTTCGGCCGCCTGGGATACACCCACGACGAGGACGAGCAGGCCACCGCTTTAGAGGAAACGCTGTCGGCCCTGAAAGAACTGGTCGACGCGGGCAAGGTACGTGCCATTGGCGTGTCCAACGAGACGCCCTGGGGGGTGATGCGCTGTCTTAAGCTGGCTGACACTCTCGGCGTACCCAGGGTGGCATCGATCCAGAACCCCTACAGCCTGCTCAACCGCACCTTCGAAGTCGGGCTGGCGGAGATTGCCCAGCGCGAGCAGGTGGGCCTGCTGGCCTACTCTCCCTTGGCCTTCGGCGTGCTGACGGGCAAGTACTTGAACGGCGCTCGCCCAGAGGGCGCACGCCTGACGCTGTGGGACCGTTTCAGCCGCTACAGCTCCGAACAGGCCACGGCCGCCACCGAAGCCTACGTGGCGCTGGCACGCGAGCACGGCCTCGACCCGGGCCAGATGGCACTGGCCTACGTCAACTCCCGCTCCTTCCTGACCAGCAACATCATCGGCGCCACCACCATGGATCAGCTGGAGAGCAACCTGGCCTCGGAGGCACTGACACTGTCGGAAGAAGTGCTGGAGGGCATCGAGGCGATCCACCAGCGGATCCCGAACCCTAGCCCCTAATCAAGGCCTAGGCTTTGTCGTGAGCTGCGACTTTCCTTCGACACACCATTGGCGCACGCCCTTGCCATGACGTCCCAGGCATAAGGGCGTGAGCCAGCTAGCCTGATACTCTGGCCTTATCTGCATCATAGCCCCGGCCTTCGCCGGGGCTTGATACACTACCCCTCTTTGATTGACGGCCTATAACGACCCCAGGAGCCCGCCCATGCTGAGCGTGATCTCACCTGCCAAAACGCTGGATTTCGAGACCCCGGCCACCACTGCCACCTGGACGGAGCCCGACTATCTCGAGCATTCTCGCGAATTGATCGACATCCTGCGGGACTACAGCCCGGCCAGGATCTCGGAGCTGATGGGAGTCAGTGACAAGATCGCTGGCCTCAATGCAGCGCGCTTTGGTCAGTGGCAGACACCCTTCACACCGGACAACGCCAAGGTCGCGGCCCAAGCCTTTCAGGGCGACGTTTATGTCGGCTTGCAGGCAGACACCTTCAGCGATGACGACAATGCCTTCGCTCAGGAGCATCTGCGGATTCTGTCTGGTCTCTATGGCCTGTTGCGCCCGCTCGACCTGATTCAGCCCTATCGACTGGAAATGGGCACTCGGCTTGCCAACGAGCGCGGCAAGGACCTCTATGCGTTCTGGAAGCCGCTGCTGACCGCCGAGCTGGATGCCGCAGTCACGCGCAGTGGCTCCCCGGTGCTGGTCAACCTGGCCTCCAACGAGTACTTCAAGGCCATCGACGCCAAGAGCCTCAACGCAGACGTGGTCACACCGGTGTTCAAGGACTGGAAAAACGATCGGTACAAGATCATCAGCTTCTATGCCAAGAAGGCACGTGGCTTGATGGCCGCCTGGATGATTCAGCAGCGCCTGGATAACAAGGAAGGCCTCAAGGACTTCAACGTGGCCGGCTACCGTTTCAGCGCCGCCGAATCCGAGGGCAACACCCTGGTGTTCACCCGCGACACCCCCGCCTGAGGCAGCGGCCGAAGCGCCGGGGCCCGGCATGACAAGCCCTCTTCCGGGAGGGCTTACCGGATCTTTTTTTAAGGGCCCAGTTTCAGGGGCTGTTTTCCGCCCCCTCTCTACCAAGGCACTGTCTTTAAAGCCCTGTCTTCAAAGCCCTGTCTTCAAGAGACTCTAGTCACCATCCTCGGTTCAAGGTCCTCAGCTCCGGATCCTCAGGTCCCGAGTCGCAGCGGCCGCGACGCCCTGGGTCGCAGCAATTCACGATGCACCTCACGAAAGGCCTGGTCATCGCAGCGCTCGAGCCACTCGTAGGCGACCATGTCAGCGCTGACCAAGTGGGCGCCGGCCTGACGGGCCCGCTCGCCGGCAAGTCTCGCCTCCTCCCCGCGCCGGCTGACGCAACCCTCGACCAGCCAGAATACCTCGACCCCCTGCTTCAACAGTCCGAGCGCCGTTTGCAGCACACAGATATGGGCCTCGGCTCCGGCGATCACCACCTGACGCGGCGTTGCCGCCTCAAGGGCTTGCGCCACCTCGCGTTCTCGACAGGCGTTGAAGTGACTCTTGGTAAACCAGCGCGCGCTCTGTGGCAGGGCGCACGTCAGGCGCGGCTCCGTCGTCCCCAGGCCCTGGGGGTATTGCTCGGTCACCCACACCGGAACCTCCAGGCGCTCCGCCACGGCTGCCAGCCAGCCAATTTCGGTGATCGCCTGGTCCCCCCTCGCCACCACCGGCATCAAGGCCGTCTGTACGTCGACCACCAACAGTAGACTATCGCTACGCTCGATCAGCATACTCTCTCCTCGCCTTTTCGTTGTACACGGCTTCCCGCGACGCTCGTTATCGCTAGAATGGACGAGCGACTCACCGGTGACCACCAGGGACACCGGTAAAGACAGGCCAACGCAGGCCGAATTATGGAGATGTCTAGATGCGTCACCTTCTCGTGATGATTCTTGTCGGCGTGATGGGCTTCGGCCTCGCCGTCGACAGCGCCGATGCCCGTCGCCTGGGCGGCGGCAAGAGTGTCGGCTCCTTCTCGCGTCAGGCCAGCCCCAGCGCCACCCAGACGCAAAACACGGCGCGTCCGAACGCGGCACCCACCGCGGGCAAGAAGAGCGGCCTGATGGGAGGCATGCTAGGCGGCCTGCTGGCCGGCAGCCTGCTCGGCGCACTGTTCTTCGGCGGTGCCTTCGATGGGCTTGGCATGGTCGATATCCTGCTGATGGCGGGCCTCGCCTTCCTGGCGTTCAAGTTGCTGGCCCGGCGTCGTTCGGCAACGGCATCGGCCGGAGGTGGCGGACATGGCATGCAGCGCGAGCAGGCCCCCTCTTCTCCGTTCCAGATGCCCGGCAGCTCCGGTACTTCCGGTGCCGCCTTCGGCGGTCCTCAGGGCGACCCAGAGTGGTTCGACCGTGAGCGCTTCCTCGGTGGTGCCAAGGAGCACTTCATGACCCTGCAGCGGGCCTGGGACAACAACGACCTCCCGCGCATCCAGGAGTACGTGACACCGGAGCTCTACAACCTGCTGCGCGAGCAGCGCGCCAGCGAGCCGGCCAACAACCAGACCGAGATCGTGCGTCTGTTTGCGGAACTCGGTGGGGTGCAGGAACTGGGCACCCAGGCCGAAGCCCGCGTGCTGTTCCATGGAGTGCTCAACGAAAACGGCACCGAAACAGAGTTCAACGAAACCTGGCACCTGGTGCGCGAAATGCGTGACGATGCCCCCTGGTACGTGCAGGGCATCGAACAAAACGCCTGACGGCAGTCTGTGCTACCCGCTGCCGGCAAGCGGTCGACGCTTATCGGCAGCGAACGCAAAAGGGGCCGAGATCCTAGGATCTCGGCCCCTTTTTCTTCATTTGCCGCGTGAACGATAGAGCGGTTCGAGCAACTCCGCACTATTCAGCTGAAGGCTGGCGGCGTGAGTCGGCACTTGGTGCCTAGCCGAGACAGGGCCCCAGGCGACAGCGCAGCGGCGTCAGACAGATTACTGCGCGGCCTTGTCGGTGGCCTGCTCAACTTCATCGCCGGCCTCTTCGACCGTCTCACCGGCGCTGTCCGCCATCTGGTCGGCCTCTTGCTCGGCCTCTGCGGCAGCCTCATCCATGGCCTGATCCGCATCGTCAGCAGCGTCAGCCATGCTGGCAGCGGCCTCGTCGGCTTCCTGCTCGGCCTCGGCGGCGGCGTTATCCATGGCCTGTTCCGCGTCGTCAGCGGTTTCCGCCATGCTGGCGGCGGCCTCGTCGGCTTCCTGCTCGGCTTCGGCGGCGGCGTTATCCATGGCCTGTTCCGCGTCGTCAGCGGTTTCCGCCATGCCCTCTGCGGCCTCATCCATGGCCTGCTCGGCATCCGCTGCAAGCTCCTGCGCCTGCTCCTCGACGGCTTCGCGAGTGTCATCCACCTTGGCGCCGGCTTCCTCGGCTGCATCATCCTCGCAACCGGCCATGACCAACATCAACGATGAAATAGCAGCAGCCAGGGCCAGGCGACGAAACGTTCCTTGCTTCATGTAACACCTCCAGGGAATGATGAGTATGAACTCCCCATTTACATTAGAAGCCTGGGCGCGTCTTGGCTAGCCCTCTCCTTGCGCGTATTCCGCAAAGACCGTGCAGTTTCCAAGGAAACGACGCCACTGCAGCGACAGGCGGGCACATGCCAGCATGCACCCGCCAACCCTCAGGTTACTCGATCACGACCCGCGCATTGCGCGGCTGAATCGGGCGGTTGTTGTCATCGCCGATGGCCTGAGCAAAGGCAGTCATCTGGTCAGAGGACAGCGACTGCGGCGCTTTCATCACCAACCAGCGAACACCTTCGGTACAAGGAGGGGTGGTCAGCGAACCATTCAGACGAAAATATTCCTGGTCTTCCGGTAGCACCTGGGCGAAGTCAATGCCGCCATCTATTTCCGCCGTATCTCCGGCACTACTGGGCAAACTCGCCACAAGCCCGTCAAACACGGCATTTTGCTCACCTTCTTCGAACATCACGGACACGACTGCCAGATCTCCCTCCTTGTTGGCATGTACCAGGTGCGCCTCCAGCGGGAACTGGCGTCCATCCACCGTGTGCTCAGACGGAGCATGGAAATGCATCTGCAACAAGGTATAGACGTCACCATCCAGCGTCAGGGTATTGTCCTGAGAAGAGGCCACCTGAACCGTGTGGCCATTGTTGACCACCGCAGCCCCTGGCTGGCCATAGGAGAGCTCAAGCGGTGCCAGCGCCGCATCAACACCATAGGCGATATCCACCGGCGATTGGTTATGGCCCAGCCCGCACATCTCGTAACTGTCACTGAGTTCCGCCCAATGAGCCGGTCCGGTCTCACCCTGGTAGGACCAGTGAGGCGCTTCGGTGGCTGCCAGCGCGCTGCAGGTGAAAAGTGCGCAGCTAAGAAAGCTGGTGACCTTCAACAGAGTCATTTTCGTCATCCTTGTCCAACAAAAAGAAAAGAGCCTGCCCCATGGGGCAGGCTCTTTATCCTACTGATCGTTGAAGGTCTCACGCGACCGATTGGCATATCAGCGGTGGCTGTATATCGATAAAGCAAAGACTGCTCAATCGATCACCACCTCGGCCGGATGGTCGGCGAACACTGGCATCAATACCGGCTCGCCTGAGACAAGACTCTTACCTAAAACGATGTATCGACAGGCTTAGTTGGTCGCGTCCTCGGCAGACTCTTCCATCTCCTCGCCCATCTCTTCCATGGATTCGCCGGCATCTTCCACCGCCTGATCCATCTCTTCACCGGCCTGCTCCGCGGGTCCTTCCTCTTCGCAGGCTGCCAGGCCACCGGCCATCATGGCGATCACGAAAGCCATACCAAAACGACGCATCATGCTGTTCTTCATGACATCTCCTTGTACAACATTGGTCGAAGTTCACTACCACCCTAGCGCGCCAATGTGACACTGGCTAGGGGGCGAGCGCCCCACCGGCGGAGCAGTTGCTCGAGAGCTAAGTAAAACTGACACTGCGTGGCTTCATTTCGTCAGCCACATCAGAACGGATACTGTCGGGGCTCACGCTGAACGCTGACCCATTGCACGGTGGTCATCTCCTCCAGCACCCAGTCACCATTGAAGCGGCCGATGCCCGAGTTCTTCTCGCCACCGAAGGGCATATGAGGCTCGTCATTCACCGGCATGTCATTGACATGCACCATGCCGGAGTCGATCTGCCGAGCGACGCGTTCGCCGCGCTCCAGGGAACCGCTGAAGACGGCTGCGGAAAGGCCGTACTCGGTCGCATTGGCGATACGTATGGCGTCGTCTTCACCATGGGCCTTGATGATCCCGGCGACCGGCCCGAAGATCTCATTGCAGGCCATATCCATCTGTTCACTGACGTCGCGAAATACCCAAGGCCGTAGACAGGGCCCTTCCAGAGACCCCTCAAGGGCAACCTTGGCTCCCGACTGCCGAGCCTTGTGCACGACCTCTTTCAAGCCCTCGAGCTGTTGCTCATTGATGATAGGACCAATGACCGTGTCGGACTCGGCAGGATCTCCGACCTTGAGCCCCTTGACCCGCTCGACAAAGCGCTCCACGAACTCATCGTAGATGGTGGCATCGACAATCAGCCGATTGATCGCAATGCAGATCTGCCCCTGGTGCATGAACTTGCCCACCACGGCGGCTCTGACCGCCCGGTCAATGTCTGCATCATCGAGCACGACAAAGGGGCTATTACCGCCCAGCTCCAGCGCCACCGGCTTGATGAAGCGACCGCCCACAGCGCCCTTGGCAATCTGCCGTCCGACTTCCGTTGAACCCGTAAAGGAAATGAGCTTGGCCAACCGATGCTCGACGATGGGCGTCCCCAACTCACTGCCAGAGCCTACCACAACACTGAGCAGCCCGGCCGGCAGGCCCGCCTCTTCATACAGCCGAGCCAATAACAGTCCGCCGGTCAACGGCGTGTCGCTGGCAGGCTTCAGCACCACGGCATTACCCAAGGCCAACGCCGGTCCGATGGTGCGCTGGGTCAAGTGAAAGGGAAAGTTCCAGGGACTGATAACGCCGATGACGCCCAGTGGCTTGCGATAAACGCGATGTTCCTTGCCCGGCACGCTGGACGCGGCCATCGATCCTTGCACGCGGGTCGCCATGGCGGCAGCTTCCAGCGACATTTCCCGGGCATTGTTCCATTCAAGTTCCGCCTTGATACGGGTACTCCCGGACTCGCGAACCAACCATTCGATCAACTCGTCCTTACGCGCCTCGAGACGCTCGGCCACCTTTCTCAGTACGGCTGCCCGCTCGATGGCACTGGTGGCAGACCATTGCTGCTGGGCCTGTTGCGCGGCTTCGAACGCCCGATCCACATCATGACGATCCGCCTGGACGATCTTGATCAACGACGTCTGATGATAGGGATCGTACACTTCCAGTGTCTTTCCAGATCCCCCGTCTCGCCATTCCCCGGCGATGGGCTGCAACTGCAAATCCTTGAGGCTCCACATACCGACTCCCTCCGTTTTGCACAACGTCCGTTTCGCGCAGCTCTTGCGTCGCACAGCTTTATGTCGCAAAGCTTTCGTTGCGAACAACTTTCGTATAACTATCGTCACAGAATCCTAGACAGCTCGCCGATCCCTCGCAAGGGGGCGAACAGTGACATTTTGTACCGCTCCGCCGTCTCTTCAGTGCCGCAGGTGGGTCATGCCAGCCTCGATGACTACCTCTCGCGGCCACCACTAAATCTCGCCAAACGCACGTCTCATACCCCGGTCCACGGATAGGCCGACCCCATGCTTGCGATCATCATGATGTTCGAAACGGTATATAAGCGGCGAAAAAGCTGACCTCTATCAGCAGCGCTGAATCGTGACAGCCATAGACTGACGGGGACAGGTACGTACAAAGCCGCTTTTCAAGCCTCCTCCGTGGCACGCCTAACCAGGGAGCTGGAGGAGGTTTCGCAGGTTGCTTTTTGTCTGTCTATCTCTTGTCTGGAGGCCTCTGATGGCGGTTACCAATCTTGCTGAACTCGATGCCCTGGTGGAACGGGTCAAGGCCGCGCAGCGCGTCTTTGCCAGCTTCTCCCAGGAGCAGGTCGACACGATCTTTCGAGCGGCGTCGCTTGCTGCCAACCACGCTCGAATTCCGCTGGCCCGCCAGGCGGTGGAAGAAACCGCCATGGGCGTGCTCGAAGACAAGGTGATCAAGAACCACTTTGCCTCGGAGTTCATCTACAACAAGTACAAGGACGACAAGACCTGCGGTGTGATCGCGACCCACGACGAGGCCGGCACCATGACCATCGCCGAGCCGGTGGGCCTGATCTGCGGCATCGTGCCCACCACCAACCCGACCTCCACCGCCATCTTCAAGGCGCTGATTTCGCTGAAGACCCGCAACGGCATCATCTTCTCGCCCCACCCCAGGGCCCGTCACTGCACCAATGCAGCGGCCAGGCTGGTGCTGGAGGCAGCGGTGGCGGCAGGGGCGCCCAAGGACATCATCGGCTGGATCGACCAGCCTTCGGTGGAACTCTCGGAAGCCCTGATGCAGCACGAAGGCATCAACCTGATCCTGGCCACCGGTGGACCCGGCATGGTCAAGGCGGCCTACTCCTCCGGCAAGCCGGCCATTGGCGTGGGCGCCGGCAACGTGCCGGTGATCATCGACGAGACCGCCGACATCAAGCGGGCGGTGGCCTCGGTGCTGATGTCGAAGACCTTCGACAATGGCGTAGTGTGTGCCTCGGAGCAGGCGGTGATCGTGCTGGACGAGGTCTACAGCGAGGTGCGCGAGCGCTTTGCTTCCCACAACGCCTACCTGCTGTCACCTACCGAAGCCGACCAGGTGCGCCAGATCCTGTTGAAGAATGGCCACCTCAACGCTGCCATCGTCGGCCAGTCGGCGGTCACTATTGCCGGGCTTGCCGGCATCCAGGTGCCCGCCGATACCAAGATCCTGATCGGCGAGGGCCCGCGGGTCGATATCGACGACGCCTTCGCCCACGAGAAGCTGTCGCCGACCCTTGGCATGTACCGCGCCAGCTCCTTCGAGGACGCCGTGGACCAGGCCTGTACCATGGTCGAGTTCGGCGGCATCGGCCACACCTCGGGCCTGTACACCGACCAGGACACCCAAAAGGAGCGGATTCGCTACTTTGGCGACCGCCTCAAGACCGCGCGCATCCTGATCAACATCCCCACCTCTCACGGTGGCATCGGCGACATGTACAACTTCGACATGGCACCGTCGCTGACGCTGGGCTGCGGCTCCTGGGGTGGCAACTCGATCTCGGAGAACGTCGGTCCCAAGCACCTGATCAACACCAAGACGGTGGCCAACCGGGCGGAAAACATGCTGTGGCACAAGCTCCCCGAGTCGATCTACTTCCGTCGCGGCAGCCTGTCGGTGGCCCTGACCGACCTCAAGGACAAGCAGCGAGCTTTCATCGTCACCGACCGTTTCCTGTTCAACAACGGCTACGTCGATGAACTGACCGCGCTGCTCAAGGCCCAGGGCATGGAGGTCCACACCTTCTATGACGTCGAGGCCGACCCCACCCTGTCCATCGTCGACAAGGGCGCCGAGGCCATGGCCAGCTTCCAGCCGGACGTGATCCTGGCCCTCGGTGGCGGCTCGCCGATGGACGCCGCCAAGATCATGTGGGTCAAGTACGAGCACCCGGAGGTACACTTCGAGGAGCTGGCCATGCGCTTCATGGATATCAGAAAGCGCATCTACCAGTTCCCCACCATGGGCGAAAAGGCCAGCCTGGTATGCATTCCCACCACCTCGGGCACCGGCTCCGAGGTGACGCCTTTCGCCGTGGTCACCGACGACAAGACAGGGATCAAGTACCCGCTGGCGGACTATCAGCTGACCCCGAACATGGCCATCGTCGACGCCAACCTGGTGATGAAGATGCCGAAGTCGCTGACCGCCTTCGGCGGCTACGACGCGGTGACCCACGCGCTGGAAGCCTACGTCTCGGTGCTGGCCAATGAATTCTCCGACGGCCAGGCCCTGCAGGCGCTGAAGCTGCTCAAGCAGTACCTGCCGGTCAGCTACGCCGAGGGCGAGCGCAACGCCGTCGCTCGCGAGAAGGTGCATAGCGCCGCCAGCATCGCCGGCATGGCCTTCGCCAACGCCTTCCTGGGCGTGTGTCACTCCATGGCCCACAAGCTCGGCGCGGTGTTCCACCTGCCCCATGGTCTGGCCAACGCCCTGCTGATCACCAACGTGGTGCGCTTCAACGCCAACGACAACCCGACCAAGCAGACCGCCTTCTCACAGTACGACCGGCCCAAGGCGCGCTGTCGCTATGCCGAAGTCGCCGATCACCTGGGACTGTCACAGGCCGGAGACCGCACCGCCCAGAAGGTCGAGCGGCTGATCAACTGGCTCGACGAGCTCAAGCGCGACCTGGATATCCCCGCCTCGATCAAGGACGCAGGGGTAGCCGAAGCGGATTTCCTGGCCAAGCTCGATGAAGTCGCGGAAGAAGCCTTCGATGACCAGTGCACCGGCGCCAACCCGCGCTACCCCTTGATCAGCGAACTCAAGGAAGTGCTGCGGGCCTCCTACTACGGTGAGGTCTACGTGGAGGGTGAGACCTTCGCCGGCACCACCGTGATCAAGAAGCGCGAGGAGCCCAAGGCCGACGCAAAGGTCCCCAGTGCACCTGCATCGAAGGATCAGGGCGCCAAGGATCAGGCAGCCAAGACACCGGCACGCAAGGCGAGAAAGGCCAAGGCCGACGCCTGAGTCCAGGCTGGCGCCTGGCTCCTCGGCAGGGCTTGATCGACGGTGTCCCGCCACAACCACAGCCCCCGCGAGAGTGACTCGCGGGGGCTTTAGCGTCTTGCAGACATTCGCCAGACCACATCCCCTGAGCCAAGCGGCCAACCGACGTGCATGCCGCCAGCCAACCCACCTGCGCGATACCTGCGCTATAGTGTCGGAAAGATGGCGACATCGGTGTCCATTGCGAGACCTTGTGGTCGCCCCGCCCGCAAGGACACCCGCATGACGGCCGCCTTTACCACCCGACAGATCGACTCCCGAGAGCGCTTCGCCTTCTGGCACGACGTCGTCTGCCGTCACTGCATTCCCGCGGACAGTCAATGCCTCGACGAGCGGCCCTTCCATGGCAGTCTCAGCGTCAGGCAATACGGCGACGTCGCCATCAGCACGATGGCCGCCTCTTCCCACCGCTGGCGCCGGCAGTCCCATCACCTGTCCCACGACAGCGACGATGACCTGTGGCTCGGCTTTCTCGAGAGCGCCACGGCAAGGCTCGATCAGGATCAGCGGCGTATCACCATCGGGCCCGGCGACCTGGTGCTATACGATGCCTGTCGCCCGTTCGAATGGTGCCTGAGCGCCAGCGCGCTTCATCTTGTGCGCCTGCCTCGGGCGCCCCTGATGCGTCGCCTGGCCTCCACCGAGTCGCTGACCGCGCGGCCTATCCCGACGACCTTGCCGGGCGCCACCTCATTGAAGGCGTTGATCCACGACGGCGCCCGGCTGGACGCCGGGGCGTCGTCGACTGGGCTCGGCGAGGCGATGGTCGATCTGGCGGCGTTGGTGCTCGAGGGGCTTGGCGGCGCGGGAGACGATCGCAACGACGCTCTCTACCGACGCCTTTGTCACTACCTGCGACAACAGCACCAGGATTGCTCGCTGAGCCTTGAGCGCATCGCACGGGACAACCATGTCTCTCGGCGCACCCTCACCCGCCTGTTCGCTCGGCATGGTCAGACGCCCATGGCAGCACTGTGGGCGATTCGCCTGGAGCAGAGTCGCGCCACCCTGCGAGCAGGTGGTACCCGCAGCATCACCGAGGTCGCTCTGGAGCATGGCTTTACCAGTGTCTCCCATTTCAGCCGTAGCTTCCGTCGGGCCTATGGCCATTCTCCCTCTACCTTGCTGCGCGCAACTCGCCACGCACCCGAGACGATGTGACCCCACAAGCACGTCCTGGCCCTCTCGGGCCAACGCTTGGCCCGCTCAGGCAAACCTGCGCCCTGCCCGCTGCCTACCCTGAAGGTGTGCATTTTTTCTGACCATCAGGATGACAACAATGACAGACCATCCGCTGCACTTTGACGGCCTTATCGAGATCGGCCGTCGTATCCAGTCCAGGGAGCTGAGCGCCGTCGAGGTCACTCGCACCATGCTCGAGCGCATCGACAGCATCGATACCACCCTGAACAGCTTTGTTACCGTCATGGCCGACAGCGCACTTCAGCAGGCGGCCCAGGCAGACCGAGATCTGGCCGCCGGCAACCACAAGGGGCCGCTTCAGGGTGTTCCGCTGGCCGTCAAGGATCTGCTGTGGACCAAGGGGACCCCAACGACCCACGGCATGCCCCTGCACCGTGACCACGTGCCCCGAGAAACGGCCAGCGTGGTTACACGCCTCGACCAGGCCGGGGCCGTGCTGCTGGGCAAGCTGCAGCAGACCGAAGGCGCCTTCGCCGATCATCACCCCGACATCACGCCGCCCACCAACCCCTGGGGTGAGGCTTTGTGGTCAGGCGCCTCGTCCAGCGGTTCCGGCGTGGCCACCGCCGCCGGGCTGTGCTTTGGCTCGCTGGGCACCGACACCGGAGGCTCGATTCGCTTCCCCTCCGCCGCCAACGGCGTCACCGGCCTCAAGCCGAGTTGGGGCCGCGTCAGCCGACACGGCGCCTTCGAACTGGCGGCCTCGATGGACCACATCGGGCCGATCGCCCGCAGCGCCGCCGATGCCGGGGCGCTACTTGGCGCTATTGCCGGTGCCGACGAACGTGACCCCACCGCTGTCCCCCTCGCCGTGCCGGATTACCTGGCCGGCATGACACGCGGCCTGAAGGGTGTGCGTATCGGGCTCGACCCTCGCTGGGCCATCGAAGCGGTGGATGCCGAGACCCGAGGCGTCCTCGAACAGGCACTCTCCAGCCTGGAACAGCTCGGTGCCCAGATCGAGGAAATCGACTTCCCCGACACCCAGCAGGCGGTATTCGACTGGGCGCCGTTGTGCGGCGTGGAGACCGCCGTCGCCCACGCCGAGACCTTCCCCAGCCAGCGTGAAGCGTACGGCCCTGGTCTTGCCGGCCTGATCGACCTGGGGCGCGCCCAGAGCGCTGTGGACCACCAGCAACGACTGCTGCGCCGGGCCGAGTTCAAGGGCCGGGTCGACCGCCTCTTGGCCAGCGTCGATCTGCTGATTGCCCCGGTCACCGCCTACGCCGCCCCGTCGATGGCCTTTATGGAGAAGTTCGGCGAGGATGAAGCACTGTTTTCCGGCATGCTGCGCTATACCTGTCCTTTCGACCTGAGCGGGCATCCGACCATTACCTTGCCGGCGGGCTTCAGCCAACAGGGCGGGCCCATCGCCTTCCAGTTCATCGCACCGATGTTCGAGGAAGCGATGCTGGTACGCGCCGGCTGGGCTTTCCAGCAGATCACCGACTGGCATCGTCGACATCCAGACCTGTCGCCCTCGAGCCTTTTCCCCTCGCTGGCTTCTGCTGGCACCCGGTGAAGGCTGATGGAATGACGCCGATGGCCTAAAGTCGGGTCAACAGACCCGATTTACGCCACGAGGTGCCCCATGTCCCTGCTCGATCAACTGGCCGAGACACGCATCCAGAAGGCGCAGCAGGAAGGCGCCTTCGATAATCTGCCGGACCGCGGCAAGCCCATCGAACTCGACGACGACAGCATGATTCCCGAGACGCTGCGGGCGGGTTATCGATTGCTGAAAAATGCGGGCTACCTGCCCCCGGAGCTTCAGCTTCAGCGCGAAATGCGTGAGGTGGAAGACCTGCTGGCACAGACACAGGAAGCCGCCGAGCGAGGCGCCTGCGACAAGCGCCTGCGCCTTCTGCGCGCACGGCTTGCCGAAAGCGGGCGGGGTGCCAGTCGGCTGCTGGAGCTCGGGCACTATCACGACCGACTGGTGGAGAGGTGGGAGGAAGACTGACCCTGCGGTTGGTATCAGCACAGTGCGCTAGCGTGAGTCCGACCGGGCGCTCGACGGGACGTGGCGTCGGCGCCAGCGCCACGACAGCCACAGCCCCACCAGCAGAAGCGCCCCGGCGACCAGCACCGGCAACATCGGCGGCGAGGCGGCGGTCTTCAGTGCTACCCCAAGCTGGGCATAGAGCGAAGTGGCACACAGCAGCAGCCCTGCCATGGGTATCGCCAGGGTTGCCCAGCGTTCTCCCCGGCGGAAGGGCCCCCACAACAGGGTGCCCACCAATACCGCCACGCCAAGGCAAGCACCGCCAAGGGCGCGCATCAACGCCAGCAGCACCTGCTGGGTCCCGCCGTCCACCGACGCCCAATCCGACCCCATGGCCGCCGCGTGGTAAGGCATAAATTCACTGCGCGAAAGATAGACGACGCCGAATGCGACAAGGATCAACGCCGCCAGGGAATGGCAGGCAAGGGAACATCGTGAATAGCGCTGCATGACGTCATCCTGGTGCTGCGAACACAAACGCAGCGGGGAATCGTTGCCCGCCACACCGGTGAGAGTCGGCCACTTGGCTGCCCCGTACAACAACCCTAGCTGCATGCGGGGGCCGGCACCCCCGGCCAGAGGTACCAGACATGTGACTCTGACCTTTGCGGGCAGGTCTCAGCTCTTGCTACCTGCGCCATGCAACAGCTTCACCGCAACGCCGCCGATCACCACACCCCAGAAGGCCGCGCCCAGTCCGAACAGGCTCATGCCCGAAGCGGTGACCATAAAGGCGATCACAGAGGCCTCTCGGTGATCATCGGCGGCGATCATGGCAGCCAGATTGCTGACGATCGCAGCAATCAGTGCAAGCCCCGCCAGCACCGCCACGAAGGCCCCCGGCAGCGAGCTGAACAGCGCCACAATGGTACCGGCGAACAGCCCGCCGACCAGGTAGAAGACGCCGTTGGCGACCCCCGCCACATAGCGCCGTTCCGGGTCCTCGTGGGCCTCCTTGCCGGTGCACAGCGCGGCGGTGATGGCGGCGACCACGGTGGAAATACCGCCAAAGCAGGCGGTCGCCAGGGACGTCACTCCCGCCACCGTCAGTATTGGTCTGGCCTCGGTGTCATAGCCCGCCCCCTGCAGGATCGCCATGCCTGGCAAAAACTGGCCGGTCAGGCTGACCACCACCAGCGGCAGCGCCAGGCTCAGGGTGCTGGCGAGGCTCCATTCCGGGGTGATCCACACCGGCACCGCCAGGTGCAGGCCGACGCCAGCCAGGCTGGCATCCTCCAGCAGCACGGCCAGCACGATACCGGTGAGCAGCAACAGGATCAGGCAGTAGCGCGGCGCCACGCGCTTGGACAGCAGATAGGCCACCAGCATGCCGAGGGCAAGCGACGGCGACGTCTCGATGGCCGCAAAGGCGTCCAGCCCGAACTGGAACAGGATGCCGGCCATCATTCCGGCGGCTACGCCCTTGGGAATCAGCGCCATCAGCCGGTCGAAGCTGCCACTGATGCCGATGACCAGCATCAGTACCGCCGCGCTCAGGTAGGCCCCCACCGCCTCGGCCAGGGACAATTCGGGAAACAGGCTGACCAGCAGCGCCGTGCCCGGCGCCG
Source organism: Halomonas sp. DP8Y7-1 (assembly GCF_019801685.1). Lineage (NCBI taxonomy): Bacteria > Pseudomonadati > Pseudomonadota > Gammaproteobacteria > Oceanospirillales > Halomonadaceae > Halomonas > Halomonas sp. DP8Y7-1. The sequence continues at coordinate 132,234 of NZ_JAHVIN010000009.1, read as the reverse complement.
ACCAGGCGGTCACCACCGGCACCCTGAGCCACAGGCTCAGTACGATGCCGGAAACCGCCGCCCCCAGCGAGATGGCCCACACCCAGGAGGTCATCATGGCGGGGGAAATGTCCGCCGCTGCCCCGGCCTGAAAGAAGATCGCCAGCGGCCCTGAATAGGAAATCAGTACCGCCACGAAGCCCGCCGTCACCGCCGACAGCGACAGATCCCGCGCCAGGGAACCTAGCCAGGAAGCGCTGGCCCGGTCGTTCCCGGTATCAGCAGAGGGATGGCGCATGGTTGGGCTCCTTGATCAGCCTGGGTCACCGCCAGCCACCGGCAGCACGCTACCGGTAATGTAGCTGGCGTCATCGGATGCCAGAAACAGGATCGGCCCCACCTGTTCATCCAGAGTGCCGTAGCGATGCATCAGGCTGGATGCCTTGGTCTGGTCGATCAGCTGCTGGTACCACAGCGCGTCCTGTTCGCTCTGGGGCTCGGCGTTGCGAGGCGTCAGCCGCGGTGGCGCCTCGGTGCCACCCGGCGCGGTAGCATTGACCCGTACCCCGTGCTCGGCCATATCGATGGCCAGCGCCACGGTCAGGGCGTTCACCCCACCCTTGGCCGAGGCGTAGGGCACTCGGTTGACGCCCCGCGTCGCCACCGACGATACGTTGACGATGTTACCGCCACTCTCGATCAGATGAGGCAAGGCCGCACGGCAGCACCACAGGGTCGGGAACAGCGAGCGGCGCACCTCGGCCTCGATCTGATCCGGCGCATAGTGGGTGTAGGGCTTGGCCCAGATGGTGCCACCGACGTTGTTGACCAGCACGTCGATGCGCCCAAAGCGCTCGATGGCTCCCCCCATGGCGGCCTCGGCACCGTCCCAGGTTTCCAGATCGGCCGTCAGCGCCAGCGCCTCGGCGCCCTGGTCGGCCAGCGCACCCGCCACGTCATGCACGTGCTCGGCGCGGTCCACCAGCACCAGCCGGGCGCCCTCTTGTGCGGCCCTTTCCGCCAGCCGCCGCCCAATGCCCTGGGCGGCGCCGGTGATCAGCATCACTTTCTGTTCAAATCGTTTCATCTCACGGTCCTGTTTTTACGGTCCTGTGCTTACGGTCCTGTACTTACAGTCCTATGCCTATGGTCCTGCGATGGGCACGACTCACCCCACGCCAAGGTGGGTATCAAGAATCGAGGGGGCATCCCTGAGCGCCTGACTGCTGCCGTCGAACACCACCTTGCCCTTGACGATCAACAGGTGGCGGTCGCCCACCTCGAGCAGGTTGTCGATGTTCTTGTCGACGATGATGCTGGCGATGCCCGAGGCCTTGATGGTGCGGATGATCGACCAGATCTCGTCACGGATCAGCGGCGCCAGCCCTTCGGTGGCCTCGTCAAGGATCACCAGCCGGGGATTGAGCATCAGCGCCCGACCGATCGACAGCATCTGCTGCTCGCCGCCGGACAGCAGCGAGCCATCGTGACTGATCCGCTCCTTGAGCCGGGGAAAGGTGTCCAGCACCCGTTCGATGTCCCAGTCGCTGCGGCCATCGACGCCGGTGCGGGCGGCCATTACCAGGTGTTCTCGCACGCTGAGGCCAGGGAAGATGCCCCGCCCCTCCGGCACATAGCCGATCCCCTGGCGAATCACCTGCCAAGGCCGCCGCTTACGGGTGTCCACGCCCATGATCCTGACATCCCCATGGCGCGGCGGCACAAAGCCCAGGATCGACTTCAGGGTGGTGGTCTTGCCCATGCCGTTGCGGCCGAGCAGGCTCAGCGTCTCGCCGGCCTTCAGGCTGAGGTCCACGCCGTGCAGCACGTGACTCTCGCCATAGAAGGTGTGCAGGCCACGGGCATCGATCAACGGCGCGCTGGTGTCGATCGTGTCCGCGCCACTTCCGCTGCCAGCGTCATTCATGGTGCGATCAAGACGGGCGTTCATGGCGCTACCTCGCGGCGGTGGGGGCGGTCATCGATATCGTCAGAGGCGTCGTCCTGGCCCGAGTCATGGCGACCCAGGTAGACGTCGCGCACGCTGTCGCTTGCACGAATGCTGTCGGTGCTGCCGCTTTCCAGCACGCAGCCGTCGACCATCACGGTAATGCGGTCGGCCAGGCGGAACACCGAGTCCATGTCGTGCTCGATCAGCACGATGGTGTAGTCGCGAGACAACCGCTTGAGCAGATCGGCGACCTGGTCGGTTTCCTCGCGGCCCATGCCGGCCATGGGTTCATCCAGCAGCATCAGCTGCGGCTGGGTGGCCAGCACCATGGCGATCTGCAGCTGACGCTGCTCGCCGTAGCTCATGCCGGAGGACAGCGTATGGGCGCGGGGCACCAGGCCACAGGTGTCCAGCGCGGCCAGCGCCCGCTCGTCCACTTCCCTGGCGCGCTTGCGCGAGCGCCAGCTACCGATAACCCCACCATGGTGAATGCGCGCCGCCAGTTGGCAGTTCTGCAGGCAGGTCAGGCGCGGAAAGATATTGGTCTTCTGGTGACTGCGCCCGATACCCAGTCGCGCGACCTGGTGGGCTTTCTTGCCCTGGATGGCGCTGCCGCGATAGACGATCTCGCCCCGGGTGGGGGGAATCTCCCCGGATAGCAGGTTGATCAGGGTGCTCTTGCCGGCGCCATTGGGTCCCAGGATGGCGTGAATCTCGCCACGCTCGACCTGAAAGTCCACATCATTGACCGCCAGCAGGCCTCCGAAGCTGCGGGTCAGGCCGCGGGTCGACAGCATGCTGCTCATGACGACACCTCCCCGGCGGACTTGCCCGCCGACGCCTGCGACGCCGAGGCCACACGCTCTGCCTGCTGGGCATCTCTGGCCGCGCTCCAGCGCCCGAACAGCGACGTCTTGCGTCCTGGCGGATCGAGCAGTAGCCCGGCGATGCCCCGGGGCAGCACCAGCACCGCGACGATGATGGTCATCCCCATCAGGATCGGCCAGTGGTCGGTCAGGTGCTCATAGAAGTACAGCAGCAGTTCATAGGCGAAAGCGCCGAGGATCGGCCCGAAGATGGTGCCCATGCCGCCAAGGATCACCATCATCAGCACCTCGCCGGAGTGGTGCCAGCCAAGTTGCGCGGGATTGGCGAAGCCGTACTGCATCGCCGCCAGCATGCCGGCGACACCGGCGATCATCGCCGACACCACGAAGGCGATCAGCTTGTAGCCGGTGGTGGCGTAGCCCAGCGCCTGCATACGGTGCTCGTTGTCGTGGATGCCATCGAGCACCTGGCCGAAGTGGGAACGGGTCAGGGCGCGCAGGATAAGATAGACCGCCACCAACAGCGCCAGGCAGAAGTAGAAGAAGGTCAGCGGATTGTCGAGATCGACAAGGGGCGTCTCACCCATGGCGAGGCTCGGCCTGAACATGATGAAGACCCCATCGGTACCGCCTGTCATGCTGGATGTGCTGACGGTGTAGAAGAGCATCTGGCCAAAGGCCAGGGTGGTCATGATGAAGAAGATGCCCTTGGTGCGCAGCACCAGCACGCCGACGATGGCCGCCACCGCTCCGGTGACCAGCATTACCAGCGGCAGCATCCACCACAGCGAGGCCGGGCTGAAGTCAGGGCTGGCCATGGCCAGGGTATAGGCGCCAAGGCCGAAGAACAGCGCATGGCCCAGGCTCACCAGGCCAAGAATACCCACCAGCAGATCGAGGCTGACGGCGAACAGGGCAAAGATCAGCATCAGAGTCAGCTTCTCCATGAAGAAGGCGCTGGACTCCCCGAACAGGGCCGGCCCCCAGGCCGGATAGGCGATCAACAGCGCAAGTCCCGCCAGCAGCAGAAACGTCACGCGCTTGGGATAACGGTGCAACATGGTCCCTCTCCTCCGGGCGGATACTCGCCCGTCAAGGTCGTGTCAGGGTGTGGCCGGCGTCAGGCGAACAGCCCGCGCGGCTTGATCAACAGCACCAGCGCCATGATCAGGTAGATCAGCATGCTGGCGAGGCTAGGAATCAGCACCGGACCGAAGGTCTCGGCCATGCCGATCAACAGGGCACCGAAGAAGGCCCCCTTGATCGAACCGATGCCGCCGATGACCACCACCACAAAGCAGGTGATCAGGATGGAATCCCCCATCCCCGGAGTGATCGACGACAGCGGCGCCGCCATCATCCCGGCGAAGGCCGACAGCGCCACGCCGACGCTGAAGATCAGGGTGAACAGGGTGCGGATATTGATGCCAAGGCCCTCGACCATCTCGCGGTTGACGGCACCGGCGCGGATGACAATGCCCAGCCGAGTGTGGCGAATGACCCAGTAGATGGCGCCGGCCAGCGCCAGGCATACCGCCGCGACGAACAGCCGATAGACCGGATATTGCAGGTTGTCGGTCAGCGCGATGGAGCCGTCGAACGGCGCCGGCAGCGCCACCGAGTGCACATCGCCGCCCCAGATGATGCGCTGGGCCTCGTTGAGCACCAGGATCAGGCCGAAGGTCAGCAGCACCTGGTAGAGGTGGTCACGCTTGTAAAGGGTGTCCAGAAACAGTCGCTCGATGACCAGGCCAAGCAGCACCGCGATGGGTACCGCGATCAGGATGGCCAGCCAGAAATTGCCGAGCCGCTGGGTCAGGTCGAAGGCCAGGTAGGCGCCAATCATGTACATGGCGCCATGGGCCAGATTGATGATGCCCATGATGCCGAAGATCAGCGTCAGGCCACTGGCGATAAGGAACAGCAGCAGGCCGTATTGCAGGCCGTTGAGCAGCTGTACCCCGAAGAAGGCAAGATCCATCGTCGTTCTCCTCGTCTGGATGAGGGCAAGCAGGCGGCAGTACGCAAGCTCGCGCGGCCGCCTGCTGGGCTCAGCTCTTCATCGGGCAGGCGCTGTCGGGAACTTCCAGCTGCGGGCTTGCGATGGCGGTGACGTGGTGCTCACCGTCCCTTACCTCGCGCAGGTAGACGTTCTGGATCGGGTGATGGGACTCGGAGAAGCTCACCGGCCCGCGCGGGCTGTCGAGCTGCACCGAGCCGAGCGCGGCGATCAGCGCCTCCCGGGTCGGCTCACCGTCGATCGCGCCGTAGGCCTGGGCCAGCATCTTGCCAGCGTCATAGCCCTGCACCGCGTAAGTGTCGGGGACCTCGCCGTAGGCCTCCTGATAGGCGGCGACAAAGGCCTGGTTCTGCGGGGTATCCAGGGTCTCGGCGTAGTGCATGGTGGTCTGCACGCCGTCGGCGGCGTCGCCCAGGGCCAACAGGTTGCCGTCGGTCAAGAAGCCCGAACCGTACAGCGGAATGCTGTCGTTGAGCCCGGCCGCGGCGTAGTCGCGCACGAAGCCAACCCCGCCGCCACCGGCGAAGAAGGTGTAGACCGCATCCGGGGCGATGCTGGCGATCTGGGCCAGGTAGGTCTGGAACTCGGTGCTCGGGAAGGGCACCAGAATCTGCTCGACGATCTCGCCGCCGGCCTCCGTGAAGGCCTGCTCGAAACCGGCCAGGTCCTCCTTGCCACCGGCATAGTCCCAGGTGATGGTGACGATCCTGCGATGGCCCTGGTCATAGGCCACCTGGCCCATGGGGTAGCTGTTCTGCCACATGCTGAACGAGGTACGAAAGACGTTGGGCATGCACAGCTGGTTGGTGGCGGCCTCGAGCCCGGCGTTGGGAATGATGGTGATCGCACCGGTCTGCTTGGCCACCCGCAGCATGCCCATGGCAACGCCTGAGTGGACCGGACCGATGACCACATCGACACCGTCGCCCTTGACCAGGCGACTCATGTTCTGGGGCGCCTTGGAGGGGTTGGCTTCGGAATCCAGGGCCACGTATTCAACGCCGTGGCCACCGAGGCTTCCGCCCTCCTGCTCGATGGCAAGCTTGAGCCCATTGGTGATGGATTCACCAAGGGCCGCGTAGGTACCGGAATAGGGCAGCATCAGGCCCAGCTTGACGTCATGGTCGGCCTGGGCCGGGCTGGAGGCCCCCAGGGTGAGGCCCAGGGCCGGCGTCAGGATCAGAGCGCCGAGCGCGGCTCGACGAGCGAAGAGAGAACGTGCGCCGGAGCGCTTTGTACTGGTTGTCATGGTCGATTCTCGTCAGGTTGTGATTGTCGTTATGTCTCCAGGGACACCATCGGCGTGGGTCCCTGGCCTGGCTGGCGATTCACTCAGTTGGGGGTGAACTTCTCGTAGTGGAAGCTGGCGGGCTTGATGCCCTGACTGTCGAAGTGCTTGAGCACCGCGTCCACCATCGGCGGCGGGCCGCACAGGTAGACATCGACATCACCGCCATGCAGCTTGCTCTCGTCCATGTGATGGGTGACGTAGCCCTTGCGCTCGTGGCTGCTGCCCTCGTCCGCGACCACCGTCAGATAGTCAAAGTCGGGCAGCGCCTCGACGGCGGCGTCCAGCTCCTCGCACTTGACCAGGTGATCGTCCTTGGTCACCCCGTAGATCATGTGGATCGGCTGGCCGGCGCCCTCGCCCCGGGCTTCCAGCAACGCCAGCTGCTTGAGCATCGACAGGAAGGGCGCAAGGCCGGTACCGCCCGCCAGCATCAGGATCGGGCGCTGGATGGCGCGCAGATAGAAGCTGCCCATGGGGCCGGTCACCGCCATGGCGTCACCGCCCTTGGCGCGCTCGCTGAGATAGCCGCTCATCAGGCCGTCAGGCACATTGCGAATCAGAAAGCTGGCACGGCTCTCCCCTGGCAGTGAGCTGAACGAGTAGCTGCGATGCTGCTCGGCTCCCGGCACCTCCAGGTGCACGTACTGACCGGGCAGGAACTGCAGCGGTTCGCCCTCGATGTCGATGGCAAGCTCAATGGAGTCCTCGGACAGCGACTCGACGTGCACCACCGAGGCGCTGCGGGTGTCCACCGCGGTCTTGCACAGGGTCGAGGCCACCGGCACCGACAGCACGCAGTCCGATGACGGCACCATCTGGCAGGTCAGCACCTGGCCTTCGTGCAGTTCCTCGTCGGACAACGCCTCGTCGATGTACTCGTCACCCAGCTCGAACTCGCCCTGGTCGCAGTGGCACTTGCAGGTGCCGCAGACGCCATCGGAGCAGTCCATCGGCAGGTTGACCTTGTTGCGGTAGGCGGCATCGAGGACGGTCTCGCCCTCGTTGCAGTCAATGAAGCGCGACACTCCATCTTCGAAGTTGAGCGCAATGGTGTAGCTCATGGCCGTTCTCCTGCGACGCGCTAGACGTGGTACACGTCAATCACCTGGTGGATGTAATCGTTGTTGAGCTGCACCTTCTTGCGGGTGATAAGCGGACTCTCGCCGGACACGTCCAGGGTGTAGTAGGACACCCCGAAGTAGCTGTCGGTCTGCTTGTAGCGGTGGCTCAGGGTATGCCAGTTGAAACGCACCTCGACCACATCGCCCTCTTCCTTCAGCACCTCGATGTTGGTGATCTGATGGGTGGTACGAGGCTCAGGGGTGCTGGCGCCGCTGCGCTCGGTCTTGATCCGATAGACGCGATCTTCGAGCCCCTCACGGTTGGGGTAGTAGATCAGCGAAATCTCGCTGTGGGGATCTTGGGTCAAGGTGTCGTCATCGTCCCAGCAGGGCATCCAGAACTCGGCCTTCTTGGCATACAGGGTCAGCCATTCGTCCCACTGGCGGTCGTCCAGCAGCCGCGCCTCGCGGTACACAAAGGCCTGGATATCGTGATAGCTGATGCTCATGATCATGCTCCTCTGTGTGGCGCTCAGGCGGTGGCCGTGGTGGTCGCGATGAACTGGCTGCGTTCCTTGTCGATGGCGCGCAGCATTTCCTCGACCCAGTGCTGGTGGTGCAGCACGTAGAGCCCTTCATCCTCTGGTGAGGCACCACTCTTGAGCGGCTTCATGTCGATGGCGGCGGCGTCTTCATCCGGACCATCGATCCACTGCTTGGCGCCGCGGGACAGGTCGTTCCACTCGGCCAGGGCGCCGTTGTAGCCGTTCTGGCAGCCGCGGAATTCCTCCAGGTCGTCCGGCGTCCCCATACCGCTGACGTTGAAGAAGTCCTCGTACTGGCGAATGCGCACCCGGCGGTTCTCCGCCGACTCGCCCTTGGGCGCGAAGCAGTAGATGGTGACCTCGGTGCGGTCCACCGCCAGCGGCCGCAGCACCCGAATCTGGGTCGAGAACTGGTCCATCAGGTAGACGTTGGGGTACAGGCACAGGTTGCGGGTCTGGTTGACGATGTTGTCGGCGCGGGCCTCGCCCAGCTCCTGCTCGATGCGCTCCTTGTGCTCGTACACCGGGCGTACCTCAGGGTTGAGCAGCCGGGTCCACAGCATCATGTGGCCGTTCTCGTAGGAGTAGAAACCGCCCTTCGACTTGGACCAGCCGTCAGCGTCCACCGCCTTGGTGCCGCCCTCGTCATAGTTGCGGCGGTCCATGGTGGAGGCGTAGTTCCAGTGCACGGTACTGACGTGGTAGCCGTCGGCCCCGTTCTCCGCCTGCAGCTTCCAGTTGCCGGTGTAGGTGTAGGAGGAAGTCCCCCGCAGGATCTCGAGGCCTTCGGGAGCCTGATCGACGATGTTGTCGATGACCTTCATGGTCTCGCCCAGGTACTCCTCGATGGGCATGACGTCGGCGCTCAGGCTGCCAAACAGAAAGCCCTTGTAGTTGGCAAACTTCGGCAGTCGCTTGAGGTCATGGGAGCCGTCCTGCTTGAACGCATCCGGGTAGGCACCGACCTTCTCGTTCTTGGCCTTGAGCAGGCGACCATCGTTCTTGAAGGTCCAGCCGTGGAACGGACAGGTAAAGGTGCCCTTGTTGCCCTGCTTGCGGCGGCAGATGGTGGCGCCACGGTGGGCGCAGGCGTTGATCAGCGCGTGCAGCTCCCCGTCCTTGTCGCGGGTGATGACCACCGGCTGGCGCCCCATGTTCAGGGTAAAGTAGTCGCCGGGCTCGGCGACCTGACTCTCGTGGGCCATGAACAGCCAGTTGCCCTCGAAGATGTGTTTCATTTCGAGTTCGAAGAACTCGGGGTCGGTGAACATGCTGCGATGGCAGCGGAAGACGCCCTTCTCTGGGTTGTCTTCGACGGCACCGCGCACGCGGGCTTCGATCTGGTCGAGTTTATTGCTCATCGTTGTTCTCCTCTCTCGTCCTCTATCTCGTCCTTTATCTCGTCCTCGCCTCGCCCGTCGCTTGTCGGCCTGTCGGGCCGGTCAGGGGCAAGGCACCGTCCGCGAACGAGACGCTCCTGTGTGAGTCAGGGGCCGGCACGGGTCCGGCGATCGGGCAGTGGGTGCGCGTCTCAGACGTCTTCGAGGGCACGCGGGCGCCTGTGGCGCGCCTGCAGGGCCTCATCACTGGTGGCGGCAAGCTCGATATCGAACACCACCTCGGTGAAGGGTCCTTCAATGCCACGGGCACTGGCCTCGGCCTGGTCGTCGATGCGACTGGCGTCCACCACCAGCTCCTCGCGGGTGGCGAAGGCGAAGTCGTCGAAGGTGTAGGGGTCACCGGCCAGGTTGATCTGGGTGGTCAGGTGCTTGTGGCCTGGCGCCGAGATAAAGAAGTGGATATGCGCCGGGCGCTGGCCGTGGCGGCCGAGCAGGTCAAGCACCTGCTGGGTCGGGCTGTCGGGGGGGCAGCCGTAACCGGAGGGAATGATGCTGCGGGCACGATAGCGGCCATCGGCGTCGGTGAAGATGCTGCGCCTCAGGTGATAGTCCGACTGGGAAGGGTCGAAGAAGCTGTAGTTGCCCTTGCTGTCGGCGTGCCAGATCTCGACCTTGGCCCCGGCAATGGGCTGGCCGCTGGTGTCACGGACCTGACCGGTCAGCCACATCACTTCGGCCTGAGTGTCGGAACCATCGTCCATGCGCGCCAGGCCCTCGGACTCAGGTGCGCCAGCCACATACAGCGGCCCTTCGATGGTGCGCGGGGTGCCGCCCTGAAGGCCGCGGGCCGCGTCCTCGGCGTCCATACGCATATCCAGGTAATGATCGAAGCCAAGACCCGGCGCCAGCAGGCCGAACTGGGTGCCGGCACCCAGTGCGTTGAGCACGCTGATACCCGCCCAGAACTCCTCCGGGGTAACGTCATAGTCGTCGATCAGTTTGTACAGGTCCGACAGCAGGCGATGCAGAATCTCCTTGGCGCGCTCGTCGCCGCCGCTCTTGTCGAAGCCGGCAACGGTGTTAAGGAAGTCCTGGACCTCCGGGGTGTCAAAGATACGGACTGGCGTGGTGGTGGTTAGCTTGTTCATCTCACACTCCTCACGGGATGGCGCTGTTATCGTTGTTATTGACGTCTTCGTTGACATTGGCGCGGGGTGAGCTGGCCGGGACGGCATCTGCCGTAGGCTCGTCAGGGGGCCGGCCGGGCTCGGGGATGACCAGGAAGGGAGCGTTACGCCCTTCCCGACGTGATTCAGCGATCGTCCTCGCGTACCGAGGACGGGTGGCGGCACAGCGGTTTGACGCGGATCTCCATGTAGGGAAACAGCGGCAGATTCGCGACCAGCTCCTGCAGTTCGGCGTTGTCCTCCACATCGAAGATGCTGACGTTGGAGTAGCTGCCCGCCACTCGCCACAGGTGGCGCCACTTGCCGGCGCGCTGCAGTTCCTGGGAATAGGCCTTCTCGGTGGCCTTGATCTCGGCGGCCCGACTGGGGTCCATGTCCGGCGGCAGCTTGACGGTCATTTCGACGTGAAATAGCACGGCGTGTCTCCTGGTGGTCGTGGGGTAAGGCGCCCTTAACGGCGGGCGTACTCGCGCAGCTTGTCTTCGTCCAGCTCAAGGCCAAGGCCGGGGCCATCCGGCAAGGCAACGCCAAAGTCGGTGTAGTGCAGCGGTCGGGTGACGATGTCGTCGGTCAGCAGCAAGGGGCCGAACATCTCGGTGCCCCAGGCCATCTCGGGCAGGGTGGCCCAGGCATGCAACGAGGCGGCGGTGCCGATGGTGCCTTCGAGCATGGTGCCGCCGTAGAGCCCGATGCCGCCCGCTTCGGCCAGGTGGGCCAGGCGCAGCGCCCCCCGGGGCCCGGCGCTCTTGGCAATCTTCAGGGCAAAGGCACCGCTGAAGCCGGAGTCGATCAGCGCCAGGCCACAGCGCAGGTCCTGAACGCCTTCATCGGCCAGCATGGTCACCTCGAAACGGCTGGACAGGCGCGCCAGTCCGGCCCGTTCATGGGCGGGAATGGGTTGCTCGATCAGCTCGACGCCGGCGGCCTCGAGCTCGGCAATCGCCCGCACCGCGGTGGCTTCATCCCAGGCCTGGTTGACGTCGACCCTGACACTGGCGCGATCCCCCAGCGCGGCCTTGATCGCGGCCACGTGCTTGACGTCACGCGCCACCGGATTGGCACCGATCTTGAGCTTGAAGTCGCGATGGCGACGCTGCTCCAGGCGCCGCTCGGCCTCCTCGATGTCCTTATCGGTGTCACCGCTGGCCAGCGTCCACAGCACCGGCAGGTGGTCATGGCGAGGGCCGCCCAGCAGCGATGCCAGCGACACCCCGAGGCGCTTGCCCTTGGCGTCCAGCAGCGCGGTCTCCAGCGCCGACTTGGCGATGACGTTGCCCTTGGCCAGCTTGTCCAGACGCGCCATGGCCAGATTGATGTTGTCTGCAGGCAGGCCTTCGAGCGCCGGCGCCAGGTAGGTATCGATATTGACCTTCATGCTCTCCGGGCTTTCCGGGCCATAAGCCAGGCCGCCGATGGTGGTGGCTTCACCCAGCCCCTCGATGCCGTCGGAGCATCGCAGTCGCACAATCACCAGGGTCTGGGTGGCCATGGTGGCCATCGACAGCTTGTGCGGCCGGATGGTCGGAAGATCGACCAGCAACGTCTCGATGGATGCAATGGTGATGCTCATAGGAACTCCGGCACGTGACAGAACGGAAACGGGTGAACAAGCCATACCTGAGTAAGCTTTTTCTTACTTAGAGGCGACTTCTCTCACACGCCATCTCTTGTGACCCATGATGCGAAACCCCCTGTTTACGGCGTCTTCACGAATTCTGGTTGTCTACGGACCGCGGAACCAATATGGTCTGGGTAATCAGGCATACCCTGGAGGTATCATGGAGCTTCGACACCTACGCTATTTCTGCGCTGCAGCAGAAGAGCTGAACATCACCCGGGCCGCCGCTCGACTGCATATGGCGCAGCCCCCATTGACGCGGCAGATCAATCAGTTGGAGGAAGAACTGGGGGCCCAGTTATTCATTCGCGGCCCCCGTGGCCTGACCCTGACGCCCACCGGCAAGTTCTTCCATGAGCATGCCCTGCAGATGCTTGAGAAGCTGGACACCACCGTGGCCGCCGTGCGCCGCATGTCCCGCAGCCACAAGGAATTATTCGGTATCGGCTTCGTGCCATCGCTGTTCTATGGACAGCTGCCGCTGCTGGTGAGGGAGTTGCGACAAAAGGACGAGGTAGAGCTGACCTTGGCCGAACTGACCACGGTGGAGCAGGTGCAGGCGCTGAAGGCAGGCAGGATCGACATCGGCTTTGGGCGTCTGCGTCTCGACGACCCGGATGTGGAACAGGAAGTCCTGTTCGAGGAGCCGATGATGGCGGCGGTGCCGGAAGGACACCCGCTGGTGGGCACCACCCCGACCATGGCCGAGCTGGCGAGTTATCCGCTGGTGCTGTACCCGGCAAGCCCACGCCCCAGCCTTGCCGATATCGTGCTGGGGCTGTTTCGCCGGCGCGGCCTCAAGGTCACGGTGGCCCAGGAGGCCAACGAGATGCAGACGGCGCTGGGCCTGGTGGTATCGGACTTCGGTATCACCCTGGTACCGGAACAGGTCAAGCGACAGAACCGCGACGGTATCCGCTACCTCTACCTGGCCGAAAAGCACATCACTTCACCGATCGTGTGCAGCCGCCGACGTGGCGAAGCGCCCAGCGAGACGATGCAGGCGGCCAACGCCATCCTCGAGGTACTGGTGGAGAATCGCAGAACGGGGAAGTATCCGTGAAAAACGTCGCGGGGCGGCAGGGCCAAGGCCCTGCCTGTGGCGGGTGGCTAACGCTTAGGTGTTACCGAAAATCATCCCCCGCCGCTGCCACGAAGGCCATTTCGACCAGCAGCTCGGGGTTGGCCAGCTCGGCCTTGACGCAGGCACGACTAGGGGCGGTGCCGGGCTCGAACCAGCGCTCCCAAGCGACGTTCAGCGCATCGAAGTGGGCGAAGTCGGTCAGATAGATGGTCACCGAGATGATCCGAGTCTTGTCACTGGCCACCTTGGCCAGCGACTCCTCGGCCTGCGCGAAGATCTGCTCGACCTGACCGGTGATGTCGTCGCTGGTATCCGCTTCGGCGACTTCAACGAAGTGGGCCATGCCGTTGTAGACGGTGATGTCGGACCAGCGGGGAGTGGGGTTGATGCGATGGATATCCATGGAGAAGCCTCGATGCCTGGGAGGAAAGGATCGCTAGCATAGGCCATGGAAGCGTCGCTGCAAACGCGGGCAAATAGCGACACGGACGTCGCGGTTCAGGCCGCGACGTCCGTGTGGTCAAGCGAACACGATCAGAAGTCGAAGAACACCGTTTCCCCCTCCCCCTGCAGCACGATATCCAGGCGATAGCGCGGCAGTCCGCCTTCACTGTCTTCACGACGAGCGATCAGGGTCTGACGACGGTTGGGTGACTCAATCGCGCCCAGCACGGGGCAGTCGGCATTGGCCTCGCCCTCGTCGTCAAAGTACAGGCGGGTCTGCAGATGGATATTCACGCCCCGGGCAAAGATCGCCAGGTTGATGTGAGGGGCCATGGTGCGGCCGTCGGGACGGGCGATGGCACCGGGCTTGACGGTCACAAAACGCCATTCACTGTCACCCTCGGCGGTGGTCGCGGTGCGCCCGAAACTGTTGAACGGCGCCTTGAGGTCAAAGGCGGGTTGATAGTGGCCGCGGCTGTCGGCCTGCCAGGCCTCCAGCAGGGCATCGCGGACCAGGTCGCCGTTGCCGTCGATGACCCGCCCTACCACTTCGATGCGCTCGCCGCTGGCACTGTCCTTGGCCAGTTCGTTCCAGATTTCTTCGTCGCGCTCGGGCAGGCCGGCGACGGCCAGTGCCAGACCGATATGCACGTAGGGGCCCGCTGTCTGGGACGCCGTCTCACGCAGCATCAGGTTCGCGGTGGGGGTGAAATTGGGCTGTTGCATGGAATCTCCTTGCCGTCGGACGCCATGGCCACACGTCCGCAGGGCATATCACTGTTGGTTGCCGGAAGCATTGCTGCCGAGCGTGTCACTGATTCTCGAAATAGGTCTGCAGCTCGCCGCGCACGACCAAGTCAAAGCGATAGGCCAGCGCGTCCATCGGACGCGAGCGCGCCATGTCGAGACGTCCGATCATGGTGCCGACGGCTTCCTTGTCGTTGAGCGTCTGCACGATCGGACAGATCGGAATCAGTGGATCGCCCTCGAAGTACATCTGGGTGATCAAGCGAGTGGAGATGGCAGGCCCCATGACGCTGACGTGGATATGCGCCGGACGCCAGGTGTTGATGCCGTTGGGCCAGGGGTAAGGGCCTGGCTTGATGGTGCGGAAGTGATACCAGCCGTCCTCATCGGTCAGGCAGCGCCCCACCCCGCCGAAGTTGGGGTCCAGCGGGGCCAGGTAGCTATCTTTCTTGTGGCGGTAACGGCCGCCCGCGTTGGCCTGCCACATTTCAACCAGGGTGTGGGGCACGGGCTTGCCGAACTGGTCGATGACCCGCCCGAACATGATGACCCGCTCTCCCACTGGCAGGCCGGGGGCGGTGCCATCGCGGAAGTTGAGCAACAGGTCGTTGTCATGGGGTCCCATGCGCAGCTTTTGAAAGTTCGGGCCGGACAATTCCGACACGCTGGGAGTCTGCAGGCTGACCAAGGCCTGGGAAGGAGAGCGTGGCACCGTGGTCTTGTAACCGGGCGCATAGGCGGGCGGATGCGATTGGCGATCGCGTTCGACAAAACGACGACGAAGAGTCATAGGGCCAGGTCCTGACGTAAGGGATGATTATTGGTTGTTCAGACACGTCTCGCCGGCAAGGCGATGACGCCAGTGTGACCAGGCCCTCGCGGACTGCCAATTGAGACCTTGACGAGCGTCCATAACCCAGAGGTTATGGCCAGCCGATCCTGGCACCGATCGCTATGGCCTAACGTTCAGTGCTGGCGCTCGGCGGCAGCCTGGCGAAGAGCCTCGGCGAAATCATCCAGCGCCAGGCTGGAGTCCACTGACGCGTTGGTGCAGAGCCCCACCGATCCCCCCTGGTGCTCGAAGGCCAGCGACAGCTCCACCAGACGGCCTGCCTGCAGGTCGTCATCCACGGCATCGAAGGGCGCCACCCAGATGGCGTCATTCTCCAGGGTGTAACGGCGGCTGAGCGTCAGCGACAGGGTCTCGAGACAGGGCGACGACAGGCTGATGGCGTGACGCACACAGAAGCTGTCGACCTGCTGTCGCAGGGTCGTCTGCTGGGGCGGCAGTACCCAGCGGCACTCCCCCAGGGGGGCGGTATCCTCAAGCGCGTTTCCGGCCAACCCATGGCCGGGACGCACCACCAACCGCAAGGACTCGTAGTAGAGATGCTCAAAGGCCAGATCACGGATCTCGCGGGCTTCTGTCATCCGTCCGACCACCATGTCCAGCTCGCCAAGTGACAGTCGAGACAGCAGATAGGCGCTGGCGCCCGTGACCACCGTGACACTGGTTGTGGGGCCGTGAGGCGATGTCTGGAAACGGCCGAGAGCCGCGGGCATCAGCCGTGACTCCACCGTGGATAGCGCACCGATCCTCAACCAGGCATGGCCACCATGGGCATCCGCCAGGGCACCCACGCCCTCCTCGAGGGCCTTCAGCGCAGGGCCGGCGTGCCTTAACAGGGTGAGCCCGGCCTGGGTCAGACTGACGCCCTGAGCGCCACGCTCGAACAGCGTGGCACCGACGATGTCCTCGAGTTCACGGATAGCCTTGGAAATGCCCGGCTGGGTGATCGCCAGGGAGTCGGCAGCCCGCGCGAAGCTGCGGCGCCGAGAGACCTCAAGAAAGGCGTT
Source organism: Halomonas sp. DP8Y7-1 (assembly GCF_019801685.1). NCBI lineage: Bacteria > Pseudomonadati > Pseudomonadota > Gammaproteobacteria > Oceanospirillales > Halomonadaceae > Halomonas > Halomonas sp. DP8Y7-1. The sequence goes on along the minus strand of NZ_JAHVIN010000009.1, from coordinate 116,283 downwards.
GAGATGACGCAGCTTGATACGGTGATTGAGCATAAAACGTCAGTGCTTTGGGCATCAGGGCGCTGGCCATCTCAACTACGGGGGATGACAGGGCTCACTGGCAAGCAGCGAGCACGCGTTCGATGGGCTCGCCAGACCCCATCAGCGAGAAGCGCGCTGGCAGCGTGTCCTGGGGAGTGATCACGGCGACGTTGCCTGACTGCAGAGTGCGCGTCAGACGAGCCGGCGAAGGCGCGAACCAGACACCATCCTTGGGCGAATGACGGGACTCCAGGCGATAGCCGATGCCATCCACCAGCACATCCAGAGGCTTGCGCCGGTCTGCACCCATGCCGGAGGCGTAACCCGCCACCGACACCATGGGCACCCCATTGAAGCACACCAGCGCCAGCGAATGACCGTCGCCATCTTCTACCTTGGCCGCTGGCGCATCGCCAAACATCTGGTGGGCCTGGGTAAAACGCCAATCGGCCGCCGCCGAGTGGGCCATCAGCCCACCGAGCAACGCTGCCACACACGTCATGAACCGCATCTAGGAGTTACCTCTTGCCGCCAAATAAGGGCATGCACCGGGCCGCGCCCTCATGCCCAGCATCCGTCCCCGTTCCAGTCTAGCAACGGCCCGAAACGTTAGGCCACTATCACGGGCACTCGGCCATGTAGTGAACGACGGAATAGAGGGAAGCAGACAGAAAGGACTCGGCACTCCCTACAGGAACATTCAGCGCTGCCATTGTGTGACAGCTATGTATCACTCTTCCACGGCGGCGACAACCGTGCGGCAGATGCGGATTAACCCTGTCATACCCTCTCTGCCATGCGCTCCCTGCCATACCCTCCCTGCGTACCTAGTCCTCACGTTCGGAGGCGCCCCAGCCCAGTTCCTTGGCCAGGGCAAAGGCGTGGTTGGCCGCCGGCACGCCGGCGTAGATGGCGACGTGCATTAACACCTGACGCAACTCCGCCTCACTCAGCCCGATGCGCTTGGCGGTGTTCAAGTGCAGGGTCAGCTCCTCGCGCCCCAGGGCGGCGAGAATGCCGGTGGTGATCATGCTGCGCTCGCGTCTCGTCAGGTCGTCATTGGTCCACAGCTCGCCCCAGGCCAGCCGGGTGATCATCTGCTGGAACGGCGCGTCCAGCGACGTCGCCTTGGCGGTGGAGCGCGCCACATGCGCCTCCCCCAGCACCTGCTTGCGTGTCTCTATCCCGACCGAATAGGCAACACCGCGCTCGGCCACATCGCCCAGCTCCGGCGCCAGCGCATCGAGCAGCCAGTCGCACAAGCGCTGGGGTGCCTCCACCGAGGGCACATGGCCGACGCCATCGAATACCGTCAGCTCAGCACCGGGGATGTGTTCGACCAAGGCCTCCAGCGAGGCGGGAGGCGTCGCCAGATCCTCACTGCCCGCCAACAGGTTGACCTTGAGCGCTGGAGGGTGATGACCCGCGTCGCCGAGGCGGCCCCGGAAATCCGCCTGCCCCAGCATCTCGCACAGCTGGGCGTAGGACTCATCGTCGCCACGGCCCATGGCCAGCTGCCAGCCTGGCGCCAGCGCCGGGTTGGCCTCAAACGCCCTGGCGGCGAACCAGCGCGGTACGATCTCGTCGGACATGGCGGCGAGACCCTCAGCGCGCACGCGCCCAGCGCGGGTCGACCACAGTTCGAGGTTGCCGATCTGCGCCCCGGTATTGGTCAGGCTGGCCGAGGCCAGTCGCTCGGGATGATGCGCGATCAACGCCTGGCCAATGACACCACCGATGGAGGTGCCGACGAAATGCAGGCGCGTGGTGTCAGCAATCCCCACCTCGGCCAGCAGCGCCAGCAGCTCATCCGCCAGGTCCTGCGGGGTGATCGCGCCGCCGGGCTCCAATGGGCCGCTGGCCCCGTGACCCGGCAGGTCCCAGGTCAGCACCCGATAGCGTGAGATCAGGCGCGGCAGCAGCTCATCCCAGACCGACTGATTCATGCCCAGCGGATGGGCCAACACCAGTAATGGCAGCGCCTCACTGCCCAGCAGGCGATAGCTCAGGGTGCGGTGGTGGATCTTGGCAAAGCTCATGGCGGTCTCCGTTGGCGGGATCAAACGCGCTCGATCAGGGTGGCAATCCCCTGCCCCACACCCACACACATGGTGCACAGGGCATAGCGCTTTTGCTGCTGATGCAGTTCGTGGGCGGCGGTCATCAATAGCCGCGCACCGGACATCCCCAGGGGGTGTCCCAGGGCGATGGCGCCGCCATTGGGATTGACCCGGGGGTCATCGTCGGCAATGCCCAGGTCCCGCATGCAGGCCAGCGCCTGAGCGGCGAAGGCTTCGTTGAGCTCGATCACGTCGATCTCATCGATACTTACCCCGGTGCGCGCCAGCAGGCGGCGTACCGCGGGCACCGGGCCGTAGCCCATGATACGCGGCTCGACCCCGCCGGTGGCCATTCCTACGATGCGCGCCATGGGCGTCAGGCCGTGGCGCTCCACCGCGGCCTGACTGGCCACCAGCATCGCACAGGCACCATCGTTGACCCCCGACGCATTGCCGGCGGTGACGCTGCCATCCTGCTTGAAGGGTGTCGGCAGGCTCGCCAGCTTGTCCAGGGTGGTGCCGGAGCGCGGATGCTCATCGCTGTCGAAGACCAGCGGCGGCTGCTTGCGCCGGGGAATCTCGATAGGCGTGATTTCCAGGGCAAAACGCCCTTGCTGCTGGGCCCGTGCGGTCTTCTCCTGGGAGCGCACGGCGAAGGCATCCTGGTCGGCCCGCGAGATAGCGAACTGCTCGGCCACGTTCTCGGCGGTTTCCGGCATCGAGTGGGTCTCGTAGACCTTCTTCATCAGTGGGTTGACGAAGCGCCAGCCGATGGTGGTGTCCTCGATCGTCTGTCCGCGGGAGAACGCTCCCTCCGCCTTGCCCATGACGTAAGGCGCCCGCGACATGGACTCGACGCCACCGGCCAGGGCCAGATCCATCTCGCCTGCCTTGATCGCACGCATGGCGGTCCCCACCGCATCCATGCCGGAACCACACAGCCGGTTCATGGTAGTGCCCGGTACCGAGGTAGGCAGCCCCGCCAGCAGCGACGACATCCGCGCCACGTTGCGATTGTCCTCACCGGCCTGATTGGCGCAGCCCATGAAGACTTCTTCGATGGCCGCAGGGTCAAGATCGGGCGCCTGAGCCAGCACTGCCTTGAAGATGTCGGCCGCCAGATCATCGGGGCGCACGCTGGACAGGGTACCGCCGAAGCGGCCAATGGCACTGCGGCGAGGATGGCAGAGATAGACGTCGGTCATGGCGGACTCCTTGCTGTCCCCACGCATCGGCGCAGGGCGTGTCGGAAATAGGGGGAAAACCGGGGCCCTTACTGGCCGCTATGGGCGCGCTCGGTGCGGGCCTTCAGTTCGCGCAGCACCGCCAGTTCGTGGTCGCTGGGCTCGGGCGTCGCGGCAAGCTCGGGAGCAAAGCGGATATCCCAGCCCGTCGCTTCCTGCACCTGCTCGCGGCTCACCCCAGGGTGCAGCGAGACGACGGTGAGCTCGCGATCCACGGGATCAGGCTTCATCACGCACAGATCGGTAATCACCCGAGTCGGCCCCTTGCCGATGTTGGGCACGCCATCGCGTCCCTTGCCGTCGCGGCCGAAGCCCAGGGTGGTGATGAAGTCCACGTCGCGCACGAAGGCGCGTGGCGAATGCTTCAAGGTGATGAACACCTCGCCGGCGTTGGTGGCGATTTCCGGCGCCCCGCCACCGCCCGGCAGGCGTACCTTGGGCGCGGTGTAGTCACCGATCAGCGTGGTATTGAGGTTGGCGTAGCGATCGATCTGCGCCGTGCCCAGAAAGCCGACGCTGACCTTGCCGCCCTGCAGCCAGTAGCGAAACATCTCGGGCACGGACACGGTGGTCAGCGCCGACTCACACAGCTCACCGTCGCCAATCGACAGCGGCAGCACATCGGGCTTGGTCTGCAGGGTGCCGGATTCGTAGATCAGCACTACCTCGGGAGCGTGGGTCAGGCGTGCCAGGTTGGCGGCTTCGGAGGGCAGGCCAATGCCGACAAAGCAGGTCATGCCGTTCTCCAGCGCGCGGGCGGCGGTCACCGTCATCATCTCGGCGGAGGTGTAGTCGGTAGCGGTGTTCATCAGGCGTGCCCCCGGGTCTGGATGATGTTGTCGTCGATCCACCGGGTAAAGGCATCCCGGTCCCGTGCAATGGCGTCCCACTCCTTGTAGAAGCGGTTGTCCCGGGGGTAGTAACCGTGGGCGTAGGACGGCAGCGAGCCCTTTTCCGCCACGGCGATGGCGTCGATGGCCCAGCCTGGAATCACGCAGGCATTGGGGTGCGCCCCCAGGTCGTCGACGATTTCCTCGACGGTGACGATGGCGTGCTTGGCCGCCAGCACCGCTTCCTTCTGCACGCCGATGATGCCCTCGACCAGCACATTGCCGGCCCGATCCGCCTTCTGGGCATGCACGATGGACACATCCGGGCGTACCGATGGAACGGCGGCCAGGCGCTCACCGGTAAAGGGGCACTCGATGAACTTGATCTGCTCGTTGACGTTGGGCAGCTCGCTCCCCACATAGCCTCGCAACACCGCCAGCGGTAGCCCTGCGGCCCCTGCTTCGAAGGCGCAGGCCATGGCCGCATGGCTATGCTCGAGAATCTCGATCTGATGGGGCCAGCCCTTCTCTACCGCATCGCGCAGTCGGTGCAGCGACCCCACGCCGGGGTTGCCCCCCCAGGAAAAGATCACCTTCTTGACGCAACCCGCACCGATCAGCTGATCGTAGACCAGGTCCGGAGTCATGCGGATCAAGGTGAGATCACGCTTGCGTTGGCGAATGACTTCATGCCCGGCGGCAAACGGGATCAGATGGGTAAAGCCTTCCATGGCAACGGTGGCGCCATCCTCGACGTAGCGCTTCACCGCATCACTCAGGCTCAGGATCTCGGCCATGTGGATTGCCTCATGTGTGTTCTGGAGGGGTGTGCTGAATGCTGTGCTCTTGATGTTGAGCTCTTGATGCTGAGCTCTTGATGAATAGCCCAGGACGCTGTTGCCTGGACCACGCATCTTTTTTGTTCGCTATGTGAACGTAGGTTTGTTATACGAACAAACCTACTGTCGATTCCCTCGATCGTCAAATGCAAAAAAGGCGAGCGCAGATCGACTCTGCGCTCGCCTTTACTGGAGGTTGTCTTTTGCTTCAGAGGGTTATCAGCGCTGCAGCCACTCAAGCGCGGCACGGACCTGGTGTTTGCTGCTACCAATGTATAAGGCGGGATCGGTGGCCGCTCGTATCGCTTCGGCACTGGGCAGTGTGCTGGCATGGGGGCTGGCTTGGCTGCTGGCAGCGGTGCTGGCGCCGGCGCCGGCGTCGCTGTTTACCGCGTCACCACCTTCCAGCACCAGCGACACCAGCACGTCAGCGTAACGGCGCCCCTGCTGCCTGGCCTGTTCGGCGGCGTCTGCCGCCAGCGCCTTGGCGCGCTCGGGCCCCAGGGACGGGGTCAGCAGACGCGCCACCGGCTCGGCCATGATGGCGCCCCCGGTCACCGCAAGGTTGGCCGCCATGCGCTCGGGGTGGACCTCCAGGCCTTCGAGCAGCACCGCCGCCTGCTCCAGGGCGCCCTCCACCAACAGCACCGATTCCGTCAGGGGCACCCACTCGGCATGCCATTCCCCCAGTCCGCGCTCCAGCGGCTGCGCCACGGCGCCCATCACCACGCTGGTGTGTCCATGCAGCCGACGAGCCGACGAGCGTATCAGCGCACAGCGCACCGGGTTGCGCTTGTGCGGCATCGACGAAGACTCGCCCATGCCGGGGGCGCTGGGTTCACTGACTTCACCAACTTCGGTCTGGGTCAGCAGGGAGACGTCGAGCGCCAGGTTCTCCACCGCCCCGGCCACGGCATCCAGGGCCGTCTGCAGGGTATGGATCGGCTGGCGATTGGTGTGCCAGGGCAATATCGGGCAGCTCAGCCCCAGCTCCTGGGCTATCGCCTGCATCAGGGCCATGCCTTCATCGCCCCATCCCGAGTGCACGCCTACCGCACCGCCAAACTGTACCGGCAGCCCTTGATCCGCCACCTCACCCAGCCGTCGCCTGGCTTGTTCGAGCCCCACCGTCCACTGGGCGACCTTGGCGCCGAAGGTGATCGGCAAGGCTTGCTGCATCAGCGTACGACCGACCATGGGCGTATCGGCATGTGCCTGCATCAACGCCATGCCTGCGGTCCGGCACCGCTCAAGCAGTCCATCGATGGCCCCCAGCCGAGGTGTCAGCAGATGCATCAAGGCCGAGTCCACCACATCCTGACTGGTGGCCCCCTGGTGCCAGTAACGCTTGAGATGATCCGGCAGCGCGCCACGGCCTGCCTTGACGAAGGGAATGGCCGGATTACCGCCACTGGCAACACCCCGGGCCAGCTCGGCCACATCGAACGCATGATGCTCCAGCCGCTCGGCCATGTCTGCGGCGGTACCGGGCGGCACCGCCCCGATACGCTCCTGTGCACGCACCAGGGCCAGCTCGAAGGCCAGCATTGCGGCGATAAAGTCCGCATCACGGCAGTCCTTGAGCGCCTCTTGGCTCATGCAGGGGTGGCTCAGCAGGGCGGCAGTCATGGCGTTTCCTCTTGCGGTGCTAGGCGGGTGAACGGGGATATCTGAATCATGCCGCCTCGCCAATAGTCGTACAAGTGTTCGCAAGTCGAACATATATGCTAGGTTAACCACATGGACGGGAGGTCCGACACTCGCCAAGCGGTGTATCGACACGCCCTCAGACCATTGCCGCACTGGTATCATCCACGCTTTATCTTTCCGAAAGGACACCTCGATGGATACGGCACCGACGGACGCCGCCCTGAGCCCGGACGATCGCGACTTTGTCACCGCTCTCGCCAGTGGCCTCGATGTCATTCTGGCCTTTGATGAGGCCCACCCACGCATGACACTGAGCGAGGTGGCTGCACGTACCAGCATGAACCGCGCCCGTGCCCGACGCTTCCTGCTGACGTTGCATGCACTCGGCTACGTGCGCAAGGATCACCGCCATTTTGAATTGGCCCCCAGGGTGCTGCAGCTTGGCTATGCCTTCCTGTCCGCCAACAATTATCGTCACCTGATTCAACAGGTGCTCGAGGACATCACCGCCGAGAGCGGTGAATCCTCATCGCTTGGCGTACTGGACGGCGACGAGGTCACCTATGTCGCCCGCTCGGCCTCGCGCCAGCGACTGATGGCGATCACGCTGGCCGTGGGCACTCGGCTGCCGGCCGCCTACACCTCGATGGGGCGCATGCTGCTGGCCCAACTCGATGACCAGGCGCTGGACGCCTTTCTCGAGCGCGTCACCCTGGAACCCTTCACCGACACGACCATCACCGACCGCAGCGCGTTGAAGGCAGCCATCCTGAGCGCCCGCGAGCTAGGCTATGCGATCGTGGACCAGGAGCTCGATTCCGGCCTGCGCTCCCTGGCAGTGCCCGCCTACGATGCCCACGGTGAGCTGATCGGCGCCATCAACATCAGCACCAATGCCGCTCGCATCGACCATGACACGCTGCTTGAGCGCTACCTGCCGCTACTGCAGGAGAAGGCACGCCAGATCCGCGCCAACGTCAGCTGATCTCGCCACCTGTTCGACCACGCTTGAGCTGACGCCGGCAGGGAGGCCTGAATGCTCGCCATACTCTCCATCACTACGCCGATCTTTCTGCTGATTGGCGTGGGCTTTCTGGCCAGGCGATGGAACCTGGTATCGCCGGTCCAGCTGTCCGGCGTCGCCAACTTTGTGCTGTACGCCGCGCTGCCGGCGCTGATTGTCGGCGCGCTCACACGCAATTCCCTGGGAGAGGTCATCAGCCTGCCGCTGCTGCTTGCCTACGCACTGGGCTCGGTGGCCACCTTTGTGGCGTGCCTGTGGCTGCCGCGCAATCGCCGCCGCAAGACCGCCACGGAACGTGCCATCCAGGCGCTGGGCATGTCGGCCTCCAACAGTGGCTTTATCGCCTACCCCATCGCGGCTCTGGCGCTGGGCCAGGCGGCGGCGGGTGTCATCCTGGTGCATACCATGATGGTCGAGGTACTGCTGGTCATCCCCGGCGCGCTGGTGTTGGCGGAAATCGGCCAGCAGGCGAATGCCAAGGCGGGCGCTGCCTTGCGTCAGACCTGCCAGCGCCTTACCCGCAACCCGATCCTGATCTCGCTGACGGCAGGCCTTGTCATCGCGGCCAGCGGGTTTCGCCTGCCCGACACCCTCACGCGGACCATCGAGCTGCTGGCAGGCGCCGCCGGGCCCGCCGCGCTGTTCGTCATCGGCGGCACCCTGTATGGCTTGAAGATTCGCGGCATGCTCAAGGACATGGGGCAGATCATGGCAGGCAAGCTGTTGCTGCACCCGCTGCTGGTGCTGGGCCTGCTGCTGGCCCTGGAGACGGTGACGGGACCGCTGCCACCCCACCTGTTTGCCGGCGCCATGATCTTCGCCGCCTGCCCGATGATCAGCATCTATCCCTTGATCGCCCAGCGCTTTGGCATGGAAGGGGTCGGGGCGGCCGCCCTGATGGCCAGTACCGTGGCCAGTTTCCTCACCTTAAGCGCGGTTCTTTGGGCGCTGTCCCGGGTGGGCCTGCTGCCGCTGCTTGGCTGACTTGCTGGCGCCCAATGGCGGGCTCACGTACCATGAAGCGATTCATTTAGCTTGCTACTTTTTGGCAGCATCGAATGCTGCCACCACGCCCCAACGCCAACGGCCCGCCATGTCCACGCCTTCATCGTCACCAGACACCGCTCTCCTGACGCCGCCGCGGGCCCTGAGCCGCGATCGTCCACTGAAAGGCATTGCCTTCATGTTGGCCGCGGGGCTGCTGTTCTGCATGCTCGATACCGGCGTCAAGACTCTGGCTCAGGACTATTCACCGGTGCAGGTGGTGTGGGCGCGTTACGTCGGCCATATGCTGGTGCTGGTGGGCTACTTTCTGTGGCTGGGCCGGGGGCCAGGGATGGCCATGCTCAAGACCTCATCCTTGGGCGGCCAGTTCGTCCGAGGCCTGCTGCTACTGGGTGCCAGCACCTTCGCCTATCTGGCCTTCCGCAGTCTGCCGCTGCTGCAGGTCTATGTGATCAACTTCAGCTCACCGTTGTTGGTGACCTTGCTGGCGATTCCGTTGCTCAAGGAGCGGGTCGGCTGGCGCCAGTGGCTGGCGATCCTGGTCGGCTTCGCCGGAGTGCTGATCTGCGTGGGCCCGGTGGACTGGCGAGCCAACCCGGCCATTCTTCTGCCCTTTGGACTGACCGCCTGTTTCGCGCTCTACCAGCTGTCCACTCGGCGTTTCGGCCGCGAGGACCATCCGCTGACATCGCTGTTCTACGCAGGTCTTGCCGGTGCCGTGGTCAGTTCGCTGGTGGTCCCGGTCTTCTGGACTCCGGTGGCGCTGGGGGATCTGCCGCTGTTCATGTTTGTCGGGCTGATGGGCGCCGCCAGCCAGCTCACCCTGATCCTGGCCATGCGCTACGCACCAGCGTCGCTGGTATCGCCATTTCTTTACTTGCAGATCGTCTGGGCGGCTCTGTTCGGCTTTGTCTTCTTTGGCGATATCCCCCGTCCCGAAACCTGGATCGGCGCTGCCCTGATCACCGTCGCCGGTATCGTGCTGGCCACCTGTCGAAGAAAAAGTGGCTGAGCCAGTGCGCTGTCATTCATGTCGCGACCCCCATCACGACAGCGGCGTCACGACGTCAGCATCTCGCTGACCAGCACCCGGCCGCCCTGGCGAGCGGCCTTGTCCACCGCCAGAGTCGCGGCCAGGGTCATCGCCCCTTCCCTTGCGCTGACACGCGGCTCGGCCTCTTTTCTCACCACGGCGATGAAGTGACGCAGCTGCTCGGGATAGCAGTGGCTGCGCGGAGGCTGCAGACGCTCTCGCATCAGCGGCTCACGCCAGTGACCTTGGCCGGCATGACGCCACAGCGCCATACCCGGCACGCTGAGGCTACCGCGGGTGCCGCCAATCACGTAGCAATCACCCGGCTCATGCAGAAAGTTGGGGGACTGACCAGAAGCGACGTCCCAGATATAGGGTGAGGGCACCGCGTCACTGCCGACAAAGGAGCCAATCATGCCGTTGGCAAATGACAGGATGAGCGCAACGCTGTCTTCCACCTCGAAGCCCCGCGCCTTGTTGGCGGTCACTGCCTGCACGCTCTCGATCTCACCGCACAGAAAACGCAGGCAGTCGATCTCATGAATCAGGTTGATCAGGATGGGACCGCCACCCGCTTCCCGCCGCCATGCCTGATCGAAATAGGGCTCGTCCTTGCGACACAGCCACATCCCGCTGATGGTGACCAGCTGACCCAGTTCTCCCGCCTGGATGGCCCGCAACGATTCGACCATGTCGGGACTGTGGCGACGGTGATGACCCACCAGCATGGGTACTCCCGCCGCCTCGCTGGCATCGGCTAACGCCAGCGCTCCCGCCACAGTGTCGGCAATCGGCTTCTCCATCAGCGTCGGCAGCCCCCGCTCGATGCAGGCGAGGCCCGCCTCCACATGCAGGGCATTGGGTAGCGCCACTATGACCGCGTCGAGCTCGACCTGATCGAGCATCTGGAGGTAGTCGGTATAGCAGGGCACGCCCAACCCGTCGGCGAAGGCGCGACCGGCGTCCGTCACATCGGCGATAGCCGCCAAGGTAGCGTCTGCCGACGCCTGTACCAACGCCACGTGTTCACGGCCGATGATGCCAGCCCCCATCACCCCGATACGTATGGGTCCCATACGGCCCTCCTTGTTGTTATGCATGCGTCTTCCAGGTCGCGACGTCTAGCGAGAGGCAGCCCCTTCACGTCACACCACGGGGTCGCTGAAACCCACCGTCACATTGTGGCGTCAGCCCTTCTTGATCAGCGCCTCCAGGGCAGCGTGATAGCCTTGGCTGCCGAGCCCCGCGATAACGCCGTCGGCCCGCAACGACACGTAGGAGTGGTGACGGAAGCTCTCGCGCTTGTGCACGTTGGACAGGTGGACCTCGATCACGCTGCCGTCGAAGGCGTTCAGTGCATCCAGGATGGCCACCGAGGTGTGGGTGAAGGCGGCAGGATTGATGATGATGGCCACCGTGCCATCCACACGAGCGGCATGAATGGCGTCGATCAGCTCGCCTTCATGATTGCTCTGCCGGCTACTCAGCTCCCATCCCGCGAGCAGCGCATGCTCGCGCAGCCCATTGTCGATGTCCGCCAGGGTTTCTTGACCGTAGATATCGGGCTCACGGGTGCCCAACAGGTTGAGATTGGGACCGTGCAGAACCAGCACCTTGCCACTCATCAGAGATTCTCCTTCAACAGTTCTCGCCGGTAGTGGGCGAACAGGGATGCGGCTTGCTCATCGGCGGCAGCACGCTGATGCTCATCCTCACAGAACCGCTTGAAGGCGTCCACGCCCTGGAACACGAACAGGCTGACGCCTGCTAGGCTAGCGCGACATCGATCCACCCCCGCCTGGGTGATCGAGGTGGAACGCGAGGAACTGATCCGGACGCTGATCGCCAAGGGGGTAGGGGTCGGGTTACTCCACGGCGACGCGGCGCATGCCGCGCTCACCGCTGGCGAAGTGGGGCGCATCGCGCCAACGGGACTGTCGCTTCGTCAGGTGTTCGCCCTGCTGCATCGACGAGCGTCCGAACCTTTGCTCCATGCCGCGCGTGACAGTCTGCGGCCAGCCTCCACTCACGCCTGAGCGTCGGATAGCCAGCGCCGCCAGGCGTCGATGACCACCTGCCGATGGGCCTTGAACTCGACCACATCGCCGCGGGCGGTCTCCCGGGTCAGCGCTGCACGGTGGTTGGCGCTGCGCGCGGCCAGGTAGGCATCACGCAGGGCCTGGGCCTCGTCGGGGGCCAGGTGACCGGTCTCTTCCAGGGTCTCGAGAATTCGCATGTTGTCGCTGAAGCGCATGAGCTCCGGCGTCTGATGGGACAGTGCCAGCACCGCGTACTGACACAGGAACTCGATATCGACCATGCCACCGGGGTCGTGCTTGAGGTCAAAGGTGTCGTCACTGCCCTTTGACCCCAGGTGGTCACGCATCTTGTGGCGCATCTTGACCACTTCATCGCGCAGGGCGTCTTGCTCCCGCTCGCTGCCGAGGATATCGCGGCGTACCTGCTCGAAGGCCTCGGTCAGCTCGGCACTGCCGGCCACCACCCGGGAGCGCACCAGCGCCTGGTGCTCCCAGGTCCAGGCCTGCTCGCGCTGATAGTCGGCAAAGGCGCTCAGGGGACTGACCAGCAGACCGGCATTGCCCGAGGGGCGCAGTCGCATGTCGACCTCGTAGAGCGACCCGGCTGGCGTCACCGCCGACAGCAGGTGGATGATGCGCTGTCCCAGGCGGGTGAAAAAGACGGTGTTGTCGATCGGGCGCTTGCCGTCGGTCTCGCCCTGGGACGCGCAGTCATGCAGAAACACCAGGTCGAGGTCCGAGCCATAGCCCAGCTCAATGCCGCCGAGCTTGCCGTAGCCGACGACCAGAAACGCCGGGGTCTCGCCCACCCGCTCGCCATCCTTGCCAAGCGGAAAGCCATGCTTGCGAGTCAGGGTCTTCCAGGCCATCACCAGCACCGCGTCGAGAATCACCTCGGCGATGTAGGTGAGATAATCACTGACCTTCATCAGGTGACGGGTGCCGGCGATATCGGAGGCCGCCACATGCAGCACCTGAGCGTGCTTGAACACGCGCAGGGCTTCCAGCTGGGCCTCTTCGTCGTCCTCGGGAATCCGCGCCAGGGTCTGGCGCAGCTCATCGGCCAGACGCTGCTTGTCGGCCGGGGTGTAGAGGGTGTCAGGCGTCAGCAGCTCATCCAACAGGATCGGATAACGGGCGATCTGCTCGGCGATCCAGGGACTCGCGCCACACAGCTTCATCAGGTGGCCCAGGGCATCCGGGTTCTCCCTCAGCAGCGCCAGGTAGGCGGTGCGCCTGAGCACTGCCTCGATCAGCGGCAGCACTCGCTCAAGTGACGCATCGGGCGCCTCGCTGTCGGCCAGCGCGTCCAGCAGCATCGGCATCAGCGCGTCAAGGCGCTCAAAGCCCACCCGCTGCATGGTCTGAACCTGACGCGACCCCGCCAGGCCCTTGATCCGCTTGAGCGCGGTGGTGGCGTCTTCGAAGCCAGCCCGCGTCAGCGTGGCCTCGGCCTCCTCGTCGTCCGGCTCGCCGCGCCACAGCTGGCGCCAGGTTTCGAGGTTGGCGCCCTCCTCCGTGTCCTCTTCGACCTCGTCTTCGGGATCGCTGATCACCGCATCGAAGTGCTGGCGGACCCGTGCGCGCACCTCATCCAGCTGCGCCATCAGCGCCGGCCAGTCCTTGGCGTCCATGGCCAGCGCCACTCGCTCGCGGTCGAGCTCGTCATCGGGCAGGGCCTGGGTCTGGCGATCCTCCAGCGCCTGGATGGCGTGCTCCAGATCACGCAGGAAGGCGTAATCCGGCAGCAGCTCGTCGACCACGCCCTGGGGCAACAGGCCGAGCTCCGGCAGACGCTGCATGGCGGTCTTCAACGAGGTGACCTGAAGCTCGGTATCACGCCCACCGCGAATCAACTGAAAGGCCTGAACGATAAACTCGACCTCGCGGATGCCGCCGGGTCCCAGCTTGATGTTGCCCTGCATGCCCTTGCGCCGGACCTCGCGATTGATCATCGCCTTGAGCTCACGCAGCGACTCGATGGCACCGAAGTCCAGGTACTTGCGATAGACGAAGGGACGAATGCTCGACAACAGCTCGTAGCCGGCATCGATATCGCCGGCCACCGGGCGCGCCTTGAGCATGGCGTAGCGCTCCCACTCGCGGCCCTGATCCTGGTAGTAGCCCGCCAGTGAGGCAAAGCTGCCGACCAGTGGCCCGCCGTCCCCCAGCGGGCGCAGGCGCATGTCGACGCGAAAGACGAAGCCGTCGGCGGTTACCGGGTCCAGGGCCGAGATGAGCTTCTGACCGAGCTTGGTGAAGTACTCGACGTGGTCCAGCGCCTTGCGCCCGCCTTGGGTCTCGCCCTTCTCGGGATAGGCGAAGATCAGGTCGATGTCCGACGACAGGTTCAGCTCACCGGCGCCCAGCTTGCCCATGCCGAGCACCACCAGGCGCTGCTCGCTGCCGTCCCCGCGGGGCGCGGGGCGTCCCCAGCGGGCCTCGACAAAGCGCTCGAGCCAGCCAAGCGCCCCTTCCAGGCAGACCTCGGCCAGGCGCGACACCGCGGCACCAGTGGCCCAAGCATCGATGCCCTCAGGGCGATTGATATCACGCCACACGATCCCCAGCATGCGCGCGGCACGAAATCGGCGTACGGCTGCCTGCATGGCAGCCTCGTCGTCGGCCGACGCCAGGACCTCATCCAACAGCTCCTGGAGCTCTGCTGGGCTCAGCGCACGATCCAGCTCGCCGCTGGAGTCCAACCAGCCCAGCCACTGGGGATAGCGCACCAGCGTCTCGGCGGCAAACTCGGAGATCGCCAGCACTCGGGCGAGTTCGACCCGTCGATGGGTTTCGAGCGCCTGATACAGCTCACCGGGGGGCTCGCTGCCGCTCATCTCGGCGATGTTGTCCGCCTGATCGATACGCGCGGCCAGGCGTCCCCATGCCTTGTCCAGAGCACCGTGCAAGGCAGCCGGAATATCATCGCGGGGAAGAAAGTCCGGGCTCTGTTCCATGGCGGCTCTCCTTGTTCGTCATCGTCGCCGTGCGCTTCAGCCGGCGGTGTATGCCTCGGTTCATACCCTGAGCATAAACAAGCGCGGCGGTCCCGACACCCTCCGCTGGCGCAAGATGGCCGTTAGCCCATCAAGAACTTCTCGGCGGCCAGCAACGCCCAGGTCAATCCCGCCATGAACAGCGCCAGCATCACTGCGGCGGAACCAATATCCTTGGCTCGCCCGGACAGCACATGTCGTTCGGGCCCGATGCGATCGACCACGCTTTCGATGGCGCTATTGACCAGCTCCACGATCAGCACCATGAAGCAGCTGCCCACCAGCAGAATCCACTCCACCGGGGTATCGCCAATCCACCAGGCCAGCGGTACCAGCACCATGCACAGCCCCAGCTCCTGGCGGAAGGCCGATTCATGACGAAAGGCCGCTCGCAATCCCTTCAATGAGTAACGCGTCGAGTGAATCAGGTGGCGCCAGCCGGTGTGTCCGGGCTTCATGAGACTTCCTCGTGCAGCGGGACGCGTTCCTGCGTCCCTCAGTGGTTGGCAATCATGCGATCCAGATCGAGAGATACCAGGTCAAGCACCCTGGACCAGCTGATATAGGGCGTGGAGGAGGTGCCGTTGACCAGCACCGTGAACACCCCGAAGCGATGGCTTGCGGTACGGAAGTAACCGGTCACGGCACGCACCGCCACCGGCTGGTTAAGCGTGCCGGTCTTCACCGTGACGTGGCTCTGGAAGGTCGACGACCCCCGTCGAATGAAGCGCATCGGGCCATTGGTGGGCGCCTGCAGTCCTGCATTGAACACCGGGAACAGGTCGGCTCGCTGGAACATGTACTCCAGCAGGGCGTTACCCCCCATGGCGGATATCTTGTTGCCCGTGGTCAGGCCACTGCCGCTTTCCATGGTCGCGGCGCCGTGACCTGGCACTTGGGCAATAAAGGTTTCCAATGCCGTCCCGGCCTGGTCGAGCTCCGCCCTCGGCTGATCGACCAGATTCAGCGCCAGCACGTCGGCCATGTAGTTGTTGGAGTAGTTGAGCATACGCAGCAGAATTTCCTGCAGCGGCTTGCCATCCACCGCTGCCAGG
The DNA here is from genome assembly GCF_019801685.1 of Halomonas sp. DP8Y7-1. NCBI lineage: Bacteria > Pseudomonadati > Pseudomonadota > Gammaproteobacteria > Oceanospirillales > Halomonadaceae > Halomonas > Halomonas sp. DP8Y7-1. The sequence goes on along the minus strand of NZ_JAHVIN010000009.1, from coordinate 100,484 downwards.
CGCCGTGCGGAGGCCGGCGGCGGCTCGCTGGTCGTGGCCACGCCCCCTTCCACCGTGATCCCCATGCTCGCCAGCATGGCCTGGAAGGTGGCAGCCGTCTGCGCCGCGGGATCAGCGCTGGCACGGTAGACCTCACGGGGCAACGCGTTGGAGGAAATCTGTCCACTGACGGTCAGGGTCTCGCCGGTGCTGCCAGTGACCCGGGTGGCCTGCAGGCTGGTACCGGCATTGGCGCCCTGAGTGGTGACCTGATTGTTGACCGCGAACAGCGGCGCCTGGCTGTTGCAGCCGGTGATCCGCGCAGGGCCACCCACGGCGCCAGGGGCCACCTGCACGCACCAGCTGCCATAGTTGACGCCGGCCGAGGTCAAAAGCGCACTGTAGGCATTGTCGGAACGCTCACGGGCGGTGCAGCGGTCGATGGTACGGCAGGTCACCGGACCAAAGCGCCACTGGCTGACGACCAGCCTGCCGGAGACACGCCGCACGCCCGCCTGGTGCAGCCGCTGGCCCAGGCGCCACAGGTCTTCGCTGGTCAAACTGGGGTCGCCGCCGCCCACCAGCACCAGGTCGCCCGCCACGGTCCCGCCGGCATCCGGACGAGCGGTGCTGACCACATCGGTGGTAAAGCGATGCTGTGGCCCCCAGGCATCCAACGACGCTGCGGCGGTGTAGACCTTGGTGACCGATGCCGGCGTCAACAAGCGGCCCGGTTCCAGGCTACCCAGGGTTTCTGCTGGCGCGGCGCCCATTTCGAGCAAGCGTGCCTCGGCACTGACCTGGAAGCCCTGATTCGTCAATTCGGCAAGATTCGAGAAGCCCGCAGCCTGCACGCTGGCGGCAGGCACCATGACGGTAGCCAGCGTCAGCAACGCAGTGGTCATCAAGGCGGATATGGCGGATGAAGAGCGCGACGACATGAAGACTTCCCTGGGGTGGACGGACGTCACGCCGTTTCGACGCAACGAGGGCCGAGTCTACCGCCTGGCGCGACAGGATTCGACTGCGGGTCGATGACATGACCACGCCGCAGCGCTTATCGCTACCCGCCACGCTCATAGGGACGCCGAGAACCCGTCACAGGGACGCCGAGAACCCGTCACAGGGACGCCGAGAACCGTCAGTGGGACGCCGTAGAAGAAAACAGCTGGATCACGCAGACCCCGCCAATGATCATGGCGAGCCCCACCAGGGCGGGCAGGTCGGGCTTCTCGCCGTAGACGATGATGCCGACCAGGGTCACCAGCACGATGCCAAGCCCCGCCCAGAAGGCGTAGGCGATCCCCACCGGTACGCTGCGCAGTACCAGCGACAGCAGGTAGAAGGCCGCCAGGTAGCCGACCACCACCACTACGCTGGGCCACAGCCGGGTGAATTCGTTGGAGGCCTTGAGCGCCGAGGTGGCAATAACCTCGGCGATGATGGCCAGTGCAAGATACAGATAACTCATCCGCTTGCTCCCTGAAGACGACGTTCGACGATCCGGTCGAACAGCGAATTGAAAACCATGGCATAGATCAGGAAGAACAGCATAAAGCCGGCGTCCAGCCAGAACGCTTCCACCAGACCGATGTCCATCCACCAGGCCACCGCAGGAAGCGTCATGACCAGTAGCCCAAGCTCAAAACCAAAGGCCTGGGCCAGGCGCTGCTGCAAGGTGCGCCGGCGACTGGGGACCCAGCGATCGAACAACCAGTTCCACACCAGGTTCCACAGCATGGCGGCGGTGGCGAGCCCGGCCGCCAGCACTCCCATTTCGGCGAGGCCGTGACCGCTGAGCATGCTGGCCAGCGGCGTGACGATCACCAGCCCACCCAGCTCAAATGACACCATATGTACCAGACGTTCCTTCAAGGACCGCATCACGTTCACTCCCGCCCGAGGGCGTTGTCGCTTGACGATGCCGCCTATTCTAGGCACTTGGCCGATGGATTCCAGCTAGCTACTATCAGGTAAACAGATAGGTAGGCCTTCCACCATGCATTGGACCCTGGACCAGATTCAGCTGTTCATCGCCTGCGCCGAGCAGGGCTCGTTCTCGGCCGCCGCGCGTCACCTTGGGCGTGCGCAATCGGCGGTAAGTACCGGCATTTCCCATCTTGAGCTGGACCTTGACTGCGAGCTGTTCGATCGCCGTTCGCGCTCCCCCACCCTGACCGCAGCGGGCCATGCGCTACTGCCGGAAGCCAGAGCCGTACAAGCGCAGTGCGAGCGACTCAACGCCCGTGCGGCGACCCTGGCACAGGGCGAAGAGGCCCAGCTGGTGGTGGCCATGCATGAAGCCTTGATCGAGATGCCCCCGGTGGACGCGACGCTGGAGGCCCTTGCTGAGCATTACCCCGCACTGTCGCTGACCCTGCTTTACGGCGCCCAGGGGGACGTCGCCGAATGGGTTGAGCAGGGCACCGCCCACCTGGGCATTCTGCTCAGTCAGGTGCATGCGGCAGGCCCCCTCGAGGGCAGTCGCATCGCCCATTTGAAGCAGCGTTGGGTGGTAGGAAGCACTCACCCCCTGGCCCAGCAGGCAGCGGTAACGCCGTCGGCCTTGGCCAGCTATCGACAGCTGATGATGGCGTCACGCCATAGCGAGGCGACGGCACCGCCCCACACCGAGCCTTGCCTGAGCCCCATGCACTGGCGCCTCAATAGCTTCTATTCCATGGCGGAGTTGACTGCCCGCGGACTCGGCTGGTCGCTGGTACCGGAGCACGTGGCAGACTATCCGCCTTTTCGCGACAAGCTGCAGACGCTGACAGGGCCGGGCCTTGGCGAGCCCCCGAGCATCGAGGTCGAAACGGTCATTCGCCGCGATGCCGCCAAGGGCCCTATCGCCCGCTGGCTGGTCGCCACCCTGGGCGAGAACTTCCGCGCCGTCAGCCATAGCCTGACAGCGCCCGCTGACCCCCTCCGCTAGGGGGTTGGCATCAGCTGGGGGCGATGATCGAGCGTGGCGACCAGGCGCCACAGAGGTTGGTGGTGCTCGTGGTACTTGCGCTCGAAATGGGTCATCGGTGCTACGCCGGGGTCGTGGGCCTCGACCGGCGCCGACACGCCAGTGGCCAGAGTCACCGCGGCGGCAAACTCCTCGACGTAGATCCGCCAGTTGGAGCGCACCTCAAGCCTCCCGCCCAACCCCACAATGGCCGGGAACACCGGGTGCCCGTGCCAGCGATGCTTCAGCTGGACCGACTTGGGGTAGGGATTGGGGTACAGCAGATAGTGCCGCTCGGGCTGCCAGCCCGTCGCCAGGGCCAGACGCCAGAAATCCACCAGGTCAGCACGCACCAGCAAGGCATTGTCCGGCAGCGGCCCATGGTCCCTGGACAAGCGGTCGGCGCTGCGGTCGACGCCGATCACGCTGTGCTCGGGAAACTGCTCGGCCAGCCTGCGCGTCGACAGACCGACACCACAGCAGGCATCGAGAATAAGCCCTCGCTCACCCTGGGAGCGACGCCAGGCCTCGGCATCGTCAAAGGCGTCTCGGGTGTGCTGAGCCAAAGGCTTGCGCCAGACATGGGACAGGCCACGAGTGACCCTGCGCAGCAGGTCCTCGTGAGGGCCGGTCTGGGCGGAGGTCACGATACGGGGAACATCAGACATATGCGGTCTCGAGCGGGGAAAGCGGCAACAGCGACATGCTGCCGTGAATAGCACAGCCAGTGTACCAAAGCCCCGGTAAGTGAGCAGGTACAGACGCCTCAGCCCAATGCTCGCCAGCGCAAGGGCAACGGCGCCACTCTCACCATGTGCAACACTTTGCAACACACCTGGTGCACGCTGTCGCAGCAGCACTGTCGCCCTGCTCGCGCATGACGAAGGACCGACCAGGTGCTAACATCGCTGGCCTGAAATCCTATCCCGTGGCAATATCGAACGGCGTTTTGCTTGGGACACGGGCAGCATCGCGCGAGGCACGACTCCTCGCCACCTTGGCATCGAGGCATAAACACCAGCAGCACTGAAGCCAGACCGCCGAATCCACGGATTCCCGCTTCTGGCCTGTTGGCGTCACCTCGACCAAGGGCAGCACTGACGTGCTGATCTGCCCGGGTCTTCATCAGCGCCGTTTTCTGCGCTCCCAGAGCGAGCCTTTCACCCGCTTCAATACGAGGACTCCGGCTTGTCACACTTACCGGTGATCGTGGGCATGGGCGGCGTCAACCCGGCCGGCCGTACCTCGGGCCATCAGGCCTTCCGTCGCACCGTGCTCGACGCCCTTTCCGACGACGAGCAGACCTCCACCCTGCTCGGTCTGGCCGCCATGATGCGCCTGGCCCACTGCGATGCTGACCAGCACTGGCACAATGCCCAGGGCCAGGAGCTCGATGCCGCCCAACTGGCGCTCGAAACCCGTGACCAGGTACTTAGCCATACCCTGATTCGTCGCATCGAAGATCCGCGTTTCAACGACGAAGGCCTGCCGGCCAATCGTCGCGCCAACCTGGCACTGGAATCGCCGATCACCTTCCGCCTGCGTCGACGCCAGCTACCCGACGACCTGCCGCCTACCTGGCAGGTGCGTGAGGTCGACCGGCATCACCTGGAAGTTACCGTGCCAGCGGGGCAGATGGACGTCATGCTGCCCGAGACACGCCCTGCTCAGGTGCGCGCCGCCGGCCAGCTACCCAGCGGCTTTGATCCCAGCCAGCTGTATCGCAGCGTGCACCACCCCCGCGGTCTTTCCATGGCGGTGTTCGCTGCCAGCGATTGCCTGGGCGACAGCGGCCTCGACTGGGACACGCTGCGCGACCGGCTCGACCCGGATGCGATCGCCGTCTACGCCGGCAACTCGATCGGCCAGCTGGATGACGAAGGCTGGGGCGGTCTGCTCAAGAGCTTTGTGTCCGGCAAACGCGCCACCTCAAAGCAGATGCCGCTGGGCTACGGGCAGATGCCTGCCGACTTCCTCAACGCCTATGTACTGGGCAGCGTCGGCGCCACCGGCGCGGCACTGGGGGCCTGCGCCAGCTTTCTGTACAACCTGCGCCTGGGGATCGACGACATCCGCAGCGGCCGTCGCAGAATCGTCATGGTGGGCACCGCCGATGCGCCCATCACTCCCGAGATCATCGAGGGCTTCCGCACCATGGGGGCCCTTGCCGACGATGATAGCCTGAAGGCCTTGGACGCCCTGGAGCTGCTGACCGACGCCGACTACCAGCGCGCCAGCCGCCCCTTCGCCCGCAACTGCGGCTTTACCATGGGCGAGTCCAGCCAATTCGTGATGCTGATGGACGACGCCCTGGCGTTGGAAACAGGCGCGGATATCCTGGCTGCTGCACCGGAGGTCTTCGTCAACGCCGACGGCTGGAAGCGCTCGATCTCGGCGCCCGGTATCGGCAACTACGTAACCCTGGGCAAGGCCTGCGCCTTGATCCGCGACATGCTTGGAGAAAAGAGCCTGCGCGAGCGCTCCTTCCTGCATGCCCACGGTACCTCGACACCGAAGAACCGCACCACCGAGTCCCACGTCTTTGACGCGGTGGCCAAGGCCAACGGCATCACCGAGTGGCCAGTGGTGGCCATCAAGGCCTTCCTGGGACATTCCCAGGGCAGCGCCGCCGGTGATCAGCTCACCAGCGCCCTGGGCAGCTTTGCCCATGGCCTGCTGCCGGGGATCTGCACCCTGGACAAGGTCGCAGACGATGTCCACGCCGAGCGCCTTCGGTTCTTCCGTGAGACCCAATCCTTCGTCGCAGATGCCAGCCTGATCAATGCCAAAGGCTTTGGCGGCAACAATGCCACCGGCGTGCTGATTTCGCCGAATGCCACCGAGCGGCTGCTGACCCAGCGCCACGGGGCCCAGGCGATGGATGCCTGGCGTGAGCGCCGCGAGGTCACACGGGCCCAGGCCCGTGCCTATCACCAGCAGGCGGATGCGGGGCACTTCGCCGTGCGCTATCGTTTCGGTGAGGGCGTGCTCGAAGGACCGGAGCTCGAGGTGCAGCACGACAGCATCCATATCCCGGGCTACGCCCAGCCGGTATCGCTGGCGGTGGACAACCCCTTTGGCCAGCTTGCCGACAACGACGACGAGAGACAGGAGCAAAGGTGATGACGACGGCCGTCTATCCCGGCACCTTCGATCCGATCACCAACGGTCACTACGACCTGATCGAACGGGCGTCACGCCTGTTCGAGAAAGTCGTGGTCGCCATCGCGGCGAGCCCCGGCAAAGGGCCCGCGCTGGACCTGGATACCCGACTCGAGTTGACCCGAGACGTGGTCGCCCCCCTGGGCAACGTAGAGGTTGTCGGCTTCAGCGGGCTGATGACCGACTTCATGCAAGCCCAGAATGCGCGGGTACTGCTGCGAGGATTGCGGGCGGTATCCGACTTCGAGTACGAGCTTCAGCTCGCCAACATGAATCGCGCGCAGATGCCTGATCTGGAAACCGTCTTTCTGACGCCAGAGGTCGAGAATTCCTACATCTCTTCCACCCTGGTGCGAGAGATTTCTCGCCTCGGTGGAGACATCAGCAAGCACGTGCACCCCAAGGTCGCACAAACCCTGCGTAGCCATTACAATACCTGACCATCACACTGGGATTTGACGCTGCGGATGCCTCTTGCGCTGCAGGACCGATCCCGTTGATCCCGAACACCGGGACCGGCAATGCCGTTTCCCCGGGCTGCCCGCCAGGCCAACCCCCGTCGCTGTGCGACGCGCCTGACCGGAAGCCCCGGCCTCAGGGCCGCGACTCTGCGTGAGGACCCTCAATGTCACTGATGATCACCGACGAGTGCATCAACTGCGACGTCTGCGAACCGGAATGCCCCAATGGCGCCATTTCTCCCGGCGAGGAGATCTACGTCATCGACCCCAACCTGTGCACGGAGTGCGTCGGTCACTACGACGAGCCTCAGTGTCAGCAGGTGTGTCCGGTGGACTGCATACCGCTGGACCCCGAGCGTGTCGAAAGCCACGAGACGTTGATGGAGAAGTACCACATCATCACGGCGGCCTGATCACCTCCGGCCATCGCCGACCATGCTGACGCTGACGCTGACGTGCTGAGGCCGGCATGTCTATGCTGACAGTTCATGCTGACAGTTCATGCTGACCGTTCATGCTGACCGTTCATGCTGACCGTTCACGCTAGCAGGAGCCGCCCCAGGGCGGCTCCTGGCGTTTACAGCTTGACCACTGCACGCCCACTCAGGGCCTCCGGCAGGTCAGGCACGCTGATTCCCAGCAGGGTGAGCGGCGTGATCGCGGGCCGGCGCTCAAGACACACGATCAGGCTGTCGCCCTCAAGACGCACTCTGGCACCATCGGCGCATCCTGGAGTCTGCTCGGCGCTCCAGCCCATGGCGCTGATACTGTCGAGTACCCGCTGCGCGGCGTCAGACTCGACGTCTTCCTCGGCAAGCCACGGGGCACTGGCGACCACCGCGGCAGACCTCGCCGCTTCGCTGGCCACCTGGGTCAACTGGTGCTGCTGCACCATGGCCACCGAGTAGCTGATCAAGGCGTACAGCAGCAGCAGGAAAATCGGCAGCACGACGGCGAACTCGATGGCCACCGCCCCTCGCTGGCCCTGCACTCCCCTGCGGTGTCTGTTCATCGCTCCTCCACCGAGTCATTCGGTTGTCGTATCAGGGCGACTCGCCGTCCTGACAGCCTGCCCAGCTGGTGGCGCACCCCGTCAGCGACTCAACGCCCCCTGCATCCACCGCCAGCACCCGTACATCCAGGGTGTTGACGCCGATGCCCAAGCCCTCGAGCGCCGGCTCCAGCAAGGTCGCGTTGACGTCAGACAGCGTCGCCGACAGCAGGGAGGGCACACCAAGAGTGGATACCAGCCCACCAAGCAAGCCCAGCTGGTTGACCACACTCGTGACCAGTCCATCCAGCACCTGGGTCACCTGGGCCCCACCTTGGCCATCAAAGACCGCCCGGGACTGGTCGGGCCAGACCAGTCGTCGCTGCTCCTTGGCGCCCTGGGCGCTGCCCACGGAGGCCTCTTCGTCATTGGAGAAAAGCCCCAGCAACCTGACCTCCTGCTCGATCTGCACCAGCGAACGCTGGGCCACGACGCTAAGCTCGAGCCCGTCATCCAACGCCGCCATGGCGTCGACCGCCGCGCGCCCTTCAGCCCCGGTCACCCGGGTGCTCACCTCCACATTCAGCAGTCCGGCCAGCCCAAGCCCAAGCTCCAACGACAGCTCGAGCTGAGCATTGCGGGCGACGCTGCGATAGCAGGACGATGAACAGTCGCTGGCCAGGCTGGCACCAGCGGGGCCCGGAGGTCCCACGGCGATGGTCGGAGGAGAGATGACCTCAAGTGCCAGCGACAGGTCGGCCAACCCCAGCCCGACGGCGATCGAGGAAAGGTCTGCCAGCCCGAGACGGACTCCGCCCTGCTTGCTGGCGTCGAGCAACAGCGCGCCTTCCAGCAGCTCGCGAACCGGCACTCGAGCGGTGAGAATATCGCGCACCGCGACCTCTCCCTGTGGGTCGATCGCCAGCAGCTCGGCCAGGGTGAAGCGCTCGCCAGGCGCCCCCGGACGCACCGGATTGGCGCTTACCGAGTCCAGTGCCTCACGGATACGGCGGCCCAGTGCCTCGAGATCCAGCGATTGCGCGAGTTGCTCTTCAAGGTCAACGTCCAGCGACTCGACCCCCAGCAGCTCGCCCAGGCTGAGCTCGAGCCCGACGCCGTCATACGCCCCCAGCACCGTCAGGTCGAGACGAGCACCGACCAGTCGATCGAGCAGCAGCGCCAGTACCGCCGATTCACTGGTATCGACCTCAAGCAGGCTGGTCCCGGCGCTCAGCGTTACCATCGAGGCGCGCCTTGCCACCCCGGTAGCGGTCAGCCGGGTGTTGTCGTCCACCTCGCCGCCGATCAGCTCACCCAGGTTGGCCAGCAGGCTGCTGGGCACCTCACGCTGAAGTCTGACCTCGACGCTGTTGGCGAGCCCTGACTCCGTGAGGAACCTGCCACCGTCGTCAACCGCGCCCTGGGTCAGGGTCAGGGTGGCGTCCCCCGCGTCCACATCGATGCCATTTTCCTGCACGGCATCGATGGCCCACAGGCGCAGGCTGGCATGGCCACAAGCATCGCCCTGAAACAGCGCCTGGCAACTTGCCGCCGCGGATACTGCCGCCAGGTCCGCCGCCTGCTGCAGGCGACGCTGCTCCAGATACAGGCGCCCGGCATCCAGGGCCAGGGTCACCAGGGCGACCAGCCAGACCAGCAGGAAGGCGGTCATCACGCCGATGGCGCCTCGCTGTCGCTGCAGCCTGCCAGCCGATGTCATCGGTCGCCGTCGCGGTGTGTCAGCTTCAATCCTCGCCAAAGCCGGTCTCGATATAGCGCTCTGGAATCGGGTGACCGAAGCTGTCCACATAGCGCTGATAGATCTGGCTCTGGACCTTGCCCGACAGCACCTGGACGGAGGGCGATGCCACGCGTCCCTCACGCTGTGCAGCCAGCATTGCTCGGGTACGTTCGCCGAAGGGGTCGCGACTGGCGGGAAGTCGCACGATGCCGGGATGGCTGGTAGCGGCCTGCTGCGCTTCCGCGCGATCCGGCCATAGCATCAGCGCCAGGCTCAGCAGCAGGCAGACCATCGCCGCCACGATGAGGGTCTTGGGCTGGGTGACAATGTCCTTGCACATCACGGTCCATCGCTCCTTGCAGGAGCGCATCCTGCGTCGGCTCATCATGATTCCGTCCTCTCACCGGGAGATGCCGCCGGGGAGATCGTACGCGGCGGCGCCGCCAGCAGTCGGGCGTCGACTCCCAGGCGTCGTGCGGTGCTTTCGGCCTGAGCGGCTTGCCCGCTCAGCCGCAGAGCCAGCACCAGGTTGGCGGCCGCCTGCTGGTGGCTGGGGTCGAGCTCCAGCGCGGTGCGAAATTCCTCCGCCGCCTGCTGCGATTCGCCTGCCAGCAACAGCAGGTAGCCGAGATCATTGCGGATGCGTGGATCGATCGGCCGGGACTCCCGGGCCTGCCGCATCAGGGTCATGGCCTGGTCGTGACGGCCAGCGCGAAAGGCATTGCGTGCCAGCCCGCGATAGCCATCTGCCACCAGGCAGGTGCCCAGCAGGGCCTCGTAGGCGCGGTTACTGCCCTCGACATCGCCGATGGCGCGTCGTGCATCGCCTTCAAGACGCCAGGCAAGCGGCAGCCCATAGTCACCTGCCTCCAGGTGAGCGGCGGCGGAGCGCGGCTTGCCGTCGTCCAGCATGCGCTCGATCAACGACAGCTCGACACCGATATCGGCAGCATAGCGGCGTCCACAGGGCCCGCTGCTCTGCTGCTGGGCGTCGCCCACCACCTCGACGGCCGGCGCGAACGCCGTCATGGGCATGGGCTGTGAAGACGCGCTGGTACATCCACTCAGCAGCGAGACTCCCAGCAGCGCGGCCAGGACGCACCACGCGCCCCCCATTCCGGGCTGCCGTGGCATGCCAGCTGGTGGTTGGCCGGAAGCGGCGAGGGTGGCGTGGCGATCTCTCGATGTCATCGGCGTCTCCCACCGGTAGTGAAGCAAAGGACTCGGCATCACGGCCCTCCCAGGGATCCCATCAGTCCACTCAGGTTGACCAAGGCGGGACCGGCCATGACGATCAACAGGGCGGGGAACAGACACAGCATCATCACCAGCGACATGGTTCCGGACAGCTGACTGACACGCTGTTGCAGGCGTGTGCGGCGCTGGGCCCCAAGGCGTTCCACCAGGGTGGTCAGGCTATCCCTGGCGCGGCCTCCCGTTCTGGCGATCTGGGCAAACATCAGGAAGAACTGCTCGACGCCTTCGCTGGCCTGCACCGCGGCCAGCTCTTCCAGCACCTTCTCGCGATCCTGGCCGCTGTCGATGCGGTTGGCGGCGATCCGCAGTTCCAGCACCATATCCGGGGTCGTCGCACCCAGCTGTTGAATCAGTCGATGCAGCAGGCTTTCCAGGGTCATGCCGGTGTCCCACAGCATCCGCGTCACCTGCAGCACCAGTTCGATATCTTCATCGAGCCGCAGCGTTCGACGACGACGCTTGCGTTCCAGCGCGAGCCACCCCAGTCCCGCTGCGAAGCCCCCCCACAGGGCAGACATGACCACGATACCCGCCACAGGCCTGCCGCCCATGATCGCCAGCAGCCCGCCCAGCATGGCGGCGCCGACCATGACCACGGCCCACGCCAGCAGCACCGCCAGCTGAGCCTTGGCCCCCACATGCCCGGACTGCCGAAGACGCAAAGACAGCCGTCCCGCCAGACCAGGGCGGCTGGCGCGACTGCGCCATAGACCACGCCCTTCCCGCAGTAGCCGCGACTCCTCCCGCCGGCGCTGTCCTTCCTCGCCCACGGGCAGCCGCGTACTGATCAGCAAGGCTGCTGCCGCCAGGGCCAAGGCCACGACGGACCCGCTCCACCAAAGATTCCACATCAGCCGCCTGTTCTCCTTATCTGGCCTACCTGCGTTGCAGCGCCGGCAGACGTTCGTTGCAGCGAGGGGGTCATACCGACTTGAGCATGCGCCACAGCAACCATCCCCCGCTCAGCTGCAGGACCACGGCCAGCGCCAGGGCCTGACGACCTCCGCTGCTCTCCAGCATGGGCAGCAGAAATGCCGGCTGCGTCAGCTGGATAAACAGCGTCAACAGCAGGGGGGACAGGCCCAGTACCAGAGCACTGATGCGGGTTTCTCCGGTCATGGCCGCCAACTCACGACCGCTTTGCTCGCGTTGGTGCAAGGCGGCGGCAAAGGCATCGAGCATGTCGGACAGGCTGCCGCCATGGCGTTGGTTGATGCGCATGGCGGTAGCCAGCAGCCCCAACTCGTCGAGCCGCAGTATCTGCCCCTCACGGGCCAACCCTTCGTCCAGTTCCTGACCGAGCTGACGCCTCAACATCACGCGAGACAGCGCATCCGACAGTGGAGGACGTACCCGCCGTGTCGCGTGCACGAAGGCGGTTTCCAGCCCTTGACCGGCCACCAGGCCACGACTGACCTGACTGAGAAATGGCGCCAGCTGGCGGCGTGCACGGCGCCGGGTGCGCGCGGCACGCAAACGAATCAGCGCATTGGCCAGCACCACCACCAGCACCACGGTCGCCGGGCCCCAGACGGCCCCCAGGCGTGACAGCAGCAACATCGCCAGCACCAGCAGACTGCCACCGGCCACAGCGACACTCAGTGGCGAGGCGGGCAACCCTGCCGCCGTCAGGCGCTCGACCAGCCATTCCATCAGCGAGTCATGGGTAACCAGCGAGCGGCGTCGCGCGGTGCGCTGACCGCCAGCCGCGCGCTCGGTGTGGGCACGCGCGCTCTTCATCAGTAGCCATGCAGCCGTGGCAAGGCATGCCGCCACCAGCGAAAAGACCACCCAGACATTCATGGGTGCGCCTCCTTAGCGCCATCCACCAGCGCCGCCAGCAGCCGCGGCCAGCAGACCGCAGACGCCTGGTCTGCTGGCCGCGCCGTGAGGTGGTCAGTCACCGGTTGCCCCTCTCGGTAGAGCGGCTCCAGGACCACCTCGCCCTGGCGTAACCCGACCACACGCAGCACCTCTGCTACCCGACGCTGACCGCTGCTGTCGCGAGCGACGTGCACGATCAGGTCGAGCGCAGTGGTGATGATTTGACGCACCAGCGCATCGGTCCCCTGAAAGCGCGACATGCGCACCATCATCTCCAGCCGTACCACGGCATCGGCGGCCGAATTGGCGTGAACGGTACTCATCGAGCCCTGATGTCCCGTGTTCATCGCCTGCAGCATGTCCAGCACTTCGTCGCCCCGACTTTCCCCCAGCAGGATCCTGTCGGGGCGCATGCGCAGGGCATTCTTGACCAGTGCACTGGCGCCGACCTCGCCTTCTCCTTCGATGTTGGGCGCTCGGGTTTCCAGCCGCACCACGTGATGGCTGGCCAGCTGCAGCTCGGCACTGTCCTCGATGGTGACCACCCTCTGCTGGGGTGGAATCGCTGCGCTCAGCACGTTCAGCAGCGTCGTCTTGCCGGCTCCGGTGCCACCGCTGACCAGCAGATTGCAGCGCTCTTCCACCGCTCGGCGCAAAAAGGTCATGAGGTTGGCCGGCACGCTGCCCATGGCCACCAGCTCCTGCCCGGTCAGCGCCTCCCGCCGAAACTTGCGGATCGAGACGCTGGGCCCGTTCAGCGACAGCGGCGCAATGATGGCGTTGACCCGGGAGCCATCGGCCAGGCGGGCATCCACCATCGGGCTGGATTCATCCAGACGCTTGCCGAGGGGCGCCAGCATGCGTCGCACGACCCTGAGAATGTGATCATCATCGAGGAAGGCGAGCTGACACGGCTCCAGCCGGCCACGGCGTTCAACGTAGACCTGGCGATGACCATTGATCAGGATGTCGGAGATGGTGTCATCGGCCAGCAATGGCTCCAGGGGCCCGAAGCCATTGAGCTCGCGACAGACATCCTCGACCACAGCGTCGACACTGTCGGTCGGCGTGGCGTAGCCCCGCAGGCTAAGCGCCTCTGTCACCAGCTCGCGCACCTGCTGACGCAGCTGCATGGGCTCATCGGCGATGCCCCTGACGTCATCCTCCAGGCGCTCGACCACCAGCTGGTGAAGCTCGCTGATCAAGGCAGGCTCTGCCCCCGGCGCCGCCTTCCGCTGACTGACCTCGGCACGCTTTTGACGAAATGGCATGGCGCTCTCCTCTCACCCCACCCGCAACCACCGATCAGCGACTGAAGCCCACCTCGGACACGCGCTCTATGGCTTGTGCATCCTGTGGATCGAACATCAGTTCCAGGAAGTTCGGGTCATAGCTCTCGAACGCGGCGCCAGGCATCGGCCCCAGATCCACCCCGGCGGCCAGCGGCCTGACAAGGTGCGGCGTCACGATCATGACCAGTTCCTTCTCGTCACGATCCAGGCGTGTCGAGCGGAAGAACGCGCCGATGACCGGGATATCACCAAGTCCAGGGATCTTGTCGACGCTTTGAATGATGTTGCGGCTGACCAGACCACTGATGATGAAGCTCTCGCCGTTGCCCAGCTGCACCGTGGTATCGGTGCGGCGCACATTCAGCGCCGGCACCGCGATACCGGCTGTCTGCACCCCGCGGGAAAAGTCCAGCTCGGACACTTCGGGCGCCACCTTGAGCATGATGCGCCGCTCGTCCAGCACCGTCGGCGTCAACTGCAGACGGATACCGAACTCCTTGAAGTCGACGCTGATCTGGTCGTCACCGCTTTGCACGGGAAAGGGAAATTCACCACCGGCCAGAAAGCTGGCGCTCTGGCCAGACAGGCTGACCAGGCTGGGCTCTGCCAGGGTATAGGCGAAGCCATTGGCGCTCAGGGCGCTGAGTGCCGAGAGCACGCCACTGGTATTGACCTGAATGATCGAGAAGCCGCCGTCACCCGCGTTGGGGGCCACGGCACCGCCCGCCAGGAAATCGAGCGTCTCATCGCTGCGGCCCAGGGCGAAGCGGGTCGAGCCGGCCTGGTTGCGCCCGATGAAGAAGCCCGCGGAGGCCATGCGGCTGCGGTTGACCTCTACCACGCGGATGTCGGTCTGGACCTGCACCGGCCCGGCCTGGGTGGTCCCATCGATGGGATCGCTGGCAAAGCGAGAGATCGCCTGATCATGGCGTTCGAGGGAGCGCGTCACGCCACGCACGTCAGGACGCGAGGTGCCGGGGGCCAGTGAGTACTCCGACTCGAGCCCCTCGCCACCGGCAGGGCGCACCTGAATCAGAGTTTCCCGGGGTTGGCTGGCACCGTCGATCCATACCTTGAGGCTGGTGCTTCCGGGGCCGACGGCGGTCACCAGCAGCGACCGCGGGTCCAGCACCTGGGCGTCAATGATGTCCCCCCGCCCCACCGCGGTGCGGGTGATACGTCCTGGCTGGCCCAGCCACTGCTGATCACCGACGGCCAGGCTCAGCCGTGACTCGGGTGACTGCGCCAGCCCCACAGCGGGGATCAACGCCACTGCCAGCAGCAGCGCGGCCGCCAGGCGTTTGCCTAGCGCCAGTCCGCGCCCTGTCCCGCAGGCACACACTCTCCAGCACACCGACCTCGGTCGGGCGATCTTGCCATCTAACTGCATGCTTGGTCCTGTTCCCTGCGCGGGTTCCGCTAGCCATGGCGACTGCCGCCACCGCTGCCGAACCTCTCATTATGATGTCAGTCTGTTGACCGCCCGTTTCCAGCCTTCCTACCGCTGGCTGCCCGCGATCACGGCAGTGAGACCACTCGACTGCTGGCTCCGACGTGTTGCACCACCTTGTATCCCTGGGCGCGTGACGCCTGCGCCGCCGGTCTGGGCGGTTCTCGCTCGATACCGGTAAGCTCATCGAAGCTGACGCTATTGCCGGGCTGGCTCAGGCTCTGGCCCAGCGATACCGGCAGGACGCTCTGCCCCAGCGCGAAGCGCAGACCGTCATCGAAGGATTCGCCCAGAGCCGCTTCCTGGTTGCCCACCACTGCCAGTCGCAGCCGCCCCGTCGCCTCGGCCAGCAGCAGCCGCGCGGTCTGGGTTTCCGGCATGGCCAGCACGGCCGTGCGCTCAGAGCCACTGTCTTCCTGGCGGTCGCCACCTACCAGGCGCTCGCCTACCCCGAGCACGCTGACATCGGAAAACAACCGCCGCGCCAGCCGATGGCGCTGACCGTTGCCGTCATCCGTCTCGGCAAAGAACAACACGTCGACCCGGTCCCCCGGCGCCACGAAGCCACCGCCGCCGATGACCGCGTCGATACCCACCCCGACGGCACGAAAGCCTGGGGGCACCACATCGGCCAGGGCACCACCGCCGACGAATCCGCCCGGCCTCAGTACATCGCCCTCACCGAGGGGCCGCGCCAGGCGCGCATCCGGCACCTGGGCCAGCTCAGCAAAGCTGCCATCCAGCGGGGTAGGAAAATAGGCCAGCCGCAACGCATCGGGCAGGTCAGAGGGGCGCTCCCCCGCACTCAGCTCCCGAGCGGCCACCAGCACCGGATAGCCGAGGGGTTCGGGCGGCGCAGAAGGTTGCATCGACTCAATCCCCGCACCCAGCGGAGGTGCTTCGGTACTGCTCGTGTACCACCCTAAGCCTGCCAGCATAATGGCCAATAGAATGAGCACCGTTGCCGCGACTCGCAGCCCTTTCACTCCCACTCCGCTCGCCTCGTTTATAGCCGCCATTGATTAGCCACCGACATCGACAATACCCAAAGGAGTTCGATACAGCTGAAGTGACTCAGTCTCCCGCAGAGCCAGTGATGCCGAGAGTTGTCTTTACGTCATCAAGGAGGCTGCTGATCATATCGGCCAGAGATCCACCACCTGCGTCTCCTGCACCAAATACAAAGAAGAGCGCTGCGGCGATCAAGGCGACGATAACGCCGTATTCAATAGCGGTTGCCCCGCGCTGACGGTGGCGCTGGGGGCACTGAGGCTGCCTGGCAGCGACCTTGACGGCCTTGGGGCAAAGGGGGTTCGCGAAAAAGAGAGGGGACTTTTTCATTGTGGATACTCCTGCGTAAAATCGATATTTTTATATACGTTATATCTTAATTACCGATTCATCATTGTTCGTCACACGGTCACCAAGATCGCCAGTCTTTATGGGGCTGTTCCTTCTCACCCGTGATGTCTACTGGCTGCTTCTTACTCCTTCTTGCTAGTCCTTTTTTATTAATTCATAGGATTATCTTATTAGTAGCCAGAAGAGGTATTTATGTCACCTTAGAGATGGCAACGGAATGTAATTTTTTGGTAGTGACTGATACTAAACATTTCATTCGGATATCAATGAACCAGCATTCAATATGTCTGACATTGCACACGCTGTGCCGTTATGAAGGACGCAACCAACGGACCAGCGGCCATTCCGTGGCCATCCATCGCACCATGACGATCCGGATGACGCCATTGCGTCATGACCGCCAAGGCGTCCCGCTTGACCCGTGAGGTCGGCGCCGGGACACTGCGCTCCTCACCCAAATCTTCATCAGCCGAGCAGACGTGCAACCGTGGCCAGTCTTCCACCCTCTTCCCCCAGCGGCCTAGCCGACACCCTTGGTCGACTGCCGCGCATCGCTGCGCTGGCCTGGCCGATCATCCTGTCCAACATCACCGTGCCCCTGCTGGGGCTCGTGGATACTGCCGTGGTCGGCCACCTGCCTGACTCACGCTACCTGGCCGGTGTGACCCTGGGGGCCACGCTGTTCGGCTTTCTCTACTGGGGTTTCGGCTTTCTGCGCATGGGCACCACCGGCCTCACTTCCCAGGCCATGGGGCGCAGTCGAGATGACCAGGTCCGTCATCTGCTCGGCCAGTCACTGCTGCTGGCCGGCGCCATCGGCGTGCTGTTGATCCTGCTGGGGCGCCCGCTGATTGCGCTGGGGCTATGGCTGCTCGATGGCAGCCCACAGGCCAGTGAACTGGCCGCCAGCTACGCCGAGATCAGACTACTGTCGGCCCCTGCGGTACTGGCCAACTACGCCATACTTGGCTGGTTCCTGGGGCAACAGAACAGTCGTGTGACGCTGGCACTGCTGCTGACCAATAACGGCGTCAACATCGTCCTCGACCTGCTGTTCGTGGTGGGCCTGGACATGACCAGTGACGGCGTCGCCTGGGCCACGGTGATCGCGGACTACTGCACGGTGGCGCTGGGGCTGTGGTGGTGCCGGCACCGCCTCGGCCGCTTGGGAGGCCACTTCGAGCGGGCCCGGCTGTTTACCGTGGGCGCCTATCGCGAGCTGTTCTCGGTCAATGCCAACCTGTTCGTGCGCACGCTGGGGCTGCTGTTTGCCCAGGCATTCTTCACCGCCCAGGGGGCCGCCCAGGGGGATACGGTGCTGGCGGCAAATGCGGTGCTGCTGCAGTTCATCATGCTCACCTCCTATGGCCTGGACGGATTCGCCAATGCCGCAGAAGCGCTGACCGGCCATGCCATCGGCCGCCGGCGCTTCGATGACTTCGCCCTGTCGGTGCGAGCGGCTGCCCTGTGTTCGCTGGCGACCGCCGCCCTGGCAAGCCTCGCCTTTGCCCTGGGCGGTAACGCCTTGATCGCCCTGCTCACCGGGCTTCCCGAGGTACGCGCCAGCGCCGCGGATTTCATGCCCTGGGTGATCCTGATGCCTTTGGTGGCGGTATGGAGCTACCTGCTCGATGGGGTCTTCATCGGCGCCACCGCCATTGCCGAAATGCGCAACTCGATCTTTATTGCACTGGCCGCCTATCTGCCCCTGTGGTGGCTGACCCAAGGCATGGGAAATCATGGACTTTGGTTAGCCTTTACGACTTTTACCGCAGTGCGTTCCGGGGTCCTTGTGGCCTACTATCTTCGCTATCGCAGCACGCGCTGGAGCAGCACGGGTTAAGGCCTTCGCCCGGTCGATGCCCCTGCTGTCAGCTCAGATGCCGGTGTATGCCCAAACGTCATCGCTTGAAAGGTGACTTTGACGCCCGGCGGCGGACTGCGGCACCGTTGACGCCAGGTGGCCGGGAAGGCCATTTTCACAACCAGAAGAAGCGAAATACGCCATGTTGAGAGCTCTGTCACGACCCGCCGTGAAACTGGTGGAGCGCTATCTACCAGATCCCTATGTCTTCGTCCTGCTCCTGACCATCATCGCTGCGGCAGCGGCCATCGCGGTGGAGCGCCAGTCGCCCATGGCGGTGCTGACGTACTGGGGCGACGGTTTCTGGAACCTGCTGTCCTTCTCCATGCAGATGCTGCTGGTACTGGTCACCGGCTTCATGCTGGCCAGCTCGCCACCGGTCAAGCGCCTGCTGGCAAGTCTGGCTCGCATCGCCAATAACGCGGGTGCCGCCATCCTGCTGGTCACCCTGGTGTCGCTGGCCGCCAGCTGGATCAACTGGGGCTTCGGCCTGGTGGTGGGCGCCCTGTTCGCCAAGGAGCTGGCCCGCGTCGTGCGCGTCGACTATCGCCTGCTGGTCGCCAGTGCCTACTCCGGCTTCGTGGTCTGGCATGGCGGCCTGGCCGGATCGGTCCCCCTGACGATTGCCACGGAAGGGAACCCCTGGGCAGAGCAGATCGGTGTCATCGGCACCGGCGAAACCATCTTTTCCTACTTCAATCTGCTGATTGTGCTGGCTCTGTTCATCGCGGTGCCGCTGGTCAACCGCATGATGCTGCCGGGGGAAAAGGAAAGCGTGTACGTCGATCCGGCCCTGCTGGGAGAGGAAGAAGACCGCCGCGTGCGCATCAGCCGCCCGGCCGAGCGCCTGGAAAACAGCATGACGCTGGCGCTGCTGGTGGGTATGCCAGGTCTGATCTACCTGATCAGCTACTTCGTCGGTGGCGGTGGCCTGAACCTGAACGTGGTCAACTTCATGTTCCTGTTTCTGGCCATCGTGCTGCATCGCACCCCTCAGAGCCTGCTGAACAGCCTGAACGAGGGGATCAAGGGCGGGGCCGGCATCGTCATCCAGTTCCCCTTCTACGCCGGTATCATGGCCATCATGGTGCAGTCAGGACTCGCCGAGACCATGTCGCAGGCCATGGTGTCCTTCGCTACCGAGACCACCCTGCCGTTCTGGACCTTCATCAGCGCCGGCATCGTCAACATGTTCGTGCCTTCGGGCGGAGGCCAGTGGGCCGTCCAGGCACCTGTCGTCATTCCTGCCGCTCAGGCGCTTGGCGTGGACATCCCGCGTGCCGCCATGGCGGTCGCCTGGGGCGATGCCTGGACCAACCTGCTGCAGCCTTTCTGGGCGCTGCCGGTGCTGGGAATTGCAGGACTGAAGGCCAAGGACATCATGGGCTTCTGCCTGGTTCAGCTGTTTATCACCGGCATCATCATCTCGGTGTGTCTGACCTGGCTATGAGCCGCCCGAGCCGGGCGAGATGATGGCAAAGGCGGGCCGATCGGTCACCGCCCCGCTGTACAGTGCCGGCAACAACTGAGTTTCAACGTGCGCCTTGTCTCCGCTCGCGGAGGCAAGGCGTTATGCTATGTGCATCACAGACCGAACTGCATGCTTGAGGAGCCATCCATGCTAGAACAGAGCCTCCCGGGTCAGCACGAACTGACCATGACCGTGCTGATGACACCCGACATGGCCAATTTCAGTGGCAAGGTGCACGGTGGCGCCATCCTCAAGAAACTCGATGAGGTGGCCTATGCCTGCGCCAGTCGCTACTCAGGTCACTATGTGGTCACCCTGTCGGTCGACCAGGTGCGCTTCAAGCAGCCCATCCATGTGGGTGAGCTAGTGACCTTCCTGGCCAGCGTCAATCACGTCGGCCGCTCGTCAATGGAAATTGGCATCAAGGTGGTGGCGGAAGACATTCGCCAGAAGATCATTCGCCATACCAACAGCTGCTACCTGACCATGGTCGCGGTGGACTCGGACGGACGCCCCGCCACGGTGCCGCCGCTGACGCTGGACACGCCGATACGCAAGCTGCGCTATGAAAAAGCCACCCTGCGCAAGAAGCTGCGCAAGCAGGCAGAAGAAGAGGAGCAGCGCACCCAGCAGGAGCTGGGCCAACGCTGAGACACCCGAAGCCGTATCCGACGAGGTCGGCGATGACCCGACAGGCCAGCCGCTAGGCGGCCTGTCGCAGCCTGCGGTGACGGTGCTGGTTCCTGTTACGGTTCCTGGTTGCTGGCCCGCACCATCACAATGCCGGCCAGCACGTGGGATCAACCGCACCCCAGCTCGACAATCGTATCGGCGTCATCCAGGCGCACGTTCAAGCGGTCCAGGCGCAGGTCCATGGTCGCCACTCCGCCCGGTCTCAGCACGCGCAGGGTCTTGGCACCACTTTCGGCTTTCAGGCGTTCGTCCTGTGCCTCCTGGTAATGCTGCCCCACCCAGTCCTGAACAGCCGCCGCGTCACAGGCTTCAGCCAAGGGAGCCCGCTTGGGCGGCAACGGAGCGGGCTCACCGGTCCCGCCCGACGACGCGCTGCACCCTGCCAGCGCAGCAACCATGAATAACGGAAGAAGAGCTTTCATCATCGGCCTCCAGTGCCTGAATGTCCTTTCGTCTGGCCCATGGCAAGGGGCCACTTGCTGCCTGAACGCTGGCGCCAGGCGGCCCTGCACATGACAAGGGGCCAGCATAGCAGATGCCTTGGACCATGCTTGGCGTCCCCTCCTGACTTGCCTCATGTTCCTTATTTTTTCATCACTGGCTAGGCGCCTGCCCTGTCCACAAAAAAGCGGTGATGCACCTGAGTGACATCACCGCCGTTTGTGTTTCTGTTTCTTTTACTTTGCGTATTCCTATTCCTGTCGCTGGATCAGCATCCCTGCGTTGCCGTGGCTCTCTGCCAGGGCCTTGCTGCCAAGACCTTGCTGCCAAGGCCTTGGAGAAAGCCTGGCGGAGTGCAGGTTTGTGGCCAGCGATCAGGCGGTGCTGTTCTGGATGGCTTCACCACCCTTCTCGATGTCCTGGCCGACACCCCGCACCGTGTTGCAGCCACTCAACAGCGCCAGGGTAAACATCGATACCAGAATCAATGCCAGCGTCCTTTTCATTGTCCCTTCTCCTTGCAGCCAGGTGGGTAAGCAAAATACATCATCCTCAGATAATCTAGCACGATGACGTTCATTCGCTAGGCTTTGTGTCGCGCTTTTCGAGGGTCTGCACAGCACTCAGTAGAGGGCCAGGCGCAAAATGATCACGGCAATCACCGCCACCGTCAGCCATTTGACCACCATGGCGCCCCGGGAACTCATGTTGACCTTCACCGCCAGCCAGGCACCGGTCATGCTGCCGGCGGCCAGCACCAGGCCGTAGCTCCAGCGCACCTGGTCATGCCACAGAAAGATGCCCAGGGCAGGCAGGGTGTAGACAAGGATGATCAGCACCTTGAAGGCATTGACCTGGCCAAGATCGATCTTGAGCATGCGATACAGCACGATCATGAACAGAATCCCGACCCCGACCTGCAGGAAGCCGCCGTAGACACCGATCACGAACATCGCCAGATAGATGCCAGGGGTCAGCCGCTCCACCGTCAGGGGCCGAGTGTCGATCTTCGGTTGTGGCAGCAGCATGATCACTGCCGCGGCGACCATCACCACCATCAGGATCGTCTCGAACAACGCATCGCTGACCTGAAGCGCCAGCCACACGCCCAGCATCGAGCCCAGTACAGCAGGCACCGACAGGCGCAGGCTGAGCCCGATATGACGGGCTCCTGCACGAAAGAAGTTGGCCACCGCTGACACGCTCTGCAGAGTGATCGACACCCGATTGGTGCCGTTGGCCACCTGAGGGGGAAGTCCGAGAAACATCAACAGCGGCAGCGTCAGCATCGAACCGCCCGCCGCCAGCACATTGATAAAACCTGCCACGATACCTGCCGTCAGCAGGGCCGCTCCCTCGACCAGGGTCATCGTCTTTCCTCTCTCGCTTGTCTCGTATAGGGGGTGTATCGAACTGGGGTTGTATCGAGCAGGGGTGACGTCGAACAGGAACTTCGTCGAATAGATGCCCCTGTCGTGGCCGCCTGATGTACCCTGCCTGAAACGCCATTCAGGAGCCCGCCATGAGCGATTTCGTCATCGACCCACGCCTTGTCGCCGACACCTATCCCGTCACCGAACTACCGTTGTGTCAGCTGCGCCTGATGGATGATGCCCGCTACCCCTGGCTGGTACTGATTCCCAGGCGGGCCAACGTCACCGAGGTGTTCGACCTGTCGGAAGCCGACCAGCAACAGCTGTGGCGAGAAGCCACTCGCCTGGGCCAGGCGCTGAAGACCCACGCCGGGGGTGACAAGCTCAATATTGCCAGCCTCGGCAACATGGTGGCGCAGTTGCACGTGCATGTGATCGTGCGGCGAGAAGGCGACGCGGCCTGGCCAGGGCCGGTGTGGGGCCACAGCCAGGCCATCGCCTACGACAAGGACAGCTTGGCCGCCACCAAGGACCGTGTGCTG
Organism: Halomonas sp. DP8Y7-1; assembly: GCF_019801685.1. Classification (NCBI taxonomy): domain Bacteria; kingdom Pseudomonadati; phylum Pseudomonadota; class Gammaproteobacteria; order Oceanospirillales; family Halomonadaceae; genus Halomonas; species Halomonas sp. DP8Y7-1. Next base: position 77,628 of record NZ_JAHVIN010000009.1, on the reverse strand, counting down.
GCGCTGGCCGGCGGGCTGTCCTTGCGCGCCTGAAGGGCTGTCACACGCCGAGGCCACCACTGCGACTACCTGGCGCCATCAGCGGCAAGCCAGGATCCGATGCGCCAACCTGCAGCATCAGCAGAACGCCCAGTCCGATGATCAGCACGCCACCGGTCAGTGCCACCATGGCGGCCAGGCGTGCCACGGCACGACTTCGCGTGGCGGATGTCCGCGCCACGCGAGCGGACACCCAGTCCCGTGCCAGCACGCTGGCGATGCCCAGGGTGGAGACCGTCATGGCGGTACCCAGCGACATTGCCAGCACCGCTGCCACCCCCATCCATGGCTGGCCCAGCAGGCTGGTCACGCCCATCAACAGCACGGCCCCCGAACATGGCCTGGCACCGATCGCCAGCACGGCCAGCCAGGCCTCGCGACCACTGCCATCCGGCGATACATGGTGATGACCGCCACAACACTCATGATGATCATGGTGCGAACCATGAGCATGATGCCCGTGGGACGGATGTTCGTGATGGTGCGGCTCGTGATGGTGCGGCTCGTGATGGTGCGGCTTGTGATGGTGTGCCCCATGGTGCACAGACCCAGCAGACTGCTGCGCTGGGCGCGACAGCGACACCAGCCGCTTCAGCGCGCGTCCGCTCAGCCACAGCCCCAGCAGTGCGACCAGGGCGAAGCTCAACCGCTCGACCCACACCACACTGCCCAGTGCCTCGCGGGTCAGCCAGCCCAGCCCCTGCACCAGCGCCAGTATCAGCAGGATGGCGACCGCTCCCTGCATCAGCGCGGCTCCCACCGACAGAGCCAGGGCGCGACGCCAGGCGCCTCCCTGGGAGACCAGGTAGGCGCTGATCACGGCCTTGCCATGTCCTGGTCCTGCCGCGTGGAAAACGCCGTAAAACAGGCTCAGGCCTATCAAGGTGGCCCAGGCTGCAGCGGACGGCGTCTGGTCGATCAGTGTGACCGCCTGAGTCAAGCGACGATGCAGGTCGGCCTGCATGGCGAGCACCCAGTGGCCGAGCGTATCCAGCGCGCCGGTCACCGCCAGCAACAGCAAGACGCCCACGACGGCGCCCACCGCGAGACACACCTGAACCCAAGGTTGTTGAAGCTTCAGCACGACACACGCCCCGTCTCGGCAAAGAAGCGTCCTAGCCCTTCCGGCGCACTGTCGTCGACATCCAGCTGGGCGGCCGCCATCACCTTGTCCGGATCGGGTTCGGCAATGATGACCGATGCCTGACAGCCGTCGGGCGCTGTCAGCGCTTCGTCCAACGGACCATCCGCATCGGCCTCGTGGACCACCTCCACGTAGTAGGAGGGGTCATATACCCGGTACTCAAGGGTGCTGCCGGCAAGTTCCCTGGGTTCGGCCAGGGGCAGGCGAAAGTGCAGCACGATACGCTCATCGCGCTCCATCACGGTGGCATCGCTGACGCCCTGAAAAACCACTTTTTCGCCGTCGATCTCGGCTTCGGTGAAAAAGTCCCGGGGAGCCAGACTGGTCAGCATGTCCCCTCCCAGGCGGTCGAGGGCCGCATCGCGCCCTTCCTCGTCGGCATCGATCTCTTCCAGCAGCACCAGACTGTAGAACGGATCAAGACGCCAGATCTGGCGTAATGCCGCCACCCGGCCCTCGCTATCGGTCTCGAGCTGGACCGACAGATCGACCCAGCTATGGGGGTGTGACAGCGCTACCTGGCTTGCCCAGGGCCCCACCAGGACAAGCACGAGACTGGCCATCGTCATCAAGCGGCGAACACGTGGCGACAGCGAATGGCGATCCCCACAGGTGGCACGGCGCTTCGGCGAGACAGCCGCGGCCAGGACGGATTGTAGTGCGTACATCAACGGGCAAGTCTTCCCTGTAGTTGAACAAACAGCGGTTCTACGACGTCAGCGGGCAGCGTGCGACCGCCACGAAATCCCTGCAGGCTGACACTGGCCTGGGTGTCTCCAACGTCCTCGACCCGCACCTCGAGACGATAGCCAGGCGGCCGCGCCAAGGAGGCATCAATGCGTCCAAGTGCACCATCTGCCTGGGTGATGACGTAGCCTTGCTCCATCAACAGGGCAAGCGCCTCGTCCAGGGTCTGCTCTGCGCTCACGGCCACCTGCATCTGCCGCGGCGCTTCCGTGGTGACCGATGGGCCGGCACAGCCGCTGAGCAACAGCAGCACGAGTATTCCCCAGCAACGGCTCATTCGATGCCTCCCGAGACACCCGCCTGGGATGCCAGCTGCTGGCGAATCGAGGCGCAGAACGAGGCATCGCTGGCGGTACGCGACTCCCGTAGCTGGCCGGTCCAGTCAAACAGACGAATGTCCCGCGTCAGCTGAACCTGCTGGTCGGTCAGCGCCACGGACACGCGCTCCACTCGGGTGGCATCATCGCTGCCGCCCCAGCCCCAGGAACCGAACCCGACGCCAACTCCGGCGCCGACATGCCCACCGCTACCCCCCAGCACGAAGCCACCAAGGCGTGGCCTGACCGCATCGGCATTATGGTAGGTCGTGCGCTCGGTCTTCTCGGCACTGACCACCCCCAGCGCGGTATCGGTATCGCGCACCAGAAAGTCACGGCCTTCGAGCACGGCCACCACATCCGCAAGACTCACTGCCCCATCGACGACGGGCCACTGGCAGGCTTGCGACGGGGCTGGCTCCGCCACCGGCATCTGCTGAGGTGTGGTCTGACAGGCGCTGAGCCACGGCAACAGACACAACGCCGCCACGCCTGAGCATTTCGCCCAATCGGGGCGGCTTGAAGGACGCCATTTTTTGGACACTTGCATCAGGACCTCCTGCCGATGACGTGAAATACTTCCGAGAGTCTACGCTGTCCCGAGTCAGGGGCAAACGCTGGTCCAGCAGGACATTCCGACCAGGGGGCTGTCCATGTCGTCCCCCTTGTCACCCGCTCATGTCACCCGCTCATTTCTTCCAACCGGAGAGGCCACCCATGAATGTGTTGATCTGCCCCGACAGCTACAAGGATGCGCTGAGCGCCACCGATGCTGCCCGCGCCATCGCCGAGGGTGCGCGACGCGCCGACCCCACCCTGACCATGGATGAATGTCCGATGGCAGACGGGGGAGAAGGCAGCCTTGAGGCCCTGCTCAGCGCCACCGGCGCCGAGTGCCGTACCGCCACCGTGCAGGATGCTCTGGGCAGACCAGGCGAGGCTGCCTGGGGATGGCATGCCGCCAGCCAGACGGCCTATATCGAACTGGCAGAGGCCAGCGGACTGCAGGCACTGAGCCCCGAAGAGCGTACGGCGCTTCACAGCACTACCCACGGCGTCGGGGAGCTGGTCCTGGCGGCCCTCGACGCCGGCGCCCAGCGCATGCTGATCACTCTGGGCGGGAGTGCCACCAATGATGGCGGAGCCGGCATGCTGGCAGCGCTGGGGGCACGGCTGCTGGATGCCGATGATCAGCCGATTTCCCCCACTGGCGCCGGCCTCGAGCACTTGGCCAGGGTCGACCTTTCCGGGTTAGACCGGCGCCTCGACTCGGTCGTGGTCGAGGCCGCCGTGGATGTGGACAATCCGCTGCTGGGCGAGCGTGGCGCCAGTGCCATCTTTGGCCCTCAGAAGGGCGCCTCCCCGGAGGACGTCGAGCGCCTGGATGCCGCGCTATCGCGCTGGGCCGACAAGGCCGCGGAGCAGTTGGGCCAGGATTGGAGAGATGCGCCAGGCACCGGCGCCGCAGGTGGCATGGGCTTCGCGGTAAAGGCCTTCCTCGGGGGGCAGCTGCGCCCGGGTATCGAGATGATCATGGAGCAGGCCGGGATGGAGCAGCGGCTGGCCAATGCCGACCTGGTGATCACCGGCGAGGGCCAGCTCGATGGCCAGAGCCTGTCGGGCAAGACGCCGATAGGTATTTCCCGTGCGGCACGGGCCAGAGGCGTACCGGTCATCGTGCTGGCAGGACGCATGGCACCCGGCTGGCAGGCCGCTCTGGACGAGGGCGTAAGCGCCGCCTTTGCACTGGCAGATGGGCCCATGGACCTCGATGAAGCCTTGGCTCGCTGTGCCGAGCTACTGTCTGATCGCACGGAAAATCTGCTGCGTGCCATGCTCGCTACGTCAGGCCGCTAATATCTGTCGACAAGCTCTCTTGCTGCGCCTGATGGAACACGCCGCCCTGGACACGCCCCTTGAAAATGCAGGGGTTCATCACTATGTCATTAGAAGCGGTCATCAATGGGCCCTATCGCGGCGATGGAGGTAATTGGTTTCACTCCCGCCCACCGGTATCGATATCCTGTCGGGATATACAGGACCACAGCGATCAAGGAGGTATTGCATGAGCGACACCAACGCCATCGGCCTGCACCAAGGCAGCGCCAGCGACCTGGCTAACAAGCTCAACGAACTGCTGGCCAACTACCAGATCTTCTACATGAACGTGCGTGGCTATCACTGGAACGTGAAGGGCCCCAACTTCTTTGAGCTGCACGAAAAATTCGAGGAGTTCTACACCGACCTGCTGGTCAAGGTAGATGAGGTCGCAGAACGCATCCTTACGCTGGGGCACAAGCCCGTCCACGCCTACAGTGACTACACCACCCTGTCGCGGATCGGCGAAGACAAGGACGTGCACGACGGTGAGGCCTGCGTGCGCGGCGTGCTCCAAGGATATCAGCAGCTGATCGAACTACAGCGCGAAATCCTGTCGGTGGCCTCGGATGCCGACGATGAGGGCACCGCCTCTCAGGTCGGGGACTACATCCGTGAGCAGGAGAAGACCGTGTGGATGCTGGGCGCCTACCTGGGCTGACCACACCGCCACACCGGCCTGAATGATCTCGCCCCGCGCGCCAGCCACTGGCGCGCGGGGCGTTTTGCTTGCAACCACCCGACCGTCACCACCGCGCTGCCTGCGCGAGTCCTCTGACGTCGGAGCGGGTTCCAGGGCGACGTTCAAGGCGGATTCCGGGGCAGCCGTCAGGACGACCTGCCGTGGCCTTCATGGCTGCTGGCCTCATCAGTGCCGGTCAGCGTGCTGGAAGCCTCCGCCGCACGCTTCAACTCCTGAGGCAGCGGCTTTTTCATGCGCGCGCCAAGACGCTCAAGCTCCACGGCCTGGGCCACCAGGCTCCCCTGCCCGCGAGACAGCCGGTTCATCGCTTGCTGATGGCTGCTACTGGCCCGTTCCAGGTGCTTGCCCACATCGTCGAGACTCTCGACGAAGCCAGAGAACTTGCCCAGCAGACGCTCGGCCCGGGACACGATGATGCGCGCGTTCTCATTCTGGCGCTCCATGCTCCACAGTCCTGCCACGGTGCGGAGACTGGCCAGCAAGGTGGTCGGCGTGACCACCACCACCTGGCGATCGAAGGCTTCCTGAAACAGCGAGGGGTCCCGCTCAAAGGCTGCGGCGAAGGCCGGTTCCACCGGCACGAACAGAAACACGAAATCCGGTGAATGCAGCCCCGGCAACGCCGGGTAATCCTTGGCGGCGAGCCCACGTATGTGGCTACGCAGGGAGGTCAGGTGAGCACTCATGGCCGCTTCTCGCTCTGCCTCATCGTCAGCATTGACCACCCTCGTCCAGGCGGTCAGCGAGACCTTGGCATCGATGATCAGGTGGCGATCCTCGGGGAGATAGATGATGGCGTCGGGCCGCTGGCGCCCCTGTTCACCATTCATCGAGACCTCTCGCCGGTACTCGATGTCGCGCCTCAAGCCGCTGCGTTCCAGCACCGTTTCGAGCATCAGCTCGCCCCAGCCACCCTGGGCCTTCTGATCACCCTTGAGCGCCCGGGCCAGGCCAGCGGCTTCTTCTCCCAGTCGCGCGTTCAAGCTGGCCAGTTGCTCGATCTGGGACTTCAGCGACACCGCTTCACGACTGTGCTGTCCCGTCAGTTCCTCGACCCGTCGCCGGAACTGATCGACCTGTTCACGGAAAGGCTTGAGCAATGACTCCATGCCTTCTCGACTCTGCGCCTGATACGCTTGCTGGCGCTCCTCGAAGACCTGGCCGGCCAGCTGGTGGAACTCCTGCTTGAGGTTGTCCCGCGCCTGCTCCACCAGCGCCATCTGCTCACGGTGGCGTGCTGTCATCTGCTCTCGTTCGGTTTCCAGCCGGGCATTGTGCTCGCGCACCTCGGCCATATGCTCACGCAGGCTGTCCCGTTCGCGCCGCAGGGTCTCCAGTTGCTCTCGACTGGCATCCAGCTGGGCATCGCTGATCGCCAGCTCCTGCTCCAGCTGACGAGAGGCCTGCTGACGCTCTTCCAGACGCTGTGTCAGCTGCTCCAGCGCTTGATCCTGGCGGCGGCGATGCTGGCGACCACGCCAGACCAGCCACAGCGCCACCAGGGCCAACAGCGAGACGCCGGCAAAGGCCGGCGTCATCGGGGTCGTAAGCAACGCCTCTTTCATCTCAGTCAGGGGTCCTTGCCAGGTCACTGATCACGGCCTTCAGCAGGTCATAGAATGCTTCCACCGTGGAGATCTCGACACGCTCATCGGGGGAGTGAGCACCACGAATCAGCGGGCCGAAGGAAATCATCTCCAGGTGTGGATACTTGCCACCGAGAATACCGCACTCGAGCCCGGCGTGGATGACCTTGATCTCCGGCGCCACACCCAACTGCTCCCGATGCAGCGTGCAGAAGCGCTCGAGCACGCTGCTGTCAGGCTGTGGCGTCCAGCCAGGATAGCCGTTCTCAATGCGGGTCCGAGCCCCGATCAGCTCAAACAGGGCACTGAAGCGTTCGGCCAGGTCGGCGGTGGCACTGTCACGCAGCGAGCGCACCAACGCACACAGGTGAAAGCGGCCTTCTTCCAGGCGGATCACGCCAAGATTGTTGGAGGTCTCGACCACGCCCGGAACATCGACGCTCATGCGCTCGACGCCGCAGGGGGCAGCATGCAAGGCCGCCACCAGCAGCCGGCTGGCGTGACAGGTCAGCGCCTCCTGACGAGGCTCTGGGCAGGGCTCCAGGGTCAGGCGCAGGCCCTCATCCACGCCGCTCAGCTCCTGACGCAGCTCCTCCTCCAGCTGGGTGACACGACCGCGCACGTGCTCGACCTCGTCCCGGGGCACCATGATCACCGCCTGTGCCTCCCGCGGGATGGCATTGCGCAGGGTGCCGCCCTGGTATTCCACCAGGCGCACTTCTCCGCCATCAAGGGCACGCAGCACCCGCACCAGCAGCCGGTTGGCGTTGCCCAGCCCCTTGTCGATGTCGATCCCGGAATGCCCACCCCGCAGGCCTTTGAGGCTGAGCGTCAGCGCCTGCTCTTCCTCGCTGGTCGACTCCATCGGCAGCTGGGCCTCGACCACCACATCAGCACCGCCGGCACAGCCGATGTAGACCTGACCGGGCTCCTCGGAGTCCAAGTTGAGCAGTATGCTCCCCGCCAGCCAGTCCTCGGCCAGGTTGAGAGCGCCCCCCATGGAGGTCTCTTCTTCCAGGGTAAAGATGGCCTCAAGGGGTCCGTGGACCAGCTCCGGCTCCTCGAGAATGGCCAGCGCAGCGGCAACGCCCAGTCCATTATCGGCTCCCAGGGTAGTGCGATCGGCCTTGAGCCAGCCCTCTTCGACCCAGGTCACGATGGGGTCACGAGTGAAGTCGTGGGGCATATCGGCATTGGCCTGGGCCACCATGTCGAGATGGCCCTGGAGAATGACGCCGGGGGCCTGTTCGTGGCCTGGGCTTGCGGCCTTGGACAGGCGCAGGTTGCCGTAGGCATCACGGTCGTGAGCGATCCCTTGCTGCTCAGCCCAGGCCTCGATAGCGGCCACCAGGGCGGCTTCATGGCCCGACGGGCGCGGTGTGTTGCACAAGGTACGGAAGTGGCGCCAGACAATGGCAGGCGCGAGGGTGTCGAGATGTTGGTTCATGCAGGTGATGCCCAGGTTTTGCAGATGCAGGCACTCTACCCCTGCTCCGCCGGCTTGGAAAGGTGACCGATCACGTCCAGGCCATGTCCCACTGCGTCCCGAAGCCATTGTTTGACCTGTGCCTTGCCGCTGAGCGAAAGCGCCGCGGCCAGGGAACTTTCCGAGCGGCCTTGAAACGCCCAGGCCGCGAGCCACGCCAGGTCGCCATTCCCCCCCTGATCGCCACAGGTGATGGCCTGGTGAGACAGCCGGGCCAGGGCAACGACCAGGGCCTGGATCGCCGGTCGCGACAAGGCGGGTTCACGCAGGCCCCGCGCCAGATCCGTCAGCTCTCCCAGGTCATGATCATCCGGCGGCGCCAGCGTGGAATGGGACAATAACGCCATCACCACCTGCGGCGGCAGCAGCGGCAGCTCGAACGCCAGAAGCCCTGGGAGCTGTCGCTGGAAGCGCTGGGCCAGGCGCTCAAGGATCCGCTGCCCGTCATCTGTCAGGCTCCGGGCCAGCATGACCGCGTGCTCGCCGGTGGCCGCTTCCCGGGTCAGGCCGAGGCGCACCGGACGATAGTCCCGGCTGTACCAGAAGCTCAGCAACTCGGGATCTGCACCGAAGCTGGTCCCCAGCAGCATGCAGCCATCTAGCGACGCTTGATCGGCGACATCATCGAGCAGGCGCGCCCCGCATCCGCAACGACGCCAGTCAGGATGCACGGCAATTCTGGACACCCGGCGCAACGACCCGGTCAAGGCACCTCGCTCGCCGGCGTGTGCGGCCAGGGACTGGGCCATCAGGTGTCCCCGTGGACGCCGCTGCCCCAGCAGCACCTGCTCTGCCAGGTCGTCGTCAAAGCGGCCTTCATCGATGGTCACGCAGACCGCCACCGGATGGGCCGGCGGGCCCAGCACCCACAGGCGGGTGTCAGGACCATCCAGCAGCGCCCGCAGGTCACTCGGGGTGGTGCGATAATGGGCCTGCACCAGCAGCCCGAAAATCCCGCGCAGGGCATCCTCATCTTGCGCCAGGGCCGCCCGACCGAGGACTGACGACGGCAGCGCCGCGACCTGGGACGCCAGGTCGCCAGCAGCCACCGGTACGTCGGGCATCTCCGCGTCCAGACACAGTAAAGCCGATATCGCCGCTTCCAGGGGATCACCGGCCGCCCAGCGTATCGGCGCGGTCAGCTCCATGGCCTGCCACTGAGGTGTGATAGCGTCAAGCTGACGCCTGAAGCGCAGCGCAAAGCCTCGGCCAGAGCCTTCATAGCCGTGCACGGTGGTAGCGAAGGCGACACGCGGAAATGCCTTCAGCCACTGACCCAGCAGCGCTGCCGGAATCGCCGCAGCCTCATCCACCAGCAGGACGCTGCCGGCGCCGCCGGCTTCGCCCGTGGTCACGGCATCGGAAAGCCCATCTGGGGCCATGAAGCGCAGCCGCCCGGCGGCCAGGCAGTAGTCATTGCCGTCACGCACGCCCTCCGGCAACAGCGCCGCCAGACGGGCGAACACCGCCTCCACGGATGACACCCTGGGGGCGGTCAGCAGGATCTCGACCGGCGAATCGGCGGAGGCGTGCTCCAGCATTCGTGCGCAGGCGATGCCCAGCGCCGCGGACTTGCCGCGACCACGGTCTGCGGTGATCACCAGCGGACGGCGGCGCTTGAGGCGAGACAACCGGCGCACCGCCTCGGCCTGGTCCGCGGTGAGGCAGTCAGCATCCGGGCACGGTGACACCGTTTCGGATTGAGTCGACGGTAAGGACGCCGGAGCCCGAGCTGAAGCGAGGTCTGAAGCCTGGGCCAGGGCCCCATCTAAAGAGCGCGCTGGCGACAGGCCGGCATCGCCATGCCAGTGCATGACGCCATCCAGCTCGCCCAGCAAGCGGTGCAGGCGCCTAAGATAGTGACTGGTCAGCGACGCCGGCGCCCAGGGGTGAGCGGCGATACGCCGGTAGTCCCGATCAGGCTGACGGCCGCCGTCGTCTGGCATCAGCAGCCACAGCAGACCGCCGGCGACCAGGGTGCCGGAAAGCGCGCCCAGCGCATCGGGGTCGAGCCCCGAGGCGGGTGACAGGGCATCGACGATCAGCAGATCGTGTTCATGCCCCAGGCGCATCCTGGCCTTGCCGAGCGCCACCATCTCCACCTCGTCCCGTGCGGGTTCTGCCACGACCTCGAGGTCCATGCCCGCCCACAGCGGCGCCTCCCAGCCCCCTTGTGCGAGACACTCCAGGGCTCGACGACGGACCTGTTCCGGCGACCCCGTCATCCACACCATCCCGCGCTGACGCTGCTGGGCCAGACGCGCACGATAGTCGCGTAGGCGCTCGAGATCGGCATGAGTGACGAGGCTATGCATGGCGGCTCCAGGATAAATCAACTTTGGTCTAATGAAAGCACCGATTAAACGCTCGTGCGATCTATGGCGGTGCAGCATAGATCCGCTTCTAACTTATTCATTTTCTTGAATTGTCGATACTTTTTATCGCTTCAAGAGCTGTGCATATGCCAAAAAAGCGTGGTGATTCATCGACATGTGTCGCATCGAACAACGCTTGTGGACCGTGCTAGCTTGATGAAGCCGAGGCGACAGCGAGGGTCCCCCCGCTGTTCGGCCACTACTCCCAGGCACCGCCACCATGGATGCCAAACGCCAACCTGGAGAGGCAGCGACCGCCTCCTTTGCAGAATCACAACAACCCACGGGGAGCACCTGCATGAAGCACACCACCACATTCACGCTTACCGGCCTGGTGGCTGGTATCGCCCTGGCCACCATGTCCAGCTCGGCGATGGCCCAGGAAAAGTGGACCATGACCACCACCTGGCCAGAGAACCTCGACCTGATCGCCATCGACAAGCATTGGGCTGAGCTGGTCAACCAGCTGGCCGGTGACGAAGTCCAGATCGAGTTCTACGCCGGCGGCACCCTGATGCCTGGCACCGAAGTCTTCGATGCCACCGAAACCGGCAGCATCCAGGCCGCCGGCGACTGGCCTGGCTACTGGGCCGGTCGCAGCCCGGCATTTTCGCCGCTGGCAACGACCACCAGCCTGTTCAACGGCGTCGACTACCTGAACTGGATTACCCAATGGGGGGGCTTCGAGCTCTACCAGGAGATCTACGGCCAGTACAACATGGTCTACCTGCCCTACGGTATCACCAACAATGAATCGGGTTTCCGTGGTGGCACGCCAATCGAGTCCATCGCCGATATCGAAGGCAAGCGCCTGCGCCTGTCCGGTCGCGACCAAGGCCGCGTCCTCGAGCAACTCGGCGGCTCTCAGGTCACTCTGGCTGGCGGTGAAATCTATCAGGCCATCGAACGTGGCGTGGTGGATGGCGCCGAATTCTCCACCCCTGGGGTGGACTACAAGGCGGGCTTCTCCGAGGTGGCTGACTACTGGATGACCCCTGGCTGGCACCAGTCCGCCAGTGTGTTCGGCGTCATGATCAACAAGGATGCCTGGGACGCACTGTCCGAGGAAACTCAGGCCAAGCTGAAGATCGCCTCTGAAGCCACCATGGCCTGGTCACTGGCCTGGTCCGAGAAGCAGTCAACAGAAGGCACCGCCAAGTTCATCGAGGATGGCACCACCATCAACCAGCTGTCCGAAGAGGATCTGGCCAAGATCCAGGACATCACCAACGAGGTGATCGTGCAGGGTGCCTGCGAGGACCCGATGCATGCCAAGGTCTATCAGTCGATGATCAGCTACCTGCAGGACTACGCCCAGTGGCGTGACGTCTCAGTGCCCTTCAACATGAGCCGCGTCACCGACAACATCCCGTCGCTCGACGACATCGAAGCCTGCATGAACTAGGCAACACGCTTGCCTTCACCGGCCGGCGGCCTTGACCAGGCCGCCGGTCATCGTTGGATATCGACGAGACTTCCACCATGAACGCCATTGCCAAGGCCATTGACTGCTTGAACGAGTGGTTCGGCCGTTTGATCGCTCCGCTGATCGCGATCATCACCCTCGTGGTGGTCTACGACATCGCGATGCGCTTCTTTTTCGGACGCCCCAGTGACTGGGCCTTCGACATCACCACCATGTTGTTCGGTACCCACTTCATGCTGATGGCCGCCTATGGGCTGCGTCATCACGCCCACGTGGAGGTGGATATCGTCAAGCAGCTGTTGTCCCGCCGTGGCCGGGCGCTGATCGACCTGCTGGGTTACCTGCTGTTCTTTACCCCCTTCATCATCATGTTCATCACTTATAGCTGGCGCTTCTTCGAACGCTCATGGAGCCGCGCCGAATCCACCTACGGCATCGTCTCCATTCCGGTGTACCCGGTGAAGGCCGTGTTGGTCATCGCCGGTGTCCTGATCCTGCTGCAGGCCGTCGCCATCGTCATCCGCGCTATCACGGAGCTGACTACCCACGACAGGGAGGAGGCCCGATGAGTGCCGAACTTCTTACCATCTTCATGTTCTCCGGACTGATGCTGGGGCTCTTCATGGGCCACCCGCTGGCCTTTGTGCTGGGTGGCGTGGCGGTGCTGGGTGCCTGGTTTGGCCCCGGCCCACAGGTGCTGGGCATCATCATCAACAACATCTACGGGCGCGCCATGGACAACTATGTTCTGGTGGCGATCCCGCTGTTTATTCTGATGGCACGCTTTCTCAACGACTCCGGCGTCACCGAGAAGATGTTCGAGAGCATGCGACTGTTGCTCGGACGTGTGCGCGGCGGCCTGGCGCTGACGGTGGTCATCGTCTCGGTACTGCTGGCGGCCACTACCGGCATCGTCGGTGCCTCCATCGCCGTCATGGGACTGATCGCTCTGGCGCCGATGCTCAAGTACGGCTACCACAAGGGGCTGTCCGCCGGGGTGATCATGGCAAGCGGCTGTCTCGGCATTCTGATCCCGCCGAGCATCATGCTGATCCTGATGGCCAGCTACTCTCCCGTGTCAGTCGGCGCACTGTTTGCCGGCGCCCTGGTGCCTGGCCTGCTGCTGGGGGGCATGTACGCGCTGTACGTGCTCATCGTCTGCCTGGTCAAGCCTGACTTCGGTCCCCCGGTAGGTGTCGAGGAACGCGCCGAAACCAGTACCGGCGAGCTGATCGTACGCTTGTGCAAGTATGTGCTGCCGCCCATGAGCCTGATCCTTGGCGTGCTGGGAGCCCTGTTCACCGGTATTGCCACGGCCACGGAAGCCTCTGCCATTGGCGTGACGCTGGCGTTCTGCCTGTTCCTGATCTTCGGCGACCGCAAGCTGTCGACCTGCTATACCACCTTCATCGAGGCCGGCAAGACGACGACCATGGTGATGTTCGTGCTGGTCGGCGCCACTGCCTTCACCGGGGTGTTCTCCATTGGCGGGGGCATGGATGTGATCAGCGAGCTGGTTCTGGCCATGCCGGGCGGCACCACGGGTGCGCTGATCCTGATGTTCCTGCTGGTATTCGTCCTGGGGATGTTCCTCGACTGGACCGGCATCGTACTGTTGAGCTTCCCGATCATGCTCCCCATCGTGGAGACCATGGGTGTCGACATGCTGTGGTTCGTGGTCATGGTCGCCGTGGTGCTGCAAACCTCCTTCCTGACCCCGCCCTTCGGCTACGCGCTGTTCTACCTCAAGGGCGTGGCCCCGCCCGAGGTCGAGACGCTGGATCTGTACAAGGCGGTCATTCCCTTCTGCGCGCTGATCCTGCTGGCCTGCGTGCTGATGTCGTACTTCCCCTGGCTGGTCACCGGCCTGCCCTCCAGGCTGCTCGGATAAGTACACGCAAGATCACCGCGACGGTACGAGTGAGCCTCCGCTTCGGCGGGGGCTTTTTTACTTTGCAGCGACGAGATTTCCAGTACCGAGAGAGCATACTCTTCGGCTTTTCACCCTCCCGCGCTACCGTTTTGGTAAAGCCTCGACCTAGTTCCTGCGCCGTATTACTTATCGAGAAATCCCAACCTCTCGATCCACCTACCGTGCAGGGCCCAACCGATGGCCAATGTCTCTCGCTTTACCCTACCTGCCGCCGACGCCTATCCGCTCGGCGCCAGCCTCTTCGAACCCGACCAGGACCCGCGAGGAGTGGTGATCATCCATCCCGCTTCCGCTGTCTCCCAGCGTCTCTATCAGGGGTTTGCCAATGCCCTGTGTGAACGAGGGCTGACGGTGATCTGCTATGACTACCGCGGGATAGGCCGGTCGCGACCGGAACACCTCGACCAGCTACAGGTGAGCATGCAGGATTGGGCAGAACTGGACGCCGACAGCGTGACGCGCTGGGCGCACCAGCGCTGGCCGACGCTCCCGATGCTGGCGGTGGGACACAGCTTTGGCGGGCATGCCATTGGCTTGGGCGAGGCCAGTCGACTGCTGAGCGCCGCGGTGTTGATCGCCTGCAACGCCAGTTGCCTGCGCTTCATCACGTCACCGTGGCTTCGCCTGCGGGCCTATGTGCTGCTGAAGATCCTGTTTCCTCTGCTGTCCCGCGTCGCCGGCTATGTCCCCTGTCGGCGCTTGGGGGTCAGTGAAGACGTTCCCTGCGGCGTTGCCCGCCAGTGCAGCCACTGGATCAGTCTGCCGCGCTATTTCTTCGATGATCCAGAGCTTGCCGCGGAGGCCCGTTTCGCCAGGCTGACCATACCGCTGCTGGTGGTCGGTTTCGACGACGACCCCTACGCCAGCCGCGACAGCATTGACCTGCTGGCGTCCTATTTCACCCAGGCCCCGGTGACGCGTCTGCAGCTCGCCCCTGAGACGCTGGGCAGTGGCGCACTGGGACACCTGGACGGCTTCCGCCGACGCCACCGGGAGACCTTGTGGCCCCTGCTGACGGGGTGGCTGGAGCAGCACTTGGCGTCCACTGACCCGCAGGCACAGAGCACGCCGGATACATCTGCCGTCACACCGAATCGCGAACTCTATGCCCCCGGCGGCTGACGTCGCCGAGAGCTATCACGGCCCAACCTCAGCTCGCGCGAATGCGCATCAGCGTGCAGTACACCACCGGCACCATCACCAGCGTCAGCAGCGTCGCCACCCCCAGGCCGAACACGATCACCACGGCCATGGAGGCAAAAAACGCATCGGTGAACAGGGGCAACATGCCCAACATGGTGGTGATCGCCGCCATGGTGACCGGGCGTACACGACTGACGGCGGCCTGGACCACCGCATCATGGGCATCGTCCTGGAGCTTGCGCTGGACGTTGATCTCTTCCATGAGGACGATGGCATTTTTCAGCACCATGCCGATCAGGCTCAGGGTGCCGAGCAGCGCCATGAAGGTGAAGGGGGCTCCCAACAGGGCCAGGCCCCCAATGATGCCGATCATCATCAATGGCACGATGGACCAGATGGCCAGCGACTGTCGCAGGCGCCCGAACAGCAGCACCGTGATGATGAACATGCCAAGCAAGCCCATCGGCAGCGACGACAGCAGCGCCTGCTGAGCCTCGCTGGCGGTCTCGTACTCACCGCCCCACTCGATGGCGTAGCCTGGCGGCAGCTCGATGGCCTCCACCTGGGGCCGCAGCCGTCCCAGCACGCTGGCAGCGGTCTCACCGGAGAGCGGCATGGGCTCTGCGTAGACGGCCAACATCCGCCGCCTGTCGCGGCGCTTGATCAAGGGGTCCCGCAGCTCGGTACGCAGCTCACCCAGCACGTTGCCCGCACTCAGGTAGCGCCCTTGCTCTTCACTCCAGACGTTGATGGCGCCCAGGTTATCGATGTCGTGGCGCTGCCCCTCCTGGGAGCGCATCACGATCGGGATCAGCTCACTGCCTTCCCGATAGACGCCGACCTGCTCGCCATCGTTGTTGAGACGGAAGGCCTGCTGCAGACCATCGCGGGTCACCCCCACCCGGCGTGCCTGCTCATCCAGGAACTCGGGGACAATGACGCTCTCGCGATTGCTCCATGACAGGCGAATGCTGTCCGCCATGGGTTCATCCTGAAAGATGCCGCGCACCTGAGCCCCCAGTTCACGCAGGGTCTCGGGATCATCACCGTAGATACGCGCCTCGATGCTGGCCTTGGCCGATGGGCCTACCTGCAGCGCCTGTACCTTGTACTGAACCCGCGGGAAGTCTTGTCGCAGCGTCTCGATCACGTCGCGCATGCGCGCCTCTCGGCTGTCGCGATCACGAGTCTCGACGATCAACTGGCCAAAGCTCGCGTAGCGGTCTTCCGGGGCATAGGTCAGGGTAAAGCGCTGGGCGCCGCCACCGATCACACTGGTCACCTGGGTCACGCCCTCCATCTCGAGGACCTTCTGCTCCAGCCGCTCGACGGTGCGCTCGGTATCGAGAATATCGGTCCCTTCCGGCAGCCACACATCGGCGAAGAACAGCGGGGTGGTGGCATCCGGGAAAAAGGCGTTCTTGACCTGACCGGATACCGACAGAGCGCCGGCCAGCAGGGCGACCGCCAGCAACAGCGTCAGGTAGCGAAACCGTATACCCAGGACAAGCATGCGCCGGAAGACCCGAAACAAAAGCCCGCGGTAGGGGTCCACGTCGTCACTCTGGTCATCGCCCGCGACGCGGTCCTTGAAGAACAGATCAAAGAAGAACGGTGTCAGGGTCAGGGCGGTGATCCAACTGAGAAACAGCGAATAGCACAGCACCCAGAACAGCGACCCGACGAACTCACCGGTGGCATCAGGAGACAGCCCTATCGGGGCAAAGGCGGTGATGGCGATCACCGTGGCCCCCAGCAAGGGCAGCCGGTTCTGTCCAACCACTTCGAGCGCCGCCTGGCGCTTGGTCTTGCCTCTGGCCATGCCGATCAGCATGCCTTCGGTGACAACGATAGCGTTGTCCACCAGCATGCCCAGGGCGATGATCAAGGCGCCCAGCGATATCTTCTGCAGCTGAATCCCATGGATCGACATCATGATGAAGGTGCCGAGAATGGTCAGCAGCAGAATCAAGCCCATCAGCAGTCCGCTGCGCACGCCCATGAACAGCAGCAGTACCAGGATGACGATGCCAACGGCTTCCGCCAGGTTGATCAAAAACCCGTTGACCGCGTCTTCCACGACGTGGGGCTGGTGATACACGGTCTCCAGCTCCATCCCTAGCGGCATGCGCTGGGACAGCTCAGCGAGTCGGGCCTCTACCCGCTCGCCGACCTCCACCACATTGACCCCGGAGGCGAAGGAAATCCCGATGGACAGCGCCGGCTGGCCGCCCGCGTGATACAACAACTGGGGCGTGTCGCTGAGCTCACGCGACACCTCGGCGATATCCCCCAGCCGAATCAGGCCGTTACCCGGCCGCCCTACCACCAGCTGCTCAAGCGCTTCGACGCTGTCGAACTCGCCGGTCGGCTGCAGCGACAGGGACAGGCCGTCCAGCTTGATGTGACCGGAATCGCCGACCACGTTCTGCGCATTGAGCAGGTCGCTGAGCTGTTGCGGCGAAATTCCCAGCGCCTTCATGCGGTCACGATCGAGGGACACTACCACCTGCTCCTGCACCGTGCCGGCGATGGCCACCTTCTTGACCCCCTCGACCAGGCGCAGTTCGCGTTGCAGCAGGTCGGCATGATCTTCCAGGTCCTGCTGGCCGTAGTCCGCGCCCGTCAAGGTCAGCAGCAAGCCGAAAACGTCACCGAAGTCGTCATTGACGATCGACGTGCCCGCTCCAGGAGGTAGCTGAACCTGGGCATCATTGATCTTGCGGCGCAGCAGGTCCCAGTACTGATCCAGCTCTTTCTCGCGCACCGTGTTCTCCAGCTCCACGGTGATCTGCGATAGCCCGTCGGCATTGACCGAGCTGACACGCTTGAGGTCAGGCATCTGCTGGATGGCCTTCTCCAGGCGCAGCGTGACTTCTTCTTCGACCTGCTCAGGCGTCGCGCCAGGGTACTGGGTCGAAATGATGGCGTTACGAATGGTGAATTCGGGGAACTCGAGCTGGCCCAGGCCGAAGAAGGACACGACGCCGCCGATGGCCAGCAGCAGGGTGATCATCCAGCTGATCACCTTCTGGCGCAGGAAAAAATCGACCATTGATCAGAGCCCCTCTTCCTTGATCCACGGGCGCACCTGTCGCCCTTCCTGCATCCGCTCTGCACCGGCAGCCACCAGCCGATCACCGGCCTCAAGCTCGCCTTCGATCAACATCCCGCGGGTGGTAATCGGCCCCGGCGTCACCGGCACGGCCTCGACCTTGCCGGGGCCTTCAGCGGCGGCGGGATCATCCGGCACAAAGCGCCACACCACTGGCTGCTCAGGGGCTGACTCGCGAGTGGTCACCGCGGCCACCGGCACGCGCCAGGGGTCTCGGCTGTCACCGGTGAGCGCACTCATGTCGAGCAGCACGGTCGCACTCATGCCTGACAGCACGGTGATGTCCTCCGGCTCAGGCAGGGTCAGGGTCACCTCATAGCTCAGCGAGCCCTGGCTCACGCTGCTGTCGTGCTCCTTGTAGCGGGCCGGGTACCGCTGCTGCTGATTTTCGGCGAAGGTGACCCACACCACGGCCTCATCACCGTCCTGCACCGCCTGAGCTCGCTCGTCGTTGATCCGGCGCACCTGCTGTTCCGGCAGCTGGAAGGTGACATCGATGGAACCTGGCTGCTGCAGCTCGGCGATGGTCTGCTGGGCGGTGACCACTTGGTAGTTATCGACAGGCACCGAGGCAATCACACCGCTGAACGGCGCCGTCAGCTCGGTGTAGCTGACCTGATCCTGTGCTTGCTTGAGCTGGGCCTGGGCCGAGAGGTATTCGGCCCTGGCCTCGTCGAAGCGTGAGCGGCTGATGGCGCCGCGCTCCAGCGAGATACGCATGCGCTCGTAGGTCGCCTCCGCCAGGCTGTAACTGGAGCGAGCGCTGGCCAGCTGACTCTCGGCGTCGCGGTCGTCCAGCCGAGCGATCAAGTCGCCGGCTTCAACCTCATCGCCTGGCTGTACGGCAAGCTCGCGCAGCTCTCCGCCAACGCGAAAGGAGAGCTCCGAACGCTCAGACGCCTGAACCTGACCGGGATAGCGCATCAGCATGCCTTGGCGCTTGGCATCCAGCGCTACCAGCTTCACCGGATGCACCTGTTGCTGCGTCAGTGGCGGCTGGTCGGCCTCACAGCCGGCTATCACAACGACGGCAAGCAGCGTGGCAACAAGGCTTCGTCGACGAAGAATCAGGCGCTGGCGGAAAGGGATCATGGGGGCTCCAATGCATCCAGGGGTCTTGGGTCAGGGGCTATCGGGGGTCAGTATTCAGTTTTGTTTCAATGTCTTGCGTCAGGCTCTTGGTTCAGGCTGTTGCGCCAACAGGACGTATTCAGCGACAGCCTTGCGTAGCCGCCTCCGGACTGGCGGCTATCGCATCCCAGGCCATGGCAAAGGCCAGCTCGATATTGGCGTCACTGGGGTCGAAGGGGTGGCACTGCTGGCCGTGCACCAGCTGATAGATCGGCAAAAACAGAAAGCAGTGCACCAGGGCGCGACCGGCGGGCTTGAGCACACCGCTGCGCTGGCCTTGGTCCACCACGTCAAGCAGCGGCGACAGTCGGCGGTCGTTGCGCTCACGCAGTGCCTCGGTCATCCATACCGAGTGACTAAAGGCATCGTGAAAGCGAAACAGCCGCGGCTGCTCCAGCGCCAAACCGAACAACGCCCGCCAGATCGCCTTGAGCCCTGCACGCAAGTCGACTTCGTCATCGAAGGCTTCCAGCGCGGTATCGATCAAGCGATCACACACGTGCACAAAGGTCGCTTCGAGCAGCGCGGTCTTGTCGGTGAAGTGGATGTAGACCGTCGCCGGCGAGACCTTGGCGCGACGCGCAATACGCGCGACCGAGGCAACCTGAAAGCCGTGCTCAGTCACTTCGACCAGAGTGGCTTCGAGCAGTCCCACTCGCTTGCTGTCATCACGGGGTCGCACGATGCAAAAGCCTCCTGTCAGATGCCTTTTAAAATAAATGAATACTCATTCACTTTCAAAGCCATCCTGTGGCTGCCTGGCAGGAATACCTGAGCGATACCGCGCCCATGCCCCTTTCCACTGACTGCAGCATCCGCGACGGGCTGGTATCATCTTGCGTCCCGCCCGACCTGCGGTGTCCGACCAGGAGTATCCTCTTGTCCAGCAGTTCTTCCTCAATGGCCAACGCCCCATCACGACGGCTATCTCGCTGGGGCTGGCTCACTCTGGGTGTTGCCGCCGTGGTCGCCTTGCCGGTGCTGGTCATTCTTGGCCACATTCTTGTGCCTGCTGGCGATATCTGGCGCCACCTTGCCGACACTGTGCTGAGTCGCTACCTGGTCAACACCCTGCTGCTGGTCCTGAGCGTCGGCCTTGGCACGCTGGCGATCGGTACCGGCTGCGCCTGGCTGGTGGTCATGTGCCGCTTCCCGGGCAAGCGCCTGTTCGAGTGGGCCATGCTGCTGCCACTGGCGGTGCCCACCTACGTCATCGCCTATGCCTATACGGACTTTCTGCAGTACGCAGGCCCACTGCAGAGCCTGCTGCGAGAAACCTTCGAGTGGTCGCGCGGTGACTACTGGTTCCCCGACATTCGCTCCCTGCCTGGGGCGGCCACCCTGATCACCCTGGTGCTCTACCCCTACGTCTACATGCTGGCGCGAGCCGCCTTTCTGGAGCAGTCGGTGTGCATGCTGGATGTGGGACGAACGCTGGGACGCACGCCCTGGCAGATGTTCACCCAGGTAGCGATGCCGTTGGCGCGTCCGGCTCTGGTGGGCGGGGTATCGCTGGCGCTGATGGAGACCCTCAATGAGTTTGGCGCGGTGCAGTACTTCGGCGTCGATACCTTCACCACGGGCATCTACCGCACCTGGTTCGGCCTGGGCGAGCAGGTCGCCGCCGCCCAGCTGGCCGCCTGCCTGCTGGCCTTCGTCATCCTGTTCGTGCTGCTCGAGCGCTGGTCACGGGGCAAGCGCCGCTTTCATCACACCTCGCACCGCTATCAGCAGCTGCCGGAGTATCGACTTAGAGGTGCCCGTGCCTGGGGGGCGACACTGGCTTGCGCCGTGCCGGTGACCGTGGGCTTCGTGCTGCCCTGCCTGTTGCTGGGCAGCATGGCCCTGAAGGCTGGCGACAGCGTGCTGGGAGGCGCCTTTCTGGAGTACGCCGGCAACAGCCTGCTGCTGGCCATCAGCGCCTCGCTGGTGGCGGTGGGACTGGCGGTCATCCTGAGCTACGGCGCCAGACTGGAAGCCAGCGCGGTGACCCGCACGGCAACGCGAATTGCCTCCCTTGGCTACGCCATCCCGGGGTCCGTCGTAGCCGTCGGCATCCTGATTCCCTTTGCCTGGGTCGACGACCATGTCAATCAGCTCTTCAAGGCCGCCACCGGGGAGGTGATCGGGCTCATTCTCAGCGGCACCGCCTTTATCCTTATCTACGCCTACGTGGTGCGCTTCCTGGCGGTGTCCTTCAACGCGGTGGAAGCCAGCCTGGGCAAGGTCACACCGTCGATGGATGCCGCTGCACGCACCCTGGGAGAGACCGCTACCGGCACGCTGCGCAAGGTGCACACGCCGATCATGCGAGGCAGTCTGCTGGCCGCCGGTATCCTGGTCTTTGTGGATGTCATGAAGGAATTGCCGGCCACGATCATTTTGCGTCCGTTCAACTTCGACACCCTGGCGGTCAGGGCCCACAACCTGGCCGCCGACGAGCGGCTCGCCGAGGCGTCCACGTCCTCGCTGGCGATCGTGGCGGTGGGGATCATTCCGGTGGTCCTGCTGAGCCTGGCCATGCGCCGCTCGCGCCCTGGCCACAGAGGCGCCTGATCAGACTGAGCGTCAGCCGGGCCAGCTCATGTCAGCTGAGATCATCCGATCTCAGCTGATATCACACCATGTCGGCGGGATAGACAAAGGCCTGGGCCGGATCGAGACTGACCTGGACGGCCTGGCCTTCGCGGGGAAGAAAGACGCCGGGTACGCGGGCATGCATGTGGGCTTCCTGGCCATCACTGCCATGCACGCAGAGGTGCAACAGGCTGCTGCGTCCCAGTAGGCGTGCCATCAGCACGTGGCTGTGATGTTCGTGCGCATTGGGACTGTCGATCTCCACCACCCGCAGCGCTTCCGGTCGCACCAGCACCTGTGCACGCGACCCCTCGGCCAGGTCACTTGCCACCGGTCCCACGGCCGTGCGCACATAGCCCCGCTGCACCGTCCCTTCGAGACGATTGACGTCCCCAAAGAAGGTCACCACGAAGGGCGTCGCGGGCGCACAGTAGAGCTCTTCCGGGGTGCCTGCCTGCACCACCCTGCCTTCTCGCATCAAGACGATACGATCGGCCATGAACATGGCCTCTTCCGGGTCATGGGTCACCAGCAGGGTGCCAGCGCCCAGCTGCTTCAGCACGTGCAGGGTATCGTCCCGAATCCGGTCCCGCAGTCGTGCGTCGAGGCTGGAAAAGGGCTCATCAAGCAACATCAACTTGGGCGAAGGCGCCAGGGCTCGGGCCAGGGCCACGCGCTGCTGCTGACCTCCCGACAGGGTATGAGGAAATGCCTCGGCATAACCGTCCATGCCAAGCTGGGCAAGCAGTTCCAGCGCCCGCTGTCGGCGCTTGGCTGACGGCAGTCCCTTAAGCCCGAAACTGACGTTGTCGAGCACGCTAAGGTGAGGAAACAGCGCCGACTCCTGAAATGCCAGGCCGACGCTGCGCTTTTCGGGGGGGACATGGGCCAGCCCGGGGGCCGCAAGGCGCTCCCCATCGAACACCAGCTCCCCGCTTTGCAGCGCCTCAAGCCCCGCCACAATGCGCAGCAAGGTCGTCTTGCCACAGCCGGAGGGCCCGAGCAGGCACACCACTTCCCCTGGCGCTATCGAAAAGGACACATCACGCACCGCCAGCGCATCAGCGTAGCGATGCTGGACCTTGTGCATGGTCATCAACGGTGTCTGTTCGAGTGCTAGCTGCTCGGCAGCAGCGGAGGCAGAGTGTGGGGGCATGACGGTCATCGCACCTGAAGAGCCGAAAACAAGAGTGGCGGGTGTCAGGCCCTGCGGCCTCGGGACGCCCACCAGCGCCGCTGGGCAGGCCATGGTAACGCGAATCCTTCCAACACGCCTTCCCCCTTTTCCGTTACCAGACGCCGGCCAGCTCCCTTCACCAGACGCTGGCAAGCGCCGGTGCGTGCCCCGCACCGCCTGTCACACCCCTGGCAGGCGCAATCCTCGTCGACGCTACTGCCTCTATTGAGGTAACTGCCCCTATGGTAGCGGGCTTACCTCGGATGAGCCGTGCCGACTATGCCGAGTGAAGCCATCGCCATCGCTCCGTGGAGGCACAATGATTGACGCCACCGGCAACAAGCCGTTCAATATCATCGCAGAATGACACGTATTATCATTCCCCACTACAAGAGGTCTCCGATGTCAAACGCCACTCGCCTCGCCGCAGCCATTGCCCTGGCAAGCGCTTCCGGCCTTGCCTACGCCGACGGCAGCGTCAACGTGTACTCCGCTCGTCACTATGACTCAGACCAGGCCATGTACGATGCCTTTACCGAGGAGACCGGCATCGAGGTCAATGTGCTGCAGGGCGATTCCGATCAGTTGATTCAGCGCATCAAGCGCGAAGGCGAAGCCAGCCCGGCAGACATCATGATGACCGTGGACGCTGGCCGTCTGTGGCGTGCCGAGGAAGAAGGCATCTTCGCGGCGGTGGACTCCGAGGTACTCAATGAGCGCCTGCCCGCCAGCATGCGCCACCCTGAAGGTGACTGGTTCGGCTTCAGCCAGCGTGTGCGTGCGATCTTCTACAACCCGGAGACCATCGATCCTGAACAGGTCGACACCTACGAGAAGCTTGCTGACCCGAGCCTCAAGGGCAAGATCTGCATTCGCTCGTCCAACAACATCTACAACCAGTCACTGCTGGCATCGATGATCGAGCACCACGGCGAGGAAGGGGCTGAGGAGTGGGCCCAGGGCGTCGTCGATAACATGGCGCGGGACCCGGAAGGCGGTGATCGTGACCAGATCAAGGGCGTGGCCAGCGGTGAGTGCGATGTGGCCGTCGCCAACCACTACTACTACGTGCGCCTGCTGACGTCCGACAACGACGACGAGCGCGAAGCTGCCGAGAGCGTCCAGATCCTGTTCCCCAATCAGGATGACCGTGGTGCCCACGTCAACGTCGGCGGCGCTGGCCTGGTCAAGGGTGCGCCGAACCACGATAACGCGGTGGCTTTCCTTGAGTTCCTGGCATCCGACAAGGCCCAGGAGCTGTTTGCGGTGGGCAATCACGAGTTCCCGGTGGTGGAAGGCGTCGCCCTCGATGAGGTGCTGTCTTCCTGGGGCGAGTTCAAGAAGGACGACGTCAACGTCAGCGTGCTGGGTGAAAACAACCCGGAAGCGATCAAGATCTTCGACCGCGTTGGCTGGCGTTGATCCGTCGCTGAGGCCAGCGACTGCCAAGTTGCAGGCCTGACGCAAAAAAAGCCCCGAGCCAGTCGATGGCTCGGGGCTTTTTCGTTCGCAGCGTCTTGGATCGCGGCGTGTTCGTCCGCAACGTCGAGATGGCGCTCAGCGGCCGGTGGACTCCAGTCGCAGATCATCCGGATGCTGCCAGACATCCAGGCTGGCCATGCGACGCCCGCGATCATTCAGGAAGGTTTCCAGTGACACGGTGGTGTCGGTGCCTGCCTTGGAGAAGATCAAGCGGTCGCTGCCTTCCTCACGGGTCGAGGACCAGTCCGCGCCAAGACACTGGCCCAGCGCTTCACCGCCGACCGTGAGCGCCCCGCGCGGATCATCGCTGTCCATGCGGCCGAAACAGGAATAATGATCGGGACGCTGGGATGAGGTGATCAGGCAGGACTCATGAAACGCCTGAACGTCGGTTTCCCAGGTGCGGGTCAGACGGTTGTCTTCGAAACGCCCCTTGATGCCAGCAAAGCCTCCTTCGGCACTCGCCACCGCCTGATTGAGCGCACTACAGTCAAACATTTCCGCGGCGGTCTGTGGCTGCGAGGTCGACGCACAGCCTGCCAGCGTCACCATGGCAAGCGCTGCCCATCCCATCTTTACCCGTGTCATATCCTTGTCTCCGGCAATGGGGCCGTGGCATCCACGACCAAGTTGGCATTCCATGACCGACACCATAGCACCCGCAACACGATCTCGGCAGTGGTGAATGACCTCTT
Organism: Halomonas sp. DP8Y7-1; assembly: GCF_019801685.1. Classification (NCBI taxonomy): domain Bacteria; kingdom Pseudomonadati; phylum Pseudomonadota; class Gammaproteobacteria; order Oceanospirillales; family Halomonadaceae; genus Halomonas; species Halomonas sp. DP8Y7-1. The sequence continues at coordinate 52,674 of NZ_JAHVIN010000009.1, read as the reverse complement.
GTCGAGGCGGACTACCTGGCGAGCAAAGCCAGCCCCCAGGCATCACCAGGTTCCATGGTCATTACCCTTAGCCTCCAGCGACTGGCCCACTAGCACTGCAGTGCCCGGGCCAGGTCCGTCAGCGAGCTGGCGTGAAGGTCGTTGGCGGAGGATCCCTCCACCGACTTGGGGGCATCGGCGCCAAACTCGTGGGGGCGCTCGATGTAAGCGGTCTTGAGGCCACAGCCGCGAGCGGCGTCGAGATCATCCTGGTGGGCGGCCACCAGCATGACCTCCGATGGGTCCACTTCAAATACCTCGGCGACGCCTAGGTAGGTGTCCGGATGGGGCTTGTAAGCGCGGAAGACCTCTGCTGACAGAATCAGGTCCCAGGGCAGTCCCCCTAGCTTGGCCATATCGGCCAGCAGTCCTAGATTGCCGTTGGACAGAGTGCAGATCACATGGCGTTGCTTGAGTCGCGAAAGCCCCTCGACGCTGTCGGGCCAAGGCGCCAACCGGTGCCAGGCAAGGTTGAGCTGCCTCCGCCCCGGCTCGTCCAGCGCCAGGTGATACTGATCGAGCAGCTCGTCCAGAATCATCCGGTGCAAGTCGTCGATGCGCGTCCAGCCCAGCTCGCCTGACATCACCCGAGCCATTGCAGGCCTGTAGCCCGCCCGCCAGGCTCGGGCAAAGTCAGCTGGCGTCAGCGCACAGCCGGGACCGTCAAGCAGGCCCAGGGCCTCGACCTCGCGCACGATACTGCCGTGCCAATCCACCACGGTGCCGAAGATATCGAAGGCCAGTATCTTGGGTCGTTGCCAGGGCGTCGCCATGCTGTTGCTCTCCTTGTCGGCCGCGTACGGTGCCTTGCCAGCACCTCCATTGGGACAACAGCATAGACCATGGCTGGCGCTATCAGTGGGCCTCGTCCCAGTTGGCACCGCTCTCGGCTTCGACAATCAGGGGCACATCGAGGCTGGCAGCATTCTGCATGCGCGCCTTGACCTCGGCCATGAAGGCGTCCACCTGGTCTTCCTTGACCTCGAACACCAGCTCATCGTGGACCTGCATCACCATCCAGGCATCGAAGCCATTGCTGCCCGCCTGGTCGGTCAGCCAATCGTCCATATCGATCATGGCCTGCTTGATGATGTCTGCCGCCGTCCCCTGCATGGGCGCATTGATGGCGGTGCGCTCGGCGCCCTGGCGACGAGCGCGGTTCTGAGAGTGAATTTCCGGCAGATAGAGCCTGCGCCCGGCCACTGTCTCGACATAGCCATCCTCGGCCGCCTGAGCACGGATACGCTCCATATAGCGGGCCACTCCGGGGTAGCGATCGAAGTAGCGATCGATGTAGGTCTTGGCCTGGCTCTGCTCGATGTGCAGCTGGCGACCCAGCCCCCAGGCGCTCATGCCGTAGATCAGCCCGAAGTTGATCGCCTTGGCACTGCGGCGCTGATCACTGGACACCTTGTCCAGGCCGACACCGAACACCTCAGCCGCCGTGGCGGCGTGAATGTCCTTGTCATCGGCAAAGGCGGACAGCAGGCCCTTGTCGCCGGACAGGTGCGCCATGATGCGCAGCTCGATCTGAGAATAGTCCGCCGCCACGATGCGATAACCAGGCCGTGCCACAAAGGCCTGACGGATGCGGCGTCCTTCGTCGGTACGAATCGGGATATTCTGCAGATTGGGATCTGACGACGACAGACGACCGGTGGCCGTCACCGCCTGGTGATAGCTGGTGTGCAGACGACCGGTGGACGGGTTGACCAGCCTGGGCAGCTTGTCGGTATAGGTGGAGCGCAGCTTCGAAAGGCCACGATGCTCCATGATCAGCTTGGGCAGCGGATAATCCAGTGCCAGCTCTTCAAGCACCGCCTCGGCGGTGGACGGCGCGCCCTTGGGGGTCTTCTTGATCACGGGAATGCCCTGCTCTTCGAACAGGATCTGTCCCAGCTGCTTGGGCGAACCCAGGTTGAACTCTCGTCCGGCCAGCTCGAACGCCCTGGCCTCGAGCTCACGGATGCGCTCGGCCAGCTCCTGGCTCTGGGTGTGCAGCAGTTCGACGTTCAACGCTACCCCGTTGCGCTCCATCCGCGACAGCACCCGAACCAGCGGCCGTTCAAGCCTGTCGAGCACCTCGGCCAATCGCCCCGTCTGCTCGAGGCGGGGGCGCAATTCGTGGTGAAGGCGCAGGGTGATATCGACGTCCTCGCAGGCGTAGGGAGCCGCCTGTTCCAGGGCAATCTGGTTGAACGTCAGCTGCTTGGCACCCTTGCCGGCAATATCCTCGAACTTGACCGTGCCCTCGCCCAGGTACTTCAGCGCCAGGGAGTCCATGTCATGCCGGGTGGCGGTGGAATCCAGCACGTAGGACTCGAGCATGGTATCGATCAGAGGCCCGGCGACCGCCATCTCGTAGCGTGCCAGTACCGAGATGTCGTATTTCAGGTTCTGGCCAATCTTGGCGATGCGCTCATCGGCCAGTATCGGAGCAAGCGACGCCAACACCTGCTTGCGATCGAGCTGGGCAGGGGCATCCAGGTAGTCATGGGCCAGCGGGATGTAGGCGGCCTCGCCCGGGGCCAGGGCAAGGCCAATACCGACGATCTCGGCCTCCATATAGTTGAGGCTGGTGGTTTCCAGATCGAAACAGAAGGCCTCGGCGTCGGCCAGCCGCTGGAGCCAGGCGTCCAGCTCGGCCTGCTCGAGAATCACGTGATCCTCCCGCGTGTCCCCCGCGGCGACCTTGCCATCCTCGGCGTCATCGCTCCCCGCCGGGGTGGCCGTGCCACCCGCCACGTCGTCCACGCCCTCGTCCTGACCGGCCAGCAACTCCGCCAGCCAGTTCTTGAACTCCAGGCGCTGGTAAAGCGTCTTCAGCGCCTCACGGTCCGGCGCAGCGATGGCCAGGTCATCGAGGCCGAGCTCCAGCTCGCAGTCGGTCTTGATCGTGGCCAGCGTGTACGACAGGTAGGCCTGATCGCGATGTTCCTTGAGCTTCTTGGGCAACGTCTTGGCGCCACGAAATGACAGGGTCTTGACCTTGTCGAGGTCGCCATAGATCACATCCAGCCCGCCTTCCATGCCCTGCAGCAGGCCGATAGCGGTCTTTTCGCCAACCCCCGGCACTCCGGGGATGTTGTCGACCTTGTCGCCCATCAATGCCAGGTAGTCGATGATCAACTCCGGCGGCAGGCCAAACTTGTCCTTCACCCCGGCCACATCCAGGGTTTCGTCCTTCATGGTGTTGACCAGCGTGATATGGCCATTGACCAGCTGCGCCATGTCCTTGTCGCCGGTAGAGATCACGGCGTCGCGGCCGGCGTCCGTCGCCATCCGGGCCAGGGTGCCAATGACATCATCTGCCTCGACCCCCTTGATGCACAGCAGCGGCAAGCCCAGCGCCCTGACACAGTCGTGCAGCGGCTCGACCTGAGCGCGCAGGTCATCCGGCATCGGCGGCCGCTGCGCCTTGTACTGATCGTACAGCTCATCACGAAAGGTCTTGCCGGGCGCATCGAAGACCACCGCCATGGGACTGTCCGGATAGTCCTTGATCAGGCGCTTGAGCATGTTGATCACGCCCTTGATGGCGCCGGTAGGCTGACCTTCGGAGGTGGTCAGTGGCGGCAGGGCGTGAAAGGCACGGTAAAGATAGGAGGAACCGTCGACGAGAACGATGGGGCTAGAGGCCATGGATCGGCGTCCCTGTAAGAAAGAATGTCTACGTTGCCACACATGATACGCATCCCGTGCGTCTTTTGCCGGTCGCTTTTCGCCGAGTGAAGTCCAGAGCGTCGCTCCACCCTGGCACCAGCGTCTGCCCGCTGCGGCGCGACCACAACGCCTTTGCCGGGGAACCCTGCGACACGTATCATGGTCTTATCGAACACCGTTCTACCAAACCGTTTGACGATGAACTGTCATCAGGAGGCTTACCATGATGATTCAACGCCTCACCAGCGCTAGCCTGCTGGCCCTGACGCTACTGGCGACAGCGGCACCCGCTGTGGCGCAGGTGCAGCCGGATGTCAGCGTACGCCAGGAAGCCGGCCAGACCCTGAGCGAGTACCGAGTCAACGGCAAGCTGTATGCCATCAAGGTGGAGCCCAAGGGTGGCAGCACCTACTTCCTGGTGGACCGCAATGGCGACGGCAACTTCCAGCGCCAGACCAGCGATAGCGTCGACGTGCCCAGCTGGGTCCAATAGCCAAGCAGGGTCCAATAGCCTGGCCGGGGCGAATCGACGAGCGTCGTCGCTCCGCCTTCGCTGCCCGCCCGTTGTGCTCACCTTGCACGTTTGCTGTCAGCGCCCTGCGCGCCCCAGGCCCTCTGCCGGGCACTTGCCCCAAGGGGCACTGTCATTCCGCTGAGATTACGTTTCTCGATCACGTGCAACTCGTTGCCAAGTCGCTACAATAGGCGCCTTGGCAACCCCGGGCGAGACGATCCATGGCCGTATTCACTCCGCTTGAAGACTCACAGGTCTCAGGCTTTCTCAGCCGTTTTGACGTCGGCGAACTGACAAGGCTGCAAGGGGTGCCCGCAGGCACCGAAAACAGCACCTTCTTTGTCACCACCGACAGGCGAGAACTGGTGCTAACTCTGTTCGAGCAGGGTGAACACGAAGAACTGCCATTCTTCGTCGAGCTGCTGGACTTCCTCGACGAGCATCGCATCCCCGTCGCTGGCCCTATTCACGACCGCGACGGCGTCGCATTGCACGAGCTGGCGGGTCGCCCTGCGCTGCTTTTCCCGCGCCTGCCGGGCAGCCACCCCAAGGCCCCCAATCCCGCTCAATGCCGGGCACTGGGACAGGCCCTGGGCGAAATGCACCGCGTCTCGCGTCATTTCAGCGGACACCGCCCCAACCCTCGTGACATTCACTGGCTGAGCGCCATGCATCACAAGGTGCTGGTCTATCTGTCACCCGCAGACCAGGCGCTGATGCAGGATGAAGTGGATGCCTACCAGGCGGCCCTGGAAACCCTCGAGCAGCCTTTGCCCCAGGGCGCGCTGCACGGTGACCTGTTCCGCGATAACACGCTGTTCGACGGCGAGCAGCTGGGCGGCATCATCGACTTCTACAATGGTTGCACCGGTGACCTGCTGTTCGACCTGGCCATTGTCATCAATGACTGGGCCACCGATGGCGATGGCCATCTCGACCAGCAGCGCCACGATGCGCTGCTGGAGGCCTACCTCGCCGAGCGCCCCTTGACCGCCCAGGAGCGCGCGCTCTGGCCGCTGATGCTGCGCCTGACGGCGTTGCGCTATTGGCTGTCGCGCCTGCTGGTGGTGTATGTGGACCCGCCGGCCCATGACCTGACGCCCCATGACCCAGAGCAGTTCCGGCGCATCCTGCGCTCGCGCCTGGAGCATGGCGCTCTTCCCCTGCCCGACACCGAGGTTCGCTTGTGAGCCAGAAGCCGCAACCTGATGCAGCCGTGCAACGCGCCCGCCGTACCTGGAACATTGACCAGTGGGGCAGTGGCTACTTCGACGTGGATGAAGCCGGGCAAGCGCTGGTGCGGCCCCTCGGCGAGGTCGAACCGGGCCCCAGCCTGCCCCTGATCGGCCTGGTCGAGCAGGTACGCAAGGCCGGCCTGCGCCTGCCGGTGCTGATCCGCTTTACCGATATTCTGCATGACCGGGTCGAGCAGCTGTGCGCGGCCTTTGATCAGGCCATGGCAGAGGAAAACTTCACCAGCGGCTACACCGCGGTCTACCCGATCAAGGTCAATCAGCAGCGTCGCGTGGTCGAGGAAATTCTCGCCACCAACGAGCGCGGGCGCGACCGCGTGGGCCTGGAAGCAGGCAGCAAGCCAGAGCTCTTGGCGGTGCTGGCCCTGTCAGGGGATGGCCCGTCGCTGATCGTGTGCAACGGCTACAAGGACCGCGAGTACATTCGTCTGGCGTTGATGGGCGAGAAGCTCGGCCACCGGGTCTACCTGGTCGTGGAAAAGCTGTCCGAGCTACCGATGATTCTGGAAGAGGCCGAACGCCTGGGCGTGACGCCACGCATCGGGCTGCGTGCTCGGCTGTCATCCGTGGGACGTGGCAAGTGGCAGGATACCGGCGGAGAGAAGTCCAAGTTCGGCCTGACCGCTGGCCAGATCCTGGCGGTGGTCGAGCGCCTGAGCGAGGCAGGCCGCCTCGACAGCCTGCAGCTGGTGCACTTCCACCTGGGGTCCCAGATCGCCAATATCGGTGATATTCAGCGCGGCCTGCGTGAATGTGCCCGTTTCTACCAGTACCTGCACCAGCTGGGTGCCCCGGTGGACACGGTGGACGTGGGCGGCGGACTGGGTGTCGACTACGAAGGCACCCACTCGCGCAATTTCTGCTCGATCAACTACTCCATGCTCGAGTACGCCCGCAACGTGGTCTATGCCTTCAATCAGGTATGTAGCGCAGAGGACCTGCCTCAGCCGCACCTGATCAGCGAGTCGGGCCGAGCGCTGACCGCGCACCACGCCGTCCTGATCACCAACGTGATCGGCGAAGAGAGCGTGGACACCCAGCCGCCCAGCGAGCGCCGGAGCGACGACCCCGAAGTGGAAGCGCTCTGGCGTACGCTGGACTTTCTGCAGCGTGAGCCCGAGCCGCGCGGCCTGATGGAAGCCTGGCACGACCTGATTCAGGACATGGGCGATCTGCATGATCGTTTCGTGCTGGGAGCCGCCGACCTGGCAGCGCGGGCCGAAGGCGAGGGCGTCTACTTTGCCGCCTGTGCCGCCCTACGTTCACAGCTGGACCCCCGCAATCGCGCCCATCGCGAGATCCTTGATGAACTCGCCGAGAAGCTCGCGGACAAGCTGTTCGTCAACTTCTCGCTGTTTCAGTCGATGCCCGATGTCTGGGGCATCAAGCAGATCTTCCCGGTGCTGCCGCTGTGCGGACTGGACCGCGAACCCAGCCGTCGCGGCGTCATTCAGGACATCACCTGTGACAGTGACGGACGCATCGACAGTTACGTGGATGGCCAGGGGGTAGAGACCACCCTGCCCTTGCCCGAGTGGCATGAGGGGGATGAGCGCTTGCTCGGCTTCTTCATGGTGGGCGCCTACCAGGAAATTCTGGGCGATCTGCATAACCTGTTCGGTGATACCGATGCGGTGGATGCCTCACTGGATCGCGACGGCGGCTGGCGCTTGACCAACCTGCAGTGGGGTGACCGGGTGTCCGACGTGCTGGGCTACGTCAACTTCAACGCTGACGTGCTGCGCGAACGCCTGCGCGTGCAGCTCACCCGCAGCAATCTGGATCCACGCGAGCAGCGTCACTTCCTGGATGACCTGTCGGAGGGGCTCGACGGCTACACCTATCTGGAGTAAGCCTTCCCTTGCCACTGGGTGCCAGCCAGTCCAGACCAGACAAGCCCCGCGCCCACCGCCTATTGCCGCGCCCGCCGACACCCTTCGTGTCTGCAAGCGCGCTACCTTGCGTAGCACTTGCACCCAGCCGTCAGCCATGGCGAGATAGAGCATATGCGCCGTGCCACAAGCCACCAGGAGGATGCCGTCATCGATACCTCACGCCCTACCGATTCCAGCTCCCCTTCCTCTTCCTTCACTCCACCGCCAACCATGCTGGCCGTCGTCACCCTGGGCAATGGCGGCTACGACAAGCTGAGCTACCAGCGCGTGGCCACCCCGGAGCCGGGGCCTGGAGAGGTGCTGCTGCGGGTCCTGGCCGCCGGCATCAACAATACCGAGATCAATACCCGCCTGGGTTGGTATTCGTCCAGCGTCACGAGCGATACCCAGGCGTCCTCGGACAGCGCCCAGGACGACGATTCAGGCAATAGCGACGACGGTGGCTGGAATGGGGCAACGCCCTTCCCACTGATCCAGGGAACCGATTGCTGCGGCGAGGTGGTTGCCCTGGGAGAAGACGTCGACGCCACCGAGCTGATCGGCAGGCGCGTGCTGGTGCGAGCCTGCATGCGCACCAAGGGCTTCGAGCACTGGGATTCGGTGTGGATGGCATCGGACTTCGATGGCGCGTTTGCACAGTTCGTCAAGGTGCCCGCCAGTGAGGTGTTTGCCGTGGACTGCGATTGGCGCGATGCAGAGCTTGCCACCATCCCCTGTGCCTATGGCACCGCCGAAAACATGCTGCATCGTGCAGGGGTCACGGCAGGCGACAGGCTGCTGGTGACCGGTGCCTCCGGAGGCGTCGGCTCAGCGGTCGTGCAGTTGGCCAAGCGTCGTGGCGCCCACGTCACTGCGGTAGCCAGCCAGGCCAAGCATCCGGCGATCCAGGCCTTGGGGGCCGATCGCCTGCTTGATCGTCATGATGATCTGGTATCGGTGCTGGGAGAATCCGCCATCGACGTGGCGGTGGACAATGTGGCGGGCCAAGGCTTTGGCGGCGTTCTGGAGGTGCTTGATCGAGGTGGGCGCTACGTGTCTTCCGGGGCCATCGCCGGGCCAGTGGTGGAACTCGACATGCGCAAGCTGTATCTCAAGGATATCCGCTTGATCGGTTCCACCGCCTGGGATGAGCCCGTCTTCCCCAACCTGATCGGCTACATCGAGCGCGGCGAGATTCGCCCGCTGCTGGCCGGAATCTTTCCTTTGCAGGACATCGTCGAGGCCCAGAAGAGCTTCCTCGAAAAACACCACGTCGGCAACCTGGTCCTGATACCGCCCCCGCTGGATTGAACCCGCTACCTGCGGACAAGGCCCACCGCGGGGTCTGCAGGGTGGGGCGTCGCCAGCCTGAGCTCGTGCTGATCAGCGCTACTTAGCACTGATCAGCGCTCTTTAGCTCTTATCAGCCTTGGGCGAGCCTGTGCCGCCTAGCCCACCACCTTGGTCTGGAGCTGGTGGCTCTGGCCGTTGGGCAGAGACAGTTCAAAGGCCAGAGAGGCCCCCTTTTCCAACTTGCCGACGCCAGCGGGGGTGCCGGTCAATACCACGTCACCGGGGGCCAGGGTAAAGTGCTGGCTCATTTCGGCCAATAGCGCGGGAATCGGGAACAGCATCTGGCTCGCCTTGCCGTGCTGGCGACGTTCGCCGTTCATGTCCAGGCTGAATTCGATGGCAGACCAATCCATCGGCGCCTCGACCGGAATAAAGCGTGACAGCGGGCAAGCGCCGTCAAAGCCCTTGGCGATCTCCCATGGATGCCCCTTTTTCTTCAGTGCGGACTGCACGTCACGCAGCGTCAGGTCCAATGCCAGGCCCACGCCCACCACCGCAGCTTCTGCCTGCTCCGGGGTGGCTTCACGCAGCGTCTCGCCAATCAGCAGCGCCAGCTCCGTCTCGAAGTGCACATCGCTGCGCTCGAACGGACCCTTCACGTCATCCTCAAGCGGCACGACACTGGTCGCCGGCTTGATGAACAATATCGGGGCGTCGGGCACAGGATTATCGAGCTCCCTGGCGTGTTCTGCGTAGTTACGACCGACGCAAACCACCTTGCCAAGCGGCTGTGAAAAGGTGTCGCCATCGACAAAGCTCGGGACGAGAGACATGACAGGCTCCTGAGATCAGTAGAGAGGTCACGAGCAGGCGGCAACCTGCCGCGACACTCGCAAAAAAGGCGCGCCATTGGCGCGCCTCTCGAGTCTATCCCAGCTTTTGCTGCTCCCGCGACCACTGTCACCCGTCTCCCTCAAGGATGCCAAGGCGGCTGAGGCGGCAGAACCTCAGGGCTCGAATCGACCCTCCGGCTCGTGGGCCAGGAAGTCAGGGCGACGGCCTTTGGCGGCAAAGGGTTCGCCGCAGCGATTGTCCACTCGGTTGTAGACGAAGAACGCGTTGCTGCGGGGATCCGGCGACATATTGGCGTTGGAGCCGTGCAGGGTATTGCAATCGAACAGCAACAGGCCGCCGGCGCTGCCCTTGGGTGCCTCGATGCCGTTGCGCTCGATCAGCTGCCGCAACGCCTCCTGGCTGGGGACACCCACCTCCTGCTTCTTCAACGACGTCTCGTGGTTGTTGTCCGGCGTCTCGCCGATGCACGGAACAAACACACGATGCGAGCCGGGAATCAGCATCAAGGGCCCATTGAACTCGTGATTGTCGGTCAACACGATCGAGGCGCTGACCGCATTCATCTCGGGCATGCCGTCCTCGGCGTGCCAGGTCTCGAAGTCCGAGTGCCAGTTGAAGCCCTTGCCTTCAAACCCTGGCTTGTAGTTGATCCGCGACTGGTGCACATAGGTCTCGCCACCCAGAATCTGACGAGCCCGGCCGACCAGGCGTTCATTATTGGCCAGCCGCGCAAACACCTCGGACAGGTAATGCACGGCAAACAGCGAGCGGATTTCCTTGCCGCTCGGTTCCACGACGCTGTAATCCTTGCCACGGAACGCATCGTTTTCGAGCAGTACCTTCAATTCCTCGCGCAGCAAGGCGAGCTCATCACCGGAAATGAAATTCGGCTCGAACAGAAATCCCTTGTTCTCGAATTCATCCAGCTGCTGCTGGCTCAGGGGCCCTTGCTCGGCGCTTCCCTTGATCACAGGGCCGCGACGATCCACCCAGAGGCTCTGCATCGGCTGAGGGAGCCGGGTCGGATAGCGGTCAAGGGCCTGATAAGAGGCCTGGTTGGCGCTCTGTGTCTGCTGCTTGAGATGGGCGCCACGGCGAGCGTGACGCTGTCCGTCATGTTGGCTCTGACGCGCGCGATGCGCCATGCCGCCACGACGGTTGACTGTTTGCGGATTGGACGACGTCTGCACTTCCATCCGATCACCCTCCATTGGTATTGATCAGCTTTCAGATTCGAACTCGTACCAGCGACGCAGCCAGCGAGGCATGACAATGAGAAGCCCACCTCATCGGGTCTGCGCCGCTTGCAGGGGGCCGTCTGCCCCCTGCCACAAGCTACCCACTCACCCCTCTTCATGCAACCCTTTAAATGCAACTTTTGCACAAGATCGGTTTAAGTATTGTTCGCTACCCTAGCTCGTCCGCGCAGTCACCCGCACAGTGCTTGCCTAGCGGCTTGCGTCACCGAAATATCTGCCGGCGCCATTGGCAGGCACCGAGGTCGGCGCCAGGTAGATGGGAGCAGCGAAGCGATCCGCTGGGCAGCCAGCAAAGGCTGTCCCCGGCAACAGCAGCCAGTCATGACGATTCTGGTGGCCCAGTTCGACGGCCTGGCCAAGATCTCCACAGCTCAGCGCCTCCAGATCCTTGTCCACCACCAGCATCCAGCGTTGTTCGGGGGCCTCGGCCAACCAGGCCATGGCTGTCGGCACTTCTTTCTCCAGCGGCGTCATGTCACCGAAATGCACGCTGCGAGACCGCGCATGCAGCAGGATTTCTTCATCGAAGTTCAACAGCGCGACCTCACCGTTGGGCCCCACCTCCTGAGAGACGCGAGCCATCATGTCACGGGGAGAGCGCTCCGGATCCATCCAGGCATAGCCAAAGGTGCTCCACCACCCCCACAGGCAGAAGAAGAACAGCGTGATGGCCGTCATTCCACGGCGTGGCTTGAGGGCCAGCGCCAGAGCAAGGGCGATAGCGCCCAGCGCCAGCCACTCCCACCACGGAGTCACACCGTAGCGATGGGCCAGGCGCTCCAGGGGAGCGAAGCCCACCAATCCCAGGACGCCCGCCGTCGCCAGCAAGATGGCGAAAAACACCAGGCCACCGAAGCCAGCTCGATTAGGTCCCTTTCGCCGGACCAGGGCCGGCAGCAACGGGGCCAATGCCATGACCATCAACGGCAGCGTCGGCAGCATATAGACGCCTCGCTTGCCCGGTGAAAGCGAGAAGAACACCACGATCAGGATGACGGCTGTCAGTGGCAGCAGTACCTTGGCATCGCCGCGCTTCACTCGGCGCCACCAGTTCGGCAGCGCCCAGGGCAAGGTCAGCACCAATGGCATCCAGGCCCAGGGCAGCACCTGCACGATGTAGTAATACCAGGGCCGCAGGTGGGCCCAGGCATCGGCATAGCGCTCGCCGGTCTGCTTGAACAGAATATTGTCGCGGTAGGCCGCCAGCGCCGGGTCATCGGACAACGACGTGATAAGGATCATCGGCAGCCCCCAGGCCAGCACCACCGCCAGCAGGCACGCCAGGCCTTCCACCAGGTCGCGCAGGCGCAGTGGCGTGACCCTGGCTTGTCCCTGGTGACGACCGCGCCAACTGATCACGCCCCAGACGGGCAACAGCGCCAGCGGCAGAAAGCCCACGCCTTTGGTCAGGATGCCAGCCCCCATGGCGACGAAGCCTGCCCGCCACCAGCCCCGGGCGGGTCCGAGCAAGGCGTGACGCAACACGCCGTAGGTACCCAGCGTGGTGAAAAATGTCAGCAGCATGTCGATCTGAGCGGTCTTGGCTTGCAGCACGAACTGCAACGTGGCCAGCGTCGCGATACCCGCCAGCAGACCCACCCGGGGGCCATGCAGGCGACGACACAGATCCACGATCAGACCCAGGGTGCCGAGCCCCGCCAACAGCGAGGGCAGCATGAAGCCGATACGCATGGATCCGGTCAGCCAGATGAAGAAGGCACTGGCCCACATGAAGATCGGGGGTTTGTCGGCATACAGCTCTCCGCCCCGATGAGGAATCCAGAACTCACCGGTGACCAGCATTTCCACCGCGTTGAGCGCAAAACGTGGTTCATCGGCGGGCCACGGATCCCGCCAGCCAAGGCCCAGGGCCAACAGCGCCACGGCAAAGACGACAAGGCCCAGCCACCAGCCCCAGCCGGGGCGACGGGGTAATCCCACTACGAACATGCTGCTTTCCTCAACAGGGTTCTGATCAGGCACGCTGGCCTTGAGCAGAGCACAGACACACCACCAAGGCCCGCTCGGCGACTACGCCGCCTGGCGAACGTTACGGTCACGCTGGGACGCCTTGCGCATCAGCATCAGATTCCGCAAATAGATGAACAGGCCCGCGCCCTGCCCCATGATGAACACCGGGTCACGACGGTGGATTGCATAGGCAAGCAACGTGGCCCCGCCCCCCAGGCTTAAGAACCAGAAAGCCACAGGCACGACACTGCGCCGCGCCTTCTCGCTGGCAATCCACTGCACGATAAACCGAGCGGAGAACAGCGCCTGGCCAAGAAAGCCGATCAGCAACCATAGGTTCCAGGTCATCGCATCGGCTCCAGCGTCGGCACAGCAGGCACTGATTGGTCATTGGTCGCTTGAGTCGCGATGAAGTGAGATGGAAGCGCTGTACTATCGCTGACCCGAGGCAGGTCCAGGGCATTGTCCACGCAGCGGCAGTCCACCGGCAGGCGACTGCGTCGCTGAAGCCACATGACCCCGAGCATGTCGACGATGCCTACCCATAGCCGATTGCCGAGACCGTAGTGGGAGGCTCCCTGACCACGGGGCCGGTGATGGACCGGCCGAGCCAGACAGCGACCGCCCTGGCTGGTGATCAGGGCAGGAAGGAAGCGGTGCATATGATCGAAGTAGGGCAAGGAGGCGAATGCTGCTCGACGGATGACCTTGATGCCACAGCCGCTATCGGGGTAGCCGTCACCCAGCAAACGGGCGCGAACCGCGTTGGCCACCTTCGAGGAAAACAGCTTCAGGGAGCTATCCTGGCGTCGGACTCGATGGCCGCCGACAAGGTCGGCTCGTTCGGCGATGGCGACCTGCAACAACGCAGGAATATCGGCGGGATCGTTCTGACCATCGCCATCCAGCGTGGCCAACCACTCCCCCCGCGCATGTCGGGCGGCCTGCCACAGCGCCGTGCTCTGGCCCGCACTACTGTGATGACGCAGCGGTCTAAGCGTCGGCTGTCGGTTAGCCCGGCTGACCAGTACCGTCCAACTGTCATCATCCGAACCATCGTCCACCACAATCACTTCGTGGTCATGGTCCGCCAGGGCTTGGGCAATTTCGTCGAGCAGGCCGGGCAGATTGGCCGACTCATTGTGGGCGGGGATCAGTACCGACAAGGTAACGGGCGCCATCTTGGCCTCTCCATCAGCAAGTGCAGGAGGGACAGCATGGACCGCCAACCTTAAGCGGGCCTTAATTCACCGCAACATAAGATTACATAACGCGCATATATCTATGCTTTGTCGATCGACGTCATTGACCGGGAACGCCGCCCTTCAAAACGACGACGTTATGGCACATAACCTGGCTAAAATAGGTCGTCATGACAGTGGACGTCTCCTGCCACGATGCCCTGACGCGCCAGACTTGATAGCCACTCGCGGCCTGGGTACGCATTTCGCCGGATGCGGCCTAGCATTGTAGACTGTGATCGGAGACTGTGATCGGAGACTGTGATCGGAGACTGCGATACACAAGTCCGTGGCTGGCCCGGCCAGGCGCCAGCATCTTCGAGGACCCTTATGTTTCAGTTCAAGCAAGATGATCTGACTCACCCCGACATGGTGGCCATGATTCGCGCCCACCGCCGAGACCTCAAGCGACTGGCGCCAGACTCTCCTCCGGAGAGCCAGCACGCACTTAGCCTGGACGAATTGAAGGGCGATGACGTCACCCTGTGGGGGCTGTGGGAGCAGGATCGACTTGTCGGCTGCGTGGCGCTGAAGGCGATTGGCCACGATCACGGCGAGATCAAGTCAATGCGCACTGCTGCGGATCAACTGAGACGTGGCATCGCCACGCGGATGCTCGAACACCTGATAGCGGCAGCTCGTCAGCGCGGCTACCGACGCTTGAGCCTTGAGACGGGCTCCCAGCCTGGGTTTGCCCCGGCCCGGCGCTTCTATGCACAGCATGGCTTCGTCACCTGCGCGCCCTTCGCCGACTATGTCGTCGATCCTAACAGCGTCTACATGACCCTGGAGCTCGCTCCCCACCACCCCGGGATACCGGGCCAAGCGGTGAGAGACAAGGCCTCGCCATGAGCGATAGCAACAGACACCCAGAGCCCATTCGCCAGGTGGAATTTCCTAGCCAAGGCACCCGTTGCCACGGCTGGTGGCTACCGTCGGCGTCAGCGACGCCGGACAGCGGTGCCCTGGTGGTCATGGCCCATGGCCTTGGCGGCACCGTCGAGGGCGGCTTGATGCCCTACGCCATGGCGCTCCAGCAGGCGGACCACAGCGTGCTCGCCTTCGACTATCGCCATTTCGGACGCTCCGCTGGGGAACCGCGCCAGCTGCTCGGCATTCGCCGTCAGCAGCAGGACTACCTCGCGGCCATCGATCATGCGCGCAGCCTCGAACCGCTCCGTCCGCTGGTGCTATGGGGGACGTCATTTTCCTCCGCCCACGTCCTCCAGCTGGCGGCACGGCGTCGGGATATCGCCGCCGTCATCGCCATGAATCCCATGCTGGACGGCCAGGCCTCATCACTGGTGAAGCTGAAGGACGAAGGGATAGGGACCTTCCTGCGCATGACCGGCGCGGGCCTTGCCGACTTGATACGCGGCAGCCTCGGGCGGTCCCCACACTATATCCCGCTGGCAGGTGAGTCGGGCACGCTGGCCGCACTCACCGCACCCGATGCGCTGGAAGGCATTCAGCGCTTTGCCGGTGACGATTTCGACAACCGCATTGCCCCGCGTGCGCTGCTGGCGCTGGGACTCTATCGGCCCGTCAAGATCGCCCACCGGCTGTCCTGTCCGCTGCTGCTGCAACTTTGCCTCCGCGATAGCGTGACGCCGATTGCCCCCGGCTACCGACTGGCCGACAGCCTCAAGGGCCGGGTCACCCTCAAGACCTACGACACCGGCCACTTCGCGATCTACGAATCCCCCTGGCAACCCCGCCTCGCCGAGGACCAGGCAAACTTCCTGGCGCATTTATGCCAAGGGCCGTCTCAACGCTTCGGCTGATGCCGGTGAGCGAGCCAGCCTGGCGCAGGGGACAGGTCTGACCATCCGTTGAGCACACTCAACACAGCGCTGACCACTAGGCTGGCTATACTAGCGGCAACTGATGTATTGCCGTTGATCGAGGACGCCTCAATGCGCCACTACCCCTGTCACCGCTGCGACAATCGGCTGTTCTTCGATAACACCCAATGCCTGGTCTGCGCGACGGAGGTGGGCTGGTGTCCGGGATGCAATGCGCTGGTCGCCATGGAGCGGCAAGCTAACGGGCGCTACCGCTGTGTCGACGACGGCTGTGGCACCCTGCTGGTCAAGTGTCATAACTATGCAGTGGAAGGGGTGTGCAATCGCATGCTCACGGCCCAGGAGGCCGACCAGGGGATAACCCTGTGTGACTGCTGCCGCCACAACCGGGCCATTCCGGACCTGTCCATCGAAGGCCATCGCGAGCGCTGGGCCAAGCTCGAGAGTGCCAAGCGACGGCTGTTCTATACCCTTGATCTGTTGGGGCTTCCCCATGAGGTCAGCCCAGACAAGGCCGACCCGCCATTATCCTTTTCGTTCCTGGCGGACGAACTACCGGTAGAGGGAGGATGGCACAGCAGCGAAGAAGGCATGCCAGTGTTTACCGGGCACGCCGGCGGGCACATCACCATCAACGTCAAGGAGGCCGATGATGTCGAACGCGAACGCCTGCGCACCGACTTCAATGAGGCTCATCGGACGCTGATCGGGCATTTCCGACACGAGATCGGTCACTACTATTGGGAGCTGTTGATCAAGGGAAGAGACGAAGACGCCTGCATCGCCGTCTTTGGTGACCATCGCCACCCCAGCTACAGCGACGCCCTCGAGCGCCACTACCAGCAGGGTCCACCTGCAGACTGGCGAGAGCGCCACCTGTCCGCCTACGCCACCATGCACCCCTGGGAGGATTTCGCCGAGACCTTCGGCTTCTACCTCGACATGGTGGCGATCCTCGATACCGCCGGACACTTCGGCATCCCCCCCACCGGCTTTGACGAGGACCTGGACGCCATGCTCTATACCTTTGGTCGCTTGAGCCTGGGCTTCAATGAAATGAACCGCGAGATGGGCCTGCTCGACCTGGTCCCGGAAGTGATTACGCCGACCATTGCCGCCAAGCTGCGCTACGTCCACGAGATGGTGCTGTCTGCCCGCCATGCAGACGCCGCGTCACAGCAAACGCTTGCCTGACCCCTGTGCCGTCAGCGAGCAACAGCAGGCATGGAAGGTCATACGGGTGATGGCGGACGTCAACGACTCGACCGCTCAAGATTCCGCCATGGCGCCGACAGCGGGTCGGCGCATGGCGTAGCTACCGTTCGCGACGTCCCGCTATTCCTCGTTGGCCACCGTCGCCAGCGCCACTTCTTCCAGGTCATCCAGCGTCGGAAAGTACGTGCGGGCAATGGCGGCATGCAGCTCTGCAACGCCCTGCTGCAGGGTGTCGATGAACTCGTGCAGCGCCTCGGGAGAACGAACCAGCGCCAGCACGTCGGCCTCGGCCACATCGGCGTGAACCAGCGTCGCGGTGGCCAATGCCCTGTCATGCCGCGGCAGCGAGCGCAGCGCACGCATGCTGTCCTTCAGACTGCGCGACACCGAGCGTGGAAACTTGCCGTCCTGCACCAGAAAACGCAGTACGTCAGTGGCTCTTACTCGACAACGCACGTGCTGGCGATACATCTGGTAGGCGGTCAGTGACTTCAGCACACTCATCCACTGCAGGTGCTCGAAGGGCCGAATCTCATCACTGTCTCGCTGCAGCAGGTTGGCCGAACGCACATCAATGATGCGGGTGATCATGTCGGCACGCTCCAGCTGGCGACCCAACATCATGAAGGTCCGCGGACCGCCGTAGCTCAGGGTACCTTCGATCAGGCCAATCAGCGTCTGACAGCCACGAATCACCAGCTTGAGAAAGACCTCGCGACGGCCAGGCCCCAACCCGGCATCAGCCTGGGCGCTGGCATTCATGTAGAGCTGGTTGATCTCTTCCCAGACTTCCCGGGGCACCACGTCCCGGGTAGTCCTCAGGTTTTCCCGGGCCTGAGCCAGGGCGGACAGAATCGACCCGGAGTAGCGCCGGTCAGCACACAGAAACTGGATGACGTTGCGGTCATTGGGCTCATCGTAAAGGGTGGCAAAAAGCTCCCCGCCTCCGGTGATATCGACCATCGCCGCCCAACCCAGCGGCTGTCGATAGGGCATGTCGAGCATCAGGTGGCTGGAGACATTGATCAGGCGCGCGGTGTCCTCGGCCCGTTCGATATAGCGGGCCATCCAGTACAGGTTCTCGGCGACTCTTGAAAGCATCAGCATGGTCTCAGTCCTCCCCCGTCTCGACGATCCAGGTGTCCTTGCTGCCCCCGCCCTGGGACGAGTTGACCACCAGCGACCCCTTTACCAGCGCAACACGGGTCAAGCCGCCGGTGGTGACATAGGCACCATCCTGGCCAGACAGGATGAAGGGCCGAAGATCGACGTGGCGAGGCTCAGGCCGACCGTCGAACAGGGTCGGCGTGGTCGACAGGTTGAGCATGGGCTGGGCCATGTAGTTGCGCGGATCCTGCTGGATCAACTTGGCGAAGGCGTCGCGTTCCGCCTGGGAGGCCTGAGGGCCCATCAGCATGCCGTAGCCGCCTGACTCGTTGGCCGGCTTTACCACCAGTTCATGCAGGTGCTCCAGCACGTAGCGCCGATCCTCCTCAAGCATGCAGAGGTAGCTCGGTACGTTCGGCAGCAAGGCATCCTGGTCCAGGTAGTACTTGATCAGCTGCGGCACGAAGGCATAAACGACCTTGTCATCGGCCACCCCGGCCCCGGGGGCATTGGCCAGTGCCACCTTGCCGCTGCGCCAGGCCCGCATCAGTCCCGGCACCCCCAATACAGAGTCGGCACGGAAGGCCTCCGGGTCGAGGAAGGCATCATCGATACGCCGATAGATGACGTCTACCCGGGTCAGCCCCTGTACCGTGCGCATGTAGACCACATCGTCATCATCGACGACAAGGTCAGAGCCCTGGACCAGCTGCACCCCCATCTGCTGCGCCAGATAGGCATGCTCGTAGTAGGCAGAGTTGTAGATCCCCGGCGTCAGCACCACCACTTGCGGGTCGTCCCAGGGACGAGGCGACATGCCGGCCAGCATGTCGTAAAGCTGGGGCACATAATCGTCCACGGGAAGAATCTTGCCCGAGGCAAACAGCTCCGGCAGCACGCGCTTGGTCACGTTGCGGTTCTCGAGCATGTACGAGACGCCGGAGGGGATTCGCAGGTTATCTTCCAGCACGTAGATCGTGCCGTCCCCACCGCGCACCAGGTCGGACCCACAAATGTGTGCCCAGACGCCGTGGGGCGGGTCGATACCGACACACTGGGGACGAAAGTTGACCGACTGCGCCAGCACATCGGCGGGCAAGACCCCATCCTTGATGACCTTCTGGTCATGGTAGAGGTCGTCGATAAACAGGTTGAGCGCCTCGACGCGCTGCTTCAGGCCGGCTTCGGTACGCCGCCATTCATCGGCGGGAATGATCCTGGGTACGATATCGAAGGGCCAGGCCCGATCGATCATGCTGCCTTCCGAGTACACCGTGAAGGTGATGCCCATGGTTCTGATGGCAATCTCTGCCGCCGTCTTGCGCTCAGCCAGCTCATCCGGCGCAAATCCCTCCAGCACGTCGCACAGCATCTTGGCCGCGTCCCGCGGCATCCCGGGCATGGCCACCAGTTCATCGTAGAACCCAGCGCAGTTGTACTGCTGCCAATCCACATGGCTCATCGGCACACCCTCTTGTTATCAACAGCGGTCTACCCTGCTATGCCTTCGTCCACCGGGGCATCCTGCACCGGATCGTGATGCACCAGACTGGCGTACATCCCATCGACATATCGGGGTCCCCTACCTGCTGTATAGCAAGGTCTGTACCAGAACACAGAAAATCTGCCGTATCGGACACAGGTAAGTTAGCCGCCGGGACAATCGGCACCGCAACGGCCACATGGCGACGCATGCGTCACTCCCCTGGTAGGCTGCTGGCTCGTCCTCGGGGCACTTCTGCCGACGCGCGCACCAGGACAGTGCGTCACGACGGGCTGACGCCGGCCTCTCCAACCTCAACAGGATGTGGATGCTTTGTCGCCGCCAAAGGGGTGTGGATGGTTTGGCCACGAGAGTTTGGTCTGGAGAGTTTGGTCTGGAGAGCTTGGTCAGGAAAGCGAGCCAAGCTCATGGACCCACCTGCGGATATTTGCCAGGGGTCCTGAGGGATGAGGTTCTGAGGGTATAAGGTTACAGTGCAGCTCAACGGGCATACGGCGGACTTGAGCCGATGCCCAGCCTGGGGTACATCTTGATCACAGCGCCACGGGTGCTGTATCCCTTCGTCATCAGGAGACACATCGCACTCATCATGTCCTCGTATGCCGGGACCGCAGGACGGTCCATCCTTGGCCATGACGTGCCTGCCAGCCGGCGCTGCGTCATGCGCGTATCAGGCCCTCGCTCGGGCACTGCAAGATGAACTATTACCTGCGCCATACCACCCGCTATCGCTATAGCGAGATCGTGACGCTCAGCGAGAACGAAGCCTGTCTGTCCCCTCGCGTGCTGGGCTGGCAACAGGTGGCCTTCGCGCGCCTGTCCACATCGCCCCTGACTCCGCTGCACCAGCAACGCTGCGATGCCTTTGGCAACCGTATCAACCTGTTTGCCATCGACACGCCGCACCAGGTGCTGGAAGTGACCCTGGAAGCGCGGATCACCACCTCCCCACGGCCCCAGCCCCCTGCCAATGCCATGTCCTGGGAAACCTGCCGCGACCTGTTGGCAACACCTGGCACCACGAGCTACTGGGAAGCTCAGCCATTTCTCGAAAACTCGGCCTATATCGAGCGTCGTCCACTGCTGGCGGCGTGGGTGGAGGCCTGCTTTCCCCCTGGCGGCGACCTGGTGGAGTGTGTGGATGCCCTTAATCGCCGTATCTATGACGAGTTCTACTACGACAGTCAGTTCAGCAACCTGGAAACCACGCCGTCGCAGGTACTGGTAGAGCGTCGCGGGGTCTGCCAGGATTTTGCCCATCTTGCGATCGCCGCCCTGCGCTCTATCGGCCTGGCCGCTCGTTACGTCAGCGGCTACCTGGAGACCAGTCCGCCTCCTGGGCAGCCCCGCCTGCTAGGGGCAGACGCCTCACATGCCTGGTTCGCGGTGCTGATACCGGGGTGGGGCTGGCTGGACCTCGACCCCACCAACGGTGTGCGCGTTGGCGAGCGTCACTTGCTGCTGGGTTGGGGCCGAGACTATGACGACGTAGCGCCGATCAAGGGCGTCGTGACCGGTGGCGGCCGGCAACAGCTTGAGGTCGAAGTCGATGTCCTGCCCATCGCCAGCGACCCGGACGCCAGCGCCGGGGGTCATGGGGACAATAGCGACAGCATGGACGAGCCGCTGGCCAGCTGAAACGGCACGGCCCGAGCCGCTAGCACTTGGAGCCTGAGCGTTACACCACACTGGGATGTTCGCATTGCGTTCCTGCTCTCCAATCGCCACTATCGGCGTCTTGGCGCCTGACGATACCCTGGGGCGCACTGCTGGAGAGGTGTCATGCAGGACCTGCTGATCTGGATCGCCACAGGCTTCGGGCTAGGCCACTCGCCCTGGGCCCCCGGAACCGTCGGAACCTTGATCGGCATTCCCGTGGCCTGGTACTTGCTGCGCCTGCCGCCGGCACGACGGCTTGCGATCGCGCTGTTGCTGATCCTGACCGCCGTTCCCATCTGCCACTTTGCCTCGCTGTGGCTGGGAGGCGGCGATCTCTCCCAGATCGTACTGGATGAGTGGGTAGCCCTGCCGCTGGTAGTTCTGGCCTTCTCGCGCCACCGCCGACGGATCATGCTGCCGCTCGGATACCTGCTGTTTCGTCTGTTCGATATTTCCAAGCTATCCCCCGTGCGGGAGATCGAAGGCATCGGCGGCGGCCTGGGCATTGTCGCGGATGATGTCATGGCCGCCGTCTATGCGGCCCTGACTCTGGCCCTGCTGGTACGCCTGACACGCCGTTACTGGCGCACCGACAGCCCTCGCTAAGGAAGTGCTGAAGTCATCAGCCTAGCGGCGCAAGGCCCACGCAGCGCTGCCCCCGGAGCCTATGCGGTATAGGTGAGGAAATTGAGCAGCGCGTAACGCAGCGAAGCGGCGGAATTCATGCAGTGTTCCCCTACGCCTGTTCATGACAAAAAAAGCCGCCCTGAAGGGCGGCAAGACGGGACAGGATTCGATCGAAACCTATTAGTCAGTTCAGAACTCACTCCGGAATCAGCACAGCGTCAATGATGTGGATGACACCATTGCTTGCCTGAATGTCACGTTCTACCAGCGTCGCGTTGCCTACTTGCCAATCACCATCCTGCTCCTCGACCGACATGTCGGTACCCTGCAGGGTGGTGACAACATCGCTGTCGCCTGGCTGCCACGCGCCATCCACGAGATGATAGGACACAACTTCGACCAGACGACGATGCTGAGTCTTGTCGTCGCTCAGCCAATCGTCGAGGCGGCCTTCGGGCAGCGCGTCGAAAGCTTCCTGGGTCGCCGCGAAGACCGTCATCTCCCCTTCCTCGCTCATGCGCTCGTCCAGGTCGGACGCCTCCACCGCGGTAGCAAATGTCGTCAAGCGCTCATCGTCCTGAATCACCTGCCACAGCGTGTCGCCCTCAGCCGCTGCTGCGCTGGTGCAAACTGCCGAGGCGCTGAACAGCAACCCGGCGACCAAAAGTCCCTTTGCCTTCATGCTCCTTCCTCCTGACATCATGCCTTCGGTGGACCTGTCGGCTCGTGGCACCGGAGCCCAACCCACCAGGGCTTCTCAACCTGCGTTCCGCAAACCCGGCTCCTTAAACCAGAGCTCCTGAAACCTGGCTCCTGAAACCGAGGCCCCGTAAACCAAAGCCCTGTGAACCAAGGCCATATGCACCACTCAGAACACCGAGGCGATATGTAACAACATCATGTACAAAAACTAGACCAGATTAATATTTCGTACAAGTATTTTTCTACCCGATGCTTTCCCCTCACCCTATCCATCAAAACGTCACAAAGAGGCGTCATCATGCTGCGTCGAAAGAAACGTCGGCGGCGCCACAGCGCAAGCGCACCCCGTATAAGCTATACACAACTTGCACAAAATAGAAATGCATGACAACCTTGTACATGACGCCGCAAGGGGTAGGCCAGCAAGGCAGCGAGCCACCACTTGCAGCGTAACCTCGCAAGGAGCGATGAAAGATGACGCGCCAAGGAGGGCGCCAGATGTACTACCCCATCACATGCACACTGTGCGGCCATGACCAGGCCACACTTATTCCGGCATCCGCTTCGCAGCACAATGACTGGGATGAACTCCGCTGCGTCGAGTGTGACGAGTTCCACGCCACCGTTGCCGATTGGGAGCAGCGTCAGACACCGGACTATCTGCGATTTCTCAACAAGTCTCGCAGCCTGATGATGGCCATCCGCAGAGAGCAACATGGCCAACACCGCAGTGCTGTCGCACAGGAGTGCAGCACATGATTACCGTTGCTCTAGACCTCAACTGCAGCATCTGCGGTCACAGCCGCTTCACTCTTCCTGTTGGTCGCGACGACGGTGACAGCGTGCACTGCGCCAACTGTACCGCTTACAAGTGCAAGGCCATGGACCTGGAACGGGCGCTCATGGCGACGACACCACCTCCCCCTCAGCCCATGCCCAGCCCAGCGGCGGCCATGGCCTGAGACATAGACACGCCACCGCGTCCTGGCGATGTTGCGCCGCCCCATCAGGGCGGCGCTTTTTATTGGCATGGTGAATCACCGGTCTGGCAAGTACCTGAAATAGCACCTGACATGACAGGAGGCTTGCAGGGTTAGACGCCTGGCGAGCGGTGTCTTGAGGTATGATCTTGGCGCCAGTGACGTTTTCCGCTGCCAGCACACTGAGAGGTGAGCAGCGTCAAACCCGCGTCGCACCCCTCACTGGCCGCCCCGTAACCACCTGGACACATGGCTCAGATTGAGCCGGAGACACCATGCCCGACAATGCAATTCCGGCGGCCTCAGCGCGCCGTCAAGACAGCCGCGCCCAGGCGCTTCCTATCCTCGTGGTGTGCGCCGCGCTGTACGGCATCAGCCTGGCAGTCGGCTATCACATCAACGCGGTAGTGCTGACCATTCTCAGCATGATCATCCTTTGCCTGCTGAGGATTCCAGTGGCCATTGCCTTGATCAGTGCGGCCATGCTCGGCGCACTGCATGCGGGGATGCCGATGACCGACGCCATCGGCGCGTTCAACGACAATCTGCTGGTAGGCGCTCAGGTCGGTCTGACCTATGTGATGATCGGCGCCTTCGCCGTTGCGCTGTCCCGCAGTGGCCTGCTGGAGCTGCTGGCCGATGCCATTTCATCGCGACTTGGCAGTCACGAGGAAGGCACTCGGCGCGGCGTCAAATGGACGCTGTTCGGGCTATTCATCGTGGCCTCGCTGATGTCCCAGAATCTGGTGCCGGTGCATATCGCCTTTATCCCGATCTTGATCCCACCGCTGCTTGGTGTGCTGGACCGTCTCAAGGTCGACCGCCGCGCCGTAGCCTGCATTCTGGCGTGCTCTATCAGCGCCAGCTACCTGCTGCTACCCACCGGATTTGGCGCCATTTTCCTCAACGAGATCCTGCTGGCCAACGTCAACAGCGTGGGCGCTGCACACGGCCTGACAGCGACTGCCGACATGGCGCCCAAGGCCATGGCCTTACCCGTGCTGGGACTGGTCGCAGGGCTGCTGGTGGCAGTATTCATCAGCTACCGCAGGCCGCGGGACTACGCCACTCCTGACGCCGCCGTCGCGATCACCCGGCCGGCCCCCCCCTCGCGGCTGAAGCCCCTTCAGCTCATTATCACGCTGGCGGCGCTGGCCGTGGCGCTGGTCTTTCAGCTTAGCTTTGATTCACTGCTGATCGGAGCCATGGTGGGCTTCCTGATTCTGACCCTTGGCGGCATCTTCCGCTGGCAGGAGCAGGACGACGTGTTCACCGATGGGCTGCGAATGATGGCTCAGATCGCCGTCATCATCACCATCGCCTCAGGCTTCGCCGGCGTACTGACCGCGACGGGGGAAATCGACGCCCTGGTCAGCGCCTCGGCAGCGTTGATTGGCGGCAACATGGCGGTGGGCGCAGCGGTCATGCTGATCGTCGGTCTGTTCATTACCATCGGCTTTGGCGATTCCTTTGCCAGCGTGCCCATCCTGGCCCCGATCTATCTGCCGCTGGCGCTGACGTTGGGCTTTGACCCGCTGGCGGCCATTGCCCTGCTGGGCGCTTCTGCCGCCCTCGGCGATGCCGGCTCGCCTGCGTCGACCATTACCCTCGGGGCCACGGCCGGCTTGAACGCCGACGGCCAGCACGACCATATTCGGGACAGCGTCATCCCCACCTTCCTGCACTGCAACCTCGGTATGCTGGTCTTCGCCTGGATCGCAGCGATGGTGCTCTGACGCTCACCGGGCAGCGACCCAGCGGGATAGGACGGCGTCCCCGTGACGCGGACGCCGTCAGCTGCAGATCCCAGGCCTGCTGTTGTGCGCCAACGTTCCCGGCGGCAGAGAAAGGAGCTGAGCGGTAATCAACGACTCAGTGCCAGGGATTCGGCAACGTCGATCAGCCGACGCACCGCCGGCAGGCTGGCGTCTCGCCGCCACACCAGCATCAATGGCAAGACCATGTCGAGGTCATCCAGCGCGATGCTGACGACGCCTTCCGGCGCCCCCGTCATGGTCATCTCCGGCATGATGGTACAGCCCATACCAGCCGCCACCAGGCATAGCATGGTCGCATTGTCGGTCCCTTCCTGAACCACATGCGGAGTAAAGCCGCGCCGCTGAAACGCATGGATGAGTTTGTCGTGGTAGACCGGCGTCGCGCTTCGCTCGAACCAGATGAAATCCTCGCCGGTCAGTTCAGCCAGTGTCTTCGGCGGGTGCCGCGCCAGCCGGGAACCTTTGCTCACGACCAGCACCAGTCGATCTTCATACAGGCAGTGGCTGTCGAGCTGATCATCGTCCTGTGGGGGGAAGAACAGCATGCCTGCATCCAGCTGATGATGCCGAAGCGCCTCCACCTGTGGGGCAGACAGCAGTGACTGCACCTTCAGGCTGACATCTGGGTAGCTCTGACGAAACTGATTGAGCAGCCTGACAATCTGCGGCACCCACAGGTGCATGACCGTCACGCCCAAGCGCAGCTGACCAAGCTGGCCATCGGCGATACGCCGCGCATCGTGCTTGGCCGTCTCGAACTCCCGTAGTAGCCGCCTCGCCTCTCGGTGAAACGCACTGCCGGCTGCCGTGAGGCTGACACCGTGACGCGAACGCTCCAGCAACGTTGCCCCTACCGACTCCTCCAGCAGCCTGAGTTGCCGTGTCAGGGCGGGCTGGGCCAGCGGAATCTCCCGGGCAGCGCGGGAGATCGAGCCCTCCTCGACCACCGCCAGGAAATAGCGCAATTGCTTGAAGTCCATGCTCGCCTCCTCGTGGTCCAGCCAACGGCGCCGACGCCCTCAAGGGCATGCCAGACACCCGGCATCCATACAATAAAAGCATGGTAATAGAAAAATAATAATATTTTATCTATAAAAAGCCGCCGACCATGATGGTGAACATCATTCACACATCTGCGGCATCCCATGAACCTGACTATCGACACCTCGTTCTTCGACGATCAACTGCAAAGCCTGACGGAACTTCGCCATCATTTTCACCGCCACCCCGAGCTCGGGTTCAAGGAGCACGCCACCTCGGCGCGGGTCTGTGAAGAGCTTGAACGCCTGGATATACCCTACGAAAAGGGTCTGGGCGGTACGGGTGTGGTCGCCACCATCAAGGGCCTGGCGGCGGACAACGGGCGTCGCATAGGGCTGCGTGCGGACATGGATGCGCTGCCGATCCAGGAGGCCAGCGACCACGCTCATGCCTCCGAAGTGCCCGGTATCATGCACGCCTGTGGGCATGATGGTCATACCACCATGCTGATTGGTGCCGCGCGTTACCTGGCTCGCCACCGCGACTTTTCCGGCATCGTCTACCTGGTCTTTCAGCCGGCAGAAGAGGGCCTGGGTGGCGGACGCGAAATGGTCAAGGACGGCCTGTTCGAGCGCTACCCCATGGACGCGATCTACGGCCTGCACAACTGGCCCGCCCTGCCCAGGGGCCAAGTCGCGATCCGCCCCGGCCCGATCATGGCTGCGACCGACCGCCTCGACATTTGCGTCCGTGGCAAGGGCGGTCATGGTGGCGTGAACCCTCATCTCTCCATCGACCCGGTGCGCATGGCCGGAGCCCTCATTCAGGCATTGCACAGTGTGGTATCGCGCGATGCCGACCCGCTGTCGCCTGCCGCCCTTAGCCTGTGCGGGATCAAGGGCGGAGAACTCGATGGTTTCGCCATCATTCCCGATGAGGTCCGCCTGAGCGGCACCGTCCGCACCCTCGACCTGGCCACACAGGACCGCATTGCCGACGCCATCGCCCGTACCTGCGACGGTGTCGCAGCCACCTACGGGGGCCAGGTCGAGGTCGACCATCAGCGCATTTTCCCCGCCACCATCAATCACCCCGAGGCCACTCAGCATGTCATCGATACGGCCCGCGAGGTGCTCGGTGAATCGGCGCTGGAGCAAGAGGTAGCCCCAAGCCTGGGGGGTGAGGATTTCGCCTTCATGCTGGAGCAGTGCCCTGGTGCCTACTTCTTCCTGGGCAGCGCCGACACGCCGGACACTCCGCCGTTGCACAACGCTCGCTACGACTTCAACGACGCCATCATTCCTACCGGCAGCCAACTGCTGGTCGCCATCGCGCTCGAAGGACTGGCCAAGGCCTCCTGACCCGATCGCCGCTGGCCAGTCACAGCTGGCCGATCACAGCTGACGCCCGCAGGGATATCAGCTGGCAACAGCGTCCACGACCACAATCCACAACAAGAGGTCTCTCATGAAACACTCCACTGGCATGCCGTCGAAAGGCCTGCTGCTCTACTTCGTGCTTTGCACCCTGGCCATGGTCTGGCCAGGGGCTCTTATCGCCAATCGCATCGACCCCATCATCCTTGGCATGCCCTTCTTCATGTTCTGGTACGTCGCCTGGGTCTTCGCACTCTTCGTCGGCCTGGTGATCGCCTATCGCAAGGACGCCGAGAAGGAGGTGGATCATGAGTGATTCGATGCTGATCACCGCGATGACGGTGGGCTACCTGGTGGTGGTCCTGCTGGTCGGCCTGCGCGCTCGTCGCGGTCAGACCTCATCGCTGGAAGGATATGTGGCGGGCGGCCGCCATATGGGCCTGCTGGTGCTGTTCTTCATCCTCGGCGCAGAGATCTTCTCTGCCTTTGCCTTTCTCGGCGCTCCCGGCTGGGCCTACAGCAAGGGCGCTCCGGCGTTCTATATCATCGCCTACCTGACCCTGGCGGTCATTGTCTGGTGGCTGATTGCACCGCACATATCTCGACTGGGTCGGCGCCACGGGTTCCTGACTCAGGCCGAGTTCCTGTCTGCCTGCTATCCTACGCCGAAAAACCTGCTGGGACTGGTCATTGGTGTGGTCAGTGTGCTGGCGATGATTCCCTATCTGACGATTCAAATCGCCGGTGCTGGCCTGCTGTTCGAGGCCGCGACCTCGGGCACCATCCCCTTCTGGCTCGGCAGCCTGCTGGCATGCGGGGTGGTCGCCGCCTATGTCTACGCCAGCGGCCTTCAGGGCATCGGCTGGACCAACCTGATGCAGGGCTTGATGATGGTCGTCATCGCCTGGGCCCTCGGACTGACGACAGCCGAGCAGTTCTTCGGCGGCGTCGGCGAGATGTTCCAGCAGATCAAGGATCAGGCACCGGAGTATCTGACCATGCCGGGCGCTACCGGAATGGGCTGGGGTGCCTTCTCGACCGCTGTACTGGTCAGCGCGCTGGGCTGCGTGATGTGGCCACACATCTTCATGAAGTTTTACAGCGCGCGGGACGTCAGGACGCTGAAGCGGGTGTTCGTGCTGTATCCGCTTTACAGCTATCTGCTGGTGCCGCTGCTGATCATTGGCTTTGCCGGTATCGTGCTGCTGGCGGATACGCCGCTGGAATCCCCGGACCAGGTGCTGTTGACCATCGTCGTGGAGCTGGCTGACCTTCCGGCCTGGGTCATCGGACTGGCGCTGTCCGGCGCGCTGGCCGCCGCCATGTCCACGGCGGCCAACCTGGCGCATACCTCCGCCACCATTCTGGTCAGAGACGTCGTCCAGTTCGCACCACGCATGCGCGCCCTGCCCGAGCAACAGGCGCTGTCGATGACCCGCTATGGCGTCATCGTGATCTCACTGCTGGCCTATCTCCTGGCGCTGGCCAATCCTGGCTCACTGGTGAGCCTGCTGCTTGGCGCCTACGGCATCATTGTTCAGCTACTGCCGATGCTGCTGGGGGCTCTTTTCTGGCGGCGTGCGTCCCAGACAGCGGCCTTTATCGGGCTCAGTGTCGGCGCAGTGATCACCCTGCTGCTGCAATTTGGCGTGGACGCGCCATTCGGCTGGCATCCGGGATTCTGTGGGTTGGTCATTAACTCGGCCATCTTCGTGGTCATCAGCTTGATGCGTAAATCCAGCGAGTCTCGTGCCCCCGTGGAGAGCCTGTCAGCCCAGGCCTGAACCAACGCCTGACATAGGCGATATCCCCATGGCCAGCGTCCCCTCCGGGCGCTGGCCATTCGCATGTTGTCCCCCCCACAAAGCGCGCCCGCCGTATCCGACGCTGGCGGCCTGCATCGCCTGCCGACGTCAGACATGCCGTCAGGGAGGCCTCGAGCTTGGTGGCAATTGATTTTATAGACGTCTGGTCTAAAATCTTTCCATGACTCACGCAAACAGCAAGCGCCGAGGGCGTCCACCCAAGACCGACTACCGCATCGGCACCCAGGAAGGCGATGCCCGGGCCGCCCTGATCGCCAGCGGCCTCGAGACGCTGACGGAACATGGCTACCTGGGCGCTGGCCTGGAGGGAATACTCAAGCGCGCCGGCGTGCCAAAGGGGTCCTTCTACCACTACTTCGCCAGCAAGGAAGCCTTCGG
Source organism: Halomonas sp. DP8Y7-1 (assembly GCF_019801685.1). Lineage (NCBI taxonomy): Bacteria > Pseudomonadati > Pseudomonadota > Gammaproteobacteria > Oceanospirillales > Halomonadaceae > Halomonas > Halomonas sp. DP8Y7-1. The sequence continues at coordinate 22,774 of NZ_JAHVIN010000009.1, read as the reverse complement.
CCAGGCGGTCATGGAGCGCTATGCCAGCTACTTTGCGGGCAAGCTCGAGCGCCACCTGGAGGATGCTTCCCAGCCGCCCCTTGCCCGACTGCGGGCCTTTACCGAGGACGCTAAGGCCGGCATGGCGCGCCATGGGTATCGTCGCGGCTGCCTGGTCGGCAACCTCGGCCAGGAGGCGGCCGGGCTGCCCAGCCACTATCGCGAGTGGCTGATCGAGACCCTGGCAGACTGGCAGCAGCGCCTTGCCGCGTGCCTGGAGGAGGCCCGCCAACGCGGTGATATCGCCGGCGACAGCGACTGCATGCTGCTCGCCGAAGCCTTCTGGATTGGGTGGGAGGGCGCCATCATGCGCGCAAGACTCGAGCGCGGCCCACGCCCCATCGACGTCTTCACGTCACACTTCCTCGCCGGGCTGCAGACCACTTCGCCAGCACCCTGACGCTAATGAGCGGCATCCTAAAGCCGCTGCCATGCATCCTGCGGGACCTTCCCGCGACATTTCATAGACAGTCAGTCTAAAAAGGAGCCAGCCATGTTCAAGGCCATCGTGATCCGCAAGGAAGACGACAACCAGCAGGTTGCCATCGAATCCATCCACGAACAGGACCTGCCTGAAGGCGATGTTACCGTCGCGGTGGACTACAGCACGCTGAACTACAAGGACGGCCTGGCCATTACCGGCAAGGGCCCGGTCGTGCGCAGCTTTCCCATGGTGCCGGGGATCGACCTGGCCGGCACGGTGACATCATCGTCCCATGGGGAGTTTGCGGTGGGGGACCAGGTAGTGCTGAACGGCTGGGGAGTCGGCGAAACTCACTGGGGCGGGCTGGCGGAGAAGGCTCGTCTGAACGGTGACTGGCTGATTCCACTACCCACGGCCTTCTCGACCAAGAGTGCGATGGCGATCGGCACCGCGGGCTACACCGCCATGTTGTCGGTCATGGCGCTGGAGCGTCATGGCGTCACCCCCGACCAGGGCGAGGTCCTGGTGACGGGCGCCAGCGGTGGCGTCGGCAGTTTTGCGGTGTCTCTGCTGGCCAAGCTGGGCTACCAGGTGGTCGCCGCCACCGGCAAGGTCAATGAGGCGGAATACCTCAAGTCCCTCGGGGCCCGCACGATTATCGATCGCCAGGAGCTCGTGCAACCAGGCAAGCCCTTGCAGAAGGAGCGCTGGGCGGGCGCCATCGATAGCGTTGGCAGTCACACCCTGAGCAATGTGGTGGCCTCCACACGCTATGGCGGCACCGTCACCTGCTGCGGCCTGGCCCAGGGCATGGACCTGCCTGGTACGGTCATGCCCTTCATTCTGCGCGGCGTCACCCTGGCCGGCATCGACAGCGTGATGCAGCCCAAGGCGGTACGCATGGCCGCCTGGCAGCGTCTCGCCGAACTGCTGTCCAATGATAGCCTCGAGCAGATCGCCACCGAAATCCCCCTGTCACAGGCGGTTGACGCGGCAGAACGGCTGATCGACGGCCAGATCAAAGGCAGAGTCGTGGTCGCCACCCGGTGACGACCCCACCACCCACTGACACGGCACTGAATGTGCGCAGTGGACGGGACACAGCACCCTGCATGCCGGTGGCGTCAGCGACGGGTATGCAGGGTCGATAAGCGGCCTCCCAGTGCACTTACCAATCGCGCTACCCGCAGCAGTCGCCACGTTGTGGGAGCTACACGACAACGCGCTCAAGGTTAACCGGAGATAGAGGGTCGGATTTCTTTGGGACACAAAAAAACCGCCTCGAGGGGCGGTTTTGATGTTGCAGCAAGCTTTTGATTTCCAACCATCTTTTAGATGGTGCCGGCACCAGGAGTCGAACCCGGGACCTACTGATTACAAGTAAAACAAATTTTGCCTACAGATCAAAATCTTACAGATTTTTTAACTACGCAAAATCTGTCTCAACATTTAATAAAATCAGTAATTTATAGCGTATGGCTACGCAATTTTCGAGCGACAGCGGTGGCAGGTTATAACTCTGCCACTCTCGAGATCCTGTATAGATTTTCTGCATATAGATACTTCTCTACAGAATTTGATCGGTCAGTCTCTTACTCTCTATTAATGGATTGGAACGATATGCTTGCAAGGTCACTGTATACAATATGGATGTAACGTTGTGGAATGCCCCTCTGGTTTCTACACTCAAACACTCAAGAACAGCAGAAACGCACCCTACACCAAGACATAGCCTTAGAGCTTATAGGGAAAACAATGGTCGTTAATCAGTTTTGAAAATTTCGCATTTCGTTATTAGAAATAGCTCTTTGAATATCAACAAGAAATGATATTGATTGTTCGGAGTGAGCAGGAAAAAAACTAGGTCCTCTGAAACCTGACAAGATAGCAATAAAATACAAACTGCTAAGCATGTTAAGGAGTCTCAAGTATGAGGACTCATTAATGCTATCAAAACTAAGGCCATGTAAAATAGAGTGTCTATTCAGAAGGATATCACTTTCGATCCTATCGGTATGCTCATATAGCTGCCTTTCAAAGAAAAGCTTAAAATTCTTGAGCATCTGAATCTGTTCATTTTCATTTTCAAGGAAATCGATTGTAATCACATGTTCCGGAAACCATGTGTATTCCTTGAAAATTCTGTCTCTGATGTCTTTACATATTGTTTCGACCACCTTAATAAGATTACGTCCTCCAACTTCTCCTTCATCCCCACCTTTGACCAATCCTATTTCTCTGATAACACCTTCAATACAGGGAATGATTGTCATAACGGCGGCATATAACAAGCCAGCGTAATAACATCCAATAGACTGCTTGATGGCGCCTATATATTTATTAAACGGAGGCAGGATCGACCACCTTTCAGTGAAAAATTTAGCAACATTTTCGGGAGTGTACAATTCGGCAAGCACCTTGCTCGCCATAAATTCTTTATCCTCACATGCGCTCAGCTTTTCACCTTGTTGGGAAAGATAGTGAGCATTAAAAAATGGCGGAACGATAAGACCTGCCTCGTAAAAACTATCCCTCAGTTTTCTTGCACTCGATGACTGAGCACTGAATGCATTTTTCGCTGGAAAAAAGCAAATTTCATCTTCTATAGAGACCCGATACCCATATATTCTTCCAAATGATTGAACAAAGACTTTTTCAACATTTGCTCTAGCGTATTCTTTTCTAATCTCAAACTGAAGATCTTCCGCATCTTTATCTAATAACTTCTTCCTTTTCATCAGCCTGAAAACACTGCATATTTCACTTTTATTCATAAAAGACCAATATCCAATTTTTAAAAAGAAATAAGGAAAGAGCATATATAACATTTTTTCAAAGCATGCAAAACACGGGTACAAAATAAAGTGAAAAATTCGCGTAACTCTGCAGGATTTTGCAAAAAAACTACTCTTACTATGTCTTAGCTGCAACCAGGAGTGGTGTGACTGCAGCACATCTGAATGGGTGCGTAGAAACCCGCACGTTTAGAGCGCGGGCGGGGCGGGGTGTCGACGGCGCGCCAGGGGGCGCTGCAGGGTGGTCAGAAGGCTCAAAGGCCGCCTGTAACCACCAGCTGTTCTTCACTCAATGGTGATGACGCGCTGGCCACCAGACGCCCACTCCAAGCTGTGATATGCCCTGCGTGGCGAAGGGCAAGAACGTCTCGAATCAAGCGATGAAAAAAGCCGCCCTGGTCAGAGGGTGGAGGTATCTGAAGGACGAGATTGTTGAAAGGGACGAATACTACCGTGACGGATCAAGGCACCCATCTTCGGCACCATCCAGCGAGTAGCTTCGGAAGCTCACGATCTCTTCACCTGCCCACTCGTCAACCTCGCGCATGGCCGCCTGAAGGGAGCTGGTGTACTTGCTGAGTCGTGCGAAAAGGTTGGTGCTGAAGCCGAGGGGCACTGCCCCTCGGCTGGTTAGCTGGGGAAATGTCACTATTGACTAGCGATCTTCTGATTCTGGATAGGAAGATGGTTAAGCGCTAAACCTGGACACAAAAAAACCGCCTCGAGGGGCGGTTTTGATGTTGCAACAAGCTTTTGATTTTCAACCATCTTTTAGATGGTGCCGGCACCAGGAGTCGAACCCGGGACCTACTGATTACAAGTCAGTTGCTCTACCAACTGAGCTATGCCGGCTCGGGTCGACCTAACGGTCGCTTGCTGCTCTGATGATTCGCCTTTCAGCGCTTCACCCGAAACGGGGTTGGCGTGGCTGGGGTAGCAGGATTCGAACCTGCGCATGCCGATACCAAAAACCGGTGCCTTACCACTTGGCGATACCCCAGCAGAGTTGGTGGCCAGAGACGGAATCGAACCGCCGACACGGGGATTTTCAATCCCCTGCTCTACCAACTGAGCTATCTGGCCCCTTGCCAACGCGACGTATTAAACCAATTCCTCCGTTTTCCGTCAACCCCTTTTCTTTCAAAATGATGGCGACCACGACCGAAGCAGGCTGAAGCCTAGATATCACGCGGGACGTAGCCCTCTGCGCGGTCGGTTTCCTGATTGTCGAAGAAGCGTTCCATCTGCTCCATCAGGTACTCGCGGCTGCTGGGCTCCATCATGTTGAGGTGCTTCTCGTTAATCAGGCGGGTCTGCAGCGCCTGCCACTCCTCCCAGGCCTGACGCGAAATACTGGCCTGGATCTCCTGGCCCTTCTTGCCCGGCAGGGGCGGAAAAGGCAGGGCGTCGAGTTCTTTCTGATACTTGCGGCAGAATACGGTCTGGCTCATGACTCTCTCCTGTGGATGCAGCGTCTGCTGAAGCGCCAAATAGATGAAGCGGTCGCTAGCTGGCCCGAGCATAGCAGCCCAGGCCGGCCTCGCTTAAGCCCTCTCCGGCCCTGGTGGGCGCAGAGTAAAGGGCGCCAGCGTTTCCAGCAGCTTTTTCACTGGCGCCGCCAGTCCAACTGACTCCGGCGCCTCCGGGTCATACCACATGCGCCCCTCGGCGACCTGATCCGCCGCCTCTACTTGCGCTGGTACAGGCGTGATCTCGAGCCGGAAGTGGCTAAATACATGCACAAAGCTCTGCCACGGCGCCTGCCTTTGTGCATGCCCCATCTGCAGGGCGAGCCATGTATCGATCTCGTCATCGCTGTCGAACTGCGGCAAGCTCCACAGCCCGCCCCACAGCCCCTGGGAAGGTCGCTGTTCCAACAGAATACGACCACGCCGGTCACGCAACACCAGCATTCGGGTCTGACGCAGCGGAACACGCTTCTTCGGCTTGGACTCGGGGAAACGCTTTTGCTCGTTGCGCGCTCGCGCCACACAGACATCGTTGAAGGGGCAGCGCTCACACTCAGGCTGGCCGCGACGACACAGCGTCGCGCCCAGGTCCATCATGCCCTGGGTAAAGTCCACCACCCGCTCGGTTGGTGTGTAGTGGTCGGCCAGCGTCCACAGCTGCCGTTCCACGGCAGGTCGACCAGGCCATCCTTCCACCGCATGCAGGCGGGTCAGCACGCGTTTGACGTTTCCGTCCAGAATGACCGCACGCCGTCCTGTGCTCTGGGCAATGACCGCGCCAGCCGTCGATCGTCCTATGCCGGGCAGTGCTGCCATGGCGTCGACGCTGTCGACGGGAAACTCTCCGCCATGCTGCTCCACCACCTCTCTGGCAGCTTTATGCAGATTCCGGCCTCGTGCGTAATATCCAAGCCCGGTCCACAGGTGGAGCACCTCATCCTGAGAGGCCTCTGCCAACGACTGCACATCAGGAAACCGCTGCATGAAGCGCTCGAAATAGGGAATAACAGTGGCCACCTGGGTCTGCTGCAGCATGATTTCCGAGACCCACACGGAATATGCCGTGCGATTCTCCTGCCATGGCAGATCATGCCGTCCATGCCGGTCAAACCATGCCAGCAGGCGTTCAGCAAAGGCCGTTCCGGTCAGCACGGGTTGCGCCGCCGCGGCTTCCTGATGCTGCTGTCGATCATCGGGGCGCCCGGGGGCTTCTGTATAATATTTCATAAAACCAGATAGTTAGTGATCACAAACCAGGATACACACGAAAAAAAGCGCCGACACGGTGGTCGGCGCAGAGACTGGCTTGCTTGATGCTCAATTAAATAGACCACGGACTGCGTCACGAAGTTCCTGGCCAGCTTTTTCACCGATACGCTCGTCGAGTCGCTCGAGCTCCTTGCCCACCCGATCCTCGACTTCTTCATTCAGGCGAGCCTTGGCTTCGTCAGCGACCAGGTTGCCCAGGTTGCTCTGGAATGCCGCCATGTCAAAGCGGCACCATTGGCTGCTGTCGCCTTCCAGTGAGCCTTCACAGTGCACCGGAAAGGGCACCTTCTCGAGGCGCCGATTCACGCTGCAGGCGGCATCAGCGGTGTCCACGAAACGTGCCGCGCCGTCGGCGTCAAAGGTTTGCGCGCCGAGGTCCAGGCGTCCGCCACCCGCGACTTCGATGCCCGGCAGGGTAATCAGCAGGTCATCGTTGTGGGCGACGCCATCACGAATGACAAAGCGCGCGCTGATGTTGTCGAAGCGGGTGTTTTCACTCCATTCACGAGTGGTCTGCTCACCTTCGAGACGGGCCACCGCGGTACACAGCTGACGCGACACATTGGCGCGTGGAATGCTGCCATCGTTGATCCGCGTATCCAGCGTGCCGTTGAGGTGGCGAGTCAGCTCATGGCGCGCATTCCCCCGGGTGGTCAGCTCACCGCTGGCGACCAGAGAGCCACTGACCGGCGCCGGCTGCTGGCCGAGCGAGGTCAACAACGATTCCAGACGCACGCTCTCGATGACCGGCGCCAGCTGCCAGGCAAGGGTGTCGCCGCTGGCATCCAGCGACCCGGTCGCCTTCAGGCGGCCCTCATGAAAGCCTGCCGCAAACTCGGTGAGCCGATGAACGCCGCCCTCCCCTTCCATTTCCAGGGTAACGTCCTGATATTGCTGTCCACCAAGCACAAGCTGACCCAACGACAGGGAGATGCGCTCGTCCAACTGCGCCAGGAAGCTGGCGGGCAGTATGGCAGGCGCTTCCTCCTGCGCCAGCGCAGCGCTGATGCCCGGCAGGCCGCTAGCCGCCGTGTCCTGCTGCGGTGGTGGCAGGTAGTTGTCGGCGTTCAGTCGATCGCCATCCAGATCGGCCTCAAGGCGTGACCCGTCAAAGTCGGCTGACAGACTGCCTGAGTAGGTGTTGTCATCCAGCACCAGCGTCAGTCCGCTAAGGGATAGACCTTCCAGGGTGCCTTCCACCGGACTGGTCAAGGCGACTTCGGTGAGTGCCTCGTCACTGGTCATGCGCGGCATAGCGCCCATCCGGGCCAGCCAGGGATGCAGCGACAGCGGCGCGAGACGGACCTGACCGTCATAGCGCGGAGCGTCATTCAGGCCAGTCACGTTGAGATTGCCCTTGATCGATAGACTGTCAGGCCCGGTCAGGGCAATGTCCCTGACTTGCGCCGTCCCTGCAGCGAGATCAGATTCGAGCTGAAAGGCCAGCGCCAGCGCGACACGCTTTTCCCCCAAGGAGGGAGTCAGCAGGCTGGCATCGAGCTGGCTAGGTGCCATGTGAACGCGCTGTTCGCTCAGGTTGAGCACCAGCTCCTCACTGCTCAGGGTGGCTTCCTGGGGTTCCGCTGCTCCTTCCACCAGCGTGCTGGTCTCCAGGGTAAGATCGGTCAGCACATGGCGACTGTCGGCCAGACCCAGGTTGACGTCAGCGTCGAGCGAGACGTCACTCTGCAGACTGGCGATGGCGTCACCCTCTTCATTGTGCTGGCCGTCAACCAGGTCGTAGACGCGCAGCTGGAAGGTCGAACTGAGGGGGAAGGCGGTATCAGGATTGACGTTGCTGCCATTGATGGTGAGTTTGTCGGCCTGCCATTCACGCTGCGCCAGCTGATCCACCAGGGACAGCTGACCATTGGTGACTTCGACACTGGCGATGTTCAGGGCAACGGACAACCCTCCATCATCGCTGGGATTGGGACCCGCGCTGGCCGGGGCGAGCGCCTTTTCGGCGTCCTGTCCCTTGTCTTCCAGACGCTCAAGCAATGCTTCCCAGTTGCCCGTGCCTTCGGCATCACGTTCAAGGTTCAGCGTCAGGCCATCCAACGTCAGACCATCGATGGCGATTTCGCCACGCAGCAAAGGGGTAAACGCCAGGCTGACCGATGCCCGAGAAAATGCGGCGAAGGCCGGCGCATCATCAGGCTGGTCGGCCAGGCGCGCCTCTGCCTGAGCCACACTGACGCCGATACGTGGATAGAAGGACCACTCCAGCGGGCCTTCGAGCGACAGATCCAGCCCGGTATGCTCCTGCACCACCGCCACCAGCCGCGGCTTCATGTCTTCCGGATTGAAGAAGGTGGTGACGTAAACCACCGCTCCCACCGTCACCAGCGCAAGGACGCCGACGACCGCCAGAAGGGTTCTTACAAGACGTTTCATGTGCCGCTTTCTCCCGTGGGCAGGTCGAGTTGAAAATCATCACCGCTACGCGTCAGTTGATACCCCAGGCGCTTGAGCAGCATCTGGTCGGCCAGCGTCAATTGGGACGCCGCCACGCTGAGTTTCATGCCTTCTTGGTTGGCGGCTGCGCTGATCAAAGCCAGCAATCGCGAGCCCACGCCGCGCCGACGCGTCGTCTTGCGGACACACAGGTCACGCATATGCCAGCGGTCATCGCCTTGGCTGACGGCCACTGCCCCCAGCAGCCGGTCATTGAAACGAGCCGTCCAGAAGAAGCCTCGCTCAAGCTGACCGGTAACGTAAGTCCCCGGGGGTAGCTGGATGCGGTCTTCTGGCGCATCGGCATAAATTCGAGTCAGGTCGATCCTCACCTGTTCATCGGCGTCCCAGACATCCCGGTCGACGCGATAGAGAGTCACCGGCATAAGCTGTCTCCCTTGGCCGGAGGGCGGCGCAAGCCGCCACTGGAATGGTGGCATTGTAGCGGATGGGGGCGCGGATTCACTATAATGGCAGCCTTGTGCGCCTCGCACCGCGAGCGGCCCGCCCTGAATCAAGGCCTCATATTCGACATGCGCGCGAGCGCAGGAGACGACATGTCCGAGCGTATTGCCACGGTCAGCCGTGACACCAAGGAAACCCAGATCAGCGTCACCCTCAACCTGGATGGCGAAGGCAACCTCAAGGGTGAAAGCGGCGTTCCCTTCCTCGACCACATGCTCGACCAGGTGGCTCGCCACGGCATGGTCGACCTGGACATCGACGTCACCGGTGACCTGCACATCGACGACCACCATACCGTCGAGGATCTTGGCATCACACTGGGACAGGCATTCGCCAAGGCCATCGGCGACAAGCGCGGTATCTACCGTTACGGCCACGCTTATGTGCCGCTGGATGAAGCCCTGTCTCGCGTGGTCATCGACTTCTCCGGCCGCTCAGGCCTGTTCATGAATGTCGACTTCACCCGCGCCACCATTGGTCGCTTCGACACCCAGCTGTTCTGGGAATTCTTCCAGGGCTTCGTCAACCATGCCCAGGTCACCCTGCACATCGACAACCTGAAAGGCTTCAATGCCCATCACCAGGCCGAGACCATCTTCAAGGCGTTTGGTAGAGCGTTGCGCATGGCCGCTGCCGAAGACCCTCGCATGGCGGGCAAGATGCCTTCTACCAAGGGTAGCCTGTAACTCGGTCGCCTGCGGCCAACTCCGCCAGAATCACAACATCTGAGGTGATCTCCGACGGAGGCGCCTCGGGGCCAACCATCAAGGAGCGCTTCATGACCATTGCCGTCATCGACTACGGGATGGGCAATCTCCATTCTGTCGCCAAGGCACTGGAACACGTCACCCACGAAAATGTGCTGGTGACCCGCGATGCCCGCTCGATCCAGGGGGCGACTCGCGTCGTACTGCCAGGCCAAGGCGCCATCCGCGACTGCATGGGAGAGCTTGAACGGACCGAGCTGAGCGGACTGGTACGGGAGCTGTTGGCTAGCCAGTCGAAGCCTCTGCTGGGTATCTGTGTGGGCCAGCAGATGCTGATGGACCACAGCGACGAGAATGGTGGCGTCGACTGCCTGGGCTTTCTGTCCGGTCAGGTCCGCAAGTTCCCGCTGGACATGCAGGACACCCAAGGGGCTCGCCTCAAGGTGCCGCACATGGGATGGAACCTGGTCCAGCAGCCTAACGCCCACCCGCTGTGGAACGGTATCGAGCCCGGCGCACACTTTTACTTCGTGCATAGCTACTATGTCGCCGCAGAGCAGGACGAGCAGGTATTCGGCACCACGGAGTACGGCAACGTCAGCGCGCACGTGGCCGTCGGCCGTGACGCTACCTTTGCGGTGCAATTCCATCCCGAAAAGAGCGCTCGTGACGGCCTGAGGCTGCTCGAGAACTTTGTGCAATGGACGCCCTGACCGGGTCGCGATTCGGCACCGCCCAGCCACCCCGCCCACAGCGTTTGTGGTGGCATGGCGGCACGCGTTCCCCTGATTATCGTCTCACGCAGCTCTACAGGCACACTCTAGGCACACTTTAGGCACCCCCCCCGAGGACACAACATGCTGGTAATTCCCGCCATCGATCTCAAGGATGGGCAGTGCGTCCGTCTCAAGCAAGGCCGCATGGATGAGGCCACCACCTACGGTGACGATCCGGTCGCCATGGCCGCCCGTTGGGTCGAGGCTGGCGCGCGCCGTCTGCATCTGGTCGATCTCAATGGCGCCTTCGAGGGACGTCCGGTCAACGGCGAAGCCGTCACCGCCATTGCGCGGCGCTATCCCGACCTGCCTATCCAGATCGGTGGGGGTATCCGCAGTGCGGAGACCATCGAGCATTATCTGACCGCCGGCGTTTCCCAGGTCATCATCGGCACCAAGGCGGTCAAGGAACCGGACTTCGTCACGCAGATGTGCCGCGCCTTCCCTGGCCACATCATCGTCGGCCTCGACGCCCATGATGGCCGCGTGGCGACCGATGGCTGGGCTGAGGTATCGGAAGTGCTGGCCGTGGACCTGGCCAAGCGCTTTGCCGACGACGGCGTCTCCAGCATTGTGTACACCGATATTGCGCGCGACGGCATGATGAATGGCGTCAACGTGGAAGCCACCGCCGCCCTGGCGCGAGATGGTGGTATCCCGGTCATCGCCTCGGGCGGCGTCACCAACCTGGACGACCTGCGTGCCCTGATCGCGGCAGGCGAGCCAGGTATCCTTGGTGCCATTACCGGCCGCGCCATCTACGAAGGCAGTCTGGATGTGGCTGAAGGCCAGCGCCTGTGCGACGAACTGACCCAGGTCTGAGGAGGCTCCATGGCACTTTCCAAGCGCATCATTCCGTGTCTCGACGTTGATGCCGGACGCGTGGTCAAGGGCGTCAACTTTGTCGGCATTCGTGACGCCGGCGACCCGGTGGAAGTGGCCCAGCGCTACAACCAGCAGGGCGCCGACGAGATCACCTTCCTCGACATCACCGCCAGCCACGAGGATCGCGATACCACCGTCGACATGGTCGAGCGCATCGCTGGCGAAGTCTTTATCCCGCTTACCGTGGGTGGTGGCATTCGCACCTGTGACGATATCCGCACCATGCTCAACGCCGGTGCCGACAAGGTCTCGATCAATACTGCGGCGGTGACCAATCCCGACTTCGTGAGGGAAGCCGCAGAGCGCTTCGGTAGCCAGTGCATCGTCGTGGCCATCGATGCCAAGCGGGTCAGCGCCGACGGCGAACCCGCCCGCTGGGAGATCTTCACCCACGGCGGTCGCCGGCCGACAGGTCTGGATGCGGTCGAGTGGGCAAAGAAGATGGTGGAGTACGGCGCCGGTGAACTGCTGCTTACCAGCATGGACCGGGATGGCACCAAGGCTGGCTTCGACCTGGGCGTGACCCGCGCGATCAGCGACGCCGTGGCCGTGCCGGTCATCGCTTCCGGCGGCGTCGGCAATCTGGATCACCTGGTCGAGGGCGTCAGCGAAGGTCATGCCGACGCTGTGCTCGCCGCCAGTATCTTCCACTTTGCCGAGTACACCATCCCTGAGGCAAAGCGCTACATGGCCGACAGAGGCATCACCATGCGCCTCTAGGTGCATCCTCGCCCGGTACAGGCCTGGCGTGGCCTGCCTGAACAGCCGGCCCGCGAGATAGCCTCTAAGGGGCACGGCAAGATAAGTGCTACAAGGTGCCCTAAGCATATCGCCCCCGTCAGGTAGTCCCTGGCGGGGGCGATATGCAAGAGGCGGCCTGCCTGGACCGCCGACAGGCTCAGTCCAGCGTCAGCCCGAGATTGCTGACACCGCCATTGCGGCCCAGCTTCTTCAATACTTTCATCTGTTTCTTGGAGGGCTCTGCTTCGGCCTCCTCCAACGCTGCATCCTGAAAATCGTTTTCGTCTTCCATCAGCGGGTGCGTCTTGACCATCTGCGCCAAGCGCTCGGCATCATCTTCGCCTTCCGTCAGCTCGATAAACCCACGCACCGCGGCGCGCGACACCCGGCTCACCTCAAGCACGGCGTCCGGAGCATCACCCCGCATGGTGTCGAGTATCGCCGACAGTGCCACCACGGCATCCAGTGCACGCCGCGCACCAAAGCTGTCGTCATCCGCCGGCGGTTCAAGCTCCGCCAGCTTTTCGGCCTGACGGTCGAAGTCGATCCGCGCGTCCTTGACGGTCAACTGCTCCCAGACCAGGTCCAGAATCACGCGCATGCCGGAGATATCTCCGTGGCCACTGGTATCGGCATAGAGCGCATAGTTGGGCAACATGCGCTCGGTCAGCGCGGCCATGAAGCCCTGCTGCTGTCGGAGGGACAGCGCTTGCAAGCGCTGGTGAAATCCTGGTTTCGCCATGACGGCTCCTGTGTGGCCTCAATCTCGAGAGTTCGACGGCTGACGTCGCGTCTCGACGTCATGGCCTGGGAATGTTGACGCTGTTTTATCGCTTGGCTTTACGGCAGAGGTTCGCTACCCAGGCTCCAGGCTATGGCCAGAACCGATCCTGGGCAATGCGTCCGCGGGCATCAAACGCCACCCCTTCGTCCATTAATCGATTACGTTGCTCGTCTGCGCCCCCATGGTCTGCCAGCTTACGCGACGCGGTGACGACCCTGAACCAGGGCAAGCCATGCCCGGAAGGCAGGTCGCGCAGCGCCCTCGCCACCATGCGGGCGGTCGCGCCATCGGTCATGGCAGCAATCCGACCGTAACTGGTCACCCGACCAGGGGGAATCTCACTGATGATCGTGAGGATCTGTTCTCGAACGTTCGGATTCATGTAACCTTTGGTTCTGGTTGCATTTTCATCGAGGGCCGAAGGATTCGGCCCGGCACTGGAGCGAGGCCCCATGCACCTTCATCTGCTGCAGCACCATCCACACCTGGGCCCCGCACGCATCGGCGACTGGCTGACCAGCATGGGACACAGCTTCACCATCTTCCATCTCTACGACGGAGAACTGGTCCCACGCCCCGGCGATTGCGATGCCCTGATCATTCTCGATGACCTGGAGGAACGGACCTCTGCGCCATGGCTCAAGGCTGAACGCAAGCTGATCGACCAGGCGCTGGACGGCCAGAAACCCTTGCTTGGCCTGGGTAGCGGGGCCCGGCGTATCGCTGCGGCACTGGGCGCACCGGTGGGCCGGGGCACCCGTGCCGAGATCGGCTGGCACGTCGTTCACCTCGCCGATGACAGCCCCTTCGACCTACCCGACGATTTTTCCGCTCTGCTATGGCACCGCCAAGTCTTTGGCCTACCCGACGATGCCTTGCCCCTAGGCGGCACGGCGTCGAGCCCCGTGCTGGGATTTTCCTGGGACGCGGGCCGCGTCGTAGGACTCGCCTGCCATCTGCATCACCATAGCGAGAGCCTGCAGGCGCTGCTGTCCCAGATTCCACCGCCGGAAGGGGCTGAGCCACCTCCCGCGTCACCCTCAGGCCAGGATATCGTGGACGCCACCCAGCGGCTCGATACACTGGCACCGCTGCTGGATCGCCTGCTCAGCCAGTGGTTGCGCAGCGCGCCGGCCGGTTGAAGCACCTTCAGCTTGCCGCTGCCCGCTGCTGGCTCCAGTGGCGGGCGAAGTCGAGGCAACTGTCCCAATCGCCAACGTGCAAGAACTCTCGCTCCCCGTGCTTTTCAAGCTGGTAGCGGTACATCGGATCGTAGTACTCGGTCAGCAGGGGCGCCAGCCAAGCCTCATGGGCCTGGCGATTGCCGGCTTGGTGCTCGCGAAACGCCAGCGCCTGCAAGCGCTCGAGCCTGGCCAGGCGGGCGCTTCCCAGGCGTTTCTTGAGCCGCCCGAGGGCCGAAGACAGCTGCTTGCGCATCAGTTTCCAGCCCAGCACTTCGCCGAACTGCTGGCGGTAAACCGTCCACAGGTCGTCGATATAGTCCTTGTGGATCTGATTCAGCCGCCAGTCCAGGGGCATCTCCACCCGGATCCGCGGTGCCACTTCCATTCCTCGCCAGAACGCCAAGGGTATGTTGGCGGCACCGATGTGGCGCGACTCATCCTCCAGCACCATAGGGCCGTGCAACCCGAGAAGGCGCCGGCCCATGTCATGTTCGAAGTCGATCTGACTGGGTGCGATCAAGGGATGCCGGCCAAACGCAGAGCCCTTGTGGCGGGCACACCCTTCCAGGTCCAGCCCATTGTCCAGCGCCTGGACGATGGCGGTCTTGGCACATCCGGTCAGCCCGCCCACGACCAGCATCGGTTGACTGGCGGCCTCGTCGATACGCGCGCACAGTCCCTGGCGCATGGCCTTCCAACCGCCTTCAATGCGCGGGCGCTCAATCCCCGATTCCATCAGCCAGCGCTGCGCGATCTGGGAGCGAAGCCCACCGCGAAAGCAATAGATGATGGCGTCCGGCGTGGACGCCAGCTGGTTCCGCCAGGCATCGATGCGGGCTTGCTTGACCTCGCCGGACACCAGGCGCTCACCCAACGCGATGGCCGCATCCTGGCCAGATTCCTTGTAGGCAATTCCGACCCGGTGGCGCTCGTCGTTATTCATCAACGGCAGGTTGACCGCGCCAGGCAGGCTACCCTGGGCAAACTCGACCGGCGCCCGCACGTCGATCAAGGTTCTTCCCTCGACCAGCAGTCCGAGATCTGCCGGTACCAGCGGCAGTGTCATCCGCGCACCTCGATCAAGGCGTCGCCACGGGCCTCGACCACCTCACCGAAGGGGGCCAGTTCGATGCCGAACTCGCGACCCACGCGCTCCACGTCGTCTTCCCAGGAGGGGTGTACGGAGATCAACAGGCCACCGGAGGTCTGCGGATCGCACAACCATTGCCAGTGTGCCTCGTCCATCGCTGGCAAGCTGGCGCCCAGGGCTTCGCGGTTGCGGCGGGTGCCGCCGGGCACGGCCCCCTGGCGGCGATAAGCTTCGGCCTCGGCCAGACGAGGCAGCCGCCGGAAATCAATGCGAGCCGCTACGCCACTGGCCGCGCATACCTCAGAGAGATGGCCTGCCAAGCCGAAGCCGGTGACATCCGTCATCGCATTGACGCCCTCGATACGCGCCAGCGACGCCCCAATCTTGTTGGTGACCAGCATGGTCTCGCGCGCCAGGCCATGATGACCACTTTGCAACAGGCCCTGTTTCTCGGCGGTGGTCAGCATGCCAACCCCCAGGGGCTTGGTCAGAAACAGCAGGTCCCCCGGCTTGGCTCCCTTGTTGAGCTTGAGGTGCTTGAGATCTACCAACCCGTTGACGGAGAGGCCAAAGATGGGCTCAGGCGCATCAATGGAATGTCCTCCGGCAAGGGCAAGGCCCAGCTCGCGACACACGGCTTGAGCGCCCGCCACGACATCACCGGCAATATCCGGCCCAAGCTTGTCCAGCGGCCAGCCCAGGATGCCCAGGGCCATCACCGGGTCGCCGCCCATGGCGTAGACGTCACTGATGGCATTGGTGGCGGCGATACGCCCGAAATCGAAGGGGTCATCGACAATCGGCATGAAGAAGTCGGTGGTACTGATCATGCCACGCCCATCCCCCAGGTCGAAGACAGCGGCATCCTCACGCCCCTGATTGCCCACGATCATCTGCGAGTGACTCGCCCCCGGGCCTGCCTTGGCCAGGATGCCATCGAGCACGTCAGGGGCGATCTTGCAGCCACAGCCGGCACCGTGACTGTATTGGGTCAAGCGGATGGCGCTCATGTAAACCTCCTTGGCAGTGATAGGCCCATTCTACACCAGCCGAACCGCACAACGCGGCCCTGCGTGTGGCTGGCCCCTGACATGTCATCTGCGCCACGAGGAAGCCTGCCACGGGTTCAGGGCCTGCCTTGCGGCGCTGTTGGAACGTGCTGGTGCGGCGCCTAGGCAACCCTGCGCGATGTATTCGAGCGATCTTTGGTGCAAGCCGCCGGGCTACAGCACTTCCAGCGCGTCGGATAGCTTGTCCACGGGCACCACTTCCATGCCCTGGGGAGAGGTCTTGGGCGCGTTTCCTCGCGGCACGATGGCGCGGGTAAAACCATGCTTGGCAGCTTCGACAATGCGTTCCTGGCCACTTGGCACCGGACGAATCTCCCCAGACAGCCCCACCTCGCCGAACACCACCAGCTCCCGCGGTAGCGCGCGCCCTTGCAGGCTGGACACCACCGCCAGCAGGACGGCCAGGTCGGCGCTGGTTTCCAGCACCTTGACGCCTCCGACCACATTGAGGAACACGTCCTGATCCCCGGTGAACAGGCCGCCGTGACGGTGCAGCACCGCCAGCAGCATCGACAGGCGATTGGCGTCGAGCCCGACCGCAACGCGGCGCGGGTTGCCCAGTGCCGACTCGTCCAGCAAGGCTTGTACTTCCACCAGGATGGGCCGGGTACCCTCCCATACCACCATGACCAGACTGCCCGCCGCCTGCTCCTGCTGACGCGACAGAAAGATGGCGCTGGGGTTCTTCACCTCTTTCATGCCATGTTCCAGCATCGCAAAGACGCCCAGCTCGTTGACCGCGCCAAAGCGGTTCTTCTGTCCGCGCAAGGTACGAAAGCGCGAGTCGGCGCCACCTTCGAGCAACAATGAGGCATCGATCATGTGCTCAAGCACCTTCGGCCCGGCCAGGGTGCCATCCTTGGTGACGTGCCCCACCAGCAGCAGCACCGTGTTCGACTGCTTGGCAAAGCGCGTGAGCGCCGCCGCGGACTCACGCACCTGGGCAACGCCACCAGGCGCAGACGAAATGTCCTCAAGGTGCATGGTCTGGATAGAGTCGATCACCAGTACCTCAGGACGCTCACGCTCTGCCACCGCCAGAATGGTCTCGATACTGGTCTCCGCCAGCATCTTGAGCCCTTGGGTTGGCAGCTGCAGCCGGTGGGCCCGCATGGCGACCTGAGATAGCGATTCCTCGCCGGTCACATACAGCACGCTGCGCTGCTGGGCCAACTTGCAGGCGGTCTGCAGTAGCAGCGTCGACTTGCCGGCCCCCGGGTGTCCGCCCAACAGCACGGCCGATCCGGGCACCAGACCGCCACCCAGCACCCGGTCAAATTCGGCAAAGGTGGACGACAGCCTTGGCACTTCGGACAGGTCGACGTTGGCAAGATCGATCACCTCGGTCGACAGGCTACCGCTATATCCGCCTCGGCCACTTGTACCAGCGCTTGTTCCGCTGCGGGCCGGTGACGACAAGCGCACCTCGCTCAGGGTGTTCCACTCCTGACACGCGGAACATTGGCCCTGCCACTTGCGATACTCGGCACCGCATTCAGTGCATACAAAGGCGCTCTTGGCCTTGGCCATAGACGTTCTCTCTCATTCTCTGGCGGGCTCGCCGTCAACGGTCAACGGTCAACGGCCTGCCAAACAGGTCGTAATAGGGAGCCGAGGGGACCGACCGATGCTTGCGACGCCGCCTAGGTGATCAGCGCAAGGGCGACTCTCAAGCGACAGCGCTGGCTTAACCGCACCGTACCACGCAAAAGGGCAGCCGAAGGCTGCCCTTTTGTCACTGGCCGTCGCGTTTACTGCTGGCGAGTCAGCTGCAGCATGTCATTGTTCTGGAAACGACGACGCTGCGGATCGATCAGCTCCAGCGTCTGCGGATTGACACGCATGAAGTAGTAGGTCTGACCTTCTCCGTTAGGCACCAGCTCGTAAACGGTGGCTTCCGGGTTGTCTGCGGTACCGGTCAACACATCCCAGTTGCCGGAGTAGTTCTCGTTCGGCGGATTCTGGGGGTGGTTCTGGTAGGCAGCGGTCAGATCGAAGGTGCGCTGTGCCGGAGCACCTTGCTCTTCACCGTCCATGGTGACAGTCAGGGCGATGCCGTCGCAGTTGCGGCACGGCAGGGTACCCTGATAGGTCGCAGACGTTGCCTGGATGGCTTCACCACCGGCAGTGTCATCGCTGGGGCCACTCGCACAGCCGGCCAAAAGGGCGAGCATGGCGGATCCCGCCAGCAAAGTCCTGAGTTGCATATAAGTCCTCCTAACCATTGAGCATGGAACCGACGAATCGGCAGCCTGACGACAGCATAACCTCCCTGCTTCCCTGCGCACAGCCCTGTGTTGTCCTGCACTTAGGACACTGGGGGCATCACATGGGCAAAGATCAGTCCCAGTACGATCGGCATGACGATCAGGCTACCCAGATTGCCGATCAGCACCAGCGACGCCACGGTATGTGGCTGCTGGCGGTACTGCTCGGCCACCAGATAATTGAGCACCGCCGGCGGTAGTGCTGCAAAGACCCACAGTGACGCTGCCTTGAGTCCTTCCAGCTCGAACAGTGCGATCAATGGCCATGCCAGCACAAGTCCTGACAGTGGGCACAGCAGCGCGCCCAACAGCCCGATTTTCCAGTCTCCAAAGTCGATATCGAGCATACGCACACCCAAGGCGAACAGCAGCAGCGGAATACAGACGCCGCCCAGCATGTGCATGGCTTCCAGCAACCAGCTTGGCAGCGCCAAGCCAGACAGGTTGACCGCAAGCCCGGCCAGGCTGGCCAGCACGATGGGCATTCTCATCAGACGCCAGAGCGGCGTATGCGGGCTGAGCATCTTCAGCCCCAGTGAAAAATGCAGCACCATCTCGACAATAAACAACACCACCGCGGCCGGCAGCGCCTCCTCGCCAAATGCCAAAATGAGCAAAGGTATGCCCATGTTGCCCGAGTTGTTGAACATCATCGGGGGCACGACCGTCTTGGCGTCGAGTTTCAGCCACTTGACGATCGGCCAGACCAGCAAGCCAGACCCCACCACAATGATGGCGCCCGCCAGAGCCAGCCACGCATACTCTTCCAGCGGCGCCTTTCGATCTGCCAGCACCACAAACACCAGCATGGGAACGAAAAGCTCCATGTTAAGGGTGTTAAGGCTCCGAATATCGGGGGAACGCAGGCGCCCATAGAGGGTCCCGGCGCCAGATATCAAAAAGACCGGCAGCAAGGTGGCAAGGATCTGGGCAGTCATGGAATCCCTTAGGCGGCGAATGGCTCAGCAGACGCAGCGTATCATGCCGGCGACTTGCGCAGGGCGGTGGCAGCGGTCACCATGACCAAAGTGGTAAACACGCCTTCTACCTCTGCCAAGCGAGAGACCATGAGCAAGTTGTGGAGTCCAAGCGTCAGGGAGCTAACCCCCTACGTACCGGGTGAGCAGCCCCGCGAGAAGCTGATCAAGCTCAACACCAACGAGAACCCCTATCCTCCCGCACCTGGGGTGGAGCGTGTGCTGCGTGAGTTTTCGCCAGACCACTTGAGGCGCTACCCGGATCCTACTTCGAGTGCCTTGCGGGACTCCCTGGCCCATGCGCTCGGTACCACGGCTGACCAAGTGTTCGCCGGCAATGGTTCAGATGAAGTACTGGCGCTGGCCTTCCAGGCGTTTTTCCGGCAAGAGCGGCCACTGGCCATGCCGGACATTTCCTACAGTTTTTACCCTGTCTATTGCCGCATGTACGGCATCGACAGCCGCACCTTTCCCCTGAACGATGACTGGAGCGTTGACCTGGACGCGCTGGCCAGCGATAGCGGTGGCGTCATTTTCGCCAACCCCAACGCTCCCACCGGACATGGCCACGGACGTGAGGCCATTGCCGCCTTGCTCGAAAAGGTGACGGACCGGGTCGTGCTGGTGGACGAGGCCTACGTCGACTTTGGTGGAGAAAGTGCGGTGCCCCTCGTGGAGCGCTACCCCAACTTGCTGGTAACAGGCACCTTCTCCAAGTCGCGCAGCCTCGCGGGACTGAGGCTTGGCTATGCCGTCGGTTCCCCGGAACTGATCGAAGGCCTGATTCGCGTGAAGGACTCCTTCAATTCCTATCCGGTCGACGCGCTGGCAAGCGCGGTCGGGATCGCCGCACTGGAAGATACCGACTATTTCGAAGCCACTCGGCAAGCCGTCATCACCACGCGGGAACGCACCCGTCAGCGCCTGGCGCAGCTTGGTTTCGAGGTGCTGCCTTCACAGACCAACTTTGTCCTCGCCACACACCCGGAGCACGATGCAGCGCAGCTCTTTCTGGGCCTGCGTGAGCGCGGCGTGCTGGTGCGTCACTTCAATACCGAAGCCCTTCGCCATTACCTGCGCATTTCCATCGGCACCGACGATGAGATGGACTCCCTGGTCGAAGTGCTGGAAATTCTGTGCCGCTGAGTTGAACAGGGCGCCGTCACGGCGCCCACCGTTCCGAGGTTGTCCATGACCGCTCGTCTACCCTTGAGTCGTCTTCACCATGTGGCACTGATCACTGCCCACTATGAATGTGCCAAGCGTTTCTATATCGAGGTACTCGACGCACACGTCTTGAATGAGGCATATCGCAGTGACCGCGATAGCTACAAGCTGGATCTTCTGTTGCCTGGCAACATTCAACTCGAGCTTTTCTCCTTTCCCTCTCCCCCGGCCCGTCCAAGTTACCCTGAAGCCTGTGGCCTGAGGCACATAGCCTTTGCGACGGATGACCTGGATACCTGCGTTGAGATCCTGAAAGAACGGGGGGCCACTCCCGAACCGGTAAGAGTCGACGAGTTTACCGGCGCACGCTTCACCTTTCTGAGCGACCCGGACGGCACACCGATAGAGCTTTATGAGACCACCGCCTGACCGACACTCATGACCCAACGCTGGGAGTAGACGCTGCATGATCAAGGTAGGTTTCTTCAGTTCACAGCCTTACGAGCGACCGTTCTTTCCTGACTCACCTTCATCATCCGTCGAGCTCGTTCACTTCGAGCAGCGCCTCAGCGCTCGCACGGTCACCCTCTGCCAGGGACTAGACGCTGTTTGCGTGTTCGTCAATGATGATCTGAGCCGCACGGTGCTGGAGCGCCTCGCCGTGGTGGGCGTTCGGCTTGTGGCGTTGCGCTGTGCGGGCTTCAACAACATCGACCTCGAGGCAGCGAAACGTCTCAATATTCAGGTGTGTCGCGTCCCCGCTTACAGTCCTGAAGCGGTAGCAGAGCACTGTGTGGCACTGATGCTTTCGCTAAGCCGAAAGATTCACAAGGCCTACAATCGAGTCAGGGAAGATAACTTCGACCTCAATGGCCTGCTCGGCTTCAACCTGTCGGGCAAGACAGTCGGCATCGTCGGCTACGGCCAGATCGGTCAGGCACTGGATCGCATCCTGAGAGGCTTCGGCTGCCGTGTGTTGGTGACAGATGCACATCCAGTACCCGCTGGCATCGAACGGGTGGCACTGGAGCAACTGCTGAAGGAGAGCGATATCGTCTCCCTACATTGCCCCTTGTTGCCAGAGACACATCACCTGATCGATGCGGCGGCGTTCACCGCCATGAAGGACGGCGTCATGTTGATCAACACCAGTCGCGGTGCCCTGATCGATAGCCGTGCCTGTATCGATGCCTTGAAGACGCGCAAGCTTGGTTACCTGGGGCTCGACGTCTACGAGCAAGAGGCGGGTATGTTCTTTGAGGATCATAGCGACGATATACCACTGGACGATATCTTTGCCCGGCTGATCAGCTTCCCGAATGTCGTCGTTACCGGGCACCAAGGTTTTTTCACCCAGGAAGCCCTTGCCGAGATTGCTTCCACGACCATGGAAAGCCTGAACGCCTTCGAGAGAGGCCAGCTGCCGCCAGAACGTTATCGCATATAGCGCGGTCTGCCTGATAATAAAGAAGCCCGGTCATCTCTCGATGACCGGGCTTCTTTTGGATACATGCCTGACGATGACGCCTAGATATCAATGTCTTTACCCGCCTCATCCCTGAGACTCGCCCTTCGTTCCTCAGGGCCCGACTGCGGCGGTTCTCCCTGTTCCCTACAGGGGAGTCGCATGGGGGTGAGCCACCCTGGCGCTCTTTACAACGGCTGCAGCGAAGCTACAAGGGGTGGTGAACGCCACGAGCCCGCTCCTGAGAAGAGCCAGGCTGGACCACGCCGAGGGGGTTATCGGCGCGACCCCACAAATAAAGAGCGGCTGAACGTATCAAGAGCCCATGCATGCGGCTTTTTAAATTAAGAAACCCCGACCATCTCTGGATAATCGGGGTTCTTCTGAATAAATGCCTGACGATGACGCTTAGATATCAATGTCTCTACTCGCCTCATCCCTGAGACTCGCCCTTCGTTCCTCAGGGCCCGCCTGCGGCGGTTCTCCCCTGTTCCCTACAGGGGAGTCGCATGGGGGTGAGCCACCCTGGCTTTTGCAGCGAAGCTGCAAGGGGTGGCGAACGCCACGAGCCTGCGAGTGGCCGGACCGCACGCAGTGCGGCCCCACAAATAAAGAGCGGGTCTCCCCATGCATGCGAAAAACCCCGACCATCTCTCGATAATCGGGGTTCTTCTGAATAAATGCCTGACGCCTCTGCGGCCACTTCGTGGCCTTGAGCCTGGGCTCGGGGCGCCGCAAGCGGC
>NZ_JAHVIN010000004.1:0-235693 GCF_019801685.1 Halomonas sp. DP8Y7-1 | reverse complement strand
TCACCGGAGCACTGACTAGCGGTGACAGTACCGATGACACTACCCCAGCGCTGTCCGGCACCGCTGAGGCGGGCAGTACGGTGACGATCCTGGATGGCAGCACCGTTCTGGGCACCACCAAGGCGGACGGTAGCGGCAACTGGACCTTTACCCCGCCCGATCCGCTGGCCGAGGGCAACCAAAGCCTGATGATCACAGCGACCGACCCTGCCGGCAACGTCTCTGCCCCAAGCCCCGCCTTCGAGTTGATTGTGGATATCAGCGCGCCAGACGCGCCTGTTATCAACCCTACCGACGGCTCCGTGATCAGTGGGGCCGCCGAGCCCGGGAGCACGATCGAACTCGACGTCGACGGTGACGGCAGTCCGGATCTGACGACCACGGCGGACGAAACGACCGGTGACTGGTCGGTGGCCCCGGATGCTCCGCTGGCAAACGACACCGTGGTCACGGCGACTGCGACAGACCCGGCGGGCAATACCAGTTCGCAGGCAACGACCACTGTGGATACTTCTCTGAATGACACCCAGCCGCCGGCCGCACCGACCATTTCGGACGTCGTGGATAGTGAAGGCGACGTTACCGGGCCGGTTTCCAACGGAGACAGCACCGACGATACCACTCCGACGCTTTCCGGTAGCGCAGAGGCGGGCAGTACGGTAGCGATATTTGATGGCGATACCGAGTTGGGGACCGTCGAAGCGAACGGGAGTGGCACCTGGACCTTCACCCCGACCGACCCGCTGGCCGAGGGCAGCCATAGCCTGACGGTCACTGCGACTGATGCCGCCGATAATATCTCGGATCCAAGCGAAGCCTTTGAACTGAGCGTGGATACTACTAGTCCTGGCGGTGACGCCGGTACCGATGCCCCGACGCTGGCAATCGCCGAGGCTTCAGATAACATCGTCAACGCCGCTGAGCTGTCCGACGGCGTTCAGGCCAGCGTCGGTCTGACCGCCGGCACCCAGGTCGGTGACACCATAACCCTGCAGATCGACAACGCGGACGACGTGACGTATACCGTGACGGCGGACGACGTCTCCAATGGCAGCGTCACGGTGGTGATCCCGAGCGATGCACTCACCGATGGTGACTATAGCGTCGCCGCGGTGATTACCGACGCTGCCGGTAATAGCTCTGCTGCCTCCAGCAGTGTCGACTTCACGGTGGATGCCACCAGTCCTGGCGGTGAGGCCGGCACCGACGCGCCGACGCTGGCAATCGCCGAGGCTTCAGATGACACGGTCAACGCCGCTGAGCTGTTCGATGGGGTTCAGGCCAGCGTCGGTCTGACCGCCGGCACCCAGGCCGGTGACACTATTACCCTGCAGATCGATAACGCGGACGACGTGACCTACACCGTGACGGCGGACGACGTCTCCAATGACAGCGCCACGTTGGTGATCCCGAGCGATGCACTAACCGATGGCGACTATAGCGTCGTTGCGGTGATTACCGACGCTGCCGGCAATAGCTCCGCTGCTTCCAGCAGCGTCGACTTCACTGTGGATGCCACTAGTCCTGGTGGCGACGCCGGTACCGACGCCCCGACGCTGGCGATTGCTGAGGCCGCGGATGGCATCAACGCTGCTGAGCTGTCCGATGGGGTTCAGGCCAGCGTCGGTCTGACCGCCGGCACCCAGGCCGGTGACACCATTACGCTGCAGATCGATAACGCGGACGACGTGACGTATACCGTGACGGCGGACGACGTCTCCAATGGTAGCGCCACGCTGGTGATTCCGAGCAATGCTCTGGAAGACGGCGACTATAGCGTCGCAGCGGTGATTACCGACGCTGCCGGTAATAGCTCCGCTGCCTCCAGCAGCGTTGACTTCAACGTGGATACGGCCGCGCCTAGTGGTCCGAACAACTCGATTGCCTTCGATGATGAATTGATGAGTGCTGCGGAAGCCACGGCGATTTCCCTCAGCGGGCAGATTGATGCTGACAGCACTCTATCCAGTATCGTAATCAGTGATGGAGATAGTGATACCACCGATATCACTGTCGACCAAAGCGCGATTACCGTGGCTGGCGATGGCACTGTGAGCGTCACGGGGCTCGACCTCAGTGCGCTTGCCGATGGCGAATTGACGGTTACCATGACGCTTGAGGATACCGCCGGTAATAGCGGGACCGTGACCGATACTGCGACCCTGGACACTACCGGTGCCTTGATCGCCGATAGCAGCGAGGCACTGAATGAAGCGGTGAATGCCACGGTGTCGGGCAACCTGGCCGGTAATGACTGGGGGGATCTGGCGCAGATCGCGGTCACAGCCCCTGAGGGACTTACCGCCGGTGGCAGTGATGTCACCTGGGCGGGCAGCTACGATGCCCAGCAACAGAACTACATCATGACGGCGACAGTGGCGGGTGGTGACGTCGCGACGCTGGTCATCAACGGGGCAACGGGTGCTTACACCTTTACCCAGTTGGCGGCGCTGGATCACCCGGCCCTTGGTGCGGACATTCAGGAGCTCGGCTTCCAGGTCTCGACAGTGGATGCGGCCGGCAACAGCGCTGAGGGCAGCCTGGAGATCCAGCTCACCGACGCCGTGCCCGACGCCGCGGCGCCTGTACTTATCGATACCAGCGGGATGGCCCAGCCGGTGGAAGGCACTTTGGTCGATGACTTTGGTGCCGATGGTGGTGTGGTCAGCTCCATCGTGATCGATGGGGTGACTTTCCGCTACGATCAGGACAGCGGTAGCGTGGAACAGCAGGGACAGTCCGACCTGATCGCCGGCTACCAATACGACGATACGTCCAGCCAATTGACGGTCACCACCGTGAAAGGCGAGACCTTTGACGTCAATCTTGCCGACGGGACCTACCGCTTCACACAAGGCAGCCTCGCCAATGATGCCTTTATGTCTGATCAGGCCCCTTCGGTCGGGTTGGGTGATTCTGCGAGTTTGCTGGGTATCGTGGGTGTAGACGCTCTTGGCCTAGTGAATTTTAGCGGAAGCCAAGCATTTAGCGTCAATGATCCAGACAACGATATCGCAAGTGTTACAGTAGCACTGACGTCGCTTCTTTCCGTTTCTTTGGGTAGTCCTGGGTTCGAATACTCAGAATCAATGGCGCAGTCGTTTGGGCTTACAGTCGATAATTCGAATCGCTTGGGCGTCTTGGATAACAATGCATCGATTGTGATAACTGCAGCTGATGGAGGGCTGAGTTCTCAGCAATGGAACGAGTTTTTGGGTTCGATTTACTACAGTGGAGGCTTGACCTCAATTGGTCTAGGTTCCTCTCTCTCGATTTCCGCGATAGATGTTGAGGGTAACGATGTCGGCCCTGAGTCTCGGGGCGACATACTCGAACTGGATCTTCTCAATGGTAACAGTGCTCCCGATTATCTGTTAGAAGATGAATCGGCCGATCCCGATGCGGGCAATACCCTCACGGGCACCGCCAACAGCGATCGCCTCTATGGCTACGGCGGCAACGATACCCTGAACGCCGGCGCCGGCAACGACATCCTGCGGGGTGGGGCCGGCGACGATGTCCTGTCGGGGGGAGATGGCGATGACCTGCTGATCGGCGGCACCGGTGCCGATACCCTGACGGGTGGGACAGGCCGCGATGTATTCCGCTTTGAAGCCGGAAACGCAGGGGCCGCCGGTAGCCCGATCGTCGATACCATCACTGACTTCTCCCTCGGCGATGGCGATATTCTGGACCTTCAGGGCCTTTTGCAGAACGAGGTCAGGATCGGTACCGACCCTGGCAACCTGACCAGCTTCCTGCACTTCGTACGCACCGCGGATGGCGATACCCGCCTCGAGATTAGCTCCAGCGGTGGCTATCTGGGTGGCTACGACGCCAGTGCTACGGACCAGGTCATCCTGCTCGAAGGTGTCGATCTGGTCGGCCAGGGGGCAGATGCGGCGTCCGACTGGCAGATCATTCAGCAACTTCTCGAGGGTGGCCATCTCTCCGTGGACACCACCGTCCAGGCGGGAGAGACGGCGGTCGGCGGCTTCAAGTCGTCCACCGAGATCGACGCGACCCTGACCGACGGGGATGGCGACAGCACGTCCACCAGTGTGGCGGTCGATGAGACCGGTACACTGGACGAACCGACGGTCCCCAGCGACCCGGATCCGGACAATACCGCGCCGATCGTGCAGGCCGACAGCGGCCTGCTGGGGCTGCTGGATGTCTCGGCGCTGGGCATCATCGATCTCAACAGCCAGGCGTTGGTGGCTGCCGATGCCGAGAACAATCTCGCGTCGGTCACGATCGACTTCCGTCCCTTGCTCGATATCAATCTGACCGACTCGGTCGAACTGACGGCGTCCCAGTCCATGGCTCAGGAGCTCGGTCTGAGCATCTCGACGGAGAGCTCCAGCGGCGTCCTCGGGCTCGTGGCGCCGCGGGCCTCGCTGACCATCACCGCACTGGATGGCGGTCCCATCGACAATCTGGCGGTCAATGAGTTGCTGGGCAGCGTGAAGTTTACCGATGGCGACGGCGGTCTGCTCGGTCTTGGCACTGACCTGCAGCTCAGTGTGTTGAACGCGCTTCGCATCAGCGCCACCGACACCGAAGGACTCGAGGACAGCGAGCTGGTCGTCAACCTGGCGCAGATCGAAGCGTTGGACCAGCTGTTCGGCGGCAGCACCTACATCGAAGAAGGCGATGGAGGCAATAACGACCTGGATGGTGGCATCGGCAATGAACGCTTCTACGGCTACGCCGGTAACGACACCATCGACGCCGGGGGAGGTAATGATCTGCTGAGAGGCGGAACAGGCGACGACGTCCTCAACGGTGGCGGTGGCGACGACCTGTTGATCGATGGTCAGGGCAGCGACACCTTCAATGGTGGCGCCGGCAACGATGAGATTCGTCTTTCCGGGACGGGCTTTGCCGCCATCGACGGAGGTAGCGGGGAGGATGTGCTGCTGCTCGATGGCGGCATCGACCTCGATCTGACTGATGCGTCTGTCGGTACGATCGGCAATATCGAGCGTATCGACCTGGGTGATGACGATGGGGCATCGCGCCTGACCCTCGATGAGGACGAGACCATCGCCCTGACCGATGACGACAACCTGCTGACGGTGGAAGGCGATGACGGCGATACGCTCAGTGCTAGCGGCGCCGTGGCCACTGGCAACCAGCAGACCAGCGGTGATACCACCTATGTCGAGTACAGCCTGGGCAGTACCACGCTGCTGGTGGAAGACACCGTCAATGTGGAGGTCAATTGAGGGTGGGGGTAGCGCCTGGCGCAGTGCAAGCAAGGTCAGGTCGACCACGCTGGCCAAAGCGCCGTTCGTGGCTCGCTGGCGGGGCGCTGATGGTCTGCGCCCTTCAGGCCCAGGCGCTGAGCCTGTCGGAAGCGGTGGTCCAGGGGCTGGCCGTCAATCCCGAGGTACGGGCGGCGGAATCCGACGTCCGGGTGGCCGCCACCGAGGTGGATATCGCGCGCGATAGCTACTGGCCCTCGGTGGAGGTGTCGGCGGGTCCGGAGAACTCGCTGATGGGAGAGCTCGGCTACGACGTCACGGCGACCCAGGTGCTGTATGACTGGGGACGTATTGCGTCGCAGGTGGCGTCGGCCTCGGCCGAATACCGCCATCGGTTGGCCTCGCTCAAGGTGACCAGCGACGAAGTGGCGCTGGATATCATCGAGCTTTACCTCGACGTGGTGGCGGCCCAGCTCCGCGTGGTCGAGGTGGAGGGCTATCTGGACCGGCTCGAGGCGCTGGCGGCGATGACCGACCAGCGGGATCTTGGTGGCTACAGCGATCGCAGCGAAAGCGAGCGCAGCCGTCTGGACATCGCCCGTGCCCGTGAGCAACTGGCGATGGAGCGGGGTGGCCTTAGTGAGGCCCAGCAGGAACTGCGGGTGTTGCTGCAACGGGACATCCTGGCCACCCAGATGCCCGACCCCGAGGATTATCTGGCAAGCCTGGCTGCACCGGCGCAGGTGGACCTTGCGATCGAGGACGCCCCTGTGCTCGAACAGAGCGAGGCCGACGTGTCTGTGGCGAAGGCTGAGCTGGAAGAGTCTGAGGCGGCCTTGATGCCCCAGCTCAACCTCGAAGGATCGCTGCTCAGGCGTGAGGTCGGCGGGGTGATGGAAGAGGATCAGGTGATCGCCCTGCGTGTGCGGATGGCGCCCATCCAGGGGCTGTCGAACTGGCGTAGGACTGATGCTGCCGCGCAGCGGGTGGAGTCTTCGCAATTCTCGCTGCGGGCCGCACGGCGCGATCTTCAGCGCACCATCGCCGGCTTGAAGGAGCAGTATCAGGTGACCCAGTGGCGTCTGGAAGGGCTCGAGGAACAGATCGATCGGGCCGGCGAGGTCCTGACGACCTACGAAGACCAATTCAGCGTCGGTCTCAGGGACATCGCCGATCTGCTCAGTATCGAGAGCGAGCGGTTCGAGGCGGCCAGGCAGCGTATCGACGTGGAGATCCAGCAACTGCGTCTGCAGTACCGGGCCGCTTCGCAGTTGGGAACGCTGGCCGCCGTGGTGCCGAGGCTCGAGGAACAGGATATCGCGCAGGGAGGCTGAGCGATGGAGTCGTCACAAGGCGTGACAGGAGACGCATTACGAGAAGGGCTAGTCGTGCTGTGCGAGCAGTGGGGTCGGCATTGCACCACCGCCGAACTCGGCGATGGCCTACCGCTGGAGCAGGGGAGGTTGCCCGTGTCCGAGGTACCGCGCGCGCTGAGGCGGGTACAGATGAAGGCACGCTGCCTCGACGTTCCGTTGGACAGGCTGGCCAATGACCTACTGCCGGTATTGATCGAGCTGGACGACGAGCGCTGGGTGACGGTGGTGGCCCGTGAAGAGGGCGCGATCCAGGTACTGCTGAGTGAAAGCGGTGGTGGTACCGAAATTTGGAGCCCCCGAGAGCTTTGTGCCAGGCACACCGGCGTGACGATCGTCGCCAGGCCGGACCTTCAGCCGGATGATCGGGCCGGGGGCTTCGCCGAGGAGCCGCAGGAGCACTGGCTGAAAGGCCCCCTGAGCCGCTGCTGGGGAACCTGGGTGGAGGTTGGCGTGGCGGCCTTGATGGCCAACTTGCTGGCCATCGGTACGGCGCTGTTTGCCATGCAGGTGTATGACCGGGTGGTGCCCAATGAGGCGTTCTCCACCCTATGGATCCTGGCCAGCGGTGTCGTTCTGGCGATCCTGCTCGAATTTGGCCTGCGGGTACTGCGGGCGAGTCTGCTCGACAACACCGGCAAGCAGCTTGATCAACAGCTATCGTCGCGGCTCTTTTCACAGGTGATGAACCTGCGCCTGGCGGCAAAGCCGGGGTCGGTGGGAGCTTTTTCCAGCCAGATTCGAGAGTTCGAGAGCGTTCGCGAGTTCCTGACGTCTTCCACCATCGGTGCGATCAGCGACTTGCCTTTCGTCGTGCTGTTTCTGGGTGTCATCTACTTTATCGGTGGTGACATGGTGTGGGTGCCGGTGGCTGGCATCGTGATGATGGTGTTGCCCGGCCTGCTGGCCCAGCGCAAACTGGCGCGGCTTTCGCGCCAGAACCTGCGAGAAGGGGCGGTGCGCCAGGGGGTACTGCTAGAGACCGTTGACCACCTTGAATCGGTCAAAGCCAGTCGTGCCGAGGGCCGCCACCTGCGGCTGTGGGACAGGCTGTCAGGGGAGCTCGCCGATGCCTCCACCCGTCATCGGCGGCTGTCATCCAAGCTGACCTACGGCGCTTCCATGGTCCAGCAGCTAGTGTATGTCGGTGTGGTCATCGCCGGTGTTTACGTCATCTCTGCCGGCGAACTGACCGTCGGTGGCTTGATCGCCTGTACCATCCTGACCTCACGGGTGGTGGCGCCGATGGCCCAGGTGGCCGGTATTTTGGCGCGCTGGCAGCACGTCAAGGTCGCCATGGAAGGCCTGGACGGCTTGATGGACGCCCCGACAGAACGCCCGGTGGGACGCCAGTTTGTGCGCAAGGAACGGGTCCAGGGGCGTTACGAACTACGCGAGGTCGGGCTTGCCTATCAGCAGGATGCGCCGCCCGCCCTGGCGCTCGACTCGTTGTCTCTCGCCGCGGGCGAGCGCATTGCCCTGCTGGGAGGCAATGGCGCGGGTAAGTCGACCCTGCTGCGGCTGTTGGCGGGGTTGGTGGATCCTGCGAACGGGACGGTCCAGCTCGACGAGGTGAGCCTGAGCCAGATCGAGCCAGGGGATCGTCGCCGTGCCATCGGCTATGTGCCCCAAGACATCGCGTTGTTTCACGGCACCCTGCGCGACAACCTGATGCTGGATGGCGGCGCCTATCACGACGAGGAGCTGATGGAGACGCTCGATCATGTCGGCCTCGGTCGCTTCGTCCGCCGGCACGCCCTGGGGCTGGATATGCCTCTTCAGGGCAATGCCAGCCTGTCCGGGGGGCAGCGCCAGGCGGTTGGCCTGGCCCGGCTGATCCTGCAGGACCCGCGTATCGTGCTGATGGATGAGCCTACGGCTGCCTACGACCAGTCCAACGAGCAGCGGGTCATCGCCTTCCTTATGCGCTGGCTGGAGGGGCGGACGGTGGTGATTTCGACCCACAAGAAGTCGCTGTTGTCGCTGGCACATCGGGCGGTGGTGCTCAAGGATGGCCGGCGGGTCATGGATGGCCCCGTCGACAAGGTAGTCTCGGGCAATCAGGTCAGGACCACCGCAGCCCGCGCCTCAGGAGAGCAGTGACATGGCCAGTGCGACATCACGCCAGCGGCAGGTGCTGGAGCAGCTGCAGGGGGGGAGCTCGCTGCCCCAGGGTACCCACGTAATTCTGTGGGCCTGCGTCGCCACCATCGCGATCTTTATTGCCTGGGCGTCCTGGGCCACCATCGACGAGGTCACCCGTGGCGACGGTAAGGTGGTGCCCTTATCACGCATGCAGACGATACAGAGCCTGGAGGGTGGCATCCTCGAGCGTCTGTTGGTGCAGCGGGGCGAGCGGGTCGCCGCAGGGCAGCCTCTGCTGCGGCTGGACGATACGCGCTTTCGTAGCGCCTACCTGGAAACGATGAGTCAGGTCGAGGTCCTCGGGGCGTCCATCGCGCGCCTGGAAGCAGAGGTGTTAGAGCAGGAGAGCATTCGTTTTCCCGACGATATCGATGAGCAGGGCGAGCTGGCGCGCTCCGAACGCGCGCTGTTCGAGGCCCGGCGCAATCGCCTGCTGCAGGCAGAGGCCTCCATCGAGGACGAGATGGCCATCGCCAGGCGCCAGTTGAGGCTGCTGGAACCGCTGGTCGAGCGACGCTCCGTCAGCGAGATGGAGGTCCTGAAACTGCAGCAGACGGTGGCCTCATTGGCCGGCAAGCTGGCCGAGATGCGCAATAGCTATGTCCAGGATGCCTATGCTGAGCTTTCCACCAAGCAGGCGGAGCTGTCGACGCTGGAGCAGACATTGCTGCAGCGTCGCGACCAACTCGAGCGCACCGAGATCGTGTCGCCGGTGCACGGGCGGGTGAACGACATCATGGTCACCACCACCGGTGGGGTCATACAGCCTGGCGAGCCGATCCTGGAAATCACACCGCTGGAAGACCAGCTATTGATCGAAGCACGGATTCGGCCGGAGGACGTGGCGTTTGTGGCTCCGGGCATGCCGGCTAGTGTCAAGATCACGGCCTACGACTACACCATTTACGGCGACCTGGAAGGCACGGTGGAGCAGATCAGCGAGGATACGATCGAAGAGGAAACGCCGCGCGGCAAGGTGTCCTACTACGAGGTGCTGGTGCGCACCGATGAAGCCCACCTGGAGCGCCACGGCGAGCGCCTCGCCATTCGGCCCGGTATGGTGGCCGAAGTCGATATTCAGACAGGTGAGCGATCGCTATTGAGCTATCTGCTTAAGCCGATTATTAAAGCCAGGTTGTATTAAGAGATATCACTAATGGTCAGATCTTGTTGCGACCGCTTGTGATCCCAACCTCTGAGCCGTGCCCATCCGCTCACCTATCGGCGGCTGAGTGGCTCTGGGCCTGCAACGCGGCATGGGCCAGGGTAAGCTGTGTTGCCTGAACCTTCGGGGAAGATGATCTTCCCCGCTGAATTGCTGGCCTGCCGCTTGGTCGCGGTGGCCCATGAGGAGCCTTCCGTGCCCGTAAGTCTGAGCAGTGAACACAAGGATGCCCTTGTCGCGGGTGTCGAAGACGCCGGTCGCCTGGTGCTCGAGATCTATCAGCGTGACTTCGACGTCGAGCACAAGGATGACAACAGTCCCCTGACCGAGGCCGACCTGGCCGCCCATCACGCGCTGGTGGCGCTGCTGGAACAGCTGACGCCCGGCACGCCGGTACTGTCCGAGGAATCCGGCGAGATCGCCACCGAGACGCGGCTGGGCTGGGACTGTTACTGGCTGGTGGACCCGCTGGATGGGACCAAGGAGTTCGTCAATCGCAACGGCGAGTTCACCCTCAATGTGGCGCTGATCGAGCACGGTGTACCGGTGCTCGGGGTGGTGCACGCGCCGGTGCTGGGGGTGACCTGGTTCGGTGATCGCCAGCACGGTGCCTGGCGCACCGAGCAGGCCCCCAGCGGCCAGGCGCCCGTGCGCCAGCCTATTCGAGTACGTGACTTGCCGGACCCCGCGGTAGCGCCTTGGGTGGTGGTTGGCAGCCGGCGCCATGGGGCTGAAGCCTTCGAGGCCTTCTGTGAGGGCCTGCCCGCCAGCGAGTGCACGTCCATGGGCAGCTCGCTGAAACTGTGCCTGGTGGCGGAGGGCAAGGCGGACCTCTATCCCCGCCTGGCCCCTACCTGCGAGTGGGACACCGCCGCGGCCCAGGCCGTGGTCACGGCCGCAGGAGGCGAGGTGCTGGATGCCGAGACGTTGATGCCACTGCGCTGCAATCGTGGCGAGTCACTGCTCAATCCGTTTTTCGTCGTCTGCGGCCAGCGTGACCGGCGCTGGGAACAGGCCCTGGCCGCAGCACTGGCGGACTGAGTCACGCGGTTCGGCCGGCTTCAGAAGGTGTAGGCCAGCGAGGCGCTGA
This sequence comes from Halomonas sp. DP8Y7-1, assembly GCF_019801685.1. Taxonomy (NCBI): domain Bacteria; kingdom Pseudomonadati; phylum Pseudomonadota; class Gammaproteobacteria; order Oceanospirillales; family Halomonadaceae; genus Halomonas; species Halomonas sp. DP8Y7-1. Next base: position 224,710 of record NZ_JAHVIN010000004.1, on the reverse strand, counting down.
TGACGTCATATTCAGTGTCGCTGGCGCCCAGCGTGGTCTGTCCCGACAGCGACATGACCATGCCTTTGCCGAGACGGTGTTCACCCCCCAGGGTCAGGACGAAACGGTCGTCATCGCTGCCGTCCAGGTGGTCGGCGTCGTCGTCCACGTCACTGGACAGGTCGTAGTGATAGAACAGGTGGCCATAGACCCGTCCCGCGCTGAAGCGGGTGCTCAACTTGGCGCCAGCAAAGACCTCACCGGTCTCCTCACCATAGTCAGTGCGCTGCCCCAGGTAATCGCCGTCCAGGTCGTCTTCAAGATAGGCGCCGCCCAGGGTAAGGCCGGTGTCGACCCGGTGATAGCGCGGTAGATAGTAGGAGCCGGAGGCTCGCCCTCCCCAGCGGTGTCCATCCACGTCGATGGGGGCGGCCAGATAGTCCCGATGTGCCTCTCCATCCAGGTCCTGGTACAGCAGGGTGGCATCCAGCACCAGGCGGTCATCGAGCAGGGCCACCGCCGCATAGGGCATGACCAGCTCTCCTCCCAGATCGGTGCGGCCGCCATGGTCGCCATGTAGTTCGATATCGCTGTGGCCCGCGGCGAGGCCGACGAGCCAGTTCCGGTGGCGGTAGTCCACCCCTGCCAGCACCGCCTTGGTATCTCCCGAATATCCTGTGTGGTCTGTTTCCCCGTCCAGATCGCCGACCTCGCTGGTCGTCCAGACGCTGATGCCTGGACCTGTCAGAGCTTGCTGAGCGCGCGGTTGCATATGCGCGTCGATGCGCTGGGTGACGGGCTGGAAGTGGCGTGCCAAGGCTTGTTTGAGGGCGCCGTACAGGCTCTGATCGATGTCGAGAATGCCCAGGCGGGATGCTAGTGCCAGGGTCTCATCGCGATCTAGCTCGCCCATCGTTCCGCTGAACAGCAGCGTGCCATCGTCAGCACGCAGGGATATCGGCGTGGTGGTGTTCACGGCGGCAAGCGGTGTGCCGGGGGGTAGAAGGAGGTCAATGGGACGACCATTGAGCACCGCCGTCACACGGTTGTCCGGGCTGCCAGGAGACGTTTGCTGGAAGTGCTGCAAGGTGAGGGGGCGGCCCTCGAAGCTCGTGTAGAGCGTGCCTGCTGCCGCGGTTGTCGGAAGCGTCTGGGCCAGCCCTGTAGCAGGCATCAGGCTGAGTGCCAGGCTGGGGACCAACAGGCAGCGAGCCAATAGTGAGGGTGCCGGGGCGACGGAGGGGTGGTGGGGTAGGGTCGGTTTCATGGAAATGCCTTTTCGGGATAGAAACACCTTTGGGGCGGCTGATTAGGGGAAATACATCAGCCTTTTCATCCGATCCTTAGCTGAAAATGCGCATGTTGGATGAGGTGTTATCCAGTATCAGGCATTAGAAGGTAACTAAATGTATATACTGTGCCTAAATGGAATTAGGATTGCATTTTTTTGCTATTCCATCTTTTTGGTGGCGAAAAAGTGCTCAAAAAAGCAGAGAAGGGTAATTAAGAGCACAGTGTTGGTCGGTGTTTGCTGAAAAAAAGACCCATCGCTGTCTTGGCGAGTCAGCCGGGGCTTTGTGAGGGGACCGGAGCAGGGAAGGACGTGGGTGCAGGGAAGGACGTGGGTGCAGAGAAGGACGTGGGGGTAGGAAGGGAAATGGGTGTTGTGAAAAAAACGTGGCGCTGTGAGCGAGGGTAGAGCCGTTGCTCGTCAGGGTGAGGCGCCGTGCAGGTCATGACCAGAGGATTACTTGCGCGATATCCCATAGCCAAAAAGCTGCAGCAGGCGCTGGGCCCACGCTGGTGGTAGCAGCGTCAGACCTTGGGTTGCCAGGCACAGCGGCAGTGGAAAGCTGACTCTGGGGCGATTGGCATCCACTGCCTTGGCGATGCGTTTTGCAGCGCGCTCTGCGCTCCACATAAAGGGTTTGGGGCCGGGCATGGCACGCGCCATGTTGGACGCCACGTACCCGGGCATGACCAGGGTGACCCCGACGCCGTCATTGCCAAGGGGGGCCCTTAGCGCCTCGGCGTAGGCCTTGATGGCCGCCTTGCTGGCGCTGTAGCTGGGAACGGACGGCAAGCCATGCCAGGCGGCCAGGGAGCTGACAAAGACCAGCTGGCCGTGACCGCGGCGGCGCATGGCGGTCGCGAGCTGGCGGCTCATTTCCATGGGCACGCGCAGGTTAATGTCCATCAGCTGACGAGCGGCCTCGGCGCATTCATCGAGCCGAGCGTCGCGGATACCGGTGTTCATGCCGGCTGCCATTATCACGAGATCTGGCGTCGCGCTGAGGCTGTCCAGCCAGGCGCGACGGGCCTGATCATCTTCCAGGGTAACGCTGAACAGGCTTACCTTGGCCCCCTTGGCGCGGCAGCGTGTGGCCAGTGTGTCCAGGACGTCCTGCCGCCGGCCGTGTAGCAGCAGGTGCTGGCCTGGCGCCGCGTAGTGTTCGGCCAGGGCGCCACCGATGGCCCCGGTGGCGCCGGTGATGAGGATCAGTCGAAGGGGCTCGGTCATCTCGCAAGTCCTCAGTAGGGTCCATGCAGGTAGCGTCGGGTCAGGCGGTAGAGGCGCTGAAACAGGGTGAGTTCCTGCTGGTTCTGGCGCGCCGATGCCAACAGCTGGACGGCGGTTTCGACGTTGATGAGCTGACGACTGCGGGGGTCGACGTAGCGGGGGTAGCGAATCAACGCGGCCACCACCAGCTGCTCCAGGCTGATCTTGCGGCCACGACGATCGGGTGCCGGTGCGTGGTCCTGGGTCAGCCCCCAGCCCGCATAGAACGGCATGCCATAGGTGACCACCCGGCGCTCACGAATCAGCGCTTCAAAGCCGGTCAGGGAGGTCATGGTATGGACCTCATCGACCCTGTCGATCAGGGTCGTGATATCGACGTCGGCGACCAGCCTGTCCCAGTCGTCCGAGGACACCTGCGCTCCTTGCCGCACACCCGCCACCACATCCGGGTGGGGACGATAGACAATGAAGGCGTCAGGTCTGGTCCGACGGACCTCCCTGAGAAGCTGCGCATTGGTGCGGATTCGCCCGGCGCCCAGGCGCACCGAGGCATCGCTTTCCACCTGGCCTACCACCAGCAGAAGCGGTCGATCACCTGGCAGTTCAGGCAGGCGGGAAGGCTCGTGGTGAGGGTTGTACTTGCTCAGCTTGAGCTGTCGCAGCTGCTGGATCAGCTGGGCCGCCCGCGCGAGTTCGCGGGGGCTGAACCGGCCGTGGGCGATCAGCCGTTCCAGCTCGCTGGGGCGGCCAGGATCGTAGTGAATGCCACAGCGATCGATGACCAGCGACAGCGGCCTGACCAGGTCGATGCCCAGCCCCACGGAGCGTAGAAAGCCATCTTCCATGCGTGATACCCCTGTCGCTGCTGGTACCTGGCGTCCCCATAGCAGCTGCCGCTCCGTGGAGGTGGCCATCGGTGATGGCTCAAAGCGTCCTTGTAAGTGATGACTTACACACGCCTTGGGTCCCAGAAAATCCCCGACGAACCGCTGCTTCCAGCGTGACAGGCCGTGGCACCGCCAATGCCCCCTGCCGGCGTCGATCTGACGCTGCTGGTCTTCCAGCAGATCCAGGGTGTCCTCCAGGGTGGAAGGGGCGCCGGTATAGGGGTTGGCGTAGCGGCTGTAATGCAGGTAAGCGGCGGCGAACAGACGCGGCAGCGAGGCTCGACGGTGACGGCGAGGACAGCGGAGGTGGTCAGTGGTCAGGCCCCAGCCAGCGTAGAACGGGAGGCCGTGGCAGGTGACGGGGAGCCCCGCCAGCAGGGCCTCGAAGCCAAGCTGGCTGGTCACGACGTGAACGGCCTGCACCGCATCGAACAGTGCCCAGGGATTTATGTCATCTGCCAGCAGTTGGCAGCGAGGGTGGCGGCCCGCGTGTTCCAGATGGCCCTGGCGTCGCCCGGCGATGACCTCGGGATGCACCTTGACCAGGATGTCGGCATCGGGATGACGGGTCAGTGCATGGTCGAGCATCTGGTGAAAACGTTGACGGTCGGCCAGGCCACCGACGATCGAGGCGTCGTCCCGGGTCTGGTCGACCACCAGTACGCGTGGCCGAGGGCTCACCGGTAACGGTATGTCCGGGGCGTGGTTGACCTTGGACAGGCGGGAGTGGCGCAGGCGCGCGATCAAACCACTGGCGCGAAGCTCGTCCTCGGGTGAAATACGGCCATGCTCGATCAGGGATTCCAGGTCGGAGGGGGCCGAGGCGTCGTAGTAGATGCCGCTGTGATCGACCACCAGTGAATGACTGGCGTATCCCTCTGCTGCGGGCCCCCAGGAACGCACGAAGCCTTCCTCGAGCGCAATGAACGGCAACTGGTGGCGTAGCGCCCACTGTCTGGCCCTGGCGGTGGTGGGGCGCTGCCCCCAACCCACCACGGCGTCCGCGCGACAGCCGCGGCGGCGTGGCCAGGGGACGATATCAGAAAACTCCGGCAGGCAGGGAGCCAGCGCCGGCAGCCGGGCCAGGGCGGTGGTGGCAGTCAGCGCACAGCCTGTTGGCGACGTGGCGTCACGAAGCTGTGGCGAACGCATGAGTGACCTCTACCCCTTGGACGAGTGTTCAGGATGCTGCTGTCGAGCAGCAGTCGCTAATGCTATCAGGGTGATAAGGGCATCAGGGCGGCGCTTTATGCCGCAGCCAGCAGAAAGGGTGAAGGCGTCGTGAGGGCTCAGCTCGACAGCGGGGCCAGCGTCTCGAGCAGCGACTGCAGAACGTTCAGACCCTGATGGAAGTGGTGCTGCAGGAAGCGGCCCAGGTCGGTCATCAGCACCATCAACAGCGCCAGTCCAACGGTGAGGGAGGTGGGAAAGCCGATGTTGAACACCGTCAATTGGGGAGCCGCCCGGTTGAGGATGCCCAGCGCCAGGTTGATGGTCAGAAGGGGGGCGACCAACGGCAGAGCCAGCAGCAGGCCGGTGGCGAAGATGGTGCCACCGTAGCGCGCCAGCATGATGAAAGCATCTGGATTGAAGCGTTGGATGCCGATCGGCAGCGTTTCGAAGCTGGTGATCAGCAGCTCCAGCACGATCAAGTGGCCGTTGATGGCCAGAAACATCAGCAGGGTGATCATGTAGAGATAGCGCGAGACCACCACCATGTTGGTGCCACTGGACGGATCGAAGAAGGTGGCGAAGGCCAGGCCCATCTGCAGGCCGATGAATTCACCGGTGGCCTGCACCACGACCAGCAGCACCCTGATGCACAGTCCCATGGCGACCCCGATGACCAGCTGCTCCACCACCAGCCCAAGGCCGGCCCAGGAGGCAATCGGAATATCGGGCAATGGGGGTAGCATGGGGCTGATCAGGATGGCGATGGCGCCCGCCAGGCCAATCTTGGCCTGGGTCGGCACTGCGCTGTGGCCCCACAGGGGAGCGCTCAGCATCAACGCAGTGATGCGCATCATGGGCCATAGGAAGAGGCTGAGCCAGGAGTGTAGCTGGTCGAAGGTGACCTCTACCATGGGAGCCGAGTGTTTCCGGTGGTCATGATCTTCACAGCGCTCCCTGCTATTCGGCCACTTGCCATGTTCCGCTGACTGACGCTATGTCAGGACACGAGGGCCGGGATATTGCTGAACAGCTCCCGGGTGAAGGTGATGATCAGTTCCAGCAGCCAGGGGCCCGCCAGTACCAGCACGGCAAACACCGCCAGGATCTTGGGGATAAACGACAGCGTCATCTCGTTGATCTGGGTCGCCGCCTGGAACAGGCTGACCAGCAGACCGGTGAGCAGGGCGGTCAGCAGCAGCGGCGCACCCAGCAGCAGGGTCACGCGCATTCCTTGATAGGCCAGGCTCATGACGGTCTCGGGGTGCATGGGGATCTCCTTAGAGCGATGTGGCTGGCGCGTGCTAGAGGTAGAAGCTTTCGGCCATGGAGCCGATGATCAGCTGCCAGCCGTCCACCAGCACAAACAGCATCAGCTTGAACGGCAGTGAGATCGTCACCGGCGGCACCATCATCATCCCCAGTGACATCAGTACGCTGGCCACGACCAGGTCGATGATCAGGAACGGGATGAAGATGGTGAAGCCGATCTGAAAGGCGGTCTTCAGCTCGCTGGTGACGAAGGCCGGCACCAGGACCTGCAGGGGCACGTCCTCGGGGCCTGCCATGGGTCCGACGTCAGACAGTCGGGCAAACATCGCCAGGTCCGGCTCCCGGGTCTGGCCGAGCATGAACTCGCGGAAGGGCTGCTGGGCGATGTCGATGAACTGGCCGAAGTCGATGGCATCAGTGGTCAATGGCAGCCAGGCATCCTGATAGACGTCATTGAGCACCGGCGACATGATGAAGGCGGTCAGAAACAGCGCCAGCCCCAGCAAGACCTGATTGGGAGGGGTGGACGCGGTGCCCATGGCGGTGCGCAGCAGGCTCAACACGATGATGATGCGGGTGAAGCTGGTCATCATCAGCAGCGCGGTCGGCAGAAATGCCATCGCGCTGAGCAACAGCAGCGTCTGCACCGACAGCGACCATTTCTGGCCGCCGTCGGCCAAGGGCTCGCTGATCACGCCAGGGATCTGCTGCGCTACCGCCGGCGTGGCGGCCAGACCGCTAAAGGCCAGCATCAGCACTACGGCCAGCAGCGGTGTCAGTAGTCGCGCCAGTGACCGTCGAGTCAGAGGCTGCCAGAAATAACCCGCGCCAGGGCGGCCGGTGGGGTGAGGCAGCAGGCTGTCGATCATCGCCATACCCATCAACGCGGTCGCTGTCCGAGGTTGGTCTTGAGGGCCTGTGCGAAGCGCTCGCCGAAGCTGTCCGCTGCAGCGGACGATGCCGGCAGTTCTGGCTCCTCGGGCGCTGGCAGGCTGTCGAGGCGATTGACCCGGCCGGCGCCGACGCCGAGCACCAGCCAGCGATCCTGAACCTGCACGACTACCACACGCTCACGCTGGCCCACGGCGGTGCTGCCGATGATCTTGAGCCTGCCTGGCTGGCCATGCAGGCCTCCGCTGCGCCGTTTGATCAAGGCCGAGAGTCCGAACAGGATGGCGATGATCAGGGCCAGGGCGGCTGCCGTCTTGCCCAGCATCGCCAGGCCCAGCAGGCCGTCGCCGCCCTGGGCCAGACCGTCGATCGCTGCGCTGGTGGTCGTCTCGTTCATCGGTTGAGCTTCTGTACCCGCTCGGAGGGGGTGATGATCTCGGTGATGCGAATGCCATAGCGATCCTCGACCACGACGACCTCACCCTGGGCGATCAGATAGCCGTTGATCAGGATGTCCATCGGCTCACCGGCCAGGCCTTCGAGTTCCACCACCGATCCCTGGGCCAGTTCCAGCAGCTGCTTGATGGTCAGGCGCGTGCGGCCGAGCTCCACGGTCAGCTTGACCGGGATATCCATGATCATGTCGAGATCACGGGTGCCGCTGGCGCTGCTGCTGTCCCCCAGTGGCCGGAACACGCTGTCTCCGGCGGCCTTGGGGGTGGGGCTGTCGGCGGCGGTTGCCGTGTCATCGTTGGGGTCGGCGGCCTGCTGTTCCGCCATGGCCTCTGCCCAGGGGTCGTCCTCGGGCGTGATGGCGTCGTTGTCCTGTTGTTCGGACATGGCGGCGGCCCAGTCATCGTCGCCGACCTGGTCTTCGGGCTTGTTGGGGTCAGTCATGCTCTGATTCCTTGGAAGGAGGCCGTGTGCCTTTGACGAAAGCATTGCCGGAGGGATGCCCGGCGGCGTGATCGAACATTCGCAGGACGCGCAGTGCGCGCTGCTCGCGCTGGCTACCGTACTCGCACTCCATCACCGGCACGCCGTCAACCTGAGCGGTCACCGTGTCGGGCAGGTCCAGCGGCAGAATGTCGCCGACGGAAAGCGCCATCACGTCGGCGATTCGTGAGTCGACCGTGGCAAAGTTGGCGACCAGCTCGACCTCAGGGTGGCGCAGCTCGCCGGCCATGCGTCGATGAAAGGCGCCGTCCTTGTCACGACTGCTTTCGCTGAGGGGATTGGTCAGCAGGTCCTTTAGCGGTTCGATCATGCTGTAAGGCATGCACACCTGGAAGGTGGACGACAGGCTGCCGACTTCAAGGTGGAAACTGGTGCTGACCACGATCTCGTTGGGCGAGTTGGTGATGTTGGCGAACTTGGACTGCATTTCCGAGCGCAGGTAGCCGATATCCAGCGGATAGACCGACTTCCAGGCTTCGCTGTAGCCCTCGATGGCGAGGTTGAGGACCCGCTGGATAATGCGCTGCTCGGTATTGGTGAACTCACGCCCTTCGGACTTGGTGACGAAACGTCCGTCTCCACCAAACAGATTGTCCACCACCATGAACACCAGACTGGGGGGAAACACGATCAGCGCCGAGCCTTTGAGGGGCTTCATGGCGATGATGTTGATGTTGGTGGGCACCGGAACGTTGCGTGAGAATTCGCTGTAGCTCAGATAGCGAACGGCATCCACGGTGATATCCGCGCTACGCCTGAGCAGGTTGAACATGCCGGTACGAAAGTGACGAGCGAAGCGCTCATTGATGATATCCAGCGCCTGCAGCCGCTCACGGATGATGCGCTGCTGGTTGGCCGGATCAAAGGGGCGCAGGCGGCCCCGGGGCGCGCTTTCCTCGCCATCGGTGTCATCGTCACCGCTGACACCCTTGAGCAGGGCGTCGATTTCTTCCTGAGACAGGAGATCGTCTTGAGACATGATCGCGACCTATTGGACGATGAACTCGGTGAACAGCACGTCGTCGATACCAATGCGGGCGCGATCGGGGCCGAGCACGTCCTTCAGGGTCGTGACGATGTCGCTGGCCAGGGCGCGCTTGCCTGACGCCGTCACCAGACTCTCGGCGTCCCGGTCCGACAGCAACAGCAGCAGCTTGTTACGCACCTGGGGGCGGTGCTGCTCCAGGGTTTCCAGGCTCTGCTCATCGGTCAGTTGAAGCGTCATGCCGGCATACAGAAGACGCGGAATATCGTCGTCATCTGCCAGGTTGACGGTGAAGGGCTCCAGCTTGAGATAGATGGGCGCCACCGCAGGGTGTGCCGGGGTGCTGGCATCCACCAGAGTGTCGCCGATGGCATCTTCGAGACTGGCGTGAGCGGACGTCTTGGCCTTCTCCTGGTAGAGCAGGTAGAAGCCGGCTGCAGCCCCGAAGGATGCCAGGATGACCAGGATCACCAGCAACCAGATGAGCCGTCGAGATTTCGCCATGTCCTGAAGTCCTGAGCCTGTTGTCCCTGTACGGGAAATATGGGTACACGCGGATGTGCCGCACCCTCAGTATGCCGCTTGAGGGTGCGTGTCGATGGCAAGAACAGGCACCAAGTTCGTGCTTATCTTGGGATATTGTTTCATCGAGGCGCGATTCCACCAGCGCTCTAGTTCACTAGAGCTCTAGTTCACCAGAGCACTCTTTTACCAATGCTCTAGGCCTCGACAGCGTTACGCATAGAGATCGACACGCCCCTCGCCGAGGGGCAGTGACGGCGCCTGCTGGGAAGTGGCCTCCTGGAGGCCTGTGTCTGTGGAGGGAGCGCCGGCCAGTGCGGCCTGGCCCCCGCCAGCGGCGCTGTCCTGGGCGTTGCCCTGGGAGCCCGGATGCGTGCCCTGGTCGCTGACCGAGGCATCACCGAGCTGGATACCCTGCTCGGCCAGCGCTTCGCGCAGCTGTGGGATGGCCTGCTCCAGGGTCTGCCTGACCTGAGCATGGGCCGAGAAGAACTGCGCCTGGGCGCCATGTTCGCCGAGCTTGAGAGTGACGCCCAGGGACCCCAGCTCAGCAGGATGCAAGCGCAGTTCGATCTTCTGTTCAGCATCGCCGGCCTGGCTGGAAAGACGCGCCAGGGTGTGGCCGAGCTGCTGAGGCCAGGCGTTGTGGTTGAGGGACAGTGCTGCGGCGCTGGCGGGAAGCGCTGACGCCGCCAGGGGGGCCGCGCCGCGGCTGTTCAAGGATGCCGGAGCTGCCAGGCCATCGGTGGCTGCACGAGCCTCAAGCGAGCTTTCGCTACGTGGCTGATCGGCAGCCTCGCTGGCACCCTGCAACATGCCGCTGGCCAGGGTCGTTGGCGCTGGCGGCTGAGCGGCGTCGGAGACCGGCGCTGACGGCGCCGACGCGAGCGGCGATGACGGCTGGGCCGCGCTGGTAGTCGCCTGGGTCGGGTGCTCGCCGCGAGGCGTCAGATGCAGGGCGAGAGGATCGACGGAGGTGGCCATCGCGCGGCCAGTGGAGCCGTCACTTGGCGCCTGATGAACCTTGGCGGTGTCTAGATGCGGTGGCGGAGTGACCTCCGCCAGCGATGACATTGCCCCCGCGCCCTGGGCCGCGCTGGCCAGAGAAGGGCCCGCCAGAGTGGGGTTGAGCGGACCGGCGGCATGAGAACCTAGGCTGGCCTGCCCTGCGGTGAGCTGGGCCGCGCTGGTGACATCGGCACGGGAGAGACCAGCGCCCTGGCCAGTACTGGCTGTCGTGGCTGTCACTGTGTGCGCCTGGATCGCCGATGCGCGGGCGATGGCCATGGCAAGCTCACCGCTTGCCGGCATCCCTTCGCCGTGGATAGCGATGGGGGCCATGCTGAGACCAGGCAGCGCGGCATCAGGATGATGGGCCGCGACGAGTTCCCCAGCCATGTTCTGATCGCCGTCCTTCGAGGCTGCGCTGCCCCCGCGGTCGCCACTGTGGGACTCCTGCACGCCAGGCTGCGTCGTCGAGGAAGCCAGCCCGGCCACCGCGGCCAGGTGCTCGGCGAAGTCGCCGCCGGAGGAGGCTTGGCCATCCGTTGCTGACGAGGCCTGTGCGACGTTGGTCGTGGACGGGCCGGCAAGGCCCAGCAGAGTCAGGTCCATGGGATATCCTTGTCGCTCAGTAACCGCCGGGAATGGCGTTGCCACGCTGCAGGCGGCTGTTGATCAGGTCATCGCTGACGCGCTGTTCCTGGCGGGCCTGATGACGCAAGCCTTGCTGTGCACGGCGTTGTGCCAGGGTGTCGTAGGCGCTCAGGCGCTGTTGTTCTTGCTGCCATTCCTGCTGGCTGCTGGTGACCTTGTCACGCTCCCGCTGGAGCGCGCCGCGTGCCCTGGCCAGGGCGTCATCCAGTGACATCAGGAAGCGCTGGGTGTTATGCAGCGTGGCCGGATCGATGCCACGGCGCATGTCCTGGTGCAGGCGCTCGGCATATTCCTGCCGGTAGTGCTCCAGCGAAGTCAGCTGGTCGGCCACCTGGCGCTCGTCGCGTCGGGCACTGGCCAGATGCTGCAGGGCTTGATCTCGGGCATCTCGGGCCAGCTCGATCAGGGTATCCAGTGGGGTGCTCATGCTGCTCCTCCCAGAGTGGACGAGAGCGCCTGACGCGAGGCCTCCAGGCTGGCGCATTCGTCGATTCGCTGTTGCAGAAAGGCTTCCAGATCAGGGTAGCGGCGCACGGCATCGTCAAGACGCGGGTCGTGGCCTGGCTGGTAGGCGCCGACGCTGATCAGGTCGCGGTTGCGCTGATAGCGTGAAAACATGGCCTTGAAGCCCTGTGCCTGGCGGCGCTGGCCGTCGTCGACGATGGCGTTCATGGCACGGCTGATCGAGGCTTCGATATCGATGGCGGGATAGTGGCCGGCCTCGGCCAGGCCTCGCGACAGCACCACGTGGCCGTCGAGTATGGCCCGCGCCGAGTCGGCGATCGGGTCCTGCTGGTCGTCGCCTTCAGTGAGTACGGTATAGAAAGCGGTGATGGAGCCTCCGCCGGGCGCTGCGTTGCCCGCGCGCTCGACCAGGCTCGGCAGCTTGGCGAAGACCGAGGGTGGATAGCCCTTGGTGGCCGGGGGCTCGCCGATGGCCAGGGCGATTTCGCGCTGGGCCATGGCGTAGCGGGTAAGCGAATCCATGATCAGCAGCACGTTCTTGCCGTCGTCACGAAAACCTTCGGCCAGGCGGGTGGCGTAGGCGGCCCCCTTGAGTCGCTGTAGAGGCGAAGTATCTGCCGGGGCAGCGACCACCACCGCACGACGGCGTCCTTCGGGGCCGAGGATGTTGTCGATGAAGTCCTGTACTTCGCGGCCACGCTCCCCGATCAGACCCACCACGATGACATCGGCCTGGGTATAGCGAGCCATCATCCCGAGCAGTACCGACTTGCCCACGCCCGAGCCAGCGAACAGCCCCATGCGTTGACCGCGGCCTACGCTGAGCAGCGCGTTGATGGCGCGGATGCCGACGTCGATCTGTTCGTCGATTGGGGCCCGCGACAAGGGGTTGAGCGGAGGGGTGGCCAGCGGTGCGCGGGGAGCGTCGTCGAGCTCGCCGAGCCCGTCGAGGGGGGCGCCGGTGCCGTCGACAACGCGACCCAGCAGACTGTCGCCCAATGGAAAACGGCGCGAGGCATTGGCGCCACCCTCACCCAGGGGCAAGACGCGGGCGCCAGGCATCAGGCCACTGATCTCTCCCAGCGGCATCAGAAACAGACGCTCGCCGGCAAAGCCTACCACCTCCGCCTCGGCGTACTGGCTGGCCTGGCTACCGTCTGGTTGGCGCGGGCCTTCACCGGGGAGTTCAATGCGACAGCTGTCACCCAGCGCTACCTGCAGACCCACCACTTCGATCACCATGCCGGTGGCGCGAATGACACGTCCGGTGGCTCGCGTAGCGGGCAGGCCGTCAACCCGTTGGGTGACGGCCTGAAGCACGCGCTGCCAGTGCTGATGGTGGGCCTGAGGTGAACTCATGGGGCGCTGTCCTCGCCGCTAGTGCTGTCGTCGTCCGTCTCGCGGGGGGCGCGGCGGCGGACCTGGGCGGTGACGGCCTGCCAGCGGCGCTCCCAAGTGGCGTCGATATCGCCCTGGTCGCCGCTGACGCGACAGCCGCCCCGATGCAGACGTTCGTCGACGCGGAGCGTCCAGCCGGCGGTCTCCAGCTGCTCTCCCAGGTGGCGCTCAACCAGTCGCAGGTCCAACGGATGCAGCCATAGGCGTTGGCGGCCTACCAGCGGCGGGTCGGTATGCAGCAGCTGTTGCACCAGCTCGACGACCTGGCGAGGGCGTGCCTTCAATGCCTCGCCTGCCAGCTGTCGACCGGTGGCCAGGGCCAGGTCGGTCAGCTGTTCCGCCACGGCATCATCAAGCTGCATCAGCGCCGCCTGGAAGTCTTCGACCAGCTGTGCCAAGGGAGCCAGCGCTTCCTCGCTACGGCTGTCGATCGCGGCGGCGATTTCCTGCTCGGCCTGGGCACGCCCTGCGGCAAGACCTTGCTCCAGGCCCTGCTGATAGCCCTTGGCATGGCCTGCGTCGAAGCCTTGCTGGTGACCCTGGGCATGGCCTTCACGGTGACCTGCGTCGCGCGCACGCTGGCGCTCGGCAGCCAGCTCATTACGCGTCGGTGCGTCAGGCGCGGGCGCCTCGTCTGCATCTTCGGGCAGGGCTCCCATGTTCCAGCGACGCCAATGGCTCATGCCCGCGCCCCCTTGTCATGCGTCTTGTGCACGCCCCTAGACATAGGCTTCGTCCCCTCCACTGAGCACAATTTCGCCGTTGTCGGCGAGGCGGCGCACCACCTGCAGGATGACCTTCTGTTCGGCTTCCACCTGGGAGACCCGAATCGGGCCGCGGGCATCCATGTCTTCCTGAAGCAGGTCGGCGGCACGTTGGGACATGTTGACCAGGAACTTGGCCTTGAGGGTTTCCGGAGCGCCCTTGAGGGCGATGACCAGACTGTTGGTCTCGATTTCCTTGAGCAGCAGCTGGATGCTGCGATCGTCGAGGTCGCCGATGTTCTCGAACAGGAACATCTCGTCGATGATCTTCTGGGCCAGGTCCTCGCTGTGGGAGCGCACCGTGTCGATGGCGGCCTCTTCCTGGTTGGTATTCATCAGGTTGAGGATCTCTGCCGCGGTCCGTACGCCACCCATCTTGCTGCGTTTGAGGTTCTGCCCGTCGAGCATGCTGGTCAGCACTTCGGTGAGTTCCTGCAGCGCTGCTGGCTGAACGCCGCTGAAGGTGGCGATCCGCAGCACCACATCGTTGCGCTGCTTTTCGTCGAACAGTTCGAGCACATCGGCGGCCTGATGGCGCTCCAGGTGCACCAGCACGGTGGCGATGATCTGCGGATGCTCGTCGCGGATCAGCTCGGCCACGGTGGCTGGTTCCATCAGGTTGAGGGCATCGATGCCGCTGCTGGTGCCGGCGGTTTCCAGCACGTCTTCGATCAGGCTCGAGGCGCGCTCGCTGCCTAGTGCCTTGGTCAGCACCGAGCGGATGTGTTCGCTGGAATTCATGTTGAGACCGATGAACTCCTCGGTCTCGGTGTGGAAGTCATGCAGGACCCGTCGCATCTCTTCGTGGGAGATCTGGCCGAGCTGGGCCATCTCCCGCGATATCTGCTGGATCTCTTTGGCATTCAGGTACTTGAATACCTCTGCAGCGCTATCTTCATCCAGGGCAAGCAACAGCACGGCGCTGCGTCGAATGCCGCTCGAGGTTTCGATGCTAGTCATTGGCGTTCATCCAGCTGCGCACGATCATGGCGACCAGACGTGGGTCTTCCTGAGCCATTTCCCGCAGGTCATTGAGATTCTGTTCGTAGGCATTGGCCTTGCGCTTGCGTCGGTTGTCCCGGCTGTACGTGGCCGCCTCGTCTTCGCCTGACTCGCTGTCGCCATCAGCCTTGTGCTCGCCTTCGGCCTCTTCGTCGCCGACCCGGGCCGAGAAGGCACTGGGCATCGCAGGCGCTGGCGGGGTTTCCGTATAGCGGCGAATCAGCGGGCGCAGGACCAGCAGGTACAGCAGCAGTGCAGCCAGCAAGATCAGCAGGTAACGACCTATCTCCTTGGCCAGCTGGTGGACCATGGGGTCCTTCCACCAGGTCGGCTCGACCAGCGCATCCGGCTGGGTAAACGGACGGTTGACCACGGACAAGGCGTCGCCGCGCTCCTCGGAGTAGCCCATGGCCTGGCGCACCAGGGTCTCGACCTCGGCCAGCTGGGTGTCGGAGAGGGGCGTGCGGGTGGCTTCGCCGGCGTCGTCGACGCCATCCTGATAGTTGATGACCACCGCGGCGGAGAGGCGCTCGATGCCTCCACGCTGGTGCTGTACGTGGGAGACCTGGCGGTCGACCTCGTAGTTGGTGACGTCATCGCGGCGAACTCGCTGGGCGCTGGCCTGTTCGTCGCCGGCGGTGTCCTGGGCGTTCCCCGGCTGCTCGGCGGCCGCCGGGTCGGTCTCTCCGTTGTCAATCGGCGACGCGGCGGTGGTCGGGGCGCTGTTGCTCAGGGCACCCGGGATGCCGCTGGCCAGATCGCCCTGGCCATTGATGTCCAGGCTTGACTGGTGACTGCGCACGGCGGCCTGGTTAGGGGGCTGATTGGGGCCGTAGCGCTCTTGGGTCTCTTCACGCTTGGAGAAGTCGACCTGAGCGGTGATCTGCGCGTGCACATTGGCAGGGCCCACCAGTGGCGCCAGGATGTCCTCGATCCGTCGCTGGTAGGAACGCTCGACCTCGGCGATGTAGTCGAGCTGGGTGCCGTCGAGCCCTAGCCCGCTGTGGCTGGCCGCCGACAACAGACGACCGTTCTGGTCGATCACCGTCACGTCTTCACCGGCCAGGTCGGGCACGCTGGATGACACCAGGTGGACCATGGCGGCCACCTGGCCTTCTCCGACTCGCCTGCCGGGCTCGAGGGTCAGCACCACCGAGGCCTTGGCCGGCTGGCGTTCGCGCACGAACACCGAATCCTTGGGCAGCGCCAGATGTACCCTGGCATCGGCGACCGGGCCCAGCGAGGCAATGGAGCGAGCGAGCTCACCCTCGAGGCCTCGCTGGTAGTTGATCTGCTCAGCGAATTGACTGATACCGAAGGCCTGGTCCTGCATCAGCTCAAGGCCTACGTTGCCGCCGTGGGGCAGGCCTTGTTCGGCCAGCTGCAGGCGCAGGGTGTGCAGTTGATCGTCCGGCACCAGTAGGGCGTGGCCGCCGGCGGAGAAACGATAGGGTACGCCGCGACTGTCGAGCTCGGTGATGATGGCACCACCGTCGGCTTCGCTGAGGTTGCTGAACAGCACGCGATACTGCGGGCGTGAGGCCCATAGCACCAGGGCGACGATGAGCGCGATCGAAGCTGCCCCTGCCAGCAGCAGCGGAATCAAGGGCTTGCCACCCAGTCTTGACGTCAGTCCGGACAGGGGGCCCGCGCTGGTGGCTTTGGCGTCTGCCGTGGCGCTCATGGACGATTCCTGTGCGGAAGAGACGTGTAAAGTCGAGTCATTGGCATGACCGGTGGTCCGTTGGTCGAGTGGCCGCGGGCAATGCCCGGTTCTGTGTTGATGCCTATTATCGCGAGGCCTGGTCGAGCCAATGATTGAAATAGCCCATGTTTTGTCGGCCATTTACGGCGATGAGCAGGACGCAAGACTTGGTAGGCTTGCCTGCGACGATCGGGGAACTCCCTGCAGACTAACGAGCACCAGGACTTCACATGTCGACACCCGCGATGCAATCGGCTCTGGCCCAGATGGCCACCATGGCCCGTGATGCCGGTCAGGTTTCTGCGTCACAGCCTCCAGGCGTGCGCGATGGGGCCGAAGCCGACGGCGGCTTCGCCGATGCACTCAAGTCCTCGATACAGCGCATCAATGAGTTGAAGGAGACGGCCGACACCCAGGCCAAGGCCTTTCAGGCTGGCGTTCCGGGCGTCGAGCTCAACGATGTGATGGTCGACATGCAGAAGGCCAGCGTGGCTTTCCAGATGGGCCAGCAGGTGCGCAACCGCCTGGTATCGGCCTATCGGGACGTCATGAACATGCAAGTCTAGGCTGGCCTCTTACCAGCCCTATCCCCAGCCCTATCCCCAGCCCGAGAGGCGCCTGGGCGCGAGGCAGGCTGTGCGTGAGCCGTAGGCCATTACCTTGGGCGCCGAGTCCCGTTTCGACACAGTCTTGTCATCAATAGCTGGTATTCCTGCCGCACCCCTTCGCTCAAGAAACGGGACAACCAGGGAACCTTGCTCCGATGACGCCTCTTCGCTTTCTTTCCATCCGCACCGGCGGCCTGCTGGTGCTGGCGCTGTTCTTTTTCCTTATGGCGGGCCTTGGTGGGCTTGGCCTGTATGCCAACCAACAAGGCCGTGAAGCCTTCGACACGATGCGAGAGGAGCATGTCGAGCAATTTCGGCTGCTCAACCTGGCTCAGACCCAGGTCTTTCGCTCACGCGTAGAGATGGACCGGGCGGCGCGGCTGACGCGGGTCCCTTCCTTCGATCGTCCGGGGCCGGTCATCGAAGCGGCCGAGGCGCTGCTGACGGATGCCAAGCTGGCCTTTGACGATTTTATGGCGTCGGACGCCAGTGAGGCCCTGTCGAGCAACAGGTCAACGCTGGAACAGCACTTTCGCTCGCTGGTCGGTACCGGCCTTGAGCTGCAATTGATGCTGCTCAAGGAGGGCGACCTGGGGGGCTACGATGCGGGGCAGTCCCGCCTGACGGCCATGAGCCACGATTTCGTGGAGGGTGTGGAGGCCTTTTCGGCCGAGGCGCTGGCCCAGGAGGCGCGGCTTGCAGCGGGCTTTCGCCACCTGGCGGACAGCATGAACATGGCGCTGGCCGCGACGCTGGGGCTGTCACTGCTGGTGTCTGTGTTGCTGGCCTTTGGCGTGAGACGTCACGTTCTTCAGCCGCTCAAGGCGTTGCTGCGCCACTTTGAGGCTTTGGCTCAGGGGCAGCTCGAGCGGCCACTGCCAGACCGGGGCAACAACGAGGTAGGGCAGTTGTACCAAGGCGTTGAGTCACTGCGTCTGGCCTTGGTGAAGAACGTGCGTGACATGCGTGAGACCAGCGACAGCCTCCGCCACAACGCCGAACGCATGCAGGATGATGGCCGTGAGCTGTCCCGTCGCACCCAGCAGCAGGCGGCGGCCCTGGAGCAGACGGTCGCCAGCCTGGAGCAGTTGACGGCGACCGTGGCGCAGACGGTGGCCCATCTCGGTGAGGCCAATCGCCTGGCCGATGACGTGGGGCAGCGTGCTGCCAGCGGCAGTGAAGGAGTTGCCGCGGTGGCAACGGCCATGGCCGAGATTCAGCGTCACGCGGACCAGGTTCAGGCGATGGTCAAGCTGATCGATGATATTGCCTTCCAGACCAACCTGCTGGCCCTCAATGCGTCGGTCGAGGCCGCTCGAGCCGGGGAACACGGTCGTGGATTTGCCGTGGTGGCGGCAGAGGTGCGCAGTCTGGCAGCGCGCAGTGCGGAGGCTGCGGGCGAAATTCGTGATCTGACCGGGGCCTCCAGTGCCAGTGTGGCAGTCGGCGCCCGGCAGTCCCGTGACGCTGATGCGTCCATTCAAGGTATCGCCGGTGCCATCGTCGAGCTGGGGGCACGCATGGTGGAACTCGAACAGGCGGCTGGCGAGCAGCATCAGGGCCTGGATCAGCTCACCCAGGCGATGGCCGACATCGACAGCGTGACCCAACGCAATGCCGACATGGTCCGGCGCTCCAGGCAAGAGGCCGAGCGCCTGACGCAGACGGCTGTTGCGTTGACCGAGGCCAATGCTCACATGCGCCTTCCAGACACCTGCACGCATCTCGACGATGAGCCTTCCTCCCTGGCCCCGCCGACGTCAGCGGCAAGAACACAACGCCGGTGGCTGCCGCTGTTCAAGCGTCAGCAAGCACTCAAGTCCCAGGGCATTGGAAGTGCATGACCTGGGTGCTGGTACAGGAACGGCCTCAAGGGGGCATGCTCCGGGGGGCGTGCTCCAAGGGGCCGTCTTCAAAGGGCGAATGCTCATGGGGGTCGTGATGAACCGGCCTGCTAGGCCGTTAATAGACCTTACCTGCGTTGATTAAAGGTGAGTGTGAAATAGCCGATAGAGCTTTCTGTCGACCTCGCTCACGCGAGGCCCACCCCCCTGACAGAGAGCGACATGATTCATTCATTGAGATTTCGGCTCCTGTTGACCACCGTGGCCGTCATCCTGGCGGCCCTAGTGATCAACGGCCTAGTGAACTTCAGCATTCTTCAGCATCATCAGGAGCGCCAGGTCGGTGAGCAGCTGGCGTCTGTTGCCGAGGGCAACAAAGCCGCCATCGACGAATGGGTCATCGGTCATGGCCGGCAGCTCGAGGCGTTGGCGCCAGCGGTGGCCGTAGCGGATCCGATGAGCGCGCTACTGCAGCTTCAGGCAGGGGGTGGGTTCTACGCAACCTATATGGCCCACCAATCAAGTGGCGAAGCAGTATTTTCAGATGGCTGGCAAGCGCCCGCGGACTATGATCCGCGGCAACGCCCCTGGTACCTCCAGGCAGTGGCCGCGGAGTCCACGGTGGTGACACCTCCTTACAAGGATGCTGATAGCGGTAAGCTGGTGGTGACCTTCGCCACACCTTTCTATCGTCAGGGGAGCCTGGAAGCGGTAGCGGGTGGGGATATCATGATCGACAGCGTGATCGATGTCGTGAAGGGGATCGCCCCCACGCCTAACAGCTTTGCCTTTCTGGTGGATGGAGACGGCAAGCTGGTCGCACATCCCGACGCGTCGCTTAGCCTGGTCCCGGCCAGCGAGCTTGCCGAGCGCCTCACGCCAGACTTCCTGGTCCGCCTGAGTGAACAGCAGTCGCCGATCGAGGTCGAGATCGATGAGCGTCTGCGCAAGCTGTACGCCACGTCCATTGATGGCACGGATTGGCAGTTGGTGATCGCCCTGGATAGCCAGGAAGCCGGTGCCAGTCTCGCCCAGGTGACACAGGCGTCGATCTGGACGCTGCTGATCGTTGGCCTGGTGGCACTGCTGGTGCTGGGTGTGCTGCTTCGCTTCGCGCTCAAGCGGCTGTCCACCGCCAGGGATGCCATGGTGAATGTGGCCAGCGGCCATGGCGACCTGACCCGACGCCTGCCTGAAAGTGGCAAGGACGAAGTGGCGCAGATTGCGGCCGCCTTCAATCGATTTGTGTCGCGCATGGAGGCGGTGATGGTCACCATTCGCGAAAGCAGCGAGTCCGTGCGCGTGGCCGCAGGCGAGATTGCGCTAGGCGGTCAGGACCTGTCACGACGCAGCGAGTCGACGGCCTCGAGCTTGCAGCAGACGTCGGCATCCATCGAAGAAATCACCAGTACCGTGGCGCACACCGCAGCATCATCCCGGGAGGCTCGGCGCCAGTCGGGTGAAGCGTCCGGAGTGGCCGAGAAGGGCGGTGAGGTAGTCGCTGAGGTGGTGACAACCATGGAGTCCATCACCGAGTCGTCAAGCCAGATCGGCGCCATCGTCAAGGTCATGGATGGGATCGCCTTTCAGACCAACTTGCTGGCGCTGAATGCATCGGTAGAGGCCGCGCGAGCGGGTGAGCATGGGCGCGGCTTCGCCGTTGTGGCAAGCGAGGTACGCCAGCTCGCCACTCGCTCAGCCGATGCGTCACGAGAAATTCGTGGACTGATTGAGACGTCCGGCGAGCGAGTCGCCAGTGGCACGGAACTGGTGCGTCGGGCCGGCCAGACCATGGACGAAATCGTTCACCAGGTGGGGCGCGTCGCCTTGAGTCTTGACGAAATCAGCGTGGCTGCCGATGAGCAGAGCGAGGGCATCGCTCAGGTCAACATCGCCGTCGCTGAGCTGGATCGTATGTCTCAGCAGAATGCCAGCCTGGTCGAAGAGTCCACTGCTGCCACCGAACGTCTGCTGGAGCAGGCAGACCGGCTGGGTCAGCTCGTCTCGGGATTTACCCTGGGGACACCCGCGACCTTGACCCAGACCAGAGGGCCATCGCCGGCGCATATGCCTGATCTGTCGTCGTCCACTAGTGGCTCCGCTGCTACGGCCGTCTAACCCTTGAGTACAGCCCCCCGACAACCGTACGGAGGAGCGATGCAGATACGAAGCGCCTATTCCGAGGGGGGCTGTTCTAAGGGCGCAGTGCTCTGAGAATGATTGGCCAGCGTGCCCGTCGCTTTCCTGGTCATCTGGGTTCGTCGCCAGGCCAGGGGAGCGATGGGCATCGTACTTGTGACTGAGGCATAGGGCTGAGTGTCGATGGCGCACCGCCGCCGGCGTAGGGGATGGTCATTCAGGACTCGGGTTTACGGCTAAGTGCACAGGGGGAATGAGAAATGTAGGTACTAAAGGTCTGTTGTGTCGATATCGTGTCGATGTCATTTCGCGCTTGCCGATCGAGGCTGCGGCCCTTCCATGCTTCCCCTGCTCATTGGCGCCTGACTTTCGTCGACTTCCTACGTTTAATGCCGTAGAGCCAATGTGTGTCCGAGGATTGTCCTTAAGGACGAGGGGATGAACGGTTTTTTTAAAATTATAGAAATTAATATATTAATCCAATCTCGTTAAAATATTAGTATCGTGACGTGGTTTTTTTAATTGCCCGCCAGCTTTGCATAATAATCTTCGCATAAACCGTACTTACTTTTCCCGCTCCATTACGCCGTACTCTTAGCCACCGCCATGGCTGAGTTTTATTCAGCAAAGCGCTGAGGTTGTTGTCTGTACAACAGTCGTAGGAAATAAGACGCTTACTTTGCTTTTGCGAGGTTTTATCTTTCTTGATTTTTTATATCTCATTGTTTTTTCGTATATTTTTTGTCGTTTTTCATGCGCTTGTCGGTGCCGGGTAGCCTGCGTTGTCGGGACGTGAAGTCTGGGTTTATTTGTATCGGCATAATTGTATGTCGTTGGATTACTCATTATGCCGAAGTCGTTTTATTTTCGTAGTGAGTGGCAGGGTTGGCTGGATGATGACAGACAAGATCATTAACATCCTCGGTTGTAACGTAAGACGGTTCTTTTGTTTCAAAGTGTATGAAGAGCCGCGTAACAGAAAAAATGTGCAGAAAGTGCTGTTGGGCACTGAAGTGGGCGAGGGGAAACGTCCGTGACATCCCCGGGGCGGTAGCGTGCTTTTAGCATTGTTCACGTATATATCGTCCCATCGGCACGTCAGAGTCTGGCAACGACGCGTTAACACATAAGCCCTAACACTCAAGGCGCCATCACACAGGCACCAAGATAAGGGCCGCAGTTGTTGCAGTTGGGTAAGGTCCAGAAGACAGGGTCAGAAAACAGGGTCAGAAAAAGACGGCTTGGCAGGGTACCTTGGCATGGCGTTCACGGACCTGCTGTTTCCATGCCGCCTCAGGCTCCTGGCGGTGTCTCCGCCGGTCCTGCTCTTTCGACCTGGAGGCTTCTGACACTTCTCCTCTTGCTATGGCAGCCGGTCCCCCACCTTCACCCCAGCTGTCTCGCCGACGCGCCATGGCCGAACCGTTCCCCTGTACTTCCGATGCCATCTCTCATCTCTCATCGCCTTGCTGATGCCCCTTTACGACCGTATTTCTGGCGGGCATAGGCCGGCCCTTATTTTCTTGAGGATTAGCTTCCATGGATCTAGCACCCGACAGGCAGACTCACCTGAGACAACTCGAGGCTGAGTCGATCCATATCATCCGAGAGGTGGCGGCCGAGTTTCGGCGGCCCGTCATGCTGTACTCGATTGGCAAGGACTCGTCGGTGATGCTGCATCTGGCTCGCAAGGCGTTCTTTCCCGGGACGCCTCCGTTTCCCCTCATGCACGTCAACACGACCTGGAAGTTTCGGGAGATGATTGCCTTCCGGGATCTCATGGCCAAGCAGTCTGGCATGCAGCTTATCGAACACATCAATGAGGAAGGCGTCGCTGCCAACATTAACCCGTTTGACCATGGCAGTGCCAAGTACACCGATGTGATGAAGACCGCTGCACTCAAGCAAGCGTTGGACCAGCATGGTTTCGATGCTGCTTTCGGTGGTGCTAGGCGTGATGAAGAAGCCAGCCGTGCCAAGGAACGCATCTTTTCCTTTCGTGACCGCCACCATCGCTGGGAGCCCAAGAGCCAACGTCCCGAGCTATGGAGTCTGTACAACGCCAAGATCAACAAGGGTGAGTCGATTCGCGTATTTCCTCTCTCCAACTGGACCGAGCTGGATATCTGGCAGTACATCCACCTCGAATCAATTCCCATCGTTCCGCTGTACTTCGCTGCGCCACGCCCGGTGGTCGACAGAGACGGAATGCAGATCATGGTGGACGATGAACGCCTCCCCCTGGCTCACGATGAAGTTCCTCAACAGCGCTGGGTACGTTTTCGCACCCTGGGGTGCTACCCGCTGACCGGTGCGGTCGAGTCACGGGCCTCGACGCTACCCGAGATCATTCAGGAAATGCTGCTGACTCGCACCAGCGAGCGAAGTGGTCGCGCCATCGACCATGACCAGGCTGGATCGATGGAGAAGAAGAAGCGCGAAGGCTACTTCTGACATCACGTCCTAGCAACGAGCCTACTTAGCAGCAGAAATAGGGCGCTTAAACGGCGGCCTCCAGGTTGCATGCGTAGAGATAGCGACACCTCGCACCAGGGCGCGGTGCTCAACCCGTGGATGTTGGCTCTGCCTGGACAGCGTTGCTGCTGAGTTTACCCGCCGGCCGTTTTGCATGGCGGCATCCTCTCTTTCAACAGGAATTCTGCATGTCTCACCAGTCCGAGCTGATTGCCAGCGATATCGAGCGCTATCTTCACGAGCATGAGAACAAGGACCTGCTGCGGTTTATCACCTGCGGTAGCGTGGACGATGGCAAGTCGACCCTGATCGGCCGCCTGCTGCATGACTCGAAGATGATCTATGAGGATCAGTTGGCGGCCATCACTCAGGCCTCTCGGACGAGTGGGACGACGGGGGATGAGGTCGACCTTGCGCTGCTTGTCGATGGACTGCAGTCCGAGCGAGAGCAAGGGATTACGATTGATGTGGCATACCGGTTTTTCTCCACCGACCGGCGCAAGTTCATCATTGCTGATACGCCTGGGCACGAGCAGTACACCCGCAACATGGCGACTGGGGCGTCGACGGCAAGTCTTGCCATTATCCTGATAGATGCGCGACATGGTGTGCAGACCCAGACACGGCGCCATAGCTTCATCTGTGACCTGCTAGGTATTCAACATCTGGTGGTAGCGATCAACAAGATGGATCTGGTGGGCTACGACCAGCGGCGCTATCAAGAGATCGTTGAACAATATCAGTCAGTTGTCGATCGCGTCAGCGCTCGGGATATCCGCTTTATGCCGATTTCAGCGCTCAAGGGTGACAATGTGGTGGAGCCAAGTAGCGAGATGCCCTGGTACGACGGGCCGAGCCTACTGGAGCTGCTGGAAACGGTGGAATTGCAGCATGACCAGAACTTGCGTGACCTGCGCTTGCCCGTGCAGTTCGTCAGTCGTCCTAACCTGGACTTTCGCGGTTATGCCGGCACGCTGACGTCCGGGATCTTGACGGCAGGTGCCACGATCAGAGTCCTGCCCCGGGGCACCACGAGCCAGGTGAAGCGAATCGTTACCATGGATGGGGATCTCGAGGCTGCGTTTCCGGGGCAGGCCATCATGGTCACTCTGGCTGGCGACATCGATGTCTCGCGAGGAGACTGGATCGTAGCTGCCGATGACCCTGTGACGCTATGCGATGGTTTCGAAGCCGATATCGTCTGGATGCATGAAACGCCGTTGGAACCCGGCAAGCTCTACGACATCAAGCTGGCTACGCGAGACCTGGCCGGGAAGGTAGTGGCCATTGATTACCTGATCGACGTCAACACCTTGGAGCAAAGACATGGTGTACAGCTCGATCTCAATGCCATTGCGCGCTGCCGCCTGGAGCTGACAGCCGAGGTGCCAGTAGATGACTACCGCCGCTACCCGGGCACCGGGTCTTTCATACTGATTGATCGGCTCACCAACCTGACCGTTGGTGCAGGCATGATTCATAGCCCTGTGGATAGCGAACTGCCGTATGAGTTTCGCAATCATGACAGCAAAGCCAGCGTGGTCTGGAACCGCACCACGGTCACCAAGGCCATGCGTGAGCGAACCAATGGGCATGCTGGCCGATGTGTCTGGTTCACCGGTCTATCTGGCTCCGGCAAGTCCACATTGGCGAATGCTCTGGAAGTCGAACTGAATCGACGTGGCTATCACACCATGATTCTCGATGGAGACAATATCCGTCACGGGCTGTGCAAAGATCTCGGGATGAATGAGAGAGATAGAGCAGAAAATATTCGGAGAGTCGGTGAAGTAGCACGTCTCTTCGCAGAATCCGGCGTCATTGTGATAACGGCGTTTATTTCACCTTTTCGCGCAGACAGAGAAGCCGCTAGAGCCCTGTTCGATCAGGATGGTTTTGTAGAAGTGTTCGTGGACACGCCCCTGGATGTGTGTGAGAAAAGAGACCCTAAGGGACTGTATCAAAAGGCAAGAGAGGGAAAAATTGCCGATTTCACTGGCATCAACAGCCCCTACGAAGCACCCGTCGATGCCGAAATCGTTGTGGATACTGAGAAGATGAGCGAGAAGGACATTATTGCGAAGTTACTGAAGTATATGTAAGCGTCTACCTAAAGCCATTTGGCGAGACAATCTCAGTGTTTTTGTCACGGTGATGTCGGGGTTATACATTTCTGTTAAACACGCTTTCCTGTTTGTGCAGATATACCACAGAAAGCGAGATTATCGCGAGCTCAGAAGCATGGCCGGACAATGCAGGGGACGAAAGGTAGATGCGATGGATGCGAAAGGGATGAAAGTAGGGGTGGGGGCAGGAAGAGCAATAAGCGCTGCCAGCAGGGCAGTGCACCAGCGCAGTCAGATACGACTGTCTGCCTTAGCACTGCTGTTGCTGTGGACCCTGGGGGGATGTACTCATTCGCCTATGGCGCCGACCCGTGTGGACGCCAGCATTATGGCTACACCGACTGGGCGGTCGTTAGATGCATCGCTGGCACGGTTTCTGACAGACGCTAGTGCGGGTAGCGTCACGGTCTTGCCGAGCAGCCCCTGGGGAGCCAATGCCGAGGTACAGGCAGATGCCCCCTACTTTGCTGCGAGTCGGCGAATCTGCCGTCATCTCACGATACGACGCGCCAACGCAGAGCGAATGGTGGCGGTGGCCTGCCGGGGTGAGCAAGGTAACTGGACCAGTGATCGATTGGTGACAGCGCTGTTTAACGGAGCGGAGACCTGGTGATGGCGTACATGGACGGTACGAGCGAGGGACGCAAGCTGGGTAATAGATCTGAAGTAGCAGAAGCGGACGGCGACAGTGAGAGCTGTCGAGCCGGGCTCTGCTCGCTGAAATACACCATGGCTCTCGTGGTGATGGTGTGGCTCATTATGTTGCCGATCGCTGCCATGGCACAGAGCCTGGTGCTGCCGGATGACATTCTGCCAGGCGCTCAACGGCAGGAAGGTGTTGAGGCGATCGACGACCGGCCCCGCACAAACTGGCACAACGATCGCTATGGGCCTGTGGCTTCTTCGTCTATCTCCAGTACAACACCTAGCGTTGACCTGTTGCCGCCCTTTGGCGACAACCTTTTCGCGGGAGGATTCCGCGGCACTATGGCGGACGGCTTGAATCGCGACTACCGGATCAAGCCCGGTGACCAGGTGACATTGAGGGCATGGGGGGCGGTAGAGTTTGATCGCGTGATACCTGTGGACGCGCAGGGCAATATCTTTCTGCCCTCGATAGGGCCGCTTGCGGTGCAAGGCTTGAGTCATGGTGAGCTGGATGCCAGGGTGCGGGCTGCCATTCAGAACATCTATCCCGACAATGTGCAGGTCTACACCAATCTTCAGGGCGTCCAGCCCGTGGGCGTCTATGTGACCGGCTACGTTCATAGCCCGGGTCGCTACGCAGGCACTCCATCAGACTCGATCCTGTACTTTCTTGATCAGGCCGGCGGCATCGATAACGCTCTTGGCAGCTATCGTCGGGTCAAGCTGATGCGCCAAGGGCAGCACTTAGCCAGCTTCGACCTTTATCGGTTTCTCCTGGACGGCAGTATTGCTCGGCCCCAGCTCCGCGATGGCGACACCATCGTGGTGGAGGAGCGCGGGCCGTCGATTGCGGTAACGGGAGACGTGGAGCGTGCCTATCGCTACGAGCTGTTGACGAACCAGTTGAGTGGTAGTGAGCTGGTCACTTTGGCGCGCCTGAAAAGTGGGGTATCACACGCTCTACTCAGGGGACAGAGAGCGACCGGCCCGATGGCGACGTATCTGACCCTGGCGGAGTTTGCGGGCCGCCAGATCAGGCCCGGCGATGAGGTCATCTTCAGCGCTGACCATCAGGAAGACACCATTGTGGTGACGTTGGAAGGGAGCTTTATGGGGCCGTCTCGATTTGCTCTCCCTATCGACGCTCGCTTGGGTGAGTTGCTGGATGCGGTCGCCGTTCAGCGAAACCTGTCTGCCAGTGGCAATGTCTCGATTCGCCGAGAAAGTGTCGCTCTCCAGCAGAAGCAGGCATTGGAAGATAGCCTGCGTCGTCTGGAAACAACCTATCTCGGGGCATCATCCGCTACTGACGAGGAAGCGCAGATCCGTGTTCGTGAGGCTGAGTTGATTCAGACCTTCGTAGCTCGTGCCCGTCAGCTGGAGCCTAGTGGGCGGCTCGTGGTGGCAAGTGATCAAGGGGTTGCGGACATCAGGTTGCAGGATGGGGATGTGGTAACCCTGCCCGAGGCGTCTGACTCGGTGCTGATCAGTGGTGAAGTCGTCGTTCCCCAGGCGATGGTCTTTCAGACGGGAGCTGGGCTTGATCATTATCTTGAGGCTGCAGGCGGGCTGACGCAGAGGGGGGATGACGACCATATTCTGGTGGTGAGGCAGAACGGCGCTGTGCGAAATGCGGATGATGTCGCGCTCCAGCCTGGAGATGAAATTCTGGTGATGCCCAAGGTACCGACCAAGAATCTCCAGCTGGCGACGAGCCTGACGCAGATTCTCTACCAGATTGCCGTGGCTACCAAGGTAGCGGTCGATCTGTAGAGTGGCAGCGGACCTGGAGGAGAATACCGGCATGAGTCGTGCGGCAACGCGTCATCCCTGGGTGGTGACCCGCAGCGTGTGGTATGCGCTGTTCCTGCGGGAAGCGATAGCCCGCACCATGACGGACCGTATGGGTTGGTTCTGGATGGTGGCAGAGCCCATTCTTTTCACGCTTATCATGGTTGCCATCCGTAGTTTTGTACATGCGGACAGTTTGATAATAGGTGCCCCTTTTTTGCCCTGGATGGTCGTTGGGTTGATGGGTTTCTTTCTTGTGAGAGAGGGCATGATCAGGGGCATGGGAGCTATCGGGGCGAATCAGGCCTTGTTTGCCTATCGGCAAGTAGTACCTATAGATCCTGTGATGGTAAGGGTGGGGTTAGAAGGGCTATTACGGTCTTTTATATTCCTCCTCTTTATTGTAGGTGGCCTGCTGCTTAAGGTCGATGCTATGGCCCCGGATGATGCGCTGATAGCACTATCCTGGTGGCTGGCGCTGTGGGTGCTGGGGCTAGCACTGGGGCTGATCGTATCAGTGCTAGCCACCTTGGTGGCTGAAGTCGCCATTGTTCTAAGAATGGCAATGATGCCGATGCTGATCCTGTCTGGCGTCATTTTTCCGATTCAGGTGGCTCCCCATTGGGCGCAACAGTATTTGTTACTGAATCCTGTGGTACATGGGTTAGAACATCTAAGAAAAGGTTTTTTCGTTTCCTACTGGCCGGTGGCGGGGGGCAGCGCAGTATATTTCTGGCTGGTGACCCTGACATTGATGTCACTTGGGTTGATATTGCACCTTCGTTTTAAGCACCGTCTGATGGCGCATTGACTACGACGCCATGATAGAAATAGAGCATCTGTATAAGCGATATCACCATCACTTGGTCAGGGACTGGGTGCTGAGGGACATCCATCTGACGATTCCGGCAGGGGTCAGTGTGGGTGTGCTGGGGCGAAACGGCGCAGGAAAGTCGACGTTGCTTAGACTGATTGCGGGAATGGATACCGCAGAACGTGGACGCATCCGGCGTCACGTCAGGGTGTCCTGGCCGATGGGACTGGCGGGCGGTTTTCAGGGAAGCTTGACTGGGCGCCAGAACGTCAAGTTTGTAGCGCGCATTCATGGGGCTGGCAGGGATGTCAGTGAGGTTATCCGGCGCGTGGCGACATTTGCCGAGCTTGGCGAAGCCTTTGATGAGCCAATCCGTACCTATTCAAGTGGTATGCGTTCCCGGCTCAACTTTGGTCTTTCGCTCGCATTCGACTTTGATGTCTATTTGTCGGATGAGGCCACATCCGTAGGTGATCGTGCCTTCAGGGCCAAAGCCACTCAAGCCTTCAAGGAACGTGTAGGCCGATCAAGCCTGATCATGGTCTCTCACAGCGAGGGCATATTGCGAGAACTCTGCCAGGCTGGGATCTATTTGAAGGAAGGCCAGGCCTTCTGGTTCGATGACATTAATGATGCTATCGCCGTGTACCATCGTGACAGCGATCAGGTACTTGGGTCACGTACGACCACTAACCTCACTGAAACGGCCATGTTTCCTCAAGTGGCTCCAGGCCTATCAGAATCGTCAACCGCTATTGCTGGTCCTGAGACGTCTCTACCGGACGCCGAACAGCAACACCCCGAGCGTCAGCCCGCCGATGATAAGGTGGCATCATTCCGTTCCCCTAAGCCGACGGAAGGGCTTGACCAAATGCCTCTTGATGCGTTGAGAAGGCTGCTGAGGCGGCGGCGCCATACAATGATGCGCTGGCAGGCACGCCTGGACGAGTTTGGGGGCTCTGCCACGGCTGGCGATGTTCAGCCTGACGGAAAGTTGCATGAAAGCTTAGTCCTACGTCGCAATATCGCGCGGGACCGTCTGCACGAAGTTCGCCGAGCGATTCAGGCAAGGGACCCGGCACATCAACGTCATGGAACATCACCATGATGATAGGCCCCATGGATAGCATCCGCCGGGGTATCGCCACCAAGGAACAAATACAATGTTGCGATGGTTGATGGGACGCCCACACTGGTTTGTGGTTTCTTTAGCGATTCTGTTCATGTCGTTCTACTGGCTTGTATGGGCTGAGGATCGCTATGTTTCTGAAGCCGTTGTGGTACTGGAAAGTCCGCAAATTGCGCCTGAAACGTTTAGTTTCTCAAGTCTTCTGGCCGGCGCGAATGTCGACAGCGATATGCTGCTTTTGAGAGAGTATTTACTCTCTGTCGATATGCTAAAATTGGCGGACAGACAGTTAGATTTACGTTCCCACTACAGTAAACATGGAGATTTTCCAGCAAGGTTATGGAACGCGGACGCACCGATAGAAGACATGCACGAGTACTATTTAAAGCGTGTGCGCGTGTCACTCGATGACTATGCAGGTGTTCTAAAGATTGAAGTACAAGCGTTTACTCCTGAGTTTGCTCAGCGGCTAACGTCCCTTCTGCTCGAGGCAGGCGAGTCGCATATGAATGAAATCGGGCAACGGCTCGCTGAAGAACAGGTAAGGTTTCTTGAAGTGCAGGTTGAACGTCTTTCTCTGAGGCTTGATCAGAGTCGAGAAGATCTACTCGATTATCAGAATACACATGGACTGGTATCCCCGACATCAACGGTTGACAGCCTGAATCAGGTTGTCGCAAGTCTTGAAGGTGAATTGGCCAGGATGCAGGCACGGAGGAGTGCCTTGGCCAGCTTCTCGAGCCAACGCTCGGCAGACATGGTCAGAGTAGAGAGTGAAATCACAGCGCTACGGCAACAGATCGATCGAGAGCAGGAAAGGCTGGCCAAAGCAACAGGAGATTCTCTCAACCGGCTATCATCTGAATATCAGCGGCTTGAGTTGCGTGCCAGATTTGCACAGGAAACCTACTCGAGCGCACTGACTGCCTTGGAAGGGACCCGTATAGAGGCTGCTCGCAAGTTGAAGCAAGTGAGCGTGTTGCAGAGCCCACTTCTACCAGAATATGCGACACAGCCAGAACGGCTCTATAATCTTTCAATCTTCTCTATCGTAGCAATATTTATTGCTTTCATTGCTAGCATGTTGTGGATGATTGTTCAGGATCATAGAGACTAACGTAAGGCCAGGAATTAACTTGGCCATGGCGCATAACAAACTCTACGGAATACTAACACCTCTGACTCCTTTAAATCGGTTACTGAATCATATCTTGATGGCCCTTATGCCTGGCCAGCTTCAATCGCACTACTATCTTCTTCTCCCGGCTAGCAGTGGTCATCCTGAAAGGATGCTGTCCACGGCACTGGGCCGATCACTTGCACGATTACCAGAGGCGCTATATGACCAAGACCTTTCTTGTAACCGGGGGGGCTGGCTTTATCGGTTCGGCCGTAGTCAGAGAGCTGATTGCTAATACCTCTCACCGCGTCATCAATGTCGACAAGTTGACGTATGCCGGGAACTTGGCCTCTGTCGCCTCCGTGGCGTATGACGCTCGCTACACCTTTGAGCGCGCCGACATTTGTGATGATGACGCCATGGCGAGAATTTTCGAACAATATCAGCCGGATGTTGTCATGCACCTGGCAGCGGAAAGTCATGTCGATAGATCCATTGATGGTCCGCGGGAATTTATCCAGACCAATGTAGTGGGAACGCTGACACTGCTTGAGGTGGCACGTGCGTATTGGGAGCGCACCAAGCAAAGCGAAGAAGACAAGGCCAGGGGGTTTCGTTTTCATCACATCTCTACGGATGAGGTGTACGGAGACCTGGATGATGATGGTAGCCTTTTTACTGAGCAGACCCCCTACGCCCCCAGCTCACCTTACTCGGCTAGCAAAGCGGGATCAGATCATCTTGTTCGAGCATGGCTACGTACCTATGGCTTACCCTGCATCATCACTAACTGCTCCAACAACTATGGCCCTTACCACTTTCCCGAGAAGTTGATTCCGTTGATGATTCTCAAAGCGCTACAAGGAAGTCCCTTGCCCGTTTACGGTGACGGAGGGCAGGTGAGGGACTGGTTATATGTGGAAGATCACGCCCGTGCCTTGGTGCAGGTGGCAACGGAGGGAGTAGTGGGTGACACCTACAATATTGGTGGTCATAACGAAAAAACCAATCTGGAAGTGGTGCACATGCTCTGCGACCTTCTGATGGAGATGGCGCCGTCAACACATCACTATCGGGACCTTATTACCTACGTCAATGATCGTCCAGGGCATGACCGGCGCTATGCCATCGATGCCTCCTATATACAGCGAACGCTTGGCTGGGAACCTCGCGAGACCTTCGAATCAGGCTTGCGCAAGACCGTCTCCTGGTATCTTGCCAATGAGCGATGGTGGAAGGCAGTCCAGGATGGAAGTTACCGCGCCGAGCGGCTGGGTGTATTGTCATGAGCGTAGTGTTGCTGGGAGCGTCTGGTCAGGTAGGGCACGAGTTGCGCAAGGCTCTGGCGATTCATGCTGACGTGCAGGCACCCTCCCGGCCCGAACTCGACCTCGCCGATATAGATCAGGTGCGCGCCTACCTATCCCATTATCATCCTCAGTGGGTGATAAACGCCGCGGCGTACACCGCAGTGGATAAGGCAGAGAGCGAGACCGAGCTTGCCTTTCGACTCAACGCTGGGTTACCAGCGTGTCTGGCCAAATACTGTGCCGAGCGAGACATATTACTGACGCATTACTCTAGCGACTATGTGTACCCAGGCGATGGAGAGCATTCCTGGAAGGAAGATAGTCCGACAGGACCCTTGTCCTACTACGGGCAGTCCAAATTGGCAGGCGACAAGGCGGTGCAGGCCAGTGGCTGTGCAAGCCAGATATTCCGTACCAGCTGGGTGTACAGCGCTAGGGGCAACAACTTCATGAAGACCATGCTGAGACTTGGTCGTGAGCGTAAATCACTATCTGTCGTTGATGACCAAGTAGGCTCACCGACACCCGCCCGTTTGATTGCGGACATGACGGTATGGGCTTGGCAGCGATATCTGGATGACCAGGAACTAACAGGAATGTTTCACCTAGCCCCAAGAGGAGAGGTGTCATGGTACGGTTTTGCCCGAGAGATCTTTCGTCTAGCGAGAGAGGCGAATATCCCGCTCGCGATAGATGAGGCGGCGCTGGTGCCTCTTGCGACAAGCGAATATCCCACTGCGGCGACGCGCCCTTCCAACTCCCGTCTTTGTCTTCGCCGTACTGAGAGCACCTTCGGAGTGAGACTGCCACATTGGAAGGAACAGCTGGCGCTAACCCTGACAGATTACCTGAAATAGGAAAGCGGCCGAAGTTGACGCTGTTGGCGTTCTGGAAGGGGGCGTATTTTCGCGGCTCTGAGTAGCGCCTTTCCTGACGCTAATTTGCAGGTTGCCTGTGTCCATCTGATCTTATCGCTCTCACTTTATGTTGGCTGAAAGGTGTGTGTCTTACACAACACACTCCACTACTGGCTTCTCTATATTGTCGATATCGCTCCATGTGCTTGAGGGCCAGTCAAACGATTTTAAAAGTAGTAAAGTGAACAACTGGTCAGTAAATTCTTTAGAAAGACAGATTTCCGGTCTGTCCAACGATATTATTCTGCTTTCCTTGATGTTTAATCCCGTCTTCCCCTTCGTCGCGTTTCTATCTTGTCCTGTATGTCGTCGACACCGCACTGAATATGTTAGCCAACCCGCTTATAAAAATAGCGTGCCCAGTGGTCAGTATCCCCAGAGGTCTTCACCATGAATCGTAAGGGTATTATCCTTGCCGGAGGTTCCGGCACACGTCTACATCCCATCACTCACGGCGTGTCGAAGCAGCTGCTTCCGGTCTACGATAAGCCAATGATTTACTATCCGCTATCCGTTCTGATGTTGGCGGGAATACGCGACATTCTTGTAATTTCCACGCCTGAGGATCTACCCGTATACCGTCAGCTACTGGGGAACGGTGAAAAATTCGGTGTTTCCCTTAACTATGCCATTCAGCCGAAACCCGAGGGCCTTGCCCAGGCGTTTATCATTGGCGAGGACTTTATCGGCAGTGATCCGGTCTGTTTAGTTTTGGGCGATAACATTTTTCACGGGCAACATTTCTCAGAGCAGCTGCTGAGGGCGTCGGATCAGTGCCGTGGAGCTACTGTCTTTGGATACTTCGTTAAGGATCCCGAGAGATTTGGTGTCGTCGAGTTCGATCAAAACGGCCGTGCCATATCGATCGAGGAAAAACCGACACGCCCGAAGTCATCCTATGCAGTGACCGGTCTCTATTTTTACGACAATGATGTTGTCGATATTGCTAAAAGTGTGAAGCCTTCCGCCAGGGGAGAGCTGGAGATCACCTGTATCAATAACGAATATCTGGACCGTGGTCTCCTTCACGTGGAGCGCCTGGGAAGGGGGTTTGCGTGGCTCGACACCGGGACGCATGACAGCCTTCTCGAGGCAGCTCAATACGTACAGACAGTAGAGCATCGTCAGGGACTGAAGATTGCGTGCCTGGAAGAAATTGCCTGGACTCAGGGATGGATTAGTGACGAATTCCTTTTATACCAGGCCGCAGGGCTAGCCAAGACGGGCTATGGAGTCTATCTAAAACAATTGGTGTCGTCCAAGGCAGTCGGGCTATGACAGGCCAAGCATAAGGGGAAGGAATAGGTCAATGAATGCAGAGAAGCTGGCAATACCCGATGTTGTGCTAATGACCCCCAAAGTGTTTGGTGACGAACGGGGATTCTTTATGGAGACATTTCGCCAAGAGCTCTTTAATGAGCACTGCGGCGATCAGCAATTTGTGCAAGATAATCATAGTCGTTCAGAGCAACATATTCTGAGAGGGCTCCATTATCAGCTTAAGCAACCACAAGGAAAGCTGGTGCGAGTCATTCGGGGCGAGGTGTTTGATGTTGCAGTCGACATGCGACGTCACAGTGACACTTACGGAAAGTGGGTGGGGGCTTTTCTTAGTGAGGACAACCGGCAAATGCTGTGGGTACCTCCAGGTTTTGCTCATGGATTCTTTGTCACCAGTGACCAAGCCGAATTTGTTTACAAGTGTACTGATTACTATGCACCAGGTGATGAGGTGTCGATTCGTTGGGATGACGAGACACTGTCGATAGATTGGCCTCTAAGTGGCTGTACTCCACGCGTGTCTGACAAAGACGCACGAGGGATGGCATTTATCGATGCCCCCGGCTACTAGATGATAGATAGGGAGTGGAAGTAGTGGATGATGAATCAGGGCAGGGGCAGGCCTCTTCGGAGTATCCGGATCTGACGAATTTGGCGTTATCGGCAAGGCTACGGCGTATGCAGACGTCGCTCAGTTGGCGTGCGACCAAACCACTTCGTGATCTGGGCGGCCTGTATCACAAGTACATTAGAAAGAGCAGTCGGCTGGACCTGCTCCCTATCCACGAACTGCAGCTGATTACGAGAGATAATCGGGTCATATGGGTCGCGGTGGGTGATGATCCCCAGTTTCTGCTGACACCGCTTAACCCGGCTGTCTTAAAACAAGGCGGTTGGTTTAGTCTGGAGTATGAGTTCTCAGCGCGCTTTGCTGTTGAGCAGTGCGTGTACCTGGACTATGGGGACGGTTTCCAGCCTGATGTCGTGTGGACACGCGCTATTGCCAAGCCTGGGCGGCAACGCCTCGTCGTCTACATTCCGAGGGGGACGCAAGGTCTTCGGTTGGACCCCATGACCCGACCGGGAGAATTCCAACTCGACGACCCGGTGCTGAGACGAATCGACCCACCTCAGTTAGAACGTCCCTGGTCGGGTATCGATGGCTTTCTCAAGTGCTGCGAAGGTTGTACTGTCACCCTCACAGAGGCCCAACAACTCGAGCGTTGCCTAGAAGGGGAATTCCACTGGCGATCCCATGGAACTGATCCCGCTTTCACCGTGAGCCGACGAGCCCAGGATGGCTTGAGTGAGGGCTGGTGTCGAATCGAGTTCATTATCACAGGTGAGTACCAGCATCAGGTCGCCAAGCTTTACATCGACTATGGTGAAGGCTTTACGGAGGATGAGTCCTACCCGGTCCCGTTTCAGTCTGGCATGTCCACCTCGAGGGTGCTGCGCCTATCAGGAGATGTGGTCAATATTCGTTTCGACCCTTGGGAACGGGAGGGACTGTTTCGACTCGAGCGACTGTGCATCGATAATATTTTGGAGGGTGACGCCCACAGGGACATTGCCAGTAGACTGGCCAGTAGTCGCCCTGAGTATGCCGGCCTGTCAGCATCGGACATATGGTTGGGTGCGGTCAATGATGTCTCGATGGAAGAAGACGAACATCATGGTGAGCCCGGCAAGATCTCGCAGTCAGAAGGCAAAGTCAAAGACCTAGAAGGCCCTGAGGATATCCTCCATCGATTACTGGAGGATTACGCCGAGACCTTCATCGTTAATGAGGCCGAGCTTTCCTACCAAAAATGGATTGATGAGGTAGAAACGCTCGACTTACCCAGCAGAGACACGATTAAGGATTTCATTTCGGCGATACCATCACCGGTCGTTATCTCGATTTTGGTTCCCGTTTACAATACCGATGAGCACCTCTTGGCGCAATGTATTGAGTCAGTGATCGCCCAGTCGTACCCTCATTGGGAGCTGTGTCTTGTCGACGATGCCTCTCCGTCACCACATGTGTCAAAGGTGTTGAAGGCGTATAGTGAGAGAGACAAACGCATCAAGTACCATCTCCGTGAAGATAACGGCCACATTTCCAAAACCACCAAT
The DNA here is from genome assembly GCF_019801685.1 of Halomonas sp. DP8Y7-1. NCBI lineage: Bacteria > Pseudomonadati > Pseudomonadota > Gammaproteobacteria > Oceanospirillales > Halomonadaceae > Halomonas > Halomonas sp. DP8Y7-1. Next base: position 188,216 of record NZ_JAHVIN010000004.1, on the reverse strand, counting down.
GATGCCCTCGCTCTTGCAACAGGAGAGTACGTGGCGTTGCTGGATCACGACGACGAACTGGCAGTAGATGCCTTGTATTTCGTTGCTAGAGAAATTTCTGAACACCCCGACGCCCAAATCATCTATAGCGATGAAGACAAAATTGATTTCGCAGGTATGCGTTGTGAGCCACATTTTAAACCAGATTGGAATGTGGATCTTCTCTATTCACAGAACTATGTTTCTCATCTGGGTGTGTATCAAAGAAAGCTCGTTGAAAAGATTGGTGGCTTTCGCGTAGGCGTCGAAGGCTCTCAGGACTATGATCTTGTGCTGAGGTGTCTACCCCATGTGCATCCGGACAATATTCGGCATATTCCTCGTGTATTGTATCACTGGCGAGCAATTGAAGGTTCCACTGCACTGGCCGAAGAGGGAAAAGACTATACAACATCCGCTGGGATCCAGGCATTACAAGATCACTTTATGTCCTCTGCGGTAGAGGGGGCGATGGTTCAGCAGGGGATGGTGGCAAATACCTACCGTGTGCAGTGGCCGATTCCTCAACCTTCACCGCTTGTGAGCATGTTGATTCCTACCAGAGATAAGAAGGAAGTTACGGAGTTGGCAGTACGTAGCATTCTTGAGAAGACACTGTATTCACATTATGAAATCATTATTCTTGATAATGGTAGTGTTGAGCCGGAGACTCATGCATTCTTTGAGGAAATTCAGCGTGAGGACTCCCGTGTTACTGTGGTGCGCTATGATCATCCCTTTAATTACTCTGCTATCAACAACTTTGGCGCGACCTTGGCCAAAGGAAGTGTTATCGGTTTGATTAATAATGATGTGGAGGTCATCTCGCCAGAATGGCTAGGAGAAATGGTATCTCACGTCTGCCGAGAGGATGTAGGTTGCGTGGGAGCAAAACTGTATTATGGCAACGACACAATTCAACATGCAGGCGTCATCGTAGGCTTGGGGGGCGTTGCCGGCCATTCTCATAAGCACTTTCCCAAAGAGTCTGGTGGTTACTTCAATCGTCTCAAGGTGGTGCAATCAGTGACAGCCGTGACAGCAGCCTGTCTGTTGGTCAGAAGGGATGTTTATAACGAAGTTGGTGGGCTTAACGAAAACGAATTGAAGGTTGCGTTTAACGACGTTGACTTTTGTTTAAAGGTACACGCTGCCGGGTATCGTAACATCTGGACGCCGTATGCCGAGTTGTATCATCACGAGTCTATTAGTCGCGGAGCTGAGGATAATCCTGAAAAAGTCGCCAGGTTCAATGCTGAAATAGAGTATATGAAGAATTCGTGGGGACGTATCATCGATCATGATCCAAGTTATAACCCCTGCCTGACAAAGAGTCGCGAGGATTTTTCCATTGGTGGACGATAATGACTGCCGTATTAAATATCACTAGCGGAGCTAGTGAGAGAGCTCGGAGGGATGATGGCTAAAAATAATGCGTTAATTAACAAGGGTGTCGTTGTTGTCGGAAACCCTAAGTCGGACAAGACGTCTCCTATTATTGTCATTGGTACGGCGCGCGGCGGGACGTCTATGGTGGCGGGCGTCTTGGCTAGATTGGGCGTTTATATGGGGGATCAGGCCAGTCATCCGGTCTACGAGGACGTTCGTCTTTCTGGAGCATTCGAGCGTAATCAACTTGCCAAGGCGAAGCATATCATTAACGAATACTCCATGAAGCATGTGTACTGGGGGTGGAAGCGTCCTTCGATCATTGATCACCTTCCCGAAGTTGATGCCCTGGTACCGAATGCGCGTTATATCTTTATCTATAAGGACATACTCTCGATTGCTCAAAGAAATTCTATCTCCATGCTTGAACAAGTCACCATGGGGATGGGCCGTGCACTGACGCAGTATCAAAAGACTTTGGGCTTTATTAATAGCCACACCCCTCATGCTATGCTGGTGTCGTATGATAAGGCCACTGCATATCCAGAGGTATTTCTCTCTATATTAGAGGAATTTTGTTCTCTCCAGCCATCGAGGGAGCAGCGTGATAGTGCACGTTCTTTTATTGATCCAGAACCCGAGGATTATATTGAATCCACCCGCATAACGAAATCGCAAGGCAGCCTTGTGGCTTTTGATGGGCAGCATGTCAAGGGATGGGCTCAATATGTTCATCGAGGGCGGCATGCCGAGGTCGAGATATTCATTGGTGAGCGCTCTATTGGCGTAGTGACTGCTAATGAAGCAGATCCGGGTTGTGGTGCACCCGATAACTTGGCTTGCGGCTTTTCCTTCACTTTGCCGGATGATGAAAGTGTACTGCCTGGTGAATGCGTAAGGGCAAGGGTCGTCAACGATGTTGTTGATTTGGTCAACTCACCGCTGAGGATGAACTAGCAATGGAGAAGCTTTGTCTTTCTGGAATTGTAAAAAATGAAGTTGACTACATGGTGGAATGGGTGGCCTGGCATCACCTCGCCGGTTTTGACAATATCATCGTAGCTGACAACATGTCGAACGATGGCACGAGATCATTGCTTGAGGCGATGGAGCTAATTGGGTGCCTCAAACTAATATATCAGCCGACTTTGGCCAAAAATACTCAAGCGCATTGTTACAACCGGGTGTTAGAAATTGCTCTCGGCAAGTTTGAATTTGTGATGTTTCTTGACGCTGACGAGTTTCTGGTGCACGAAAGTCAACGTCATGGGGAGGAGCGGCGCTGCCTTGAACAGCTAGTTGGTGCGGGTGATGTCGGCAGTGTCTGTGTTAACTGGCGATGTTTTGGTTCCGGAGGCCTAATCAAGAAGACTCCGGAGCCTGTCCTTCAGCGGTTTACTCACTGCTCGGGCGACCCTAACTTTGAAGGAGATCGTCATGTGAAAAGTCTGGTCAAAGTCGATCATGTTAAGAGTTTAGGAATTCACGCCAGCTTGTTGATTTCTGACCTTAAATATGTTGATTGCATGGGGAAGGAAATCTTGGACTTTTCGCAACGGGCTGGCCAGACTGTTAAGCCTGGCCCATTATGTGGTTTGACAGGTGATGTTCGCAAGGGGCCTTTGCGAGTGCATCACTATGCCGTAAAGACAAAGGAGGAGTTCGCCGCTAAATGTCGACGCGGAAGTGCAGCTAGCACTAGCCTTACGCGAGGTGAAAATTATTTCAAGCATCTTGATGTCCATGGCGAGCAATTTTTCTTTGACCCAGGGAAGCTAAGTCGCCTTGAACGAGAAATGGCGGGGTTGGATCAGCGCTTAGCCAGTGAGACCCCATTAGGCCGCCCTCTGAGGGGGATCGTGATTGTATCTAATGCTACCACGGTGATGGGCTGGATCACGGACTTGCAAGGTGAGGCGGGTGGTCTATTTGTGAACATATTTGTCAATGGCGTGCATGTGGGGCGTGTTTCGGCTGACATGTATCGTCCAGATCTTCTACATTCAGGTAGGTCAGTGGACGGATACTGTGGTTTTCGTTGGACGCACTCTCTTCCGTTGAAGCGTGGCGACAGGGTAACGGTGACACCCCACGCCAATGCATCTAATTTGGGCGGCCATAGTAATACCATTATCGGCGAAGATTGATATTCCAGTTTTTTATTAGAAAAATAGTAACTTAGCGCTTGAGAGATATCAGGATTCGTGGTGGAGACTGTTGCTATATTATGTGACAGGCGCACACTCTTTTTTTGGATCTCTACGATAGTGTAATGCCAAGAAGCTCATTGTCGGGTTGTGGGACGTTGATTCTCCTTATAGAAAAGGGTGTGGGGTATGCAGCTGCATGAAGAAGAATGTCCTGTATCAAGTGAAGTGACCGTGGGTCCTTTGTTTTTTATTCACATACCTAAAACGGCTGGTACAAGCTTTCGTTTAGGGGTTCAGCAGGCTTTAGGTAACCAACATATCGTGTATGACTATGGGCTTGAGGCTCAGGGCACTCATGCTTTAGTACGGCAGTATATGTACGAGGGGCGTGATAATGTATGGCAGTTTTACCGCAGTTGTGTTGCCATGCAGGCAAAGATGGTGGCCGGGCACGTTAATGCTGTCAGATACTTGCCTGTCTGCGGCGCAACTCAAACCTTGACGTTTCTTCGTGATCCTCTTCAACGGGCAGCCTCTGAATATTGGCATCATCAACGTCATGACCGTTACAAAATGAGCTTTGCTGAATTTATCCGGCTCGAGGGTTTTTTGAATCGCCAGCTTGCCGTGCTTCGTGGTGTCGAGCCTGAAGCTATCGGTGTCATCGGACTGACTGAACGCTACTCGGAGAGTTTGGAGATTATTAATACTCGCTATGACATCGATGTTCCTCAGCGTCAGGAAAATCTTGCAGCGCCTCGACTAGGTGCACGCTACGATATAGATCCAGATGATGAGCGAGACTTCCTTGAGCTGAATGCTAGGGAAGTGGAGCTATATCAGCATTGCTGCAAGCTCTTTGACGTGCGAATGCAACTCTATCGGAGGAATCTGCGATTTTCTCACTGCAAGATGACCCGTTGTGATATGCAGGGTGTTTCTGGATGGGCGTGGTGGGAGACAGAGTCCGATGATCAGGTCGTTGTTGAAGTATTAGTCAATGGCGAGCGAATGGTAACGGTTCCGGCGACGCAGTCCTGTAGTGATGTTCAAAGCTGGCGAGCACCGAGAAGCGGTTGTGTAGGGTTCAAGGTGGCGATCAAGTTATCAGCGGGTGATGAAGTGCAGTGTCGAGTCGCAGATACCGGTCAATGTTTCCCCATCGAACCTTACCGAATAGCGGCACCACATTGACGTGGAGCATAAGACTATCTGCAGACTTGAGCACGCAGCATGAGTGAGGATAGTACGTCTTCGGTGGTGTTACGACTTCTTGAGCGAGCGAACTTTATCGTCCACCCTCAGCGGTATTGGCGGCCTTGGAGTGGTTTGGGAAAGCTCGGGAACGGTCGTCTCGACTGGCAATGGGAGGCTCTGGATGATGATCCCCAGTTTCTTCAGCGCAGGCACTTGCCCCTTCCCGGGTGGCATATGGTTGAACTCGACCTGGACCATGATCAGCGGCACGCGCTAGTACGTCTGTATTTTGATACTGGTAGTGGCTTCAGTGAAGAGGAGTCACTCGTAGTGCCCTTGCGAAACGGGCGCATCAGTAAGCGTCTCGTGTATGTCAAAGGATGGCTGAAACGCCTACGCTTTGATCCTCTTGATTCGCCTGGTCGCTTTGCCGTCAGACATTTTCGTATCGTCTGGCTGACACCCTGGTTTGCCCATGATCGTCTGAGTCAGCGACTGGTGAACATGCATCATCGTTGGCGAAATGTCCCACGGGCAAGTGTGATACAAGGCTGTCGTCAGCGCGCCAGGTTGGAGCGGCGGCACTGGCGTGAATTGGCTTTGGCTGACTACGAAGAGACGTTTGAGTGGATGTGTTCGGGTCAAAGCTATCCCCAGTGGTTACGCGAACGTGGCTGGGAGGAGGCGTGGGAGCGTCTAGACGAGCAGGATACTAGCGTATCTTCTTGGCCTGTTGGGCCAGTGATTTCTCCTGTTCATCGTGTTGTGGCTCGGTCCGCCACGCTAATGGGTGAGGGCAACCTATATGACCTCGAAAGGGTGGATGGACGGGCGGAAAGGCGGGATGAAGAGACGGTCAGGCAGCAAGATGCCCATCCTCCACTGCCAGCGCGTGAGGCGGTAAAGGCTGGAGAGGTCATCTATCGCCAGAATTGGCGGACGACCAGCCGACAGGCCGATTTTGGGGAAATTCGCGCCGGTACCGAGGGGCTCCGTGGCTCCCGCGCACGTGATCGTTCAAGAACCCGTCAGTCGAAAAGGAAGGCGGGGGGGGCGCGATCTCGCGATGACAGTCGCAGTCGACAGCGGGTGATGCTGGAGCACAAGAGATCGTTTGGGCGTATGGATGTTCAGGGGGAGTCGCGGTTGGTCCGTTCACAGGCCGGCCCCAGGTTCTCCGCTCGGGACGTGCCTGGTGCGGCCCAGGCAGCCGACGCCCATAGAGTCTGTCACCCTACGACACCGCAGGTGTCGATTCTGGTTCCCGTCCACGACCCCGTGCCGGCTCATCTGCGTCAATGCCTTGAATCGGTACTGGGGCAGGACAGCCCCCATTGGCAGCTGTGCCTGGTAGATGATGCTTCCCAGGACCCTCAGGTGATTGCCCTGCTTGAGGAGTTTGCTGCAAGGGACAACAGAATCGAGCTCGCACGCCTCGAGCAGCATGGGCACGTATGCGCAGCCAGCAACAAGGCGCTATCCATGGCCAAGGGGCAGTACATCGCCTTGTTAGACCATGATGACATGCTATCGCCGTGCGCCTTGAGCTATGTGCTTGAGGCTACCAGCCTGTTTCCCGCGCCACTGCTCATGTATAGCGATGAAGACAAGATCGACTCCCGTGGCTATCGCTGCGAACCACACTTCAAACCAGGGTATAACCCAGACCTGCTGTTGGCACAGAACTACATCGCTCACTTGTGTGTGTTTGATATCGAACTGGTACGTCAACTTGGGGGCTTCCGCGCTGGCTTCGAGGGTAGCCAGGATCATGATCTTGCGTTGAGGGTGTGTGCTGCGGCGGATCCTGATCGCGTCGTCCATATCCCACGCGTGCTTTATCACTGGCGTGCTTCTCCCGGCTCTACGGCCTTGTGCAGCGACGCCAAGCAGTACGCCTTCGATGCCGGACTGCGCGCCGTGGCAGACCATTTGCAACAGGCCCGCAGCGGGGCTGAGGTAGAACCAGGGCCGTTGCCCCATACCTACCGAGTTCGCTGGCCGTTGCCTGACCCTCTACCATTGGTCAGCCTGCTGGTTCCCACCAAGGATCGTATCGATCTGTTGGCGCCCTGCGTTGAAGCGATTCTCTCGCGCACCCGTTATCCGCACTTCGAACTGCTGATTCTCGATAATGACACTCGCTGTCCAGAAACGCTGGCATACCTCAAAACCGTCGCTGAGGCGGATAAGCGTGTCAGAGTAGTGGCGTGGAACCACCCGTTCAATTATTCGGGAATCAATAACTTTGGCGCCCGCCATGCTCGGGGCGAGTTGCTCGGTCTACTCAATAACGATATCGAGCCGATCAACGAAGATTGGCTAGATGAGATGGTACGTCACGCGGTGAGGCCAGATATCGGCTGTGTCGGTGCCAAGCTCTACTATCCCAACGACACGATCCAGCATGCGGGCGTTGTACTTGGCATAGGGGGAGTGGCTGGGCATGCCCACAAGTATTTCAGTCGTCACGCTAACGGTTACTTTTCGCGGTTGATGCTGGCTCAGAACTATTCTGCGGTGACGGGGGCCTGCCTGCTCGTTCGAAAGTCGCTGTTTGATCAGGTAGGCGGACTGGATGAGCGCCACTTGCCTATCGCCTTCAATGATGTCGACTTTTGTTTGCGAGTCCGCGCTGCCGGTTATCGCAATGTATGGACGCCGTATGCCGAGCTGTACCACCACGAGTCTGAGTCTCGTGGTGCCGATGACAACGCCAGCAAGCGGGCCAGAGCCAGTGGTGAGGTGCTGTATATGCGCAGCACCTGGAAAGAGCAGCTCGATCATGACCCCGCCTATAACCCCAACCTGACCCTGGTTCATGAAGACTTCTCTTTACGCTGATAGTGGCCGTATCGGGGCGCTGGGCGATGTCAGGCGAGACACTGGGCACGTTGGCTGTCGTGGCATTTCCTGCTGGAGCTTTTCTGGGGGGGAACCCAGCGTGTGAAAGCTGATGATCTGAAAGGCGCAGTCGGACGGCGCCATGCAACGGGAAGCCTGAGCGCCGCCCGAGCAAGATGGCTATTGCTTAGCGATGGTGCGCTGCCCACTGAGGATATCTACTTTATGGCGACGGCGGCGCCCGGGTTGCGCAAGGCCGGCGCCAACGTGACTCGATTGAATACTCGACGATGGGTGACCCCCAGACTATGTTGGCCTTGGCTCGGGCGCCTGTTGTCCGGGGCACAGGTCATTGTCTGCAGAAGTCTGCCTCGCCCCTGGCTTGAGCTGCTCGAGTCGCAGCGTGGCCTTTTGGCGAGTCTGCATTATCTGCTGGACGATGACATCGGGGCAGCCGCGGAGGATGCCAGCCTACCGCCGCCCTATCGCGAGCGTATGGCCTTGCTGTCCCGCTATTGCGTGCCACGGCTATTGGCCCTGGCTGATGAAGTCGTGGTGGCAAGTGAACGGTTGGCCCGTCGTCTCAGTAGCCACCACGGGACGGTGACGGTGTTGACGCCGGCTCTAGGCTCATTGCCTGGCGCGGCGACTCCGCTGCCGGGTGACGGGCAGTGGCGGCTGGGATATCACGGGACGCGAGCCCACCGAGAGGACCTTGCAAAGATCAGCCCAGCCCTCGTCAATGTCTTGTCGTCGTTTGACAGCGCCTCGCTGGAGGTGGCGATGGGGGCATTTACCCCTGAACCGCTGCGCGATCATAAGCAGGTCATGATCCTTGCACCCATGGGATGGCATGCCTATCGGCGACGGCTCGGCCAGACGCGCCTGCACGTAGGGCTTGCTCCGCTGTGGCCATCAGCCTTTAACAGCGCCAAGTCACACCTCAAGTTTCTCGAGATTGCTCGCATGGGAGGGGTCGGTGTCTACAGCCGCCGTTCGCCATATCAAGAGATCGTCGATGATGGCGTGGATGGTGTGCTGGTAGATGATGATGATCTCGCCTGGCAGGAAGCTCTGGAGCGGTTGCTGACGTCCCCTGAACAGATGCAGGTCATGGCTAGGCGTGCCTTGGAAAAGGCCGCGGATATAGGTAACCCGGCGAGGCACGAAGCCTTTTGGCGCGAGCGACAATGCTAGGAAAGTGTTTGCAATACTCAAGGCTTGCCTGACTAGGGCTTGTACGAAAAGTGCCTGCGCTTGGTGATACGGCGTTAAAAATCGGCTGGTACGCCAGCCCGGTCAAAATGCTCATTTACACCTCGTAAACTGCGCTTTCTCACCAATTTTTGCCTTGTCTAACCTTCGCTCGTCGACTTTTCGGACAAAGCCTAGGAAGCTCACTTCAATCTCTCTTCTCTCTTCTCTCTTCTCTCTTCTCTCTTCTCTCTTCTCTCTTCTCTCTTTTTCCCTCCCCTCGCTTTCTCCCCCTTTCTTCTCTCTCCTCTACTGCTTCTCCCTACGTTGATGGTTCCCCATTCACGCTGTTGCTGCTCACAGGCTTGGGTGGCTTCTTTGTTGGATCATTTTGGTTTTCCGTTGCTGGGACAAAGGTCAGGATCCTTCAATCACTACCATTTCATGACGATGTCGCCATCAATCTACCCAGCGTTTGCAGGGTGACGTCGATCTGCTCGTGTGTATGTTCGCTACTGACGAAGAAGCGCAGGCGGGCGCTTCGCTCTGGCACGGCGGGATAGAGAATTGGCTGGACATTGATGCCAGCCTCCAGCAGCCGGTGAGAGAGCTGGGTAGCCTTGGCCGAATCGCCCAGAATAACGGGAATGATGGCATGGCCTTGGCAATGTCCTGTCTCTAGTCCTAGTGCTCTGCAACCTGCCAGTAGACGCTGAGCGTTGTGCTGCAGGGCGGTGACGCGCCACGGCTCCTGCTCAAGAAGCTCGAGCGCGCGAATCGCAGGGGCCCCGAGCTGTGGCGCCAGGCCAACACTGTAAAGGAATCCTGGCGCCAGATAGCGCAGGGTGTCGATCAGCGGCTGGCAGCCGGCAATGTAACCACCGCTCGATGCCAGTGCCTTGCTGAGCGTGCCCATCCAGATATCGACCTCGGCGGCAGGTACGTCGCAATGCTGGTACAGCCCTTGTCCGGTCGCTCCCAACACCCCTAGTGAGTGCGCTTCATCCACCATGAGCCAGCACTGATGGTGACGCTTGACGGCAATGAATCGGGTTAGGTCCGGCGTATCACCATCCATCCCGTAGAGCCCCTCCATCACCACCAGTACCCGCTCGAAACGTTGGCGGTGGCGTCGAAGCAGCTGATCCAGGGCGTCGGGATCATTGTGAGGAAAGCTCATGCGCGTGGCCCCGGATAGCTTGGCGCCGACGAGCACGCTGTTATGGATCAGGCTATCGTGAACGATGAGATCGCGTGGCCCGACCAACATGGCAATGGTGGACACATTAGTCGCGTGGCCACTGACGAAGGCCAGAGCATCGTCGCTCTGATAGTGCTGGGCCAGCGCGCCCTCCAGTTTTTGGTGGAACGGCCGTTCGCCGGCCACGATGCGACTGGCGGAAACGGAGGTCCCGTAGCGTTCGATAGCGTGACGCGTCGCGGCGATGACCCTGGAGTCTCCTGCCAGTCCCAGGTAGTCATAGCTGGCAAAGTTGATGACATCGCGGCCCTGTAGCTGACTAACGGCCCCCGCTCTGGCGTCATGACAGCGGAAGAAGGGGCTGGCGACGCCGGCGGCGCTGGCGAGTGAGCGCATCATGCTGATCTGGCGGTAACCTTCCAGCGTGCTGAAGTCGGTGAGGTCAGGGGCGGCATCCTGGCGGCCAGGCCGCTCGCTGTGGCTCGCATCCCGCCGCCTGGCCTGATCTAGCCATTGTCCCTTCAATGCCTTGCGTTCGTCAGGCGTCATGCCCCCACCTTCTCGGTCTCCGCGCTGGCACCGTGACGGTGGGCCAGGTGGGTCTGCTCGTCGTGTACCGTGTCGGATGGGCCCATCGCCTGTTCGCAGATCAGGTTGACGGTTCGCTTGAGCGTTGCAGCGTCTGCCAGGGCCATGGGAGACAGTGTTACACCCAGCTGGTGATCGATAGCCGTCACCAGCTCGACCCCCATCAAGGAGTCGAATCCCAGTTCCGAGAGACGCTTGTGGCCGTCGATCCGCTCCGGCTCGAGCATCAGGATGCTGGCGAGTTGCTGACGTACCACGCTTTCCACGATCTCCACCCTCTCGTTTTCGTCCAGGGTCGCCAGGTCGATGTGGGGGAGAGGCGCTTCCGAGGTATCCGTTCGTTGCCACTGCTGGCGAAGGTCGTCAAAGCGGCGCTGGGCGGGCAAGCCATCGACGGGGCCAATCACCGCACCGACCCCGATATCCTCGTTGATGGCCTGTTGCAGATGGTCCAGCGCCTGGCTGGCACGCAGCTGACTGCCCCCCATGCGCTTGGCCAGTGACTGTTGAAGGGAGGGGTGGCGCGCGAGAAAGCCGGTGTCCTCGATGATGCCCCAGCTCAGGCAGGTAGCGGGCCGGCCCGCCCGACGTCGTCTCACTGCAAGGGCTTCCAGCGCCGTATTGGCGGCAACGTAGGCGGACTGCCCAGGGCTGCCGAAAACGGTGGTGGCGGAGGCATACAGCACGAACAGCTGCAGCGGGCAGTCGCGGGTCAGGTGATCCAAATGCAGTGCCCCCAGCAGCTTGGCTCCTAGCGCTGTCTCCAGGTGGGAGCGCTCCAGATGGTGCACCAAGCCGTCATCGATGGCGGCCGCCGCATGGATGACCCCTCGCAGGGGGGGGCGCTGCTGTTGCGGGTCCTTGATCAGCGCTGCGAGCGCTATGCCATCGGCAAGGTCCACGCAGGGGGCCTCCACGGTAATGCCCTGGCGACGCCAGCCATCGACTGCCGCCTTGGCTTCGGCGCTGCTGGCGCCTGATCGACTTAACAGCAGCAGGTGACGGGCACCGCAGTCCACCAGTCGCTGAGCAGTCACCAGCCCCAGCCCCGATAGCCCTCCGGTGATCAGGTAGCATCCGGCTGCATCGAGCCAAGGTTCTCCAGAACTGACCTCATCCTCTTGCAGTGAGTCCGGCTCATGGTCGCTGGGCTCAACGCCTGTCCTGATCACGTGAGAGGCGGGTGCGGTAGCGACAGCGCTGTCCGGTAGCTCGCTCTGGTGGGCCGTGTCAGGGGCGGTCACGATAATTTTGCCGATATGTGCGGCCTTCTGCATGTGGCGAAAAGCATCGACCACGCGATCTGCAGTGAAGATGGTGCATGGCAAGGCGTGAAAAGCACCCGAATGGAAGCCTTCCACCAGTTGCCCCAACAGCTTCCCGGCGAGAGCGGGTCGATGGGACAATAGCTGGTCGGAGTCGATGCCGAAGTAGCTCAGATTTTGGCGAAAGGGTCTCAGCCCCATCGGCGTATCCTGGTAGAAGTCGCGTTTGCCGAGTTCCAGGAAACGACCGAACGGCGCCAGCACCCGCAGGCTTTGGTGAATCGCCTCGCCAGACAGGGAGTTGAGCACCACATCAACGCCATCACCTTGAGTATCGTCGAGGATCTGTTCAGCGAAATGCAGGCTGCGCGAATCGTACAGGTGGGTGACGCCAAGCAGGCTCAGCATATCGCGCTTCGCCGGGCTGCCTACCGTCGCAAAGACCTCTGCTCCCTTCCACTGGGCGATCTGTATGGCAGCAAGGCCGACGCCTCCGGCGGCTCCATGGATCAGTATTCGCTCGCCCGGAGAGAGCCGAGCCAGATGTTCCAGCGCGTAGATCGCGGTCAGAAAAGCGGTGGGTACTCCGGCGGCAGCGATGGGATCGACGCCAGGAGGAATTCGCGTCAACGCGCTAGCACCGGTGACCAGGCGGGAGGAGAAAGCGTTTGAGCCGAGCCCCATGACGAGGTCTCCCGGCGCCAGTCCCTCGACACCGCGTCCCGCGGCTTCAACGATGCCTGAGAACTCAAGCCCCAGGCCTGCGCCCGAGAACCCTTGTTCCAGGGCCTCGTCGCTCAGCATGCCGAGGGCATACATGACATCGCGGAAATTCAGTCCCGTGGCCAGCACCTTGACCCTGACCTGATCCGCGTCGAGGGCATCAGGCGCATGGCCGCTGGTGAGCGCTGGTTGCCAGGTCAGACGTGAAAGCTGTCCCGGATGGCTGATGGCCAGGCGCTGGTCGTTCGCGCCGGTCGTCACAGGCGCGGACACTGGCCTGTCGCAAGCCGGGGGGAGTGCTGGCCATCGGCGCACGCGAACCGCGTAGCGATCTCCCTGGGCAGTGATCACGGTTTCCTCTTCGCCATCGTCCTGCTCAAGTGCCCGGCCAAGCGTCTCCAGCGCTTCATCGGTCAGGACAATATCGACGGCGCGACAGCGAACCTTCGGTCGTTCATTTGCCAGGCTGCGCCACAGTCCCCAGGCGGCGGCCTGCTCAATCTCGTCAGCCGCCGTGCACCCCATCGCGTCTGCCGACCTTGGCGTGGCGCCGTTCAGCAGCGGTGCCAGCTGGCAGGTGACCAGCGTCATGGCTGCGACCTCAGGCAATCGAGCGAGCTGGCTAAGCTGTTCCAACCGATCGAGACAGCGACGGTGGGTCTCGAGGGGGAGACAGGGCTCTTGCTCAGCACTGATGGCTGGAGCAGGCGTAAGAGGCGCCGGGTGATCGCCTGTGGCCAGGCCGCGCAGGTCGACGAGATGAACCCGTGCGCGCTCGTCACTGGTCAGATGTTCAAGCTCAGCCGCCAGCTCACTATCCATTAGGCAACGTGGCATCAGGCAGTGTGCGTGGCTTGCTCCTTCCTCTTCTCCTTCCTCCTCGCCTTTCCCTTCTCCTTGCCCTAGCTGCAGCAGCAGGCGCTGCGCTGCTTGCTGGCTACGCTGATCGGTGATGAGCCAGAGTGCCGGTGAGGAGTTGGCAGCGGCCTCGGCCATGTTGGGCTCTGTCAGTACGGCGTGAATGATCGCCGGTTGATGAGCACCCGTACGTGAGGGTGGGCTGAGAATGTCAAAGCCATGGTCGATGAGATACCGACATATGGCGTCGTGTCGGGCCGGACGAGCGGTTGGGTACAGTGCACCCAGGGCTTGCCACCAGCGGGTGGGAGGGGGCGCCAGGATGATCAGCTGTCCCTGTTCGGCCAGACGGGCCCTGGCCTGATCGATGGCCTTCAAGCTGGCATCGAGATCGAGGGGTGTGGTGACCACCCAAGCCAGTTGAGCCGGAGGCCCGGCCGTGGATGTCGCCAACGATATGGCGCTGTTGGCGTCGATCAGGCGTTGGGCGCGCTGGCGCGAAAGCTCGTCCGAGACGCAGATCTGCAGCGTGATGCGGCTAGGCTGAAGCACAGGCAGCAGCGCCTCCGCCAGGCGTGGGGCCGCCATCCCCGCCTCCACCAGGCGTACAGGCTGAGACGAGGGAAGCTCCTGGTGCAGCGTGTCGACCAGCCCACGGACCTGCTGATGCAGTACCTCCCATAGAGCGTCATCCATCAGACTGGCCGCGGCAGGCTGGAGCTGTTCCAGAGTCAGGTCGTCGATGACCTCTCGCGTCCCGGCCAGCAGCGACGGCAGGTGCTGGCCAAGGCGTCCAAGCGGGCCTAGCAACGCCAGTTGCTGAGGATATTCCGCCAGCAGTAGTCGCCACAGCGCGACGGGCGCAGGTTGCCCATCTTCGCCGGACGCGGCGGCCGAAAGCTGCGCTTCGTGCTGGCACGGGGGCTCTGGCGAGTCATCCCCTGAGACGGGGCGCGTGGTCGGGAGCAAGGCCTCGAGCCGGTGTGCCACGCTGTCTTCTGTGATACCGACGCTTTGCTCTGTCCTCGGCTCGCTGGCTACAGCCTGGCCGGCGGCCTGTGCAAGCCAGCGATCGCAGAGGTGATTCAGCAACACGCTGAGTTCCTCCAGCACAAGTCCGTAGCGGCCGTTGATCACCTCCTCGAGCTGAGCGGCTAGACGGCTGCCGTGCTGGCCGACCGGTTGCGGCGAGAGTGGCGCGGGGACCAGGGTCGATGTCAGTCGTTCCACACTGACTGTGTCGTTAGAAGAGACTCCTCGTGGCAAGGGCGTGGCGGCAAAACGCACCGCCTCAAGGGCGGCAACACAGCCACCGGCGTTGTAGAGCCATAGGTCGGCGGTGAAGGAATGGGGGGAGCGCCGACGTATGACGGCTCTGGCCAGTGTCGGCTGGCCTGAGCCGCGACGAAACTGAAGGCGCGACAGTCGCACGGGTAGATATCCACGTTTCTGGGGTTCTCCCAGCAAGGGAAGACACAGCTGCAGGGCGCCGTCGAGTAGACCGGGAGGCAACTCCCAGTTGGTGTCGTCCTCTACCATGGCCAGCGTGGCCACGGCCTCATCACCTTGACACCAGATATGCTCGAGGCAGCGATAGTCACCGTGGTAGTCCAGTCCCATGGTCTGGGTGAGCTCGGTATGCTGCTCGCCGCTAAGCTGGGAAGGTGTGTCGGGTAGCTCGGGAGTTGGCTCCTGCAGCGTGCGCCCCAGGCAGCTTGGTGCCAGGCGTGCCGTCAGTTGTGGCGTCCACCGATCTGCCTCGTCGAGTCCTCGGGTCTGCAGGCTGACACGACGCTGGGCATCCACTTCCAGCCGGGTCAGACGTCCCAATGGGTCCTCCAGTACCAGCGGTGCGAGGATCTCCAGGTCGTTGATCTCGATACAGGCGGAATCCTCGAGTGCGGCAGCGGCGGCCAGCACCATCTCGACCTGAGCCGCGGCAGCGAGTACCGGCGTGCCACCGACACGGTGGTCTGCGAGCGACGGCACCGTGGCAGTGCTCAGGCGTTGATGCCACACGGCCAGTGTAGGATCTGGGCGGTAGCCCAGCAGCACATGCTCTTCTCGAGCGATCAGCGAGTGGTCGCCCCAGCCGCTTGGGCGGGGCCAGTGGTGGCGACGTTGCCAGGGGTAGGGTGGCAGCTCCACGGGGGCATGGCGTCGATCATACCAGGCGGCGAAGCTGCCCTGCACGCCACTGAGCCACAGCCTAGCGGAGGCTTCTTCGAGTGTCGCCGAGGCATCTTTGGTGCGCGCCAGGGTAGTGACATGCAGGACCGGTTGACCGTGCAGCCGGTACTGGGCCTCGATATAGCGTTTCAACAGCGGATGCCCACCGACTTCCAGCAGCACCGAGTCGCCGCGCTCCACAAGGACATCGAGGACCTCGCGAAACCTTACCGGGGCGCGCAGATTACGCCACCAGTAGCCAGCATCCAGCGGAGCGTCGATCAGCGTTCCGCTGACACTCGAGATCATCGGCAACTGGGGTGGGGTAGGGGCCAGGTCTCCCAGTGCATCACGCAGCGAGGGTTCCAGTTCGTCCAGTAAGGCACTGTGAAACGGATAGTCCAGCGGCAGGCGAAGATGACGAATACCGGCGGCGGAGAGCTCATGTTCCAGCTCCGTCAGCGCTGCCAGCGGTCCTGCCAGAGTGATATTGCCGTGGCTATTGTCCCCCGCCAGATCAAGGGCAGCGAAGCGAGGCTGTTCCAACCAGGGCGCTATATCGTCCAACTGACAAGCGATGGCCGTCATGCCGCCCCGGTAGCGAAGCAGACTCTGCAGGCGACTGCGCTGGAATACCACCTCTACCGCATCGCTGAGTGACAGGGCACCACAGGCCCAGGCCGCGGCCACTTCGCCTACGCTGTGGCCGGTCACCGCCGTCGGTGCGATGCCCGCTGCACGCAGCCACTCGGTCACGCCGACCTGTAGCGCAAAGAGAGCCGGCTGTGCCACCAGGGTGTCGTCCAGCAGCTCCGCATCGTCGCCTTCGGCCAGCAAGGTGAACAGCGAAAACCCACCGCGGGGTGCAAAGCAGTCACTGACCTTGGCGATGGCGTCCCGGAAGACGCCACTGCTGCTAAAAAGCTCTCGCCCCATGCCTAACCATTGGCAGCCGTTGCCTGTGTAGACAAAGACGGGCCCGAGGGGGGCCGCGAGACGCGGCTGCCGCCACACCGCTGGCGGCTGGCCGGCAGCGCTGTGCGCTACATCGGGGGAGTCGTCGCCCCCTGATGCTGGCGTAGCCGCCAGCTGGCGCAGCGCCGTCATGGCCTGCTCGTGATCACTGACCAACGCGATGGCCTGGTGGCTTAGCCGTTCACGATGCTGGGTGAGGGTCCAGGCCAGGGCCTCCAGCGCTGGTTGATGGTGCTCAAGGTGGTCGGCAAGCTGAGCGGCCCGCGCCGCCAGGGCCGGCTCGTCATGGGCGGTCAGTACCAGCGGCCAGCGCTGTGCGTTGGGCACTGGATGAGTTGCCACGGCAACCTGGGAAGGCGCTGTCTGCCGTGGTGGTGAGGTCAGCACGACGTGGGCGTTGGCTCCGCCAAAGCCGAAGCTGTTGATGCCGATGGTCAGCGGGCCACTGGCAGCCAGCGTTCGGGTATGACGAACGACCTCCAGATTGTGGTCATCCAGGCGCAAGGCAGGATTCAAGCGTTCAATGCCGATCGTGGCCGGAACCCGGCGGGCGCTCAGGCAGCCCAAGGCCTTGTAGAGCCCGGCCATGCCCGCGGCGGTCTCGGCATGACCAATGTTGCTCTTGATCGAGCCGATAGGAAGGGGCATTGAGCGATGCCTGCCGAGTGCCTCGCCGATAGCGGACACCTCGATGGGGTCGCCCACGGGGGTGCCGGTGCCATGCGCTTCCAGGTAGTCGAGTTGGTCCGGCGCGATTCCGGCGCGCGCATAGACCTGGGTCAGCAGACGCGACTGAGCGTCGGCGCTCGGCACCGTAAGTGCGCTCTTGTGGCCATCGGTATTGACGCCGGTCGCCGCCACCTCTGCCAGGATCGGGTCGCCGTCGGCCAGCGCCCGGTCGAGCGCCTTGAGCACGACGACCCCGGCGCCTTCCGCGCGCACATAGCCGTCCGCCTCGTCACTGAAGACGCGGCAACGGCCGCGTGGGGACAGCATGCCCGCACGCGAGAAGGCGATGAAACCGAAGGGATGGAGATGTAGACAGACTCCGCCAGCCAAGGCGGTGTCGCACTCACCGCTGCGAATGGCCTGGCACGCCTGGTGAAACGCCACCAGTGATGACGAACAGGCGGTGTCGATGGCCATGCTGGGGCCCGTGACGTCCAGCAGGTAAGACAGCCGATTGGCGGCGATGCTGAAGGTATTGCCGGTAGCGGACAGGCTGTCCAGTGACGCCAGGTCACCGGCGTGCCGATAGGCGAAGTCGGGGCTGGAAATCCCCACGTAAACCCCGCAGCGCGTTCCTCTCAGTGTCGATACCGGAATAGCGGCATGCTCGAGGGCTTCCCAGGTCAATTCCAGCAGCACACGCTGCTGCGGGTCCATGGTGGCAGCCTCTCTGGGGGAAATGCCGAAGAAGTCGGCATCAAAGCCGCTGATGTCCCCGAGCGAACCGGCGGCCATGCTGACGCTGGTCCCCAGCGAGCCTCGCAGCGGATGATAGAAACGCCGAGCATCCCAGCGCGAGGGATGCACCTGCGTGACCAGGTCTCGCCCGGCCAGCAGGCTCTGCCATAGAGACTCGCCGGGCTGTTGGGGAAAGCGGACTGCGTTTCCGATAATGGCGACACGCCGGGTCATGGCGACTCCTTCTGCCGACGTACGCGGCCAGACACGTTGGGAGAAATGCCGTGCGAGAAGTGCGGCGATGCGGGCGATCGTCGTTCGGCATCTTGATATGCCAGGGCCGAGGCGGCATCCAGCACGCCATCGGCCAGCTCGGTGAGCTCCGTCACCGGTGGCTGAGGGTCAATACTGGCGCCCTGGGGGCTCCATAGCAGAAAGGGGGTTCTGCCATCTGGATCACCGAGCCATTCATAGCTGGCGCTCAAGATAGGCACGTGATCACCGTAGGCACAGAGCAGTCCTGGTCGCGACTGGCCTGTCAGTGCCTCGGCGAGGTGGCCGATCATGGCGTCGATATTCGCCAGATGGTGCAGATAGATGTCCAGCTCGTGACTTACCTTGTCCGGACGCCTGCTGTCTGGAGTCAGCCAACGTAGCGGCGATGGCATAGGTTCGAGCAGAAAGGGCCCATGACTTTCCATGGTGATCACCAACACCATCAATGGCCGGGGATCGGGATCCTGGAGCGCCCGTTCGACACGCTCAGCCAGTACTGCATCGGCCACGTAGGGGCCGTCGCGACGCTCGTGCCGGAAGCTGTCGAGATCTTCAAAGACATCAAAGCCTAGCCTCGGCATCACCTTGTCCCGCTGATAGAAGCTGGCCGGATAGGGGTGAAGCACCAGGGTCCGGTAGCCGAGCTGAGAGCAGGCGCTGGCCAGGCTGGGGACCTGTTGGCGAGCCAGCTGGTGGTAAGGATTGAAGCGATGCATGCCAAGGGCGTCAGCGCTCAGCCCGCAGAGAAAGGCGGTCTCGCTGCGCACGGTATTGGCGCCCCAGGCGGGCACGCTAAGGCGCCCATGGGCCAATGCGCTGGCGCAAAGATGGTCCCAGTGGGACAGCACCTCAGCAGGAACCTGGGAATACCAGGGACGAGGGTCGAACAGCGACTCCCCTTGGACGATGACCAGGTGAGGCAGGTTGTCCACCGACGGCCTGAAGGGGGGCGTGTGCTGAGACAGCGGGATCGACGGCTGATTGAAGTGCATCCGTCGAGGTTGGCGCAATGAGATGGGGGCGCGGGAGACATCGATCGGGGTGTCTGGATAGCGCGCGAAGGCCCAGAAGCCTGCCCATAGCCCCAGTCTGCGGTGATGGGCAACAGGATCCAGGCTGGCCCCAGGCAAACGCGACAGGCCCAGCGCCAAGGCGGCTGACGGCGCCAGGGCCAGGAAAAGCCACCACAGCACGCTCTGCTGAGGGCCAAGCATGGACATCAGGCTGGGCTCCAGCCACCAGAACGCCGCGATGGCCAAGAGGCCTGCCAGGGTCGCTGATATGGCCAGCGTGATGCCGAAGAAGGGCAAATACAGTCGCGGATGACGCACCGCGTCCAGGAAGTACTCGAAATCCTGCAGCAGGAAGGGTTCCTTCAGGCTCTGCCATTTGGCCTGGTGGCTGCGATGAACGACCCACTGCAGGGTAAGGGTGATGACCATGGCCAGCATGCCGCGCTGTACCAAGGCCAGCCAGAGCAGATAGACAAGACCCCATGAGCCCATGTGGACCAGCCAGGCGGACGCAGGGCGTTGGCGCCATGGCGCGCGTTCATCGGAAGCCTCGAGGGCGAGGCTGAGCAGCGTGCCGAGGGGAAGACCAAGCAGCCCCAGGCACAGTGCTGTTCTCGCTATCTGTGTATCCAGCCCGGAGGTCATCATGACAGGACATCCTGGCCGAGCCCTCGGCTCCTCGCGGCTGACCCAAGGCTTACGCAGCGCATGGCACGCATGACAGCAACTCCTCTAGTCGAGAGCGTTCGGTACAGAGGCGACGGGTGCTGTGGTGGACCGCCAGTGCGATGCCTGGGCGGCAGTAGAAACTGCCGTTGAGCTGAACGGTATGGAGCAATGTTGTTTTCAGTGCCTGGAATAGCTTGCCGTCTGGGCGGGGCGGTGCATGCCAGAAGTCCGCTGGTACCCGACGTCGAGATAGCGTCAGGCCCGGCAGGTTGTAGATGGCATTCCCGAGGGAAAGTAGAGGGCAGTTATTTTCCAGCGCCACAAAGCCCGAGGTGCTGTTGACGGTAATGGCTCCCTGGGCGGCGGGCAGCAGGTGATTGAGGTCCCCGCCCTCGATGAACAGCAGGCGATGATCGATCTGCCTCTCCCTCGCCATGTTCTGGGTATGCCGACGAAGGCCGCTCAATCCCGGATCGAGGGGATGATTCTTGACCAGCAAACGAGCGTCGGGAGGAGCAAACTGAGCAAAGGACAGCAGTACCTCGCGCAGTACCCTGACCATGTCGGGATAGTCTGAGTGACAGCGAATCTGCGCATCGCTGTCCAGCTGCAGCAGCAACACAAAATAAGGCCCAGGATGGCCAAGAAACGCCCTTAGGCGATGAGCTTCGCTGGCGCGCTCAAGACGCTTGCGCGTCAGTTGCCGTAGATAGCCGGCGTATTCGCGCGGTGCGCTGACGGGAGCGTGGCCGCGGTAGCCGGGAAACAGCAGTGGATTGGAGAGCCCGGCCAGGTGGTAGAGAACGTCATGGGTGGCACGCACCCTGAAGGGACTGAGGCTGTGTTGTGCAGGGGGCGGTGGGCCAAGCCTGGCGGCGGCTTCCACAAACCAGTCTGGGTCCTTGGGGAGTTGGGAGCAGCCGTTGACGCCATCCGGCTCCAAGGTGATCCAGTGGGGTCTAAGGTAGCCTTCTTCAAACACCTGGACGCGCAGTGCAAGCTGCCGGGCAGCCTGGATCGCTATTCGATGATGTGGGCGCTGATCACCAAAAACCACAAGGTCGGTGATCCGCCATTGGCTCATCCAGGTGGCTATCTGTGACGTGAAGTCCGTTAGCCCGCCGCGAAACCGACGACTGCCCAGCCGCCAGCGGTAGATCAGGTCACCTCCGCACAGGTCTATCAGATGCACGCCGTGACCACGTTCCAGCAGTTCACGACTGAGCTGTGTGAAGAACGGTGAGCAGGGGCCCTGTAGCAGCAGGAACTGGCGAGTCCTGAGCAGCGTCATTGGTTGGGCACCCCTAACCTGCTAGGCCGCTCTAATCGGTGGCGCAGCCCGAGGGCGAGATGATCGCTCGTGTCCTGGCAGTGACTCGTCGACAACAGCAAGGCGCGCGATGATTGGCCATCCACCGCTAAGCCGCGGTGCTGAGACGTGGGTTCCATCATGCGAGCCAATAAAGTCCTGTGTCAGTGAAACGCCTGGCAGCGACCACAACGCCTTGGCTGGCTGCGCCGAGGCTGAGGCATCTGAGAGCGATGCCTCTGAGAGCGATGCCTCTGAGAGATAGAGGTGTGGTTCGCAACATATCATGCGGGCGAGTGACGATTTGGTACGAACTTCGCAGAATCGGGCGCTAAAAGTACGAGATCCATGACAGTCGCTGCTTCTATCCGATGGCTGCACAACTTTTGTCGGCCTGGATAGGCGTTGATCGTGCTTCTGCGACTTTTCCACAGGACATCTCTGTGTCGTCCACAGTGTTGTGCACAGCCAGGAGCCTGACAGGGCTGCCGGTCGGGGAAGGTGCTGGTTACGTGGGAGACATACCGGCGAGGGCCGACCGCCCGTCAGGGACCCGTAGAAAGGGCATCAGGAGGAGGCGGTGCCAGCGGCATCGGCGCCCACTATCAGAGGACGGATATCTGCCGGGGCCAGCGGCGGCTGGTCACGATGTGCCGACAGTGGCTGCCCGCTGGCGGCTGTCAGCAGGATGTGCAGTGGATCGCCGTGGCTGACAAGCAGGATGGTCTGGTGGTGCAAGCGGGCCTCCAGGTCGATGATCAGCGCGAACATACGCTGGACAACGTCCGCGACACTCTCGCAGCCTTGAAGGTGGTGATGGGGGTTCTCGGCATCGTGGCTCCAGATAGAGGCGTAGGCGCTATCCGGACCCTGGTCGAGATCACCGAAAAAACGCTCTCTAAGCCGTTGGTCGGGCGTGGGCGTGAGCGAGAAATACGCGCCGACGTGCTCGGCGGTCTGGGTGGTACGCAGAAAGTCGGAGTGCACGATATGTGTCGGTGTCGCTAGATGCCAGCTGTCGAGTCGGTGCTGCAGCTGCTCCTCGCCCTTGGCAGACAGGCCATAGCCCTCGCAGCCGTGGGTGGGGGAAGACACGATCAGTCCTCTGGCATTGGCCTGGCTATGTCCATGGCGCATCACCAGATAGTGGTTGTGGCAGTGAGGAAGAGCCACTGTAGTGGCGTCTGCCATGAGCGTAGCTCCCGCTGCAAGAGGCGTTGCCTCGAAACGGCGTGCGGTAGGCGAGCGTCTGTGACATCGCCGTGTCACCCAACAGCATAGGCGCTGGTAGAACAGGCTGCATCGTCAGCTTTCATCAGCGTGGCCCTTAGCGTGGAAACCCCCACTGCGATGTCTGCCCCAATTCAGCTATTCTCGATACATCGAATGCCTGATTCAGGGATGGGTCGCTCAGCCGATGAAGATGGACGCCCGCCGAGCCTTTCAGCGCCTTGCCGACAGCCTCTCTCGCGAAGTGGGGGGAGACTTCTTTGTTCACCTGGTAGAACGCCTGGCGGTGATTCTTAACGCAGATGCACTGGTGGTGGCGGTACCCGTCGGGGACGGCACGAGGCTGCGCACGCTGGTGTTGTATGTGGATGGTGAATGCCTGCCGAATATCGAATACGTGTCGGCGGGGACTCCCTGCCATGGTGCCATGGTCAGTGGCGCCTGCAGCTACACCGAAGACGTCTGTCACGCCTTTCCCGACGACCAATGGTTGCGTGAGTTCAAGGCCCAGGCCTACTCCGGCGTTCCCATGCATGGGCCGGATGGAGAGTTGCACGGGGTGCTGGTGGCGCTGTACCGCCATCCTCTGCGCCAGCAACATCTGGTGGAGGAGGTGCTGCGAATTGCCGGTGCCCGCTGCGGCGCTGAACTCTCCCATCAACGCACCGAGCGCAAGCTGGCATCTACCGCGATTCAACTGGAAGCCACCAACCGTCAGCTGCAGCGAACCCATCGCGCCCTGACACTGCTGCGTCTGGTCAACCGTGCCGTGATCCGGTTGACGGACGAAATGGCCGTACTTGAAGAGGTCTGTCGACTGGCTGTTGATCAGGGGAGCTATCGCTATGCCTGGGCAGGGTTGGCCCAGGACGCACCCGACTATCGTATTCTGCCGCTGGCCAGTGCCGGCGGTGCCGATGAGCTGCTGCGCCATGCCAGCTTCAGCTGGGATGCTGACGGACTCCACGGACAGGGGCCGAGCGGGAGAGCCCTTCGTGAGGACGTGGAGCACCTGGTGGCCGATTACGCCGACATGGAAGACCGCCCCAACTGGGTCCAGCGCTTCGGGGTGAGGGCTGAAATCGCCTTGCCGCTGCATCTGGGGAGTGGGCGCCGGGGGGTGATGGTGCTGTTGATGGACACGCCCTATCGCGCCAGCGACGGTGAGCTGGCGCTATTGAGGGAGCTGGCGGGCAATCTGTCGTTTGGGCTGCAGGCCATGCGTGCGCACCAGCATCAACGCCATACACAGCAGGCGGTGCTGGATATGGCGGAAGTGGTCACGGCCCGCAGTGATGACGCCTTTTTTTCTCAGTTTGTGCGTCGGCTGGCCAAGGCTCTGGGAGCAGACGGTGTCTTTGTGTCCCGGGTGGAAGAAAGTGTCCCGCTACAGGCTACCTTGTTGGCTGGATTGGTGGATGGTCAGCCGGTGGCACCGTTTCACTACTGCTTTGAAGGCTTGCCTTGCGACGATGCCTTTCGTGATCTGGAGCACGTGATTGCGCGAGGGGTAAGCGACCGCTACCCACGTGCCCAGGAGATGATCGGGTTCCGTGTGGAGGCCTACGTAGGGCGCCGCCTGGAAGACGCCAGCGGGGATGCCATTGGCACATTATTCGTGCTGTTTCGTGAGCCTTTGCACGACCCAGAGCCCGTGTCGCACCTGTTGCGCATCTTCGCCGCAGGCGCGTCGGCGGAGCTGGAGCGGCGACGCAGCGACGCCCATATCCGCCGACTGGCGTTCTTTGACCCCGGTACCGGATTGCCCAACCGCGCTAACTTCATGGAGTGTCTGCAGAGTGCCATCGCCCTGGCGCGCACCGAGCAATACCGGGTCGCGCTGATGTTTCTGGACCTCAACCGGTTCAAGGAAATCAACGACAGTCAGGGCCACGATGTAGGTGACCAGGTACTCAAGGAAGTGGCTGCACGGTTCAGCGCCTGCCTGGGCAAGCAGGGAACCCTCGCTCGCCTGGGCGGCGATGAGTTCGTGGTCATGGTCGAGCGGGCTGACGAAATCGGCACGGCTCAGGTCGTGGGGCGTCTGCTCAGTGCGCTGAATGCTCCGGTGGTGCATGACCGTCATCGCTTCAACGTGGAGGTGAGTATCGGCGTTGCCTTCTTCCCAGAGGATGGGGATGGGCCCAGAGAGCTGCTGAAACACACCGATATTGCCATGTATCACGCCAAGGAAAGCCGCAGCGGTTACCGTTTCTACGCGCCGGAAATGGGTCGTGACCTGCGTCGTCGCCTGGTGCTGGCTGCGCGCCTCGATGATGCGCTGGCCGGAGAGCGGCTGGAACTGTGTTTTCAGCCCTGCGTGGCGTTGGGTAGTGGGGCTCTCGTTGGGGCCGAGGTGTTGTGCCGCTGGTTCGATGCCGAGCTGGGTTGGGTGAGCCCGTCAGAGTTCGTCACGATCGCCGAAGAGCGTGGCATGATCGAGGCCTTGGGCAGCTGGGTGATGGAGCGCGCCTGTCGCCAGCTGAAAGAGTGGCAGGATGCTTCGCTGACGCGCTTGCCGCATCGCCTGCACGTCAATTTGGCTGCCGCACAGTTTGAGGACCCAGACCTGGCCAAGCAGTTGACCGACATTGCCAGTCGCTATGGGATCTCGCCGCAACAGCTTGGGCTTGAGATCACGGAGAGCGGCTTCATGAAGGACCCTGAGCAAGCCGTGCGAATCACCGACGATCTCCGCCAGCGAGGCTTCTCGCTGTCTATCGATGACTTCGGCACCGGCTATTCGTCCCTTGCCTACCTGAAGCGTTTTGCGGTGGAGGCGGTCAAGATCGACATGTCCTTTGTCAGCGATATGCTGACGGACAGTAACGATCACGCCATTGTGGCGACCATCATCGCCATGGCACGGCAGTTGGGATTGACCGTGGTCGCCGAAGGCATCGAGACCGCTGCTCAGCTAAAGGCCCTGCGCGAGCTGGGGTGCGACCATGGCCAGGGTTACCTGCTGTCACGTCCACTGAGCAGCGAAGAGTTCGCCCAGCAGTGGTTGATGGGTGAGACCAGCAGAGGACCCATGGCAGAGACCGAGTCCGCCGAAGGGTATCGTCCTGGCTAGATCGTACAGGCTAGGTCGTCATGGCGAGATAGAGGGCGAGTCGGAGGAGTCGCCGGCCTCCTGAGTGCACAACCGGTTCAAGCGCGACAGCGCCTCATCGGCGCCTGCCAGTGAGAAACTGAGAAACCAATAGTCACTTTCCTTCTCGGTCATGCGCAGCCGGAGATGCAACGTACTGCCGGTGCTCAGGCGTGACTCCAGCAGCGGCATGTCCAGATCTTCGACGTGGACATACAGACCGTCATCGCCCCGCTGCGTAGAGAGCACTGCCGTCCCGGTCTGGGCGGTCTGCTCATCCACCAGAATATCGACGGGCACGCGGTTGACCACTTCACTGCGCGACTGACGTTCCCCCAGGCGGCTTCTCAGCTCAAGCCAATGGGTGGCGCAGTGCCCTGCCGTGGCATTGATGCTGAGCAGCGTATCGCTGTAGCTGGTGTCTTCGAGGGCGCGTACATGTCGCTCCCCACCCAGAGAGGCAGTCAGCGACTGCCAACGTTGGTGACGTTGTCCGTCGGCGACATTGAAGCTGGTGGCGAATACGGCTTGGGAGCTGGTCAGCGCGCCTACCAGGATCGCCATGCCAAGCAGACGACTGGCACCACGGCGAATACCCCGGTGAACGCAAAAGGCATGGGACAGCAAAAGCGGCATGACAGCTCCTGGCAGTGCTTGAGACAGAGCTCAGGAGGCTAGCACTCACGGGCGTCGCTGTCCCGGCCTTAGCCGGTCCCGATCAGGCGCTTTCGGCTTCCGCTGTCAGCGAGATCAGTTTCAGAGTGTGCAGGCGCTGGCGGCAGTCGGAGGTCATCAGATCATCCAGCGTGTAGCGGTCGAGCACTTCCAGAAACGCTGCCAAGGCCTCGTTGGCGATCTGCTTGAAGCGACAAATCGGTGCCATATAGCAGGCGCTGTCGTCCCCATCGCACTCCACCAAGGCCAGGCTGTGCTCCGTGTCCTTTACCAAGGTGCCCAGGTGGATGCTGGCAGGGGTACGCTTGAGCGAT
Organism: Halomonas sp. DP8Y7-1; assembly: GCF_019801685.1. Lineage (NCBI taxonomy): Bacteria > Pseudomonadati > Pseudomonadota > Gammaproteobacteria > Oceanospirillales > Halomonadaceae > Halomonas > Halomonas sp. DP8Y7-1. Next base: position 161,658 of record NZ_JAHVIN010000004.1, on the reverse strand, counting down.
AGCCCACCGTGCTTGCCTCTCACTGCAGACACATAGCCTAGACGGCTGAGCTCCTGGACGACCTTCATCAGATGGTTGCGCGATACCTCAAAGCGCGAGGCAATTTCGGCGATGGTAGTGCGCTCATTACCTGATTCTGCCAGATACATGAGAACGCGAAGAGAGTAGTCAGTAAAACGTGTGAGGTGCATGGGTCGTGTCCCGGCGCCCGAGGGCGGCAGTTAGAAAGCGATAGAGGAAGATCTTTATCGGGTTCGACTCTATCAGGGGAGGGCAATACTAACGCAGGTATGGAGCATTAAAGCGCATAAACGTATGAAAAATCCTACAGCACGTGACCTATATCAATTACCTTATGTTAAGGATAAATCTCACCCTTATGGAGACTAATGTTTCCTCATCATAATTTGAATGTAGCATGGAACTTTTCTATAAAAGCTTAAAACATGCACTAATGAATTTGAATGATCGCATTGAGCTAGTTTCAATACCTCCGTAGAGGTAGTTGTCATGTTTTTTGCTGATTTGGATGTCATGTAAGCACTCAAGTCAGAGCTCTGAAAAGCGCACTAGCGATCCCCCATAGCGCTGCTGAAAACGGACCGCGTCATTCCTTTCTGCAAAGCTGGCAAGGGCATGACCCATGCCTCCCCGACGTGAGTGACCACTGACATACCAAGCGGACTGAGCATCGATAAAGGTGTGGCTTTCCGGCCGCAGCCAATCGCCTGAGCCCATATCATGCACCCAGGCTGTAGCGCGTCGATCAGCGTTCTCTGGCTGTTGGAGAAAGATCATCATTTCCGATACCGAGCAGAACTTGAGCGGTGACGATTCCCCTTGGAAGGACAGTTCGCCCTTGGGGCCGGGGACGTCCGTCATGACCATCCCGCAGACGTGACAGATATCGTCTTGCCCGATGGGAACCGGGCCGGCAGTGGAGCTGTTCTGGCTATCGCTACAGGCACTTAGTGCGATGAACACAATGCAGGCGATCATATGTCGGATAGGCGGTGAAATAGGCATAGAGAAACTGCTCCGTGAAAGGTAAGGGGGCGGGGCTGCTCACCCCGGATGTGCTGATGCCAAGAGGTACAGAAGTTCGCCAAGACCGTCGCCGGTACGGCAGGTCACTGGAACTAGAGAGAACGCTTCGCGAAGCGCCGCGCCGCAAGGCTCAGCGGGACAACGATCCAAGCGATCAACACGCTGACCAGCACCGCGGGTGAGCGCGTGGCAACGCCCTCCAGTGCTGGCAGGTCAGCGGTATGGGTAGCATCCAATGTGGCGAGTACGAGTAGGCGGAAGCATTCGGCGGGATTGGCCAGCATCAGCCAGGGCAGCCAACTACCTCCCTGACGCACCATCACCAGCAGTGCGAGCAGGGCAAGATCCAGCACCAGCACAAACAGAAACCAGGCGACAAGCACCTGAGCAGCGGCGGTCTGCTTGCTGCTTGCTCCCGCGCTGATCCAGTAGGCCATGGCCAGGAATGACCAGCCCATCAGCAGGCTTGAGGCAATCAGGGTGGCCAGGCCCAGGAGGGTGTCCATCAAGGCTGCCTGGGGCGTGCCAATGGCAATCACGATTCCCGCCACAGCAAAGCCGATGGTGGTAGCCAGACCCAACACCCAGGCATGGCCCAGGTACTTGCCCAGTAGCCAGGTGTGCCTGGAGATGGGATAGGTGGCCAGCAGCAGCAGGGTGCCGCCCTCGTCCTCGCCGACGATGGCGTCATAGGCCAGCAGTAGGGCGATCAGGGGAATCAGCAGCATCGCCAGTGTCGACAGACTGATCAGCGTGGTGGGCAGCTCGGTGAAGCCGAGTCCGCCGCTGGCGGCGGCGCCGAAGGCCGCGATACCCATGGCCAGCACGCCCAGCAGTACCGCGATGCCCAATACCCAGCGATGGCGCAGGCCATCCCGAAACTCTTTGCAGGCAATGATCATCAGGGGCTGCATCAGCTTGGCTCCTTCAACAGAGTGGACCGATGGGGACTGCAGGGCATCGCCTCGGGCGCAGCTGCTGACTGGACGTGGCGGTAGAGCGCTTCAAGGCTTGGGGGACGGATATCCAGATCCTTGAGTGCTGGATGGGCGATGCACAGTCGCAGCGCCTCAAGGCGCTGCTCTGGAGAGACCTCAAGCCTGAGTCGTCCACCCGGCAAAAGGTTGGTGCGGGCCGAGATACCCTCTCTTGTCAGATCAAGGCCGAGCTCTTCAGATGGACCAGATACCTCGATGACATAGGGCAGAGCGAACTGCTGTCGCAGTCTATCGAGATGGTCACAGGCAAGGCTTCGCCCCTCGCCGAGAATCAGCGCACGATCGATGACCGGCTCCACCCCGGGCAGTAGGTGGGAGGACAAGACGATGGTTGCACCGCGCGACTTTAGCGTGGCGATGGTCTCGTAGACGGCCTCGGTGGCGGCAGGGTCAAGGCCACTGGTGGGCTCATCGAGCAGCAGTAGCTGGGGTTCTCCCAGCAATGCCTGGGCCAGCCCCAGGCGCTGGCGCATGCCCTTGGACCAGGTAGCAAGGCGCCGGTCGGCAGCATGACCGAGGCCCACCTGGTCCAGGAGATCCTGTACTCCGTGGGTAGCTTGGCCCTTGAGCCTGGCCAGGTAGGCGAGCGTTTCGCGTCCGCTTAAATGGGGGTAGAAGCGAACGTTTTCGGGCAGATAGCCAAGGCGCCGACGGAAATCGGGGTCATCCAGACGGTCGGCACGATATCCCAGCACCTGGAGGGTACCGGACGTCGGTGCCAGGAGTCCCAGCATCAGCTTCATGCTGGTGGTCTTGCCGGCGCCATTGTGGCCGAGAAGCCCCAGCACTTCGCCGTGGGCCACCTCGAAACTGAGGTGGGACAGTCGCTTGGTGCCGTTGTGTTCGAGGCTGACATCGTCAAAGTGGATGGCGAAGGTCATGATGATGAGGGCCTTCTGTTGGCGAGTGGAGGTCTGGGAGGTGACATCAGCGGGGCGCTATCCGTGATGCCAGGAGGGCGGAACACCGGGAGGGCGCGCTGCACCCAGCGCAGAGCGAGCACGGTGGGACTCATCATCAGCACCCGGGCCTGAGGGTGGCGCCACAACAGCAGGTCCATGGCATCGTTGGGCTGGTACGCCGCGTCACCCACCCCGTTTTCGTCCAGGTCCCAACCCAGGTAGTCGCTCCAGTAGTTGCCGCCACCGTGCTCGGACCATTCCTGCTGGCGTGTGGCAACATATTTCACCTGGCGTCGATTATGGATAAAGGCGTTGCCACTGATGAGGTTGTCTTCGGAGCCTGCGGTGAGGTGCAGGCCAATATCGCTGTCCTGGAGCCGGTTGCCACGGATCTCGTTGAACTGGGCGTTGTAGACAAAGATGGCCTTGCCATCGCCACCACTGACCTGCCCCTGGTCGTTGGCATCACGGGGTTGGCGCACCTGGAAGATGTCGTTGTCGATGACCCGGCTTTCGGTGATGTTGTTCATCAGGATGCCGTAGTTGCGATCCTCAACGGAGCGATTGCCGGTCACCGTCAGCCCCCGGGACTGCATCAGGGCATAGCCGGTGCGGGTGTGGCGGGTCAGGTTGTTGGTCACGGTATTGTCGTGGGCATACATGTAGTGGACGCCGTAGCGCAGGTCCTCGAGCCGGTTGTCGGCGATGACGCTGTCGCTGCTGGTATCGATGTAGACGCCATCACGCACCTGGCGGATATCGTTGCCCGCGACGCGGGCCCGGCGCACGTTGAACAGGTGGACCCCGTTGCCGCGATCCTGGGAACGCAGCCGGATATCGCCGCGAATTCGATTGTCGAGTACCTGGGCATCCTCGACGCCGTCGAGCCAGATACCAAAGCCGGGACCCTCGAGCCGACAGCGCGCGATGATGGCTCCCTGGGCGTTCTTTTCCACGTGAACGCCGGCGTCCATCGCGGTGAGGTCATCGCCCCAGCGGGTGATGGTCAAGCCCGTTATCCGGATGTGTGGTGCGCTCAATGTCAGCGCGGTGCCGCTGCCGTTGCCATCGAGGGTCGCGGCCTCATCGGTGGCGTTCAGGGTGAGCGGCTTGTCGATGACCACCGGGCCTCGGTAGTGGCCTGGTGTCAGCATCAGGGTGTCGCCGGGAGCCGCCTGATCTATCCAGCGTTGCAGGGCCACCTCCGGGGTGACCTGAAGGGTGGCGGCCAGTGACGACGATGTGGTCAAGCCGCAGAGAAGCGCCAGCACCAGGCCGGCCACCGTACTGCGACAAAAAGAGAAAGAGCAGGATGGGAGAATCATTGAGTGGCGCCTGCGCCCATGCCGGGCGCAGTCAGCGCCCGGCATGGCACGTCGTCAGGCTTTCTCCACCAGCATGCGACCGAACATTTCCATGTGCATCGCGTGGCAGAACCAGTTGCAGTAGTACCAGTGAACGCCGGCACGGTCTGCGGTGAAGGTAACGCTAGCGGTCTGCTGCGGCCCGATCTCCATGGACACCCCGTGATTGACCATACAGAAGCCGTGGGTCAGGTCTTCCACCGTGTCCAGGTTGGTGATCACCACCGTGACCTCATCACCCTGCTTCACCTTGAATTCGGTGATGCCGTATTGAGGAGCCACCGAAGTCATGTAGACGCGTACCTGGTTGCCGTCGCGTATCACCTTGTTGTCGGTTTCCAGGGTGATGCCATCCGCCTCAGCCATGGCCCGGGTTGGTGCCCAGAATGGGTCCTGTCGGTCCCAGACCTGGATGGGGTTGAGCTGGTCGGCGCGCAGCATGATGGCGTCATGGGGCTCGCAGTAGGTCGGGCCGTCATGCACCAGCTTCATGGTGTCGCCAGAGATATCGATCAGCTGGTCGTTTTCCGGGTGCAGCGGGCCCACCGGCAGGAAGCGGTCCTTGGAGAACTTGCACAGCACTACCAGCCACTTGCCATCCGCTTCCCGGGTTTCACACAGGCTCGCATGGTTATGCCCCGGCTGGTAGTGAACGTCGAGCTTCTGGTGGATGTAGTTGATGTCCTCGCCGTTGTAGGCGCGGATCGCCTCCTCGATGTTCCACTTGGCGACCTGGCTGTCGATGAACAGCGTAGTGTAGGCGAAGCCACGGCCATCGAAGGTGGTGTGTAGCGGCCCCAGGCCCAGCTCGGGCTCAGCCACCACGGTGTCTCTTGGCTCTATCTCGTCATCGAACAGGGCTGGCAGCTTGTCGATCGCGATGATCGATACCGTTGGCGACAGCTTGCCGTTGGCGATGAAGTACTTGCCATCGGGTGAGGTGTTGAGGCCGTGGGGGTTCTTGGGCACCGGGATATAGCGCGTCAGTGGCGAGCCATGGCGGCCGTCCAGCACTGGCACGGGGGAGTCGCCCAGGGTCTCGAACTGGCCTTTTTCGACGGCTGCCTCGATGGCCTCGACGTCGTACACCACGACCCAGTCCCGCTCGGCGCGCATACTGTCGGCCAGGGTGATGCCCTTCTCGGAGTTGTAGCAGGTGGAGGCGACGAAGCGTCCGGTATAGTCGGCGTCGGTATTGTCCAGGTTGCCATCGACGATCACCTGCCAGGCCACTTCCATGGTCTCGGCGTCAATCGCATTGAACATGGTGTAGTAGTTCTCGGGATTCTCCAGGTCGCGACCATCGTTGATCTGGGGAATCGGAAACTCGGCGTTGGCGAAGACGTACTTGGTATAAGGGACCTTCTGCAGGCGCAGGCCATGGATCGCCTGGACATTGGGAATGGTCGTGATCTTGTCCGTCTTCATCACATCAAGGCGGATCCGTGCCACCCGAGTATTGGCCTTGTCGTTGATGAACAGATACTTGCCATCGTAGCGACCGTCGGTAAGGGAGGCATGGGGGTGGTGGGCGTCACCGTTGTGGAAGCGTGCAGAGTCACCGAGGATGTGACGTGACTCGTTGGTGATGCCCCATCCGGTGGCACTTTCGGTGTTGAAGACGGGAATGCGCATCAGCTCACGCATGGAGGGAATGCCCAGCACTCGGACCTCGCCGGAGTGTCCGCCACTCCAGAAGCCGTAGTACTCGTCGAGCTGTCCCGGGGCGACCTCACCATTGCCTTCACTGGCGCGTGCCCTGGAGCTGGCCAGCAGGGCGCCGGTGCCGACACCTCCGACCATACCACTGGCAAGGCCTGCGCCGGCGACGCCAGTGACCGCGCTGTTGCGCAGGAAATGACGGCGGGCCAGATTCTGGATACTGCGGGAATCGTCACTCACTTCAGTTCTCCTCAAGGCAAGGTATACGCCGCGGGTCGCCATCCTGGCTTGAGCCGCGGGTCTCTGCGTCACTTCCGCTGGCGCGCGCGGTTGCTCCATCCCGTTCCAGGCGCTTGCGGCGCTTGACTTGAGGCGGGCAGCGACGGTCGTCGTCGAAGGTGATCTGGCAGTCCAGGCAGTAGTGGCACTCCGAGGGCTCGATACGGCCGTCGGGATAGATCGCCACCAGTTCGCAGTCGTTGGCACAGATCTGGCAGGGGGTGCCGCACTGGCCTCGGTGGCGCCTCAGCCAGTCGAACAGGCGGATGCGCCCGGCGATGGCGAGGCTTGCTCCTAGCGGGCAGACGTAGCGACAGTAGGCCTTGTGCATGAATAGCGAGGCGGTCACCAGGGCCACGGCGTAGAGCACATAGCCCCAGTCACGCAGAAAATGCAGCGTAATGGCGGTCTTGAACGGCTCCACCTCGGCCAGTCGCTCTGCTTGTGCCAGGTCGTAGAAGGACACCCCGACCAGGCCAAACAGGATCAGGTACTTGATGACCCACAGGCGCTGATGAACGGAGAACGGCAGGGTGACCTGGGGAACCTTGAAGTGACGCGCCAGCTGATTGACCAGATCCTGCAGGGCGCCGAAGGGACATAGCCAGCCGCAGAACACGCTGCGCCCCCACAGCACCAGGGTGGCTGCCACGAACACCCACAGCACGAACATCAACGGGTCGATCAAGAATGCCGACCAGTGGAAACCGTGCATCAGTGCGTGGGTCAGCGTCAGCACGTTGACCACCGACAGCTGGGCCAGACAGACCCAGCCGATGTAGACCAGGGTATAGAGCAGAAAGGCCTTGCGCAGTGGGCGTAGCAGCTGTGGTCGGCGGGCCAGGGCGTTCTGGAAGGTCAGAATCAATGACAGTATCAGCAGTCCCACGCCCAGGCCGGTCAGTTCAAGGCGCTTCTGCTGCCACATCTCTAGCCACAGGGGAGTGGGGTCCACCGGCTCGGGCCGCTCGATAAAGGCTTCCGGAAGGCGGTGCTCCAGGTGAAAGCGGGTGAACTCCTGGGTCAGTGGGCCCGAGGCGCGACGGACCAGCAGATTGAGCTGCCAGGGTTCGCCTGGATCGAAGTGAGCCCCCTCGCGCACGATGAAGATGTCGCGTTCGCTGAAGGTCGGCGCAGCGTCGATGGCCAGCTGCGCCAGTCTCCGCTGGTCGTGGTCGTGGAAGCTGATGGAGGCGTTGCCCTGGACCAGCTCTATGCGGTCGAAGATACCGCCGCGCACATAGCCCGATCCCTTGTAGGAAAAGCTGCCATCGGCGAGCAGGGCAATGGCGTGCTCGCCCGGGGCGAGGCTCTCCATCAAGCTGTCGTAGCCGCGCTCGCCTAGTAAATTGCGGCCGATGGTGGGGGCATTGAGGTAGGCCAGGTAGAGATCGATAAAGGTAGCGCCCCGAGGGGGCCGCTGGCCGCTCAGGTAGTGTTCGGCGGGGGTGCCGATAAAGGCGTCGTCGACCTCGCCCTGGGTCAGCATCAGGTGGCCCAGGGCCCCTTGGGCGAGCAGTGCCGACCAGTCAGCGGGGGCGAAGATATCGTTACGAACGCTGGCAATCGGCCGCGCGGCGGGGTCTGCGATCAGTCCCAGGGCGGCAGCGACCTGGCGAGCCGAACGCATGATGGTGTCATTGACCACGATGACGGTCACGGTGGCGCCGGAGATGGCGTCGACATCCTCGCCCACCTCCAGCCGGGTCTCCACCGAGGCGCCCTGGTGCTGGCTGGCGAAGGTATCGAGCTTCTCGCCAGGAATACCCACCAGCATGATCGGTTCGGAGTGGTCGAGCACCTTGGCCAGACGCAGGCTGGCGCTGGGATCGATGGCGATCAGCAGATTGACCGGCTTGCCCGAGTAGGCCGGGATGGGGGCGACCTCGGCGCTCTCGAAGGCATAGCCGAGCAGTTCATCGCCGCGGTAGAGGGCATTGACCGGCCATGAAAGGCCCGGCACGGGCTCGCTGCGGTCGATACCGGGAAAGGTGTCCTGCATCAGGGAGAGATCCGCCTTGGCGCTGCCGAGCTCCCCTGGGTATTGGTCGAACTCGACCGCTTGGGCGGGCAGGCACAGACAGAGCGCCAGTAGCACCAGCGCGAGCGCGGCCAGCGCTAGGGTCGTCGAACTCCCTGGGCGAGAGCGGCCGACCGGCAGTGGGCGAGGGGCATGGGCCATAGGATGACCTCCTGTCGCGAAGCGCCCACGGGGCGCTTCGCTGGGTGGCCTAGCAGCGTCGTGATCTGTTGTCAGGGCGTCAGTGAGGAGTAGTAGGCGGCAATATCGGCGATGTCTTGATCGGACAGTGCAGCCGCCTGGGGGGCCATAATGGCGGACATGCCGCCGCTGCGCTGGCCGTCGCGGTAGGCCTTCAGCGCGCCTTCCAGGTAGGGCGCATTCTGTCCTGCCAGGTTGGGATAGATGGGGCCAGTGGCCTTGCCATCGGTGCCGTGGCAGGCGGCGCAGGCCCCGACCTTGGTTTCACCGGCGGCGGCGTCGCCCGCGGCGTGGGCAGCGAGGCTGAACAGACAGGCGGCGCCAAGCGCGGCCAGGGGGAACCATTTCATGATGAGCGCTCCTCGGGATTGGGTCTGCGGACGGGCAGCGTGGGCAAGGCATGCCACGCCGCCAGCCGAGTCTGTCCGGGGTCGTTGTGTCGGCAAGCAAGAGCTGCCGGCAACCCTTGGGACTCTCGAGTATTGGAGCGCTCAGCGACAATACCCTATGACGCTGGTCAACTTTAGCTAGGGAGAGGTAGTCGCTACGCACTATGCTTGATGGGGATCAAGGGAATCAGACAGGCATCATTGCGGTGGCGACCGTCATGCGCTAGCACCAGAGACCGACCTGCCTGAGGGTGACGTCCTGGTACTGATTTGATGCAGATCATGTCTGGCTTCGTCTATCGGAGCCAAGCCGAGATGACGTGAGACAATGCCGACAGATGCCGCCGTCGGGCGGTCGTGTCATGAGAGGCCTTGTCGATGTCATCCGATGTATTGCCGTTTCAGCGCAGCCTGGTCGAAAAGTATGATCTCCCCGGCCCGCGCTACACTTCCTACCCCACCGCGCCAAATTTCCATGCGGGCTTCGGTGTCGATGACTACCGACAGGCGGTACAACGCAGCCAGCAAGGAACGCCAAAGCCGCTCTCGGTGTACGTGCACGTGCCCTTCTGCGAAAGCCTCTGCTACTACTGCGCCTGCTCCAAGATCATTACCCACAATCGCGAGCGTGCCGCCGAATATCTGGGCCTGCTCAAGCGCGAGATCGCCCTGCAGGCCGAACTGTTCGATGGCCAGCGTGAACTGGCTCAGCTGCACCTGGGCGGAGGGACCCCCACCTTTCTGACTAACGCTCAGTTGGCTGGGCTGATCGACAGCCTGGCGCAACACTTTTCCTTCGCCCCAATGTCCCGTCGTGAATTTTCGCTGGAAGTGGACCCGCGCACGGTAACGCCCCAGCAGATACATGAATTGCGGGCCATGGGCTTCAATCGGTTGAGCTTCGGCATTCAGGACTTCGACCCCCTGGTGCAGAAGGCGGTGAATCGGCTGCAGAGCGAGGCCCAGGTAGCGGCGCTGATGGATGCCGCCCGGGAGGCGGACTTCGCCTCGGTGTCGGTGGATCTGATCTACGGGCTGCCGCTACAGACCCGCGACAGCTTCGATACCACGCTGGCCAAGGTGGTGGCCCTCAGGCCCGATCGTATCGCCGCCTACAGCTATGCTCACCTGCCGTCGCTGTTCAAGGCGCAGCGGCTGATCCGTGACGAGGACATGCCGCCGCCTGGGCGTAAACTAGAACTGCTCGAGCTGACCATCGAGCGGCTGACCCAGGCGGGCTACGTCTATATCGGCATGGATCATTTTGCCTTGCCCGAGGATGAGCTCAGTCTGGCCCGTGAGAATGGCACCCTGCAGCGCAATTTCCAGGGCTACTCGACCCATGCCCAGTGCGACATGATCGGCCTGGGGGTGACGTCCATCGGCAAGGTGGGCGATGCCTACAGCCAGAACGTCAAGACCACCGCCGAATACGCCGAGCACCTTGAGGCCGGGCGGCTGCCGGTGCTGCGTGGTTACCGACTGACCGCGGAGGACCAGCTGCGCGCAGAGCTGATCACTGCCCTGATGTGCCACGGCGAGGTACGCTTTGCCGAGTTCGAAGATCGTCATGGTATCCACTTTCAGCAGCACTTCGCGGCGGCGTTGAACCAGCTGGAAGAGATGCGCGAGGACGACTTGATCGAGATCAAGCAGGACGCACTCAGGGTGCGCCCGGCAGGCCGGCTGATGATGCGCAATCTGGCCATGGCCTTCGACGCCTACCTGGTGGCGGAAAGTGGGCGCTTCTCCCGTACCGTCTAGGATGCGCCGGACGGTTGGCGTCCCCGCCAGGTCCTCGCCGGTCCAGGCGTGACCGTTTATGCGCCAAAGGCAATTTAAAAACCGGGCCTTCCGTGTCCGGTTTTTTCGTTTATATTGTGCCGCCGGCCAAAAATTTAACTATATCTAGTAGAGCGATCGACCTTGGCCGTAACGCGCGTCGACGCCCTTGTTACCTCGTTTCTTTGCCGGCAATTTCATCGGAGACATGTGTTCATGACCACATCCGCCAAGGCCGCCGCCCTGTCGCAGGAGGTTCCCATGCAGGGTCCCTCGTATGATATCTGGGATGCCAAGTACCGCTTGAAGGACCGTCACGGCCAGCCCGTGGATAGCGACCTCCAGGCCACCTGGGAGCGCGTGGCCAAGGCGCTGGCTGCTGTAGAGGGCGAGGCCGCTGACACCTGGTTGCCAAAGTTTCGCTGGGCCTTGGAGAACGGTGCCGTACCGGCGGGCCGGATCACCTCCAACGCCGGCGCCGAGGGCTACAAGCCCGCCGTCAGCCTGATCAACTGCACCGTGTCCCGCACCATCCGCGACTCCATGCACGACATCCTCGACAGCGTGGTGGACGCCGGCATGACCCTCAAGGCCGGCTGCGGCATCGGCTACGAGTTTTCCACCCTGCGCCACAAGGGAGCCTTCGTGTTCGGTGCTGGTGCCGGCACCAATGGCCCCCTGGCGTTCATGGATATCTACGACAAGATGTGTTTCACCGTGGCCTCCGCCGGGGGGCGCCGCGGCGCTCAGATGGGCACCTTCGACGTTGGCCATCCCGATGTTCGCGAGTTTATCGAGGCCAAGCGTGAAGCCGGTCGACTGCGCCAGTTCAACCTCAGCCTGCTGATCACCGACGAGTTCATGGAGGCGGTGAAAGAGGACGCCGACTGGCCGCTGGCCTTCCCCCTGCACTCGGGCGAAAAGGGCGATATCGAGGACAAGGACCTGATCTACCGTGACTGGCCGCTGATCGAGGACGGCTACACGGTGGACGCCGAAGGGCGCGTGGCCTGCCGCGTGGTCGAGGTGATCAAGGCGCGCGAGCTGTGGGACACCATCATGCGTTCCACCTACGACTACGCCGAGCCTGGCTTCATCCTGATCGACCAGGTCAATCGCATGAACAACAACTGGTTCTGCGAAGAGATCCGCGCCACCAACCCCTGTGGGGAGCAGCCGTTGCCACCGGAAGGGGCCTGCCTGCTGGGCTCGATCAACCTGACTCGCTTCGTGATCGACCCGTTTGGTGAGGCGCCGCGGTTTGACTGGGACAAGTACCGACAGGTGGTCGCCGTTTTCACCCGCATGCTCGACAACGTGGTCGAGATCAGCGGCCTGCCGCTGTCCGGCCAGCGTCGCGAGATCGAGGCCAAGCGCCGCCATGGTATGGGCTTTCTGGGACTGGGATCGACCATGACCATGCTCAAGATGCCCTATGGCAGCGCCGAATCGCTGGTCTTTACCGAGGAGGTCAGTCGGGTGTTGGCCGTGGAGGGCTGGAAGCAGGCGCTGGAGCTGTCCCGCGAGAAGGGCATGGCGCCGGTTCTCGAACAGGAGTTCGAGCTGACCCCCAGGATGCTGCGTGAACGTCCAGAATTGAGCCGCGATGGTTACGAGGCCGGCGACAAGGTGCCAGGCCGCATCCTGCATGCCCGCTACAGCCGCTATATGCAGAAGATCGCCGAGGTCGAGCCTGAACTGGTGGCGCAGCTGGCCGAGCATGGGGCGCGCTTCACCCATCACTCCTCGATTGCCCCCACTGGCACCATCAGCCTGTCGCTGGGCAATAATGCCTCCAACGGTATCGAGCCGTCGTTCTCTCATCGCTACTTCCGTAACGTCATCCAGGCGGGCAAGAAGACCAAGGAGCAGGTCGAGGTGGTGTCCTTCGAGCTGGCCGCCTATCGTCACTTCATGCACGCCGAGGCGGTAGAGAGCGACCTGCCGGATTACTTCATCACCGCCGATGCGGTGACACCCAAGCAGCACGTGGCGGTGCAGGCCGCCGCCCAGGCCTGGGTCGACTCGGCGATCTCCAAGACGGTCAACGTGCCCACCGACTTTGCCTTCGAGGCGTTCAAGGACCTGTATCTGGACGCCTACCAGAGCCGCCTCAAGGGCTGTACCACCTTCCGCTTCAATCCGGAGGCCTTCCAGGGCGTGCTGGTGCGCGAGGATGACCTCAAGAACACCACCTACGTGTTCGAGCTGGAGAACGGCGAGACCCTCGAACTCAAGGGCGACGAGACGGTGATCTACGACGGCGAGGAGCACAATGCCGCCAACCTCTACGACGCCTTGAAGGAGGGGACCTATGGCAAGTGGTAACGCCCGGGGCGAAAGGTCGTTGCGTGGTGGCCGGCGCCTGTGGGCACCGCGTCTGAATCATCTTTGTGGAGGAGCCTGCTGATGGCTGTCGAAATCACATCCAAGATCGTGGGCTACCGGGTCAAGAGCGAAGAGGCCCCTGCGGCCCCGGTGCCGCCCCCTCTGCCCGAAGAAAACCCGCTGACCATGCGCATTCCCTCGCGCCCCGAGGGGACGCTTGAGGCGGTGTCCGAGAAGATTTCCTACGTCGGCGCCGAAGGCCGCAAGAAGGTCTACCTGCTGGTGTCCTTTATGCCGGTGGAAGGGGTGCTGAACGGACAGCGCGTGATCATCGAGCGCCCGGTGGAGTTCTTCTTTCCCTCCGGTCAGCTGTCCAGCGAACACCAGTGGATCACCGCCACCATGCGCAGCCTGTCGTTGGCCGCCCGCGGCGGCTACGTCACCCAGGCGGTGGCCGATCTGCGCAAGGTGGCCTGGGACAAGGGCCTGGTGCGTTGCGGCATGAACCGCTGGAACAAGCCGATGTTCCACGACTCCGAGGTCGCCGCGATTGCCTGGTCGATCCAGCAGATCCTCTATCGCCGCGGCTTCCTCGATATCGACGGCAACCAGATTCCGGTAGAGGAACTGGTCAGCCGCTATGCCAGGCGTCAGGCCTCCGGTCACGGCTGGTTCCCCGCCGAGGTCGAGGACGAGACCCCGAGCGGCGCGGTCGAGCCCTTGGATGGCAAGCCCGTCGTGGATGGCGCAGGTGAAGGCGCCGGCCCCGCGGTGGTTGGCCACTGCCCCGAGTGTCGCGGCGAGCTGATCATGATGGACGGTTGCCCCACCTGCTACGCCGGCTGCGGCTGGTCAAAGTGCGGCTAGTCGAAGTGCGGCTAAACAAAGCGTGGCTAAACAAAGCGCGGCTAAAGCAAGGTATGGCCAAACGATGACCCAACTGTCGCCAAACTATGGCTCAACTATGGCCAAACCAGGCATGACTCATTTGGCGTCATGGCCGTCGCCGCCGTTGCGACGCTGACAGGTAGCAGGTGAACGTGGCTTTCCGCGAGCGAACAGCAAGCCTGACGAGAGGGTAGTGCGCCGACAAGGGTGTGGATAAGTGTGCGGGCTGGCTGTGAATAAGCGTGTGGTAATCGGTGGAAGGGCTGTGCAAGGGATTTGTTCGCCGCTCGGCGTGGAGTGACAATAGCGTGTGACGGCAAAAGAAAACGGGCCCCTGAGGGCCCGTTGTTGTATCGAATGCAGGGGTTACTGTCCGCCGGAAGGGAAGTTGAACTCAGCCTTGGCGGTCTCGAAGGAGGATGGCCAGCGCTGGGACACGGCCTTGCGGCGAGTATAGAAGCGCACCGCGTCAGGGCCGTAGGCATGCAGGTCACCAAACAGCGAGCGCTTCCAGCCACCGAAGCTGTGGCTTGCCACCGGTACCGGCAGCGGCACGTTGATGCCGACCATGCCAACCTCGATAGCATCGGTGAAGCGGCGTGCCGCTTCACCGTCACGGGTGAACAGGCAGGTGCCGTTGCCGTACTCGTGGGCGTTGGTCAGGTCGATGGCTTCATCCAGGCTCGATACCCGCACCACGCACAGCACCGGGCCGAAGATTTCTTCTGCATAGATGGTCATCTGCGGGGTAACCCGGTCGAACAGGCAGCCGCCGACGAAGAAGCCGTCTTCATGGCCTGGCACCACCAGGTCGCGCCCATCGGCGACCAGGTCGGCGCCTTCGTGAATGCCCTTCTCGATATAGCCGAGCACCTTGTCACGATGCTGGGCGGTGACCAGGGCACCCATGTCCAGGCCCTTGTCGGTGCCGGGGCCGATCTTCAGCGCGGCGATCTTCGGCGTCATCGCCTCGATCAAGCGATCAGCGGTGTCATCGCCGACACACACCGCCACCGAAATGGCCATGCAGCGTTCGCCAGCGCTGCCGAAGGCAGCCCCCATCAGGGTGTTGGCGGCATTGTCGATATCGGCGTCGGGCAGCACGATGGCGTGGTTCTTGGCGCCACCGAGGGCCTGCACGCGCTTGCCGCTTTCGGCGCCACGGCGGTAGATGGTTTCGGCGATGGGAGTGGAGCCAACAAAGGAAATGGCCTTCACGTCGGGGGCATCCAGCAGCGCCTCCACGGTCTCACGGCCACCTTGTACGACGCTCATGATGCCCTGGGGCAGGCCCGCCTCTTCCAGCAGCTTGGCGACCGCGACCGCCGCGGAGGGGTCCTTTTCGGAAGGCTTGAGGATAAAGGCGTTGCCGCAGGCAATCGCCATCGGGTACATCCACAGCGGCACCATGGCCGGGAAGTTGAACGGCGTGATGCCCGCGACGACCCCCAGCGGCTGAAAGTTGGAGAACGCGTCAATGGAGGGGCCCACGTTGTGGGAGTATTCGCCCTTGAGCAGTTCCGGTACGCCGCAGGCGTATTCCACGTTCTCGATACCGCGCTTGAGCTCGCCCATGGCGTCTTCGACGGTCTTGCCGTGTTCCTCGCTGATCAGCTGGACCAGACGCTCGGCGTCGCGCTCCAGCAGCGCCTTGAACCGGTACATCACCTGAGCACGCTTGGCTGGCGGGGTGTCGCGCCAGGCCGGGAAGGCGGCCTTGGCTGCCTCGATGGCGGCCTGCACGGTGGTGGCATCGCCCTCGGCCACCTGGCGGATGGTAGCGCCGGTGGCGGGATTGGTGACCGGCAAGGTGCGGCTGGACTCCAGGTCCTGGCCATTGATCCAGTGACTGACGTATTCCATTGAAGACCTCTTGTCTTGAAGGGTGATGTCTGGACGCTGGGTCCAGCAACGATATCGGTGTGAACAGTGGCCACAGGCAGGCATGACACCTGCCTGTGGATAATGCTGTGAATGATGGGTGTAAAGGTTGTCCACAGGCTGTCGATGTGGCGTGGATAACCGTTCATGCTACTCACCCGTCAGCGCTGATGTTTGCCCCCTGGGGCGCGCAATGTGCTTACGCCAGGCGGTCGAGGGTGGTGGCCACGGCGTCGAACAGTCGCTCGAGCTCTGCCTCTGTGGTGCCGAAAGGAGGACCAAACTGCAGGGTATCGCCGCCAAAGCGCACGTAGAAACCCGCTTCCCACAGGGCCAGATGTGCGTCCCTTGGGCGAATGCTCGGGTCGCCGTCCCGTGGTGCCAGCTGGATCGCTCCGGCCAGGCCATAGTTGCGGATATCGACCACATGGGGGCGACCCTTCAAGGCATGCAGACGGTCCTCGAAGGCGGGGGCGATGGCTCTGACCTGGCCGGGAAAGTCTTCCCGCTCCAACAGTTCCAGCGAGGCCAGGGCCGCGGCACAGGCCACTGGATGTCCGCTGTAGGTGTAGCCATGGGTGAATTCGATGGCGTGCTCGGCACCGCCTGCGTGCATGAAGGTGTCGAAGATCTCGTTGGACGCAATCACCGCGCCCATGGGCACCGCACCGTTGGTGATCTGCTTGGCCACCGTCATCAGGTCTGGCGTCACCCCGAAGGCCTCGGCTCCGGTACGGGCACCGCTACGCCCGAAGGCGGTGATGACCTCGTCGAAGATCAGCAGGATATCGTGGGCCGAGCAGATCTCGCGCAGACGATCCAGATAGCCCTTCGGCGGAACGATGACGCCGGCGGAGCCTGACATCGGTTCGACGATCACCGCCGCGATGTTGGAGGCGTCGTGCAGGGCGATCTGCTCGAGCAGGGCGTCGGCCAGCTCTGCCCCGGTGTCGGCCTGGCCGCGGGTGAAGGCCAGTGACGGTTGCAGGGTATGGGGCAGGTGGCTGGCGTCCATCAGCTGGCCGTAGTGCTTGCGGTTGCCGCCGATCCCGCCAAGGCTGGTGCCGCCGACATTGACCCCGTGGTAGCCCTTGGCGCGGCCAATCATGCGGGTCTTTTCCGGGCGTCCCTTGAGGCGCCAGTAGGCCTTGGCCATCTTCAACGCGGTATCGGCGGACTCGGAGCCAGAGTCAGTGAAGAACACATGGTCGAGCCCCTTGGGGGTCAGACTGGCGACCTTTTCCGCCAGCTTGAAGGCCAGCGGGTGGGACACCTGGAAGCTCGGCGCATAGTCGAGGCTGCCTAGCTGCTGGGCCACCGCCTGCTGAATCTCAACCCGGTTGTGACCGGCGCCGCAGGTCCAGAGGCCTGACAGGGAATCAAACAGCCGACGCCCGCGATCGTCGATGAAGTAGCGACCCTCGGCCCCGTGGATCAGCCGTGGGTGAGCGTGGAAGTCCCGGTTGGCGGTGAACGGCATCCAGTAGTGATGGTTCAGGTCGCTGTTATCCGCTTTCTCTGCGGTGGCGTCGGGGCGAGTCTCCAGAGTGTCGAAGGTCAGCATGGTGGGTCTCCTGTCAGCCGCCTGGGGCCGGGGCCTGGTGGTCATGGCCTGTCGTTGTCGTGGTCTAGCTGTCTTATTGGGTCTGTCTTGTCCGGGCTGTCTTGTTCGGGCTGTCTTGTCCGGACTGTCTAGGTCAGGCTAAGCGCCGAACGGTGATAGCCGGATGGTCGTGACATAACGGCAGCATGGCGGCTGTAGAAAGTTGATAAAACACCACTCTGTTTTCGCTTAGGTAAGTAAATCTAAACGTAATTGGGTCTGCTGGCGTTGGCATAAATTGACTTGACCAATTCGCGCATTGGGACTAATCCTTATATTTATTCGAATAAATGACCGAGATGCCCGTGCCGACTTCTTTTCCCCAGCGCCGTCAGAAGCTCGCCGACCTGATCTGCGAGGACATCAAGCAGAAGATCGTGATGGAGAACCTGTCGCCAGGGGACCGGCTGCCCAACGAAAAAGCCCTGATGGAGCGCTATGAATGCGCCAAGGGCACGATTCGTGAGGCCCTCAGGGTGCTTGAGGTAGAGGGGCTGGTGGTGCTGAAGACGGGGCCAGGCGGTGGCGCGATCATCCGAGAAGTGACCATCGACCCGGCCTGCCGCGCGCTGCGCAACTTTCTGCACTTTCAGCACGTGGATGGCAGCCAGGTCTATCAGCTGCGTCGGATGGTAGAAGTGGAGGTCGCGGTAGCGGCCATGGATCATCTTGATGAGGCCGGACGTGAGCGGCTGCGTGACAACATCGCCCACTGCCAGCGGCCCCATGAAGATGAACTGAGCCAGCGCCAGCACCGCATGCTGGAGCTCGAGTTCCACAACATTCTGGCGGAGTACTGTCCCAATCCGCTGCTGCGTTTCATGAGCACCTTTCTCAACGATCTACTGCGCGACCTGGTGGTGATCAAGAAGGCCTATCGGCCGGAACGTCATGCCTTTGATGAGTCCAACATTCGCTACCACATCGCCCTGATGGAAGCCTTTGACAACGGTGACCGTGAAGCGGTGCGCCGTCTTATGTTCGAGCACATGTGTGATGCCGAGCACCACATGTCGGCCCTGGAAGGCGAGATGGCCAACCAGTTTCTGGTGTCGCCCGAGGTGCTGGGCGAAAGCGGCTGATCCCGTTTAGCCCGATCCGGCGACAGCCCACAGCGACCTATAACAACAACAGCGTCCCTTATAACAACAACCAAGCCACCCACGTCAGCGACCCCTCATCCACTCCGATGACGTCGACAAGAGGAATAACAATGACAGTGCGCAAGACACCCCTTCTGCTTTCCGCCCTGGCCCTTGGACTCGTGGCCCAGCCGTTGCTGGCCCAGGATCAGGAACCACTGACCTTCTACGGCGTGAAGTCGCTGTCTGGCGCCTTCGCCAGTTATGGCAAGTACGCCGAAATGGGGTCTCGCCTGGCGGTGGAAGAAGCCAGAACGTCCCTGGGACGTGATATCGACTACGTCAGCCTGGACACCGAAGGCAATGCCGGCCGGGCCATCCGCAAGGTGCAGGAAGCCATCAACCAGGATGGGGCCCGCTTGTTCAACGGCGCCACTCTTTCCTCCACCGCATTGGCGGTAGGCAAGGAAGTGGCTGGCGTCGAGGGGGTGTTCATGACGCCTGCCGGCGCCGACGAACTGACCGGCACCGAGTGCAACGCCTCCACCTTCCGCTGGTCGGTGCCGACCTACGGCGCCATTCGCGAAACTCTGGTGCCGTTGATGGAAGCGCTGCCCGAGGCCAAGCGGTTCTATACCATCACCCCGGAATATGTGTTCGGCGAGGCGCTGCTCGACAACGCCAAGGCCGTCTTCGAGGAAGCCGGTGTCGAGCACGTGGGCAACAGCTATCACTCGCTGCAGGAGCAGGAATTCTCCGGCTACCTGACCAACGCCATGGCGGCCTCTCCTGATGTACTGGTGCTGCTCAACTTTGGCGCCCAGTCCTCCAACGCCCTGCGCCAGGCACGCAACTTCGGCCTCAATGATCAGATGGATATTCTGATGGTGTGGTCGGCGGGCCTGGACCAGTTCGAAGAGCTGGGTGCCGCCAATGTCGAAGGCATCTACTTCGGCGCCCAGTACTGGCACGAGGTGGATACACCCTTCAACAACGAGCTGGTGGCAGCGGTGCGCGACGCCTATGACATCACGCCCACCTATCCGCTGGCAGCGGACTACACCATGACGCGGGTGATGCTGGAGGTCGCCGATCAGAGCGGGGCCAGCACAGGTCCGGCGCTGATCGAAGCCCTGGAGGGGTACACCTATCAAGGGCCGACCGGCGAAGAAACCATCCGAGCGTCTGACCATCAGGTCATCAAGGATTACTACCTGCTCCAGGGTAAGGCTCAGGACGAGATGGACGATGACGATGACTATGCCGACGTGATCAGCGCCGGCCAGTCCTTTGTCGCCCCCGAAGATTCGCCCTGCCAGCTGTAAGGCAGCCCTCGTCCGTCTGCCGGGGGCGCCGCCCTCGGCATTCCAGGAGCCGCGACCATGCTTAATGTCTATCTGTTCCAGGTCCTTAACGGCCTGGGGCTCGGAATGATCTATTTTCTGATTTCGGTGGGATTGACGCTGATCTTCGGCCTGCTGAACTTCGTCAACTTCGCCCATGGAGCCTTCTTCCTGGTCGGCTCCTACCTCTGCTACACCCTGGTCAGCCTGACCGGCAACTTCTGGCTGGCCCTGGTGGCGGGACCGCTGTTGGTCGCGCTGCTGGCCTGGGCGCTGGAGCGTAGCCTGATCCAGCGTATCTACCACTTGCCGCATACCTTTCAGATCCTGGTGACGCTAGGCATCGCCCTGATCATTCAGGAACTGTCGATCATGATCTGGGGGCCGGTGGGCAAGAGCATTCCCACCCCGGAAGCCCTGCAGGGCGTGGTGCGCATCGGCAACTTTGCCTACCCCTACTACCGACTGTTCCTGATCGGCTTCAGTGCCCTGGTCGCCGTCGTGCTGTGGCTGCTGCTGGAGCGGACCCGTTTCGGCGCCCTGGTCCGGGCCGGCAGTGAGTCCACCGAGATGGTGTCGCTGCTGGGCTCCAACATCTTTCGCCTGTTCTCGGTCACCTTTGCCCTGGGAGTGGGCCTGGCGGGATTGGCCGGGGTGCTGTCGGCCCCCCTGCGCGGGGCCCATCCGTTCATCGGCCCCGAGGTTCTGGGGCTGGCGTTCGTGGTGGTGGTGATCGGTGGCATGGGCTCCTTCAGCGGTGCCCTGGTGGCGGGATTGATCGTGGGCGTGGTGCAGAGCTTGATGACCTCGCTGTGGCCACAAGGCGCAAGCCTGATGATCTACGCCGCCATGGCGGTGGTGATTCTGCTGCGTCCCCACGGACTGTTCGGGAGAGCATGAGATGATGACCAAGACTCTGGAACCTACCAGCACCGCCGCGCGCCCAAGCCGGTTCAAGGGCCGCCTGGGAGCGGGGACGACGTTGGCCATGCTGGCGGTGATGGTGCTGCTGCCGGTGGTGCTGCCGTCGGCGACCCTGGCGACCGAGATTCTGATCTTTGCCATGGCCGCGCTGGCCTGCAATCTGCTGCTCGGCTTTACCGGTCTGCTGTCCTTTGGCCAGGCCATCTTCTTCGGTGCGGGGGCCTATATCAGTGCCCTGGCGATGATCCACCTCAATGCCGGGCTGGTCGGTGCCCTGTTGATTGCGGTGGTGGTGGGCGCCGTGCTGGCGCTGGGTGTCGGCATGCTGTGCATCCGTCGCAAAGGCATCTACTTTGTGATGCTCACCCTGGCCCTGACCCAGATGGCCTACTTCCTGGCCTACACCTTGAGTGACTGGACCGGTGGCGACAACGGCCTGCTCGACGTGCCACGTCCCCCCCTGGCAGTGGGCGACACCACCCTGATCAGCTTCGACTCACCGCTGGCCTTCTATGCGCTGGTTGCGGTGCTGTTTGCGGTCATCTACGTGGTGGCACGACGCATCACCGACTCTCCCTTCGGCAGCACCCTGCTGGCGATCCGCGAGAACGAACAGCGCGCCTCGGCGCTGGGGTATGACACCCGGCTGTTCAAGGTCATGGTGTTCGTGCTGTCCGGGGGAATCACCGCCCTCGCCGGTGCCCTTTACGGCATGCTGCTGAACTTCGTGCCGCTGTCGAACATCGAGCTGTTGATGTCCGAACAGATCCTGATCATGACCATCATCGGCGGCACCGGCTCGCTGTTCGGCTCACTGCTGGGCGCCGGCGCGATCGTCTTGCTGGGTGATCTGCTGTCATCGATCTGGCCGCGCTGGATGCTGCTGCTCGGGGTGGCCCTGATCGCGGTGGTGATCTTTATGCGAGGTGGTCTGTGGGGCGGCCTGTCCAGCCTGCTGGAACGTCGTAGCAAGCGCACCGATGGCAAGGAGGGCGACCAATGACCACGCAAACCTCGCGTCCCGGCGCCGACACTCTGCTGGAAACCCGTGACCTGGTGCTCGCCTATGGAGCCTTCCACGCCGTGGATGGTGTCAACCTGCGTATCGGCAAGGGCAAGATCCATACCGTGATCGGGCCCAACGGGGCAGGCAAGACCAGCCTGTTCCACTGCCTGACCGGCGAGCGCCGTCCCAGCGCTGGCAAGATCCTGCTGGAGGGGAGAGACATCACCCGCGAGCCAGCCCATGGCCGAGTGGGGCTTGGCATGTCGCGCTCGTTTCAGGTGACCAGCCTGTTTCAGGAGCTGAGCGTGCACGAGAACCTGCGGCTGGCGGCCCAGGGGGTCGACGGTTGGCGCGCCCTCAATTTCTGGCAACGCCTGAACAAGCGTCGCGAGCACCTGGCTCGAGCGGACGAGATTCTCGAACGCATTGGTCTGTCAGGCCGTGCCGGGGTGGCCGCGGGCGAGCTGTCCCATGGCCAGCAGCGCATTCTCGAGGTCGGCATGGCGATCTGCCCGCGACCACGCCTGCTATTGCTCGATGAGCCGACCTCAGGGATGGGCATCGACGATATCCCCAGCATGACCACGCTGATCGGCGAGCTGGGCCGAGACCACAGCATTCTGTTGATCGAACACAACATGAGCATCGTGATGTCGATCAGCGACACCATCACCGTCATGAACCGGGGGCAGGTGCTGGTGGAGGGCGACCCCCACAGCGTGCGCAATGATG
This sequence comes from Halomonas sp. DP8Y7-1, assembly GCF_019801685.1. Taxonomy (NCBI): domain Bacteria; kingdom Pseudomonadati; phylum Pseudomonadota; class Gammaproteobacteria; order Oceanospirillales; family Halomonadaceae; genus Halomonas; species Halomonas sp. DP8Y7-1. The sequence continues at coordinate 139,227 of NZ_JAHVIN010000004.1, read as the reverse complement.
CCCGTGTCAGAGACGCCTATCTGGGAGAAGCCGCCTGATGCTCGAGTTGACGGATATTCACAGCTATTACGGCAAGAGCCACGTCCTGGAAGGGGTATCGCTTACGGTCGGTGAAGGCGAGCTGGTGACGCTGCTGGGACGTAACGGTGCGGGCAAGACCACGACCTTGAAAAGCATCATGGGCCTGGTCGATACGCCGACCGGCAGCATCAGCCTGCGAGGCACGCCGCTGCTTGGCCAGGCACCGTTCCAGATTGCTCGCCAGGGCGTGGCGCTGGTGCCGGAGCATCGTGGCATCTTCAGCATTCTCAGCGTCGAAGAGAACCTGCAGATCGCCGTTCGCCGCGGCAGTCGCTGGCAGATGGAAGATATCTTTCGCTGGTTCCCCCGCCTCGAGGAGCGGCGACGCAATCGCGGCAACGCTCTGTCCGGCGGCGAGCAGCAGATGCTGGCGATTGCCCGGGCGCTGCTCAACGATCCCCAGATCCTGCTGCTGGACGAGCCCACCGAGGGCCTGGCGCCAGTCATCGTCGACGAGATCGTCAAGATCCTCAAGGCCATTCGCGGCGAGGGACTGTCGGTACTGCTGGTCGAACAGAATCTGCGGGTCTGCGAAGAGGTGGCCGATCGCCACTATATCCTCGAACAGGGCCAGATCGTCTACACCGGCAGCGCCGATGATTTTCGTGACGATCCCGCGGTACGTGACCGTTATCTGGCCCTCAGCGCCTGACCTGGCGACGCCCCGGCCGCGGCGTTCGGCTGGGGCCACGCTACACCCTCAGGACCCAGCGTCACCGCTCCCCCTGGGGCGCTGAAACAGCACAATGACAAGGATACTCTGATGACAGCAACCGTCACTTCCCCGGCAGCCGCAGCGACTGCCACCCTGGCCTGCGATGGCGAGCGCCTGTGGGCCTCACTGATGTCCCTGGCAGAGCTGGGTGCCACTCCCAAGGGCGGCGTCAATCGCCAGGCCCTGACCGAGCTCGACCGCCAGGCCCGTGACCTGTTTATCGGCTGGTGCCAAGCGGAGGGCATGAGCGTGCGTATCGACGCCATCGGCAACATCGTGGCGCGTCGCGAGGGCAGTGAACCCGACCTGCCGGCGGTCATGACCGGCAGCCATATTGATACCCAGCCCACCGGTGGCAAGTTCGATGGCTGCTTCGGCGTGCTGGCGGGGCTTGAGGTGGTCCGTACCCTCAATCAGCATGCCATCACCACCCGTGCACCCATCGACGTGGTCGCCTGGACCAACGAAGAAGGCTGCCGCTTTCCGCCCTGCATGATGGGTTCGGGAGTCTATGCCGGCCAGCTGGGTCTGGACGACATGCTGTCTCGCCAGGACGACGCTGGCGTCAGTGTGGGCGAGGCCCTGGATGCCATCGGCTATCGCGGCAGCGATCGGCTGGACCCTTCTGCGGTCAAGGCCTACTTCGAGGCGCATATCGAGCAAGGGCCCCTGCTCGAGGATACCGACACCACCCTGGGAGTGGTCATCGGTGCACTTGGCCAGAAATGGTTTGATCTGACCCTGACCGGCGTCGAAGCCCACGCCGGACCGACGCCCATGCATCTGCGCAAGGATGCGCTGGTGGGTGCCGCCGAGATTACCGTCGCGATCAACCGCATGGCGCGCGACGCGGCCCCCCACGGGCGCGGTACGGTCGGTGTGATGCAGCCCCATCCCGGGTCGCGCAACGTCATTCCTGGGCAGGTCAAGATGACCGTCGACCTGCGACACCTGGACCCGCTGACCCTTGAGACGATGGCGACCCAGCTGGCTGAGGTGGTGCAGGAGGTCAGCCAGCGTCATGGTCTGGCGGCAGAACTGACGCCCACCGCCGATTTTCCGCCGGAGGCCTTCGACGATAGCTGCATCGAGGCCGTGCGTGCCGGTGCCAAGGCCCACGGGCTCAGCCATATGGACATCGTCAGTGGCGCGGGCCACGACGCCATCTTCGTGGGACGGGTGGCGCCGGCGGCGATGATTTTTGTGCCCTGCAAGGATGGTATCAGTCACAACGAAAGCGAGTATGCCAAGCCGGAGGAGCTCAAGGCCGGCTGCGATGTGCTGTTGCACGCCATGCTCGAGAGCGCCGGTGATGGCAGTGCCGCCGCTGACCAGGGAGGCCAGGCATGAGCCATGAGGCTGCAGTGACGACCGGCCTGGCGGCGGAGCTTGCTGATCTGGGAGCGACCCAGGCGCTTGAGGCTTATCGCCGCGGCGATTGCACGCCCACCCAGGTCATCGCAGATTGCCTGTCGCGCATCGCCCGCGACAACCCACGGGTCAACGCTTTCTCCCATGTGGCGGGGGACGATGCCCTGGCGGCCGCCGAGGCGTCGACCCAGCGCTGGCAACAGGGCAGGCCGTGCGGGCCATTGGACGGCGTGCCGGTGACCATCAAGGACCTGACGTTGACCCAGGGCATGCCGACGCGGCTGGGCTCACGTACCAGCGATGCCCATGCTCCTGCCGCTGTCGATGCCCCGGTATCGCGCTTTCTGCGCGAGGCCGGCGCCATCATCGTTGGCAAGACCTTGTCGCCGGAATTCGGCTGGAAGGGGGTGACCGATAACCCGCTGCATGGCATCTGTCGCAATCCCTGGGATACCCGTCTGACCCCAGGGGGCTCGTCGGGAGGAGCCGGGGCGGCGGCGGCACTCAACCTTGGCATGCTGCATCAGGGGAGCGATGCCGGTGGCTCGATCCGTATTCCCTGCAGCTTTACCGGCACCTTTGGCATCAAACCCACCTTTGGCTGGGTGCCCCAGTGGCCCTCCAGCGCCATGAGTACCCTGTCCCACCTGGGGCCCATGACTCGCTCTGTGGAAGACAGTGCCCTGATGATGCGCTTGCTGGCACAGCCGGACAGCCGCGATGGCTATGCGGGGCCGCGTTGCCCCATCGACTGGCAGGCGCCGCGGCCTGATCACCTGCGCGGCGTTCGGGTCGCGATCAGTCTCGACCTTGGCTATGTCGAGGTAGCGCCGGACATTCGCCAGGGCGTCATCCGCGCCGCAGCGCTGCTGCAGGACCTGGGCGCCAGTGTCGAGTGGGTCGATCCGGGGTTCGCCGATCCCATCGAGACCTTCAATACCCTGTGGTTTGCCGGGGCTTCCCAGGTGCTGGAGAGACTCGATGAGTCGCAGCAGGCCATGCTGGATCCCGGTTTCCTCGAGATCGCCCGACGCGGCACCGGAATTTCCCTGTCGCAGTATCTGGCCGCCCGTCGTCATCGCAGCGAGCTGGCCGCCGCCATGGGGGAGTTCCATCAACGCTATGACCTGCTGGTGACTCCGACCATGCCGATCTCGCCGTTTGCCGCCGGCCACAACGTACCCCCGGGCGGGCCTTACCGGGAGTGGATGGACTGGACCCCCTTCACCTATCCCTTCAACCTCACCCAACAGCCCGCCGCCTCCTTGCCCTGCGGGCTGGACGAGCAGGGACTGCCGATGGGGCTGCACCTGGTCGGACCGAAGTTCGCTGATGACCGAGTGATGCAGGTGGCGGCGCTGCTGGAGTCACGTCTGCCACGCCTGACACCGCCGCGTCCCTGACCCAGGCCTTTATCCAGGTATTGAGCTTGACCTGCCTCAGCCACCGCCTTTTCCTCCAGGGCGTTGGCGGCGCTGGATGGGTCCCTTGCACGCCAAAGGCCCGGCCGTCTGATCGACGGCCGGGCCTTTGGTCTTAGCTGTCCAGCCGTTGGCGCGCAGCGGGTCAGCGCGTCGGTCGGCTTTGCCAGCACGCTCGCCTCAGGGATTGAGCTGTTCCAGGGTCAGCCGGGGAGACAGGGCCTGGCGATCCTGGCGCAGCTCCAGCAGAGCCGGGGAGGCACTGCGCCGGGTATGCTCCAGGGCACGTGACAGGGCGTCCGCGAAGGCGTCATCGTGGTCCACGGTTTCGCCGAAGACGCCATAGGCGCGGGCCAGGGCAGCAAAGTCTGGATTGACCAGATCGGTGGCGGACGGCCGCCGTGGGTAGCGCTTCTGCTGATGCATGCGAATGGTGCCGTACATGCCGTTGTTGATCACCAGAATCACCACCGCAGCGCCATACTGGCAGGCGGTGCCCAGCTCCTGGGAGACCATCTGGAAACAGCCGTCGCCGGCCAGGCAGATGGCATCCCGCTCTGGATGGCGCAACTTGGCGGCAATGGCGGCGGGCAAGCCATAGCCCATGGAGCCCGAGGTAGGGGCAAGCTGGGTGCGAAAGCCGCGATAGCGGTAGTAGCGGTGCAGCCAGGCGGAGTAGTTGCCGGCGCCATTGGTCAGGATGGCGTCATCACCCAGCACCTCATTGAGCCGTGCAATGACGTTCTCCATACGTAGCGCGCCTGGCGTGGGCTCCGGCTGTTGCCAGCTGGCGTAGTCGTCGCGGGCGGCGCGGACCCAGGCGCCGCGCTCGACGCTGGGCGCCTCGGCCGCTGCCGCCAGCTGCTCGATCATCGCCCCCGCACACGCGACCACCGCCAGCTCAGGACGGTAGACCCGTCCAAGTTCGCTGGGATCGGCATGCACGTGGATCAGCCGCTGACGTGGCAGCGGTGGCGTCAGCAGGGTGTAGCCGCTGGTGGTCATCTCGCCCAGGCGCGCCCCAAGGGCCAGGATCAGGTCGGCATCACGGACCCGCTGGGCCAGCGCCGGGTTGATGCCGATGCCCACGTCGCCGACGTAGTTCGGATGGCGATTGTCCAGGTAGTCCTGGCAGCGAAAGGAGGCGCCGACGGGGAGTTCGCACAGGCGTGCAAAATGGCCGAGCGCTTCGGCGGCGCGAGCCGACCAGCCGCCGCCTCCGACGATGACCAGTGGGCGTTCGGCACTGCCAATGGCGCGCATCACTGCCTGCACGTCGTGCTGCGCGGCGAGTCCGCTAGGCAGGGTGGCAGCAGGCACTGGCGCCGCATCACAGTCTGACGACAGCATGTCTTCCGGCAGGCCCAGCACCACCGGGCCAGGCCTCCCGCTCTGGGCCACGTGGAAGGCGTGACTGATGTATTCCGGCAGGCGGTCGACCCGATCGATATTGGCGACCCACTTGGCCAGGGGCGAGAACATGGCGACCAGGTCGACCTCCTGAAAGGCCTCGCGATCGCGCTGGTCGCTCGCCACCTGGCCAACGAACAGCACCATGGGCGTGGAATCCTGATAGGCCACGTGCACGCCGCTGGCGGCGTTGGTGGCGCCCGGGCCGCGGGTCACAAAGGCGACGCCAGGGCGCCCGCTCAACTTGCCATCGGCCTCTGCCATCATCGCAGCCCCACCTTCCTGGCGGGCGACAATGGTCTCGATCTCGGCCTCGTGGAGGGCATCCAGCGCTGCCAGATAGCTTTCGCCGGGCACACAGAATACCCGCTCGACCCGCTGCTGCTGCAGCGCCTTGACCAGGGCGAGTCCACCGTGGGGATGGGTCATGAAACCTCCTGGCTCAGAGCGGTGAGAAGCGGGTGGAGCGCAACAGCTTGTTGGTCTGATGCTGGACGTTACCGGCCTCGGCGCTTTTCTTGCGATAGGCGATCCATTCGGGGTCCTGTTCCATGGCCGTGCGACGGCGCTCCCGGTCCGCCGCGGAGGCATACCCCCACAGGTGCACCACCTGGTTCTGTGGTCCGGTCTCGGTGACGAAGTAGCCGATCAGATTGCCCAAATGGCGCTGCTGGATGGGCAAACCCTCGCGTTCGTAGAGCTCGAGAAAGGCGTTCAAGCGGCCGGGGACCATGGTGTAGGTGCGGTGGTCGACGATCATGGGATCTCCTGGTGGGGCACGATGGGTGAGGCATTCATTTGTCAATATTTGTAGTACATATGATTAATTCGTGCGAGTACGACCATGGTGGAAGGTGGAGGCAGCGAAGGTAGGAAAGGGTGTTTCGTAGCAGCGATAAAGCAGAGATAAGCTAGCGATAAAGCAGAGTTAAGGTGGCGATCTGGTAGCGATAGGGGGGTAATAGCGCCGCCCGGTCGGGACGCGGGGTTGCCGAAGGGACGTCGTTGCTGGTCGCTGCTTCACTAAAGTCGCATTTCGTTGTGCGGTGGCCCCGTCTATGTTGCTCATACAGCAACTTTGTATGATGTAGTACTTAATCTTCGCTGGCGGTGCTGGTCCTGAGCGGCGAGGCACCACCCTCAAGGAGAGGTTCGATGACTCAGGTCACCTTTGACGAGCTGCGCTCGCGTTTGGCCGCAGTGCTGAATGCGGCGGGCCTGGCGCCGGAAGATGCCGAGCTGTGCGCGCGCATTCATGCTGAAAGTACTCGTGACGGGGTGGTCTCCCACGGTGTTGGCCGCATTCCGCGTTTCGTCGATTACCTGAACAAGGGGTGGGTCGATCCGGCTGCTCGGCTGAGCCTGGTGCAACGATTGGGCGCCCTGGAAGTCTTCGACGGCCACTTTGGGATTGGCGTTCGCCACGCACTCGACGCCACCGAGCGGGCCATGGAGTTGGCCTCCGAGCATGGCATGGGGCTGGTCGCCGTGCGCAATACCACCCACTGGATGCGCGGCGGCAGCTATGGCTGGCATGCGGTCGAGCGGGGATTTGCCGCGATCATGTGGACCAACACCGAATCCTGCATGCCCGCCTGGGGGGCCGCCAGCCAGAGTATCGGCAACAACCCGTTGGTCATGGCGGTGCCTGCAGAGCAGGGCCCCATGGTGCTGGACATGGCCATGTCGCAGTTCTCCTACGGCAAGCTGAACAGCCTGGCCCTGGCCGGCGAGTCCTTGCCGGTGGACGGTGGCTTCGACCAGGCGGGACAGCTCAGTCGCGATCCTGGCGCCATCGCTGAGTCGCGGCGCCTGCTGCCTGCGGGCTACTGGAAGGGATCTGGCCTGGCGATGCTGCTGGACGTGATGGCGGCGCTATTGTCCCAGGGCAACCCCACCCATCATATCGATACCCTGGGACGCGGCAGCGGTGGCGGCGCCTCCCAGGTATTTCTGGTCTTCGACCCGCGCAAGCTGGCCGGACTCGAGGCCTGCAATGCGCTGGTCGAAGGGCTTGCCGGCCACCTGGCCGACGCCGTGCCGGTGGACGCGGGCCGGCCGCCCCGCTGGCCGGGACAATCCACCGGAAATAGGCGCCACGCAGACAACGACAGCCTGCTCGACGTGCCCGATGACCTGTGGCAGGCCGTTCTCGCCTTACCTGCATAAAGCGTTTAGGGACGCGCTGAATAAATGTTACGAGCGATGATAGGTCGGCAGCCGCCGGAGCGGAAAGACCGGAGTTTACAAGCGGTTAAATGAGGATCTTGAGCACCGCCGGCAGCCGAGATGTCGAGCACAGTAATTTATGCAGTGTTTCCCTAGGTAAAGCGCCTGGAAAAGAGGTTCCTGAACCGGCCGTCGTCAAGCGGCAATGTTTCAGGGCAGGCCAGTATCCGCTTCCACCGGCCCCCGGTGCAGGGCCATCAGTGTAACGCCAGCAGTCGCACCGCCAGCAATCACAATGCCAACAGACCCAAATCGCCAACAACAACGGCAAGGAGTGAACAAGATGCGCAAGTTGATGAGCGTGGCCCTGGGAGGCCTGATCGTTGTCGCCAGTGCCAGCGCGCAGGCCGACTACCCCCAGCGTGATATCCGCATGATCGTGCCCTGGGGCGCCGGCGGCGGCACCGATGGCATCGTCCGCAAGATCTCCAATCTTGCCGAAGCGTCCCTCGATGGCACCATCTATGTCGAGAACATCGAGGGTGGGATGAGTGCCAATGGTCTGGTCCAGACGCTGGGAGCCCGGCCCGACGGCTACACCCTGGTGGCGCTGACCTACGACAGCGTGGTGACGATTCCCTGGCAGGGGATGCTGGCCGGCTTTGATATCGACAAGCTCGACCTGATTGCGCGTATTACCAGTGAACCCGATGCCATCGTGGTGCCCGCAGACTCGGACTATGCCAGCCTGGAGGCGTTGATCGACGCTGCCAAGGCGGCCCCCGGAGAGGTGCGCGCGGGTATTCAGAACATGGGCTCGCGTACCCACCTGACCCTGCTGCAACTGCAGGACCAGGCCGACGTGTCGTTCAAGATCGTGTCCTATCCCGGCGGTGCCGCGCCCCAGAAGGAAGCCCTGCTCAACGGCGAGGTGGACTTTGCACTGACCAGCTTAGGCGATTTTGAGTCGTTGATTTCCGCCGGCAACGCCAAGGGCCTAGTGGAGTTCACCGACGTCCAGAGCGAGAGCTTCCCTGATGTGCCCCCTGCCAGTGAGCTGGGCTACGACATCCAGATGGGCAGCTTTGTCATTCTGGCCGCGCCGGCCAACACGCCGGAAGACGCCCTGACGGCCCTGGAAGCGGCCTATCAGCAGGCCTATGACAGTGAAGAGTTTCAGACCTGGCTGGTCGACGTAGGGGTCACCCCCAACTGGCTGGGTGCCGACGAGGTCGAGGCCTGGGCAGAAGATACCCAGGCAGAGCTGTTCGCGCGGATGGATGAGCTCAAGGAAGCCGGCCTGATTGGCCAGTGAGTCTCGGTTGCCGTCGGGCGCCGGCGGCAACCCTTGTGAGGATGTTGCCATGAAACTGCTGCTACGGGCGGGAGGTTGGCTGGGTGGGCGGCGAGGTGTTGTCGCCTGCCTGCTGGCAGTGACCCTGATCTACCTGGTAGAAGCCTTCAAGATTGCGCCACCACTGCATAATGGTGCACTGACCGCGTCGTTCTTTCCGGTGCTTCTGGGCGTTGTCATGCTGCTGGCGCTGGCCTTCGTCGTGCGTGCCGACCGCCACGCTGACGGTGACAGCGCAGAGGACGAGGCCCCGATGAGCGAGTCTGACCAGGAGGCGACTCAAGCGGCGACTCAAGCGGCGACTTCGGGCGAGCCGGCACCGGCATCAATCTGGCAGGGCGCCCTGGCGGTGACCCTGGCGACCGGTCTCTATATCAGTCTGTTTGCCAGCGTCGGCTACTTTCTTTCTACCTTTGCCTACGCCTTCTCCATGATGCTGATCTTTGGCGCGGGCCGTCCTGCGCTTCGCAGCCTGGGCTTCAAGGCGCTGGTGGCGGCGGTCATCGCGTTACTGGGATACGCCCTGTTCGAATTGGTGTTCCAGGTGCGTCTGCCGACGCTGTGGAGGTGACGGCATGGATTACCTGATCGAACTGTCCAAGGGCTTCGCGGTGCTGATGCAGCCGGATATCCTGCCCTACCTGATCGGTGGCTACCTGATCGGTACCTTCTTTGGTGCGGTGCCGGGGCTGACCTCGATGCTGGCCATCGCGCTGCTGCTGCCGTTGACCTATAGCCTCGACATCACCGCCGCGCTGGTGGCCTGTGCGGGCATCTTCATGGCCGGGATGTGCAGCGGCAGCATCACCGCGACGACCATAAATATTCCCGGCGCCCCGGCCTCGATGATGACGGCGATCGAGGGCTATCCGTTGCAGCAGCGCGGCCAGGGCGCCAAGGCGCTGGGGCACGCGGCGCTGGCGTCGATGATCGGCGGCGCTATCGGGGCCCTGCTGCTGATGGTCATGGCACCCCTGGCAACGGATGCCGCGCTGCTGATTCGTACCCCCGGCAAGTTCTCGCTGATTGCCTTTGCGCTGATCGTGATCGTGATCTCTCAGCGCGGGGCCATCTCCAAGGGGCTGGTCGCGACCACCCTGGGGGTGATGGTGGCCACTGTCGGCATCGACGTGATGCAGCCGATTACCCGCTTCACCTTTGGTACTGGGGTACTGATGCAGGGCATCGACATCATGCCGCTGGTCATCGGCGCCTTTGCCGTCAGCGAGCTGTTGGTGCAGTCGCAGAATCGTGCCAAGCGTACCGTCGAGCGGGATGCGATCAAGGCCAGCGCCATTCGCCGCCGCGACTTTATTCCACCGTGGAAAGAGGTGCGCGAGATCGGTCTCTATCGCTATCTCAAGTCGGCCATGATCGGCTACAGCGTCGGTGTATTGCCCGGTGCGGGAGGCTCCATGGCGGCCTTCGTGGCTTACGCAGAGTCCATGCGCAGCTCACGCCACCCGGAGAAGTATGGCAAGGGCTCGGTAGAAGGTATCGCCGCCGCGGAAGGGGCCAATAATGCGATGTGCAGCGGGGCCTTCGTGCCGATGCTGTCGTTCGGCATTCCCGGTGACCCGACCACCGCCATTGTGCTGGGGGTTTTGGTGGTCAACGGCCTGCAGCCGGGGCCACAGTTCCTCGACAGCCAGCTAGCGCTGGTGGCACCGATGTTCATGGCCCTGCTGGTATCTGCGCTGGTGCTGGTGCCCCTGACCCTGTACGTGCTGGGGCCGTATTTCGTGCGCATCGTCTCCATCCGGCGCGACGTGCTGTACGCCAGTATTGCCGTAGTGGCCTTGGTGGGCTGCTATGTGGCGACCTATTCGGTGTTCCAGATGGGCCTTGCCCTGGTATTCGGCGTGCTGGCCTTCCTGCTGCGGCGCCAGGGCTACCCGGTGGCCTGCCTGTTGCTGGGCTTTGTGCTGGGGCCGAGCCTGGAGGAGTACTGTCGGCGCTCACTGTCGCTGTCTGACGGCAATCCGCTGATCTTCCTTACCAGTCCAGACAGTCTGTTCTTCCTGGCACTGACCGGCGTGTTCTATTACTTCATGGTGATAAGAAAGCCGGAAGCCCGTCAGCACGCTTGAGGCGCTGGTCCAGCCACCGTCGCCGTCTTGTATCTGCCAGCAGGCCGCGCTCTGATCCCAGAGCGCGGCTTTTTTATGGATGACGGCGTCGCAGAGGAAGCTTTGTTGATAGCGCTTTGGCGCTAACGCAACGGTGCTAAAGCGACGGTGACGAAGATCGACAGGGGTCAGGCCGCGTGCAGCGGGCGCGAGGGACCAAAGTGCTCGTAGTGGCGCTGCTCAGGGGCAATACCCAGGGCGGCCAGGTGGCTGTCGATGGCACTCATGAAGGGCCCAGGGCCGACAAAATAGCACTGGGTATCGGCACCCGGCAGCAGTCGGGCGAGCAGAGCCTGTTCAAGGCGTCCCGTGATATCACCGTCGTCTCCATGATCATAGGCACAGATCCGCGTCATCAGCGTCGGGTACTCCCTCACCAGGGCGTCCACTTCGCTGCGAAAGGCGTGGTGGTGGATATCCCTTGCCGCATGGACATAGCACAGCCGGCGGCCCTGGCTGAGCGCCTGGCGTGCCAGCGGCAGCATCGGCGTCTGGCCCACGCCACCGCTGATCAGCATCACCGGCCTATCACTATTGTCCAGCGTCAACTCTCCGGCGGGAGGCAACAGCGCCAGGGTGTCGCCAACCTGCATCTGCTGGTGCAGGTAGTTGCTGACCCGTCCGCCTGGCTCCTGCTTGACCGAGATGCGGTAATCGCAGCCGTTGGGGCTGCCGGACAGGCTGTAATGGCGGTGGACGGTCTCGCCGTCGATGCGCAGTTGCAGTCCGATGTACTGACCCGGCAGCGCATCGGCGACCGGCTGACCATCGCAAGGTGCCAGGATGAAGGAGCGAATGACCTCACACTCGCGCTGGATATGGGCAATGCGAAACTCGCGCAGTCCCTGCCAGCCACCGGGGCGGCCAGCGAAGGCCTGATAGCGCTCGGCCTCTGCCGCGATCAGCAGCTCGGCCAGGTCGCCATACAGGGCTCCCCAGGCGTCAGCGATCTCGGCGGTGACGGCATCGCCCAGGACGTCGCCGATGGCGGCCATCAGGCACTCGCCAACGATGGGGTACTGCTCGGGCTGGATGCCCAGTGAGACATGCTTGCTGATGACGGATTGCATCTGCTGGCGTACCGCCTCGGGTTGCTGGCGCAGCCCCACGTAGGCGAGCACTCCCCGTGCCAGGGCCTTGGGCTGGCCGCCGTCGGCCTGGTGGGCCTGGTTGAACACCGCCTTGACCTCTGGGTAGCGCTCGAACATCAGCGGGTAGAAGCGGGCAGTAATGGCGTCCAGATGCTCGGCGACCAGCGGGGCGGTAGCATCGATGATGGCGTCTTGGGCAGCTGTAGTCATGGTAGGTCCTGTCAGGGAAATGGGGTGACGAAGGTGCCGTGCATCCTTCATCTTGGCGTCTTGGCGCTGTCGTATCGGAGGCTTGGCTCGCTGCGGACTAGTCGCAGTCCTGGCGAGGTGGTCAACCAGGCCGGCGCAGCGGGTCGGAGGGTGGCCGTTCGCGCCCGTGCTGAAGCGCTGCGCGTTTTAAGATCAAGAACGTGGTGACGCGTCAGGCTCCCTCTGCCTGATGTCTCAGGAGCAAGGGGCGTGCCCAGGCGTCATGGGTGCGCCAACTTGCCGCGGCCCTGGCAGGATCGCCAGCGAGAATGCGGGCTGGGGCGGGCTAGGGCAGGCTGGGGCGGGCAGGACGAGCGCGATCGAGGGGCAAGCGAATGTTGCCTAGTGTCATATCGACAAGGTTGTTGCTATCTTTTTGACACTGGTCATGTCAAAAGGACAATGCGGGTGGTCGATTTTCTTCAACAGCTGCGCGGACTGTTGCAGCGGCTGGGAGACCAACAGGGGCCTGAGCTCGCCGAGGCCTGGCAGGGCGTGCTGCGCTCGCTGGTGGCGAGAACGTCGGCGGACGCCAGTGCCTTGCTGGTCGTACACGGGCCAGGGCTTCGACCCGTGGCGATTCAGGGACTGCCTGAAGGGGTCGCGGGCAGAACCTTTGTGCTCCAGGAGCACCCTCGCCTGGATGCTATCGCCAAGGCGCCCGGGGTCTGTCGCTTTGCTGCCGACTGTAAGTTACCCGATCCCTATGATGGCCTGCTGGATGACGGCTTGACCCCGGTGCATGACTGCCTGGGTGTCCCGCTGCGCGATGGTGGCGAGCTGATCGGCATGCTGACCCTGGACGCGCTGACACCGGGCGCCCTCGCCGACTTGGATGATGAGGGTCTGCTGGCCGCTGCCGAGCTACTGGGCACCTGCCTGCGCCTGTCGCAGCGTCTGGACAGTGCGCGTTTGCAGCTGGCCCTGAACCATGCTCCTGAGAGCCATTGCAACCAGCGCCTGGTGGGCTGGCGCAGCGCCCCCATGCGCAAGCTGATGGCGTCGGTCGAACTGGTGGCAGCCACCGACATGAGCGTGCTGGTGCACGGGGAAACCGGTGTCGGTAAGGAGCGCATCGCCCACGCCCTGCATCATGGTTCGCGCCGCGCCGGGGGCCCCTTGGTGGTGGTGAACTGTGCGGCGTTACCTGCGTCACTGATCGAAAGTACCCTGTTCGGCCACCGGCGCGGCGCCTTCTCCGGGGCGGTGAGCGATCACAAAGGCCACTTTCAGATGGCCGACGGTGGCACCCTCGTGCTGGATGAAGTGGGAGAACTGCCTCTGGAGCTGCAGCCGAAGCTGCTGCGGGTGCTGCAGGAAGGGGAGATTCAGCCCCTCGGCAGCGATCAGCTGCGCCATGTCGACGTCAGGGTGGTAGCGGTGACTAACCGGGATCTGGCCCAGGAGGTGATCCAGGGGCGCTTTCGTGAAGACCTCTATCATCGGCTCAGCGCCTTTCCCCTTGAGGTCCCGCCGCTGCGCCAGCGCCTGGACGACGTGATGTTGCTGGCCGGACATTTTCTCGAGCAAAACCGGGTGCGACTTGGCGTCGGCAATCTGCGCCTGAGCGACCAGGCGCGGGCAGCACTGCTTGCATGGCACTGGCCGGGCAACGTGCGTGAGCTGGAGTCCCTGCTGGCCAGGGCGTCGCTGCTGGCGATGGCCGAGGTGGACCGGCTGGCGTCACCGGATGCACGACGCAGAAGCCTGCGTATCGATACCGTCCACCTTGGACTGAAGACACCTCCACTGACTCGCTCAGCCGCCCACCTCGATGAACAGGTGAGTGCTCAGCGTGGGACAGCGCATGACCTATTGCCGCTCAGGGAGGCGACGGACGAGTTCCAGCGCGATTGCATCAGCCAGGCCCTGGCCATGGAGCAGAGCTGGGCCGGAACGGCGCGTCGGCTGGGCATGGACCCGGGCAACCTGCACCGGCTGGCCAAGCGGCTGGGGCTGAAGGCCTGAGGGGCGCCCGAAGGCACTAGCGAGGCTGCTATCTGGAGACGGCCAGCAGGGGGAAGGTCAGCCTGGCATCAGCAGTGCCTTTGATGTGCATCATGGTGGCGATAGCCAAAGCGGGCCAGACTGGACAAGACCAACGGCTTTACTCGGGTACTTGTCATGTCCTCCATTGCCGATCGCCTGCCGCTGGCACGCCTTGCCTTTCGTCCCTTCTTCTTGCTGGCGGCGGCATTCAGTCTGCTGTCGCTGCTGCTGTGGCTGGGCTACTGGCACGGCGTGTTCCTGCTGTCGCCCCGGGCGGGCATGCTGTGGTGGCACCAGCACGAAATGCTGTTTGGCGTGGTGGCCGCGGTGGTCTCGGGTTTTCTGTTGACCGCGGTGCAGACCTGGACGGGACTGCGTGGTCTGCACGGTGGTCCACTGCTCGGGCTTGTAGCGCTGTGGCTGGCGGCGAGGCTAGGGCTGGCGTTTCCCGGCTTGCCCGAGCCCCTGGTAGTGGCGCTGGACGTCAGCTTTCTTGTGCTGGTCTGTGCGGTGATGGCGGTGATGGTCATCCGAGCCAGGCGCTGGCGTAATCTGGTCTTTGTCCCGGTGCTGGCGATTCTGGCCGGGGCCAATCTGGGCAGTCACCTGGGCGTTGCTCGGGGAGACCCGGAGCTGGTGCGTCAGTCCTCCTACCTGGCGGTCATGCTGGTCACGTTGATCATGGCCGTGCTGGGGGGGAGGGTCATCCCGATGTTCACTGCCAACCGAATGGGACTCAAGCGACGACCGGCGCTGGGGTGGCTGGAAGGTGCGGCACTGGGCAGTCTGGCCGTGGCGGTGCTGCTGCAGCTGGCCCGGACGTTTGGCATTGAGCTGCCTGATGCCCTGCTGGCCAGTATTCTGCTGTTGGCGGCAGTGCTTCACCCGCTGCGTCTGATCCGCTGGCAAGGGGTGGCCACCGCGCGGGAGCCGCTGTTGTGGAGTCTGCACCTGAGCTATGCCTTTGTCCCATTGGGACTGCTGCTGTGGGCGTTCGGGCTGTTCGGTGTAGGCCGCGTGGAGCTGGGCATTCACGCCATCACGGTGGGCGCCATGGGGACCATGATGCTGTCGATGATGTGCCGCGTGTCGCTGGGACATACAGGCCGTCCCATGCGCTGCCTGCCAGGGGTTGGCGTGGCCCTGGGTCTTCTGGTCATCGCCGGACTGTCACGCTCGCTGCTGTTGGCGCTATGGCCTTCGGTAACCCACTGGGTCTACAGCGCCAGTATTGTCTGCTGGTGCGCCGGCTACGGACTGTTCCTGCTGCACTACCTGCCGATACTGAGCGCGCCTCGCCTCGACGGTCAGATGGGCTAGCAGCATGTCGGCAAGCCTCTATCTGTTCATGAAATCGCTGCATGTGACGCTGGCCGTGACCAGCGTGCTGTTCTTCGCCTGGCGCTGGTGTCGCGCCATGCAGGACGGTCCAGCGGTTGGCTCCCCCACGATGAGAAAGCTTCCTCATGTTCTGGACAGCCTGTTGCTGGCGGCAGGGGTAGCGCTGATGGTGTCGACTTCCCAGTGGCCTCACCAGACACCCTGGCTTGCCGCCAAGCTGACGGCCTTGCTGGCCTATATCGGACTTGGAATGCTGGCCATGCGGCCAACCTTGCCTTTCTGGATACGCAGCGTCGCTGCCTCACTGGCTCTTGTGGTGTTTCTCTACATGCTGGGGGCGGCTCATCGCCACAGCATGCTCTCCTGGTTTTCGTCATTTTCATGACCCGATGGCGGCTCGTCTTTGAGCTGTATCAATGCTTTTCTTTCAGTGTTCATGGTAACGGCATTGTCTCCATGAAGTAGGCGTATCTCTCTGCCAAAAAAGGGTGAATAACGTCACTTAATTAAGTGGTTGATAGGGCGAATCAATCGATAAAATGGGTGATGCACGTCATATTCCGAGTGTTTTTGTCAGGTATAAAGTCTCTCCTCTTCATACAATGAATATCGGCGCCATGGAGGTCTGTCTTTTCGGCGCCATGGGCCAAAACAATGAGGAGGCGTCGTCATGGCCGAGGGTCTGACAAAATCTGCAGCACGCAACATCTTCTATGGTGGCTCACTGTTTTTCTTCCTGATCTTTGTAGCTCTGACGGCGCATAGTCACTGGTACATCGTGAAGGAGTCTACCAGTGCCCTCCCTCTCACCGATTCGGTGAGGGCAGGCAAGCATGTCTGGGAGAAGAACATGTGTATCAACTGCCACAGCATCATGGGTGAGGGGGCCTATTTCGCACCAGAGCTTTCCAATGTATGGACACGCTACAAGGGACGTGACAACCCAGAGGCTGCTAGAGCGGGGCTGGCTGCCTGGATGCGCGCACAGCCGCTAGCGATCCCCGGTCGTCGAAAGATGCCGCACTTTGACCTTAGCGACGAAGAAATGACGTCGTTGATCGACTTCCTTCAATGGACCGATGCCATCGATGACCAGAACTGGCCACCCCATGAGTCCGGGTAGCAGCCTCTGGCTATGCCAGCCAGTGGTCGGCAGTCACGAGATGGGGTCGAGAGAGGGATAATCCTGGAGGGATATGCAACATGAAATATGAAACGCAGAAGGTGGCCTACGCCTTCTTTCTGGTCGCCATGGGGCTGTTTGCCCTGCAGGTCGTGTTTGGCATAATGGCCGCAGTGGTCTATGTGTTTCCTGATTTTCTGGCCCAGGTCATGCCGTTTAACGTGATCCGGGTTAGCCATACCAACCTGCTGATTGTGTGGCTGTTGATCGGCTTTATGGGCTGTACCTACTACCTGATGCCGGAAGAGGCTGAACGGGAGATCCATAGTCCGATGCTGGCCTATCTTCAGCTGGGCATCTTCGTGGTCGCGGGCGTCGCCGCCCTGGCGTGCTACCAGCTGGGGATCCATGAGGGGCGTGAATTTCTCGAGCAGCCGTTCTTCGTCAAGGTGCTGATCACGGTGTCCTTCCTGATCTTTCTCTATAACACCAGCATGACCTTGCTCAAGGGCCGCAAGACCACCATCAACCTGGTGTTGATGCTCGGCCTGTGGCTGGCCGCGGTGTTCTGGCTGTTCGCATTCTACAACCCGGGCAACCTGTCGGTGGACAAGGTCTACTGGTGGTGGGTGGTGCATCTCTGGGTGGAAGGCGTGTGGGAGCTGATCATGGCGTCGCTGCTGGGATATCTGCTGATCAAGATGTCCGGGGTGGACCGCGAGGTGATCGAGAAGTGGCTGTACGTCATCGTCGGTCTGTCGCTGTTCTCGGGGCTGCTCGGCACCGGACACCACTACTACTGGATCGGCACCCCCAGCTACTGGCAGCCCATCGGCAGCATCTTCTCGACCCTTGAGGTGATTCCGTTCTTCGCCATGGTGGTGTTCTCCTTTGTGATGTTCTGGAAGGGCTCGCGCAATCACCCCAACAAGGCGGCCATGCTGTGGACCATGGGATGCCCGACGGTGGCCTTCTTCGGCGCCGGGGTGTGGGGCTTCATGCATACTCTGTCGTTCATCAACTACTACTCCCACGGCACTCAGGTGACGGCAGCCCATGGCCATCTGGCCTTCTATGGCGCCTACGTGATGCTGATCCTCGGGGTGATCAGCTATGCCATGCCGCAGCTGCGCCGGACTCAGCCCTTCCACCAGGTGCTCAATATGTGGGGCTTCTGGATTCTGACGTCGGCCATGTGCTTCATGACCTTCACCCTGACCTTTGCCGGTGCGGTGCAGACCCATCTGCAGCGGGTGCTGGGAATGAACTACATGGAGGTGCAGGACCAGCTCGGCCTGTTCTACGCCATGCGCCTGGGCACCGGTATTGCTGTGGTGGTGGGCGCGGCGCTACTGCTCTATGCCTTGTTCGGGCCGATTCGCCGTGGCACGGCGGCGGGCTCGACACTGTCTGCTGCCTGACCCGCATCGAGGCCGTCTTAGGGCGGCCTCGAATGTCTGGAGGACCCCCTTGATGACTCACGCTTCACTCTCACCACTACTCTCACCACTGCCGCGCAGCCTGGCCGCTGACAGCGTACCGTTCTACCAACCCCAGGGTAACGAAGTCGCGCTGTTCGAGCATGCCTATCGCCAGCGGCTGCCGCTGATGCTCAAGGGGCCCACGGGCTGCGGCAAGACGCGTTTCGTGCGTCACATGGCAGCGCGGCTTGGCCTGCCGCTGCATACGGTGGCCTGTCATGATGACCTGACGGCGTCAGATCTGACCGGGCGCTATCTGCTCAAGGGTGGGGAAACCGAGTGGTCCGATGGCCCCCTGACCCGGGCGGTTCGCGGCGGTGGGATCTGTTATCTGGATGAGGTGGTGGAAGCACGCAAGGACGTGACCGTGGTGCTGCATCCGCTGACCGATGACCGGCGCCTGCTGCCGCTGGAGCGCACCGGCGAGCAGCTTTTGGCCCCGGATGATTTCATGCTGGTGGTGTCCTACAACCCGGGCTACCAGCATATTCTCAAGACCCTCAAGCCCAGCACGCGCCAGCGCTTCGTGGCCATCTCGCTGGACTTTCCCGCGGCATCGATCGAAGTCGACATCGTAGCCCGGGAGAGCGGCCTGCCCCGTCAGCGCTGCGAGGCGCTGGTCAGCCTGGCCGCCCGGCTCAGGACGATGAAGGGCCAGGATCTGGAGGAGGGCGTCTCGACACGCCTGTTGATCTACTGCGCCAGCTTGATCCAGGCCGGCATGCCGGTGCTGGACGCCGCCCGGGCAGCGCTGCTGGAACCTCTCAGTGACGATCCTGATGTGCTGAAGGGCATCGAGGATGTCGTCACCGCCACGTTCGGGTAGCCACTGTCATGCTGGAGTTTCTTGAGGTCGAGGAGTTCGTGGGCCGTCGCTGGCACCGCTGGGCGTCCCGCGCGGCGAGCTACCCGGAGTATGCCGAGGCGGCGGTTCACCTCGATGAGCTGTCTCGCCCGCTTGGGGTGCTGTTTCGCGCCAGCGGGGGAGACCCGGGCCTGACCATCGAGGCCATCGGCAAGCGTGCCTCTCGCCACCGGCTGTCGTGGCGACAGCGCCTGGGCTTCGATGAAGAGGTACTGGAGGTGGCGCGGCGTGATGGCGAGCACCTGCTGCTGCCACCGCGCCTTTCGCTGCTGCCCGAGTGCGCCCTGAATCTGGACCTGTATCGCTGGCTGGTGATGTTTCTGGCTGAGGCCCGTCCCATCGCTGCCGCGAGCGACCCTCTGGTTCGTGACCTGGCGTCTCTGGCTGAGGCCGGGCGCTGTACCGAGGCCACCCTGGCGCGCTATCCGGGGTTCGTCGCCCGTCACGCGCGACTCTGTCGGGCGCTGCTCAAGGCGCGTCCTCAGCGCCGTGGATTGCCACCGGCAGAGGCCGCCGTGGAGGCGCTGGTTCGCCGCCTGCTGGGGGATGACGCTGGTGAGGCGTCGCCCTGGTGGGACTGGCTCCAGCATGGCGCTGCAAGGACATGCCCTGAGGTGCGGGCACCCAAGGGCTATCGTCACTACCTGCCACTGCCGTTGTGGGGCGAAGCACTGAGCCCCATGACCCTGTCGGGGGCGAGTGATGACGATGAGGACCGCGACGATGCGTCAGCCTTGCCCAAGGCGGTCGAGGTGGAAGGTGCCAAGCGCAAGGCCGAGCGACATTATCAGGACCAGGCGGAGAGGGACGATCCGCTGATGCTGAATGCCTCGGAGAAGATGCTGTCCTGGGCGGAGATGGTCAACGTCAACCGTCAGCTGGAGGATGAGGACGAAGAGGCCGCGCGGGAAGCCGCCGACCAGCTCGACGAGATCACCTTGAGTCGCCACCAGCGGCGCGCGGCGTCACGCTTGAACATGTCGCTTGAGCTGGCGCCCCACGCCGTTGCCGACAAGGCGCTGGTAGCGAGCCAGCCTGATGAGGTGCTGTACCCCGAGTGGAACTACCGCAAGGGGTGCCTGCTAGCGGACCACTGCCGGGTGATCGTCGAGCCCGCCACCGACGAGGCCGAGCCCTGGCAAGGGGATCAGCAGGCGTCTCGACGGGTGCGCAAGGTGCGCCGACAGTTCGAGGCGCTCAGGCCGCGGCGTGAGTGGCTAAGAGGCCAGGCGGAGGGCGACGAGCTGGACCTTGACGCACTGGTGCGGTGTCGCTGTGACCTGGCGGCAGGGAGCCAGGCCAGCGATCGGCTGTTCGTCGATTCCAGGCCCCAGGGGCGGGATCTGGCGGTGTCGATCCTGATCGACGTATCGCTCTCCACCGATGCCTGGCTCGATAGCCGTCGGGTCATCGACGTGGCCCAGGAAGCACTGATGGTGCTGGGACATGGCATTGCCGACTGTGGCGACGATGTCAGTATTCATAGTTTTACTTCCCAGCGCCGCCACAGGGTCTGGGTGCGCCAGCTCAAGGGCTTTGATGAGCCCATGGGAGAGCGTGTCGAACGCCGCATTTCGGCGCTGACGCCGGGTCACTATACCCGCATGGGACCGGCAATCCGCCATCTGACGAAGGGGCTGGTGGACCATCCTCGTCGACACCGCCTGGTGCTGGTGCTGACCGACGGCAAGCCGAACGATACCGACTATTACGAGGGACGATACGCCATCGAGGACACCCGCCATGCCGTGCGCGAGGCCATGCGCGACGGGGTGCGGGTGTTCGCGGTGACCATCGATCGCGAGGCGAGCCGCTACCTGAGCCGTATCTTCGGCCGTTCGGGCTACGCTATCGTGCCGCGGCCGGAACATCTGGCGCTTGCGCTGCCGGGGATCTATCGCCAGCTGGTGGCGCAATGAGGGACGTTCGCAGCGATGCCAGCCGCCACGACAGGAACCACCGCAGAGGGAATGCACTACGCCATCGGTTGGCGTTGGCAGCCGGCCTGGCACTGGCAGTGACGCTGCTGACGCCGCTGGCCTGGCTGATCCATCACCGAGACTGGGGAGTGCTGCTGATGCCGCTGGTCCCCGTGGTGATCTGGTGGACCCTTAACGCGTGGCGTTATCTGGAGCAGCGATTCCCTGGCTAGCGGACGAGGTCCCGGATACCCACTATTTCGTAGGCAAACTGGGCGCTGTCGTGGCGATAGATGTCGGTTCTCAGCACGCGCTGTCCCAGCAGCACCGCCGGGGACGAAAAGTTCAGTGCACTCTGGGTGCAGTCACCGTAACCCCACTGGATCTGGTAGTGGTCATTGCTCTGGCGATCCAGCACGAAGGGGTAGGTGACCAGCGCCTCTTCTGCGTGGTCGCGAGCGTAGCCGTAGACCTGCTCGGAGGTCAGGTCGCCGTGTTCGTCGATCACCGCGATCAGGCGGATGGTCTCGCTCGGGTCATCCTCGAAGGTCATGTCAACTTCCACGGCCTTGTTCATCATGGCTCCTTGGGTGTTGGTCGTGTTTTGTCTGTTTCGGGCGGGTCTGTTTCAGTCGGGGCTGTTTTTGGCGGGGGGCTTGGCAGCGAGGCCGCATCAGCCTATTGCCAGCCAGCGCGGCAGCAAGCCCGCCGCCGCGAGGCAAAGTCCCATCACGCCGACCATGAGCAAGAGTCCGCCGCGCCAGGTGGAAGGGGCAATACGCAGGTCGAGGTAGTTCGCCAGGATCTGTTGCGCCTTGATCAGGCTGGCGCCGATCACCAGCGTCAGGCCCCTCCAGGGCAACTCGCCCCGATGCAGGGCGCTACTGGCCATGGCCAGCAGCGTCATCAGCATCAGTAGCGCCCAGGTTCGCCAGCGGCGTCGTTGCAGGTCGTGGTGCATGGTCGTGGTCCCTTCGATACGGGTGTCGATGGCGTCATCTCACCAGGTACAGCAGCGGATAAAGCAGCACCCAGATCAGGTCCACCATGTGCCAGAAGGCAGCGACGGTTTCCACCGTATGGGGGTGTGGGCGCCAGGCGGCGATGGCCAGCAGGCATAGACCAAACATGACGTGTGCCGCATGAAAACCGGTCAGACCGATATAGAAAGTGAAGAAGGTGACGCTATTGGGTATTGGGCTGGTAAAGAACTCGAGGTGATATTCGAAAGCCTTGATTACGCAGAACAGGATACCCAGCGCCATGGCGATCCAGAGCCGCTGACGGGTGCGGCGTCGCTGTCGCGCAGAAGGTGGTTGTCGGGAGGCATCGACGGCCAGCGCTGCGGCCAGGCCGCTGGTGAGCAATACCAGGGCATTGAGACCGCCGATCAGCGGCGCGAGATGCTGTTGGCCGAGCAAGAAGGACTGCGGTGCGTTCGCACGGTGCCAGGCAAACACACCGAAGAAGGCCGCGAAGACCAGCAGCTCGCTGAGGATCAACACCCACATCAGCGGGTTGCCAGGCAGGCCCGACAGCGGGCCCCAGCCCGGATTGGGCATAGCGCTGGGCATAGCGCTGGGACGCTTATCGCTGGGGCCTTCGATATCACGCCTTCGCTTGAGGTTCGCCATGACGTATCAGTGTGGCGGCGCGTCGGTGAAGCGAATGCGACAGCCCCCAAGCCATGGCGACCATGGGCACGGAATCGCTTGCTGCGCCAACAGTCGGCGAATGCCGAGGGCGCAGCGTCCCACCATCCAGATCAGCGCCAGGGTAATCCCCGCGTAGCCATAGACCCAGCCGACACGTCCGTTCAGTGCCAGGGCCTCACTGGCGGTACCGATCAGCTGCCACAGGCCAAGCCCCACCAGGCCAGCCGCGACGCCATACCAAAAGGTCGCCAGCTGAAAGCGCAGATGACTGAGGAGCAGGGCAGCGGCGGGGCGTCGCAGCAGCAGCCACAGATGCGCCACGAGGGCACAGACAGGGGCCGTCACCACCGCCATGACGCTGCCCAGCATCAGGGCATACAGCAGCAGAACCCGACGCTGTTGCGAGTGAGAGGCGGACGGCGGGTGGTGATCGTTGCTGTCCTGTGACAGGGGGCGACTCGGCATGCCTTGTCTCCTGGGCCTACAGGCCGATGCGGTGGGCGCGGTCGGTGAAGAAGATGCCGCTCGGGGAGGCGATATCGAGAGTCGCCAGAAGCTCGAAGGTGGCGGTGTCATAGACCACCACCTGGTCGGAGTCACGGGCCGAGATCCATACCTCTTCGCCGCGAGGACTGAACTCCATATGCAGCACGGCCTGGCCTGGCGTCAGCGACCTGATGACATCTCCGCTCTCGCTGTCGAGGACCTGGACCATGTCGTTATCCGGATAGGCGAAGTTGACCCACAGCTGTCGCTGGTCCGGGCGACTCATGACAAACACTGGCTGGCCGTGTACCGCGATACGGCGTTCGAGCTGCCAGTCATCGAGACTGGCCATCAGCACCTCATGGCGGCCTACCGCCGGCCACCAGGCGTGATCGTTGGCGATGGTCCAGCCTTCCAGGTGCGGCATCTTGTAGACCGGCAGTGACTCGTCGCCCTGACGGTAGCCGGAAAGCACCGGCTCGACCCCGCGCTCCGGGTGCCACAGGTCGAGTCGGGCCAGGTGGTCCTCGCCGAACAGTCCCGCCACATAGTAGCGGCCGATAGGGTCGATCAAGGCGTCGTAGGGTCGGTCACCGATCCGCGTAAAGCGGGTGACGGTGGGCGCGTCTCCGCTGGCCAGGGGCGTCGTGTCGAGTATCTGAATCTCGTCTGCCTCCCACAGGCTGTAGACGAAGCGGTGTCCTGGCGCATCCACCAGACCGACCACCTTCGACAGGGCTTCATGACCGCTGTTGTGCTGACCGCTGTTGTGCTGATCATTGTGCTGACCGCCTGATGGATAGCGTGCCGGGACCTCGGCCAGCAGCGTCAGACTATCCGAGTCGAACAGCTTGACCCCGCCGGGCTCATAGTTCGCCACCGCCACGATGCGCCCGTCCTGGGATATCGCACCGCCAATGCTGTTGCCTGACTGAATGACCCGGGCGGCGATACGAGTGCACAGCAGGTCCACCTTGGTCAGCCCGCCATCACGCCCGAACACATAGGCGTAGCGCTCGTCACTTGAGAACTTCACCGAGGCATGGGACAGATCCCCAAGCCCCTCGATGCGACCAATCACCTTGTGTGCGCGGCGGTCCACCAGCGCCAGTCGGCCATCTGCCCGCTCCACCACTACGCCGAGTCCTCCGGTGGCACGCAGCTGGCAGGCGTCGGTGTCTTCTGGCAGTGCAGCGGGGGAAGGTGACGTGCCAAGCGAGTCGGTCGTGTGGATCGTCGTGGTGTCCTCGGGACGATCCTGTCCCATGGCAAATCCCGAGCCCAGCAGCAGGCCGGGCACCAGACCAAGCATCAGACCAAGCGACAGCATGGCGCGACAACTCCGCCATGCGGTGGATAAGGCGGGCGACAGGGCGGTGGGTGACGTGGGCGCCGGTGACGCAGTCACGGTGCTCGCGTCACGTTGGGAGCCGTGCCCGAAGCGGGAAAGCGTGGTGGTCATGGAGACTCCTGGGGAGCAGCAGGCTGATGCTTCAGGGCTTCAGCGATCCAGTGGGCCTGCTGCGGGGACAGCACGCCACGCCATGGCGGCATGGCGGTGCCGGGCAGGCCATCGAGGATAAGCGTGGTCAGCGTGTCGGTGTCATAGGCAGACAGTCGCTCGCTGGTGAGGGGGGAGCCAAGCCCTCCCTTCAAGGTCATGCCGTGGCAGGACCCGCAGTCCTGGTGCAGCAGGTTATCGAGGGCTGCGGGGTCGACACCGTCGGCCGCAGGCGTCGCCGCCGCGACCATGGGGGTTGGGCTCAGCAGCAGGCCTGCTGCCATCAGACCGGCTGTCGCCAAGCGGGCTGACATCCGACTTGCCGCCCAGTGCTTCACCAACCGTTGATGTGGATAGGGTCGCACTACCCTCCCCCCGCACCGAGCTGGCGCTAACCGGGTGAAGTGGCGAAAAACATATCGCAATGCCATGGAAACACTGCCTCCAGCGATGGACCTGTTGCGTTCGCCAGTGTCCTTGATTCATCAAGAATATGTATTGATATGGATCGTTGTTTTTCCATTGAAAGCGTCAGTGATGGAAAGAAGTTGTATTGAGTAGTCCAGTTTTAAAGATCTGTCGATGCCCAGGGAAACGGTTAGATGATACGCGTCAATATCTTGCTTGAAATGGCATGAAACTATCTTTTTGCGACAATAAATAGAGGGGTATTTTTTCGATAAGCTTTTGAAAATAAATATAAATATGGCTGACTGCCATAAGGGGTGGAAATAGTTGATGAGGATCAAGAGTCAGCGAGAGACCAAGTGAAATTGTCGGGAATGCGCGTTTCCATAATGGCAAGGAGAAACATCGCCGATGGCGGATGCCCTTAGGGCTATCGTCCGGCGTGTTGATAGCACCAAATGATGACAAGAGTTTTGCGAGAAAAGAGCAATAGCGCGCACAAAAAGAGTGGCAAACACCTGGCGACATTTTCACCTTGTGGCTCAGCCGAGGCCCCGGGTGAAAGACACGTGGATCATGACTCGAGGTGAAACGATGACCAGCAGCGTCACGACTCTCAAGCCCCTGGCCGCAGCGATCGCCATAGTGATCGCCGGCCTGGGCAGCGCCTACGGCGCCGACAAGACCCTGTCCCCGGAGGAGTCCGCTTATCAGGGCAGCCCATCGGGTATCGACCCTGCTGCGGTGATGATGCCCGACGAGGAGGGCGCCCCCGCCATGTCGCGGGAGGAATTCGAACACGCCAAGGAGATCTACTTCGAGCGCTGTGCCGGTTGCCACGGTGTCTTGCGCAAGGGGGCCACGGGCAAGCCGCTGACGACGGATATCACCCGGGAACGGGGCGTCGACTATCTCAAGACCTTCATCACCTACGGCTCGCCCGCCGGCATGCCCAACT
The DNA here is from genome assembly GCF_019801685.1 of Halomonas sp. DP8Y7-1. Lineage (NCBI taxonomy): Bacteria > Pseudomonadati > Pseudomonadota > Gammaproteobacteria > Oceanospirillales > Halomonadaceae > Halomonas > Halomonas sp. DP8Y7-1. The sequence continues at coordinate 113,511 of NZ_JAHVIN010000004.1, read as the reverse complement.
GGGGCACGTCAGGCGAGCTCAGCGACGGCGAGATCGACATGATGGCCCGCTATGTCATGCACGAGCCACCGGTGCCCCCGGAGTATGGCCTGCAGGACATGAAGGACACCTGGACGGTATTCGTCGCACCGGAAGATCGTCCCACCGAGCAGCTGAACGACCTGAACCTCGAAAATCTGTTCTCGGTCACCCTGCGTGATGCCGGCCAGATCGCCCTGATCGACGGTGACAGCAAGGAGATCGTCAAGGTCATCGATACCGGCTATGCGGTGCACATTTCCAGGATCTCTGCCTCGGGGCGCTACCTGTTCGTGATCGGCCGGGATGCCAAGGTCGACATGATCGACCTGTGGATGGAAGAGCCCACCACCGTTGCCGAAATCAAGGTGGGCCTGGAAGCCCGGTCGGTCGAGACCTCCAAGTTCGAAGGCTTCGAAGACCGCTACGCCATCGCCGGCACCTACTGGCCGCCCCAGTACGTGATCATGGACGGCGAGACCCTGGAACCGATGAAGATCGTCAGTACCCGGGGCATGACCGTGGGTACCCAGGAGTACCATCCGGAGCCTCGTGTTGCCGCCATCGTCGCCTCCCATCAGCACCCGGAGTTCATCGTCAACGTCAAGGAAACCGGCAAGGTTCGCCTGGTCAACTACGAGAATCTGGACGCCCTTTCCAGTGTCGAGATCGAGACCTCTCGCTTCCTGCACGATGGGGGCTGGGACAGCACCGGTCGTTACTTCCTGACCGCCGCCAACCAATCCAACCAGATCGTGGTGATCGACGCCAAGGAGCGCGAGCTTGAAGCCATCGTCGACGTGGGCAAGACCCCGCATCCAGGACGCGGTGCCAACTTTGTCGACCCCGAGTTTGGGCCGGTGTGGGCGACCAGCCACCTGGGCGACAACACTATCTCGCTGATCGGCACCGACCCGGAGGGTCACCCTGATCAGGCCTGGCAGGTGGTGCGCACCCTGGAAGGACAGGGCGGTGGTTCGCTGTTCATCAAGACCCATCCTGAGTCCGAGCATCTGTATGTGGACACCGCGCTGAACCCGGCCGAAGCGATCAGCCAGAGCGTTGCCGTGTATGACGTCAATGCGTTGGAGGAGGGCTTTAGCGTGCTGCCCATCGCCGAATGGGCCGATCTGGGTGAGGGGCCCAAGCGGGTGGTTCAGCCGGAATACAACCGCGCTGGCGACGAGGTCTGGTTCTCGGTGTGGAACACCGCCGATCAGACATCTGCTCTGGTGGTGGTGGACGATGAAACGCTTGAGCTTGAGGCGGTCATCAAGGACGAGCGACTGGTCACGCCGACCGGCAAGTTCAACGTCTACAACACCCAGCACGACGTCTACTGACGTCAGGGTGGGCCGCCGTGATGGCGGCCCGCCTGTCATTGAGCCTAGCTCGGGAGGTGACCATGACATCCGACGGCCTGGTGGCATGTCTGGACGACGTCGATCGCCGACTGCTTGATCGTTATCAACGCGGGCTGCCCCTGGTGGAGCGACCCTATGCGGCCATGGCCGAGTCCCTGGGGGTGACGGAACAGGCGCTGATCGAGCGTCTGGCCCGGCTGACCGAGATGGGCATCATCGGACGCGTAGGAGCGGTATTCAATCACCGTCAGGCCGGTGCCAGTGAGCTGGTGGCCGTGTCCGTGCCAGACCATCGCCGCGAGGCGGTGGCCGCCATCATCAGCGCCTGCCCCGGGGTCAACCACAACTACTGGCGCGAGCACCGCTACAACCTGTGGTTCGTGGTCACCGCACCGGATGACACCAGCCTCGAGCTCAGACTGACGCGGCTCGAGGCCCAGCTGCACACGCCGCTGCTGCGCTTACCCATGGTGCAGAGCTTTCATATCGATCTGGCGTTTGCTCTGCCCTGGACAGAACTGGAGGACGCATGACGGAGGTCACGGCAGGGCGATTCCAGGGGCTGTCTCAAGGGCTATCCCAAGGGCTATCCCGAGAACTGCTGGAAGGGCTAAGCGAACATGCCCTGGCGGGGGCGCCACACGAGCAGGACTGGCGTCACACCAGGCTGCGAGCCTGTCTGGAGCAGGGCCTGCCGCTGGTGCCTGAGCCGTTCAAGGCGCTGGCCGAGGAAACGGGACTGAGCGTCGGCGAAGTGCGCGCGCTGATCGACTATTGGCAGCACAGTGGCCTGATCAAGCGTGTCGGCCTGGTGGTGCGCCACCGCAGCCTGGGCCTCACCGCCAATGCCATGGTGGTGTGGAGTCTGCCGGACGAACGCGTCAATGAGGTAGGTCGCCGCCTGGCCAGTGAGCCCCAGGTCACGCTGTGTTACCAGCGCCTGCGCCGTCCGGACTGGCCCTACAACCTGTACTGCATGATTCACGGGGTCCGTCGCGAGCGCGTCGAGGCCCAGATCGCTGCTCTGATCCAGCGCCACGCGCTTGAGCACGTCGAGCACCAGATACTTTTTAGCCGCCGCGCCTATTGCCAGCGTGGCGGTCGCTTTACCCCAGAGATGCCCTGAGCGGTATCGCCCCATCCACTACCGGAGGAGCCATGAAGATGACTGCCTCGAATCACGGCTCCACGGACGGAACCACCAGTGCCCACGTTGATGTGGTGGCCAAGCTGACCCAGCAAGAGCGCGACATCATCAACCGGCTGCAGCGGGGCGTACCGCTGACGCCAGACCCCTACGGTGACCTGGCCCAGGAGCTTGGCATCACCTCTCGGCAACTGCTTGACAGCCTGCGCGACTTGCTCGAACGCGGCGTGCTCAGTCGTTTCGGGCCGATGTTTCAGGCTGAACGCATGGGCGGCGCGCTGAGCTTGGCCGCCATGGCGGTGCCCGAGCACGATGTCGAGCGGGTGGCAGCGATCGTCAATGCCTGCCCTGAGGTGGCGCACAACTACCAGCGCGAACACCGCTTCAACCTGTGGTTCGTGATCGCCAGTGACGAGCCCGGGCGTACCGCCGAGGTGATCACGGGAATCGAAGGTGCCAGCGGTTACGAGGTCATTCATCTGCCCAAGGAGGAGGAGTTCCATGTCCATCTCCATCTACCGGTCTGAGGATCGCACGGCGGCCAGCGCAGGCCGGCGTCTGGACGATGCTGACCTTGCCCTGATCGAGGCGACCCAGGACGGCTTGCCCCTGGTGGCCGACCCCTGGACCGCAGTCGGCGAGCGTATCGGCATGTGTGGCGAGGAAGTGCTGGCGCGCTTTCAGCGACTGCTGCTCACGGGAGTGCTGCGGCGCATGGCGGCGGTGCCCAACCACTACCGGCTGGGCTACCTGGCCAACGGCATGACGGTGTGGGACATCGATGACGCGCGGATAGCTGATATCGGTCGTCGTCTGGCGCAGTGGCCCGGCGTCAGCCACTGCTACCGTCGACCCCGCCGCGGCCCCGACTGGCCCTACAACCTGTTCGTGATGCTGCATGGCCATCAGCGTGACGAGGTCGAGCGCAAGGCCGAGCAACTGCGCGAGCTGATGGGAGACGCCTGCCGTGACCATCAGATCCTGTTCAGCACCCGCATTCTCAAGAAGACGGGACTGAGGCTGACGCGTCGGCAACGGGAGGCATCATGTTCCGAGTAACCCGCTACATCGACAGCCTGCTGCATCCGGCACCGTTGCCTCCCGCGCGCCAGCCGCCGGGGCCGGTGGTGATCTGGAATCTGATTCGCCGCTGCAACCTGACATGTCGTCACTGCTACACCGTATCGGCGGATATCGACTTCGCCGGCGAGCTGACCACCAACGAGGCGCTGGGGGTGCTCGATGACCTCAAGGCGTTCCATGTGCCCGCGCTGATTCTGTCCGGGGGCGAGCCGTTGATGCGGCCGGATATCTTCACCCTGTCCCGCCATGCCAAGGCGCTGGGGCTCTATATCGGGCTATCCACCAACGGCACCCTGATCACTGAAGACAATATCGACGCCATCCAGAACGCCGGCTACGACTACGTCGGCATCAGCATCGATGGGCTTGAGGCGACCCACGACCAGATTCGCCAGCGCAAGGGCGCCTTCCGCGATTCCCTGGCCGCGGTGCGGCTGTGCAAGGATCGCGGCATCAAGGTGGGGCTGCGCTTTACCCTGACCCGGGACAACCATGCCCAGTTCGATGACATTCTGGCGCTGACCGCCGATCACGATGTGGACAAGTTCTACCTGTCCCACCTCAACTACGGGGGCCGCGGGCATCGTCATCGCAAGCACGATGCCTGGCACGACATGACTCGGGATGCCATGACGCGGCTGTTCGAGCGCTGCCGGGATGAGCTGGTCGCCGGTATCACCCGCGAGTACGTCACCGGTAACAACGATGCCGATGGGCCCTTCCTGCTGCGCTGGGCCAGCCAGCACTACCCGGACCGAGTGGCCGATCTCGAGGCGCGCCTGCGCGCCTGGGGCGGCAACGCCAGCGGTGAACACATCGCCAATATCGACAACCTCGGCAACGTTCATCCTGACTCCTTCTGGTGGGATCACCACCTCGGCAATGTCCGCAGCCGTCCCTTCTCCGAGATATGGCGCCAGGCCGATGACCCCTTGATGCTGGGGTTCCGCACCCGACCACGCCCGCTCAAGGGGCGATGCGGCGCTTGCCGTTATCTGGCCATCTGCAATGGCAACACGCGGGTACGTGCCTTCAAGACTCAGGGGGATGCCTGGGCCGAGGATCCGGGCTGCTACCTCAGCAACGACGAGATCGGCGTGGCTGACGCCTCTTCCTCGATGATTCTGACGTCCGCCTGAACGGGAGACCACCATGTTTATCCAAGCCCTCAAGGAGCAACTCGGTGAAGCGCCACTCTCCCCGGGAGAAGTCGCTATCGTGGGCGCAGGCCCCGGCGACCCTGGGCTTCTCACCCTGCGAGCTCTTTGCCTGCTCAACCAGGCCGACTGCCTGGTCTACGACCGCCTGGTGTCACCCGACATCATGACCTTGGCGCCGCAGGCGGCCCAGCGCTTCTATGTCGGCAAGGCGTCGCGCTGTCATGCCCTGACCCAGGACGAGACCAACCAGCTGCTGGTACGCCTGGCGGTGACCGGCAAGCGCGTGGTGCGTCTCAAGGGTGGCGACCCCTTCATCTTCGGTCGCGGCGGTGAAGAGGCCGAGATGCTGGTGGACAACGGTATTCCGTTTCGCGTCGTGCCGGGCATCACTTCGGCCCAGGGCTGCAGTGCCTACGCGGGCTTTCCATTGACCCATCGCGACTACGCGCAGGGTGTGACCTTTGTCACTGGGCATGCCCGTGCCGATGGCAGCCTGCACCTGGACTGGCCCGCGCTGGCCAGGCGTCGGCATACCCTGGTGTTCTATATGGGGCTGACCAATGCCGAGCTGATTCGCCAAGAGCTGCTGGCCAACGGCATGCCGTCACGGCTCCCGGTGGCGTTGATCGAACGCGGCACCACGCCCCAGCAGCGACGGATCATCACGACCCTGGACCGCCTGCCGGATACTATCCGCGACGAGTCGCTGACGCCGCCTACGCTGATCGTGGTGGGTGAAGTGGTGTCACTGGCTGCACGCCTCGACGCAGGCTGTCTGACGGAGGCGGTGGCATGAAGCTTGCCGGGTTGCTCGGTGTGGCGCTCATGGGTGTGATGCCTGGGCTGGCCATGGCGGCGACCACCGCCGGCAGTGTGGCACCGTCGCCGCTCTATCAGGAACACTGTGCCAGTTGCCATGGGGCCGACCGCCTGGGTGCCATGGGGCCGGCGCTATTGCCTCAGAACCTGGGGCGGATCAAGCCCGAGGAAGTGCGGCAGGTGATTGCCGATGGACGCCCGGCCACCCAGATGCCGGGGTTTGCCGATGTTCTGGACGCCGTACAGGTCGATACCCTGAGCGACTGGGTACTCAGTGATCCGCCGGTAACGCCGGACTGGACGCTGGACGACATCCGTGCCAGTCAGGTGGTGACGCAGCCCTTGGGGAGCCTCGACGACAGCCCCGAGTTCGATGCTGATCCCCAGAATCTGTTTGTGGTGGTGGAGACCGGCGATCACCATGCCAGCGTGCTGGACGGTGACAGCTTTGAACGTCTGGCCCGCTTTCCTACCCGCTTTGCCCTGCACGGCGGCCCCAAGTACAGCCCGGATGGTCGCTATGTCTATTTCGGCTCTCGCGATGGCTGGATCACCAAGTTCGACCTCTACCACTTTGAGGTGGTGGCAGAAGTGCGCGCAGGCATCAATATGCGCAATATCGCGGTATCTGCCGACGGCCTTTATGTGATGGCCGCCAACACCCTGCCGGGCAATCTGGTGCTGTTCGATGCCCACGAGCTTGACCCGTTGCGGGTCTATCCCGCCGTCGATAGCGAGGGTCATGGCTCCCGGGTCAGCGCCGTCTACGCTGCACCGCCTCGTCATAGTTTCATCGCCGCGCTCAAGGACGTGAAGGAAGCCTGGGAAATCCCCTGGCCGGTCGCTCCGGAGCCGGTGGTGGCTACCGGCCATATGGCCGAACCGCTCAGTGATGCTGGCCTACCCGAGACGGACAGCTTCGAGGTGCGCCGGATTCCCGTGCCGGACTACCTGGACGACTTCTTCTTTGACCCTGAGTATCGGCGCCTGATTGGTGCCTCCCGGGGCGGCAGCGGCGCCATGGTCATCGATCTGAACAGTGGCGCCAAGCTCGCCGACCTGCCGCTGTCAGGGATGCCGCACCTGGGCTCCGGGATTACCTGGGAGACCGGCGGTCGCCGGGTGATGGCGATTCCCCACCTGGCCAAGGCAGAAGTGTCGATCATTGATATGGACGACTACTCCCTGGTGAAGACGCTGCATACCGACGGCCCCGGCTTTTTCATGCGCAGTCACGCCAACTCCCGCTACGCCTGGACCGATGTCTTCTTTGGCCCGAACCGGGACCGCGTCCACGTGATCGACAAGGATCGCCTCGAGATCGTCGAGACGCTGATCCCTGAGCCCGGCAAGACCTCTGCCCACGTGGAATTCGACCGCAACGGCGAGACGCTGCTGCTGAGCCTGTGGGAGCGCGATGGCGCGGTGATCGCCTACGACGCCGACACCCTGGAGGAAATCACCCGCATTCCCATGGACAAGCCATCGGGCAAGTACAACGTGTGGAACAAGACCCACTACGAAGAGGGCACCTCGCATTGACTGGCCAGGCCCTCCGCCGGCGCCAGGCGGCGCCGCTGGGCCGGCGATCGGATGGCTGACAGGCTTGGCCGAAAGGCGCCTGCTTCAATCCAACGTTTAAAACAATCGTCGCAGTCAGGATTGACCCGCCAGGGTCGGGCTCGGATAGTGGAAAGGTGCATTACGCCCACACGGAGACCCCGCGTGACCAGTGCATCGGCTCACGCCGGGCTTCCATACACCTCTGGAGCTGAATCCATGCGACACAATAACAAGACGTTGCTGAACCTCTCTCTTGCTGCAGCTGCTGCAATGGCGCTTGGCGCTGCCAGCAGTGCCTCTGCGGCCACCCTGGACGACGTGTCCTCTCGCGGTGAGCTGCACTGTGGCGTCAACGTGGGCCTGTCGGGTTTTTCCTCGCCGGATGAAAACGGCAAGTGGCAGGGTCTCGACGTAGAAACCTGCCGAGCGATTTCCGCTGCGGTATTCGGTGACGCCGACAAGGTGGTCTACACCCCGCTGACTGCCAAGGAGCGCTTTACCGCGCTGCAGTCCGGCGAAATCGATGTGCTCTCGCGCAATACCACCTGGACCGCGACCCGTGACAACTCGCTGGGACTCAATTTCACCACCACCACCTTCTATGACGGTCAGGGCTTCATGGTGGCCAAGGATCTGGGTATCAGCAGCCTCGAGGACCTGAACGGCGCCTCTATCTGCATCCAGTCCGGCACCACCCACGAGCTCAACCTGGCGGATTACTTCCCGGCCAAGGGCATCGACATCAACACCGTGACCTTCGATACCCCGGACCAGACCGCGTCGGGCTTTGCCAGCGGCCGCTGTGACGTGCTCACTTCGGACACCTCTCAGCTCAGCGCCCTGCGCCTGCAGCTGCCGGAGCCTGACAGCGTCGAAATTCTGACCGAGCTGATCTCCAAGGAACCGCTGGGCCCGGTTGTCGCCCAGGGTGACGATCAGTGGTTCGATATCGTCAAGTGGACGGTCTTCGCCATGGTCAATGCCGAGGAGCTGGGGATCACCCGCGACAACGTCGAGCAAATGAAAAATGATCCGCCCAACCCCCAGGTGGCGCGTCTGCTCGGCGTTGATGGCACCTACGGTGAGCAGCTTGGCCTGTCCAATGACTGGGCCTACAACATCGTGTCTCAGGTCGGGAACTACGGTGAAGTGTTTGCCGATACCGTCGGCGAGAACTCTCCGTTGGGCATCAGCCGTGGCATGAATGCGCTGTGGAACGAGGGTGGCATCCTCTACGCGCCGCCGATCCGCTGAGACCAGGGCGGGCCTGACCAGGCCCGTCTTGACCCAGCGGGGTTGCTAGCGCCCTGAGCGAGGGCGGTGAACGGCCTCGCTCAGCCCCCCGTACGACGCGGCCCTGGCGAGTGCCGGGGCCGTCCGAGTTCCTGCGGATCGAGTGATGCCACCATGTCCACCCCCCCTATTGAACGGACGCCGCTGTGGCGGCGCCCCGCCTTTCGTGCGCTGATCATTCAGGCGCTGCTGCTGGCAGGCCTTGTGGCACTGATCGCGATGATGATTGGCAACGCCCTGACCAATCTGGAGGCCAGGGGTATCACCACTGGCTTTGCGTTTCTTGGCGAGCGCTCCGGCTTCTCGATTCCCCAGACGCTGATCGACTATTCCGGCGACAGCAGCTATGCCCGTACCTTCGTGGTGGGGCTTTTGAATACGCTGCTGGTGTCGGCGCTCGGGATCATTGCGGCCACCCTTATCGGCTTTGCCGTGGGCATCGCCAGGCTGTCGCCCAATTGGCTTTTGGCCCGTCTGGCCGCTGCCTTTGTCGAGATCTTTCGTAACATCCCCCTGCTGGTACAGATCCTGTTCTGGTACTTCGCGGTGCTTCAGGCCTTGCCCAGCCCACGTCAAAGCCTGTCGCTGTTCGAGGCCTTCTTTCTCAACGTGAGAGGGCTGATCGTGCCGGCACCGGTGCCGGAGCCGGGCTTTGGACTGACCCAGCTGGCTGTGCTGGTGGCAGTGGTTGCGGTCGTGGTGCTGGGACGCTACGCCAAACGCCTGCAGCAGCGCACCGGCAAGGCTCTGCCCGTCTACTGGCTCGGTGCCGGGTTGATCATCGGCCTGCCTCTGGTGGTATTTGTCGCCAGCGGTATGCCGCTCGGCTGGGAGACGCCTGCTCTCAAGGGCTTCAACTTCGCCGGTGGTGTCACCATCATTCCTGAGTTGATGGCGCTGTGGCTGGCACTATCGATCTACACCGCATCGTTCATCGCGGAAATCGTGCGTTCCGGCATCCAGTCGGTACCCAAGGGGCAGGTCGAGGCGTCCCGGGCCATCGGCCTGCCAGGCAATATCACCCTGCGCAAGGTGGTGATTCCCCAGGCCATGCGGGTGATCGTGCCGCAGTTGACCAGTCAGTACCTGAACCTGATCAAGAACTCGTCGCTGGCCACCGCCATCGGCTATCCCGACCTGGTGGCAGTGTTCGCCGGGACCAGCCTGAACCAGACCGGCCAGGCCATCGAGATCATTGCCATGACCATGGCGGTCTACCTGACCATCAGCCTGGTGGTGTCGGCGTTGATGAACGTCTACAACGCCCGCACCCTGTTGAAGGAGCGCTAAGATGACGGACCACCCCAAGCCTCCTTCCCAGTCGCCGATCCATCCGCCGAGCGACGATTCGCTCGTGCCGGGAGCGCTCTCCACCGAGCACACCATGATCGCGGCCCGGCCAGCCCCCGTGTCGCGGCACGGTGTCAGCGGTTGGCTGCGCAGTCGGCTGTTCTCCACGCCGCTGAATTCCGTCGTCTCGCTGATCACCCTGGTGGTGATGCTGTGGGCACTGGCGCCGCTGGTGCAGTGGGCCATCATCGACGCCGACTGGATCGGCACTACCCGCGACGCCTGTACCGGTGAGGGCGCCTGCTGGGTCTTCATCAGCGCTCGCTTCGAGACCATCGTCTATGGGTTCTATCCCGTGGCGGAACGTTATCGGGTGGATATCACCCTGGCGCTGCTGGTGGCGACCATTGCTTGGCTTGTGATCCCGCGGATGCCGGCCAAGCGCTGGGTCGTGATCTTTGCCCTGGTCGGCTTTCCGTTGGTCGCCTGGGTGCTGCTGCTGGGCGGCAGCTTCGGTCTGCCTGCCGTCCCTACCCGGCAGTGGGGCGGCCTGATGCTGACCCTGACGGTGGCCATCGTGGGGATTGTCGGCTCCTTGCCCCTGGGCGTGATCCTGGCGCTTGGGCGTCGCTCGCAGATGCCTCTGGTGCGCAGCCTGTCGGTGGTGTTCATCGAGTTCTGGCGAGGCGTGCCGTTGATCACCGTACTGTTCATGGCCTCGGTGATGTTGCCGCTGTTCGTGCCCAGCGAGGTGGAGTTCGACAAGCTGCTGCGGGCGCTGATCGGCATCATGTTCTTCTGGAGCGCCTACATGGCCGAGGTGGTGCGAGGTGGCCTGCAGGCCATTCCACGCGGCCAGGAAGAGGCGGCCAAGGCGCTGGGGCTTGGCTACTGGCGGCGGATGGGGCTGATCATCCTGCCCCAGGCGCTGAAGCTGGTGATTCCCGGCATCGTCAACACCTTCATCGCCCTGTTCAAGGACACGTCCCTGGTGTTGATCATCGGTTTGTTCGACCTGCTCGCGATCATTCGCGCCGGGCTCACCGATACCAACTGGCTGGGTTTTGCCACCGAAGGCTATGTGTTCGCTGCGTTGATGTTCTGGATCTTCTGCTTCGGCATGTCCAGGTACAGCCAGTACATCGAACGTCGCCTGCATACCGGGCACTGACAACAGCGGGCCGGAGGCACCGTGTGGGGTGTCTCCTGGCCGATACCAAGACAAGTGACAGGGGGACGCCGCCATGACGGCCCAAGCGACCAGTGCAGCCACCAACGATGCGCCGATGATCGAGATCAGCGGACTCAACAAGTGGTATGGAGATTTTCACGTGCTCAGGGATATCGACCTGAGCGTCAAACCCGGTGAGCGCATCGTGATCTGCGGCCCTTCCGGGTCCGGCAAGTCGACGTTGATTCGCTGCATCAATCATCTGGAGGAGCACCAGCAGGGCAGCATCACGGTGGGTGGGGTTCACATGACCCAGGACGTCAAGCGTATCGAGCAGATTCGCCGCCACGTGGGCATGGTGTTCCAGCACTTCAATCTGTTTCCCCATTTGTCGGTGCTCGACAACTGCTGCATCGCTCAGACCTGGGTACAGAAGAAACCCCGGCGCGAGGCCGAGGCGACCGCGATGGAGTTTCTCGAACGGGTGCAGATCGCCAACCAGGCCCACAAGTATCCCGGTCAGCTGTCCGGCGGCCAGCAGCAGCGCGTTGCCATCGCCCGTGCCCTGTGCCTGCGCCCGGAGGTGATGCTGTTTGATGAGCCCACCTCGGCGCTGGACCCGGAGATGATCAAGGAAGTGCTGGATGTGATGATCGAGCTGGCCCGGGAGGGCATGACCATGCTCTGCGTGACCCACGAGATGGGATTCGCCAAGACCGTGGCGGATCGGGTCATCTTCATGGATCAGGGGCAGATCATCGAACAGGCACCTCCCGAGGAGTTCTTCAACAACCCCCGGTCGGAGCGCACCCAGCTGTTTCTCAGCCAGATTCTGGGTCACTGACGGGGTCGCCCACCGCGTGGTCCTGGCGGCCGCCGGCGGCGGTCGTCAGGTGCTCGATGAAGCACCGAACGCGGGCCAGTTCGCCCAGTGGTTCCGGCGTCACCAGGTAGTAGGCGTCGGCACTGCTCATGACCCGTGGCGAGGCGAGGGCGAGGCGTCCATCGGCGAGCTCCGGCTCGATCAAGAGGCGTGGAATAAGCGCCAGGCCCGCGCCCTCGATGGCCAACCGAATCAAGGTATGAAAGGTGTCGACGCGTACGCCGTGGTAGCTGCGCTGACGGTGGATGCCCTGGTCAGCGAACCAGCGATGCCAGGCGTCAGGCCGCGTCGTCAGGTGCAACAGCCGAGCCTGATCCAGCTGTGGGGTACGCGGCAAGCGCGATGGTGCCCCAACCGCTACCACCTCCTCATCGCAGAGCCAGTGGCAGTCCAGCCCCGGCCAGCGCCCGTGGCCGTGAAACACGGCCACATCGATACCGTCGCCGGTCAGGTCGAAGGCTTCGCTACGGTCGCTCAGATGCAGGGTGATGTCGGGATGAGCCTGTAGAAAGTCAGGTAATCTCGGCGCCAGCCAGCGACTGCCGAAGGTGGGCAGGGTCGCGACTTTCAGCACGTCACCGGCACCGTGGTAGGTCAGGATGGTGTTGGTCGACATTTCCATCTGCGCCAGGATCTTGCGCACCTCTGAGAGGTACAGCGAGCCCTCCGGCGTCAGCACCAGCTGACGTCGCAGACGGCGGAACAGGGCGTGCTGTAACAGGGTTTCCAGCTGGGCGACCTGTTTGCTCACGGCGCTCTGGGTCATCGCCAGCTCCTGGGCTGCCCGGGTAAAGCTCAGATGGCGGGCCGCCGCTTCAAAGCACAGCAGGGTCGTGGTAGAGGGAAGGTGTCTGGGTTTCATAAGTTTCTGGACTGACAAGGCCGAGCATGACGATGGCCGCGGTCGATATGGCCCGCCAACTGCCCTGTCAGGGGTTCGGCGCGGTTTTTCGCATTCCTTTTTTTCATGCTAGCAGCGTTTTTTTTCGTTTGTCGCGGCTATTTGTCTCTGGTCTCATCGCAGGGTCCATCGCTCTAGTCAGGAGACTTGCCGGAATGTCAGCCGATATCGTGACCGCCAACGAGATTCGCCAGCGCTTTGCCAGCGCCATGTCGGACATGTATCAGGCAGAGGTACCACAGTATGGCGCCCTGCTGACCCTGGTGGCCGAGGTGAACCGGGACACCCTGGCCGCCGACCCGGCACTGGCCGCAAGACTTGAGGCCAGCGGTGAGCTGTCGCGCCTGGACGTGGAGCGGCATGGCGCCATTCGGGTGGGTACCGCCGAGGAACTGGCAACGTTGAGGCGGCTTTTCGCGGTGATGGGCATGTTCCCGGTGGGCTACTACGATCTGTCCGAGGCCGGGGTGCCGGTACATTCCACCGCTTTCCGGCCGATTGACGAATCCGCCCTGAGCCACAACCCGTTTCGCTTGTTCACCTCGCTGCTGCGCCTGGATCTGATCGAAGACGCCGAACTGAGGGACTTGGCCAGCGATATCCTGAGCCAGCGAGATATCTTCACCCCTGGCGTGCGTGAGCTGATCGCCATCCACGAGGCCGAGGGCGGGCTGACCGATGCCCAGGCTGACCGCTTCGTGGCTGAGGCGCTGGAGACGTTTCGTTGGCATCATGACGCGACGGTGGATCGCGCTACCTATGATCGCCTGCACGCGGCACATCGTCTGATCGCAGACGTGGTGTGTTTCCGCGGCCCGCACATCAACCATCTGACGCCCCGCACCCTGGATATCGATGAGGCGCAGCGGCGGATGCCCGCCCATGGCATGACACCCAAGGCGGTGATCGAGGGACCGCCTCGGCGCCAGGTGCCGATCCTGCTGCGCCAGACCAGTTTCAAGGCGCTGGAGGAAACCACCCACTTTCTCGGCGCTGATCAAGGGGCGCATACGGCGCGGTTTGGCGAGATCGAGCAGCGAGGCATTGCCCTGACGCCAAAGGGCAGGGCGCTCTACGACCGGCTGTTGGCCGAGTCTCGCGAGGCCACAAAAGGATTGGACAACGAGGCCCACCAGCGTCGCCTTGCCGAGGTCTTTGCGGACTTCCCCGACGATGACAGCGTGCTGCGCCGGGAGGGGCTGGCCTACTTTCACTACCGTGCCGTGGCGGAGCTTGACGACGGAGCCGGTCTCGAGCAGTGGATCGCTGCCGGCAAGGTCGTGGCCGACCCCTTGACCTACGAGGACTTCCTGCCGGTGTCGGCGGCCGGCATCTTCCAGTCCAACCTGGGCGGTGAAGCTAGCGCCGTGACCCAGGGCAATGCCAATCGCGAGGCGTTCGAGCTGGCGCTGGGGGCATCGGTCATCGATGAGCTCGACCAGTATGCTCGCCGGGAGCGTGCGTCCTTGGCTGCCCTGGGCGTTGATGCCTGAGCGATCGATATCTGGCCGTTTGATGTGCCTGCACGATGTCTGTTCGATGTATGGGCGTGCCGTGAGCTGACTCGCGAGGCTTGCGCCACGACCCTGCGATATAAGGTAGGCTAAGGGACCCTGCCTCATCTTGCTGGAGTCCCTTGCCATGGATTGGCTTGCCGTCCTGTCGCCCTTGCCGCCGCTCGTCAGCCTGGGGCTGATTCTGCTGTCAGGGTTCACTTCGCTGATCAGCGCCTCCCTCGGGGTAGGCGGAGGCACGCTGCTGATCGTGACCATGGCGCAGGTGATGCCGGCAGCTGCGCTGATTCCCGTCCACGGCATGGTCCAGCTCGGTTCCAATGGGGGGCGCCTGGTCATGAGCTGGCGTCACCTCCACTGGCCGCTGCTGCTGGCGTTTCTCCCGGGTGCGGTGGTGGGGGCCCTGGTCGCGAGCTGGCTGCTGATTCGCTTGCCGACAGGCCTGCTGGAACTGACCATCGCCGCCTTCGTCCTCTATACCCTGTGGGGACCCGGCCTGCCCAAGCGGGCGCTAGGGCGCTGGGGTACCGGCATCGCTGGCGCTGTTACGACCTTGTTGTCCAGCTTTGTCGGCGCCAGCGGCCCGATGGTGGCGGCCTTCATCAAGCAGCATGGCAATCCTCGCCAGACCACCGTGGCCACCTTTGCGGCCTGCATGACCTTCCAGCACCTCACCAAGGCATTCGTCTTCGGGGCGGCTGGCTTTCTGTTTGCCGATTGGCTGGCGTTGATCGTCGCGATGGTTGCCATGGGCGTGGTCGGTACCTGGCTGGGACTGCGCCTGCTCAACCGGCTCTCTGAGCATCGCTTCGATCATGGCTTTCGACTGGTGCTGACGGCGCTGTCTCTGCGCCTGGTGTGGTTAGGTCTGTCACGCCTGCTGGCGTGAGCGATGAAGGCGCTCAGGGGGCCCTTGGGGCGCTCTGTCCCAGTGCCTGCAAGGACAAAAGAAGCGAGCGATATACCGCCGAGTAGGTAGTCTCTCCAGGCCCCCAGGACGGCGAATTGGCATAGAGTGATAGATTCCTGTCACCCAGCCACAGCCTCTTTCGAGTCGTCTTGATGCGCCTGCCTTTCCATCGAGAACAGCCCATACAGCTACTGATCGCTGCCTCCATCGTCGGCATGATGCTGGTGCTGGCGGGGCTGTTGCTGTGGCAGTCGTGGTACCAGGCGAGAGCCTCGCTGGTGCAGTCGCTGGAGCGGACCAGTCAGCAGCTGTCGACGATGGTGGAAGTGCGAACGCAGGCTCTGCTGGAGCCCGCTCGCGCCATGCTCGGGGTGCTGGTCAGCGAAGCGGACGTGGACAAGTTCCACAGCACCAGCGGCGCCAATATGCTGCAGCTGCTGGCGGCCGCGGTAGGGGCCCAGGAGGTACTCGGCAGCGCCTACATCGGCAGCGACACCGGCGACTTCTTGATGGTGCGGCTGATCGAGCGTATTTCTCCCACGGCCATTCCTGCCGAGGTTGACCTGACCGGCGGTATCTACCTGACCCTGGTCCTGCACGGCGACTCCGGGGCCCCGCAGGGGTTGGCCAGTCGCCGGCAGGAGGAGGGCTACTGGCAGGTGCTGGATGGCCAGCTGCGTGAGATGCGTCGGTATCCGGTGGTCGACTACGGCTTCGACCCGAGGACGCGCCCCTGGTATCGCGACGCGGAAACCGATTTTCTGCCGCACCTGTCGGACCCTTATACCTTCTTCACCAACGGCGAGCAGGGAGTCACCCTGTCGCAACGTTCCCACAGTGGCCGGGCCGTGCTGGGTATCGACATGACCTCAGAGGACCTGGGCCACGAGATTCAGCGATTTTCCACCGAGCCCGGGTCTCGTCTGGCCATCACCACGCCGGATGGGCTCTTGTTGGCGCATGACATCGACCAGGGCCAGGCGCCGCTGCCGGGTACCACGCTCAGCGATCTTGGCGATACCCCGTTGGTGACGCTGAGATCGCTGAATGTCATTGAGCGGCCAGTGCGCTTTGCTCACGGCGACCAGCAATGGTGGGGGCTGGCGCTGTCATTCGACATGCTGGGCAGTCGCCTGGCCTGGCTGCTGGTGGCCACTCCAGAGGCCGAGCTGATGGCCAGCATGCGGGAATCACTGTGGCATCGCCTGTTGCTGTCTCTCGGTCTGGTCACGCTGATGGTGCCGATGGGCATCCTGTTGGCTCATCGCCTGGGACGACCGCTACGGGCCCTGGCCCAGCAGGTGCGCACTATCTCGGATTTCAACCTGGAGGCCTATCGTGGCGTGGAGTCATGGGTGAGTGAGGTATCGCACCTGTCCCGGGCTCTGGACACCCTGGTGCACCGAGCGGGCAAGTTTCAGCAGATCAACCGGATACTGGGGCGCGAGCAGGGCCTTGATGCCATGCTCGAGGCGATACTCGGGGAGCTGCTCAGCGTGACCGGTAGCCACCATGGCATGATCTATCTGGCCGACGAGGCACGGGCTGATCGCTTCGTGGCCACCGCCGAAGCAGGATGCGCTGACGCATCGGAGCCGCTGCCCGAGGCCCTCGAGATTGCCACTGCCAGTGGCCCACTGGCCGAGGTGCGCGAACAGCTGGAGGCGAGAGGGTATCTGGTGCAGTCGCTGCGGGACCGTGCCGACAAGCGCCTGGGCGTGCTGTTGCTGGCTCGCCCGCGGCGCGATCACAATGCTGGCCGCTGGCGCAACTTTGTCGCCGAAGTCTCCTCGGTGGCGGCGGTGGCAATCGACATGCGGCGCCTGCTGGAAGCCGAGGCTCGCCTGTTGGATGCGATGATCCAGCTGGTGGCCAAGGCCACGGATGCCAAGTCTCCCCATACGGGAGGCCACTGTTCACGAGTGCCGCAGCTGGCCGAGATGCTGATCGACGAGGTGGACAAGGCTACCCAGGGGCCTTTCGCCGCCATCAGTCTGAGCGATGACCAGCGGGCGACCTTTCATCTGGCCGCCTGGCTGCATGACTGTGGCAAGCTGACCACCCCTGACCACATCATGGAAAAAGCCACCAAGCTGGAGACCCGCTATAACCGGATTCATGAAGTGCGGACCCGCTTTGAAGTGCTGTGGCGGGACGCCGATGTGGACTATTGGCGGGGGCTGGCCGAGGGCCGTGATGCGACAACCCTGGCAGCGACGCGTTTACAGCGCCGCCAGGAGCTTAGCGATGCCTTCGCCTGTGTCGCCAGGGCCAACCAGGGCGGCGAGACGATGGGAGCAGCGTTGCAGCAGCGCCTGGTGGAGATCGGCAGCTGGTGCTGGCAGCGGCATTTCGATGATCGGCTGGGGCTGTCCAAGGCCGAGCTGGCCCAGCTGGTCGATGAGCCGGTGCACCCGCTGCCAGCCCAGGAGCAGCTGCTCGCTGATCAGCCCCGTCATCGCCTGGCCTGGCAGCGCGCCTGTCCGCCGGTGCACCCGGAAGACCCCCTCAACCGCTGGGGCTTTGCCATGCAGCCCCCAGCCCTGGCCGAGCACCAGGGCGAGTTATACAACCTGAGCGTGCCTCGCGGCACCCTCAATGATGTCGAACGCTTTCGTATGCAGGAGCATGTGATCCAGACCATCATCATGCTCGAGTCGCTGCCGTGGCCGGCCCACCTGCGGCGGGTGCCGGAAATCGCCGGCAATCATCATGAGCGCATGGACGGCCGCGGCTACCCGCGCCAGGTCAAGCTCAGCGAGGCCAGCATTGAAGAGCGCGTCATGGCGCTGGCCGACGTGTTCGAGGCGCTGACCGCCTCTGATCGTCCCTACAAGGTCGGGCTTTCCCTGTCCCGCGCGCTGGAGATCCTGGCGGACATGGTCAGCGAGGGACACCTGGATGCCCAGCTCTTCCTGCTGCTGCTGGATAGCGGCGTATGGCGTCGCTACGCCGACAGCTTTGTCGCCAGCCGACAGCGCGATGATGTCGATCTGGCGGCGATCAAGGCGCGTGCCACACGGTCGGCGCCCTCCCACCTGGGGTGCTGACCCCCTAGCCTCCCCTTCATGGCGGTGTAAGCAGGCAAAAAGTATCGATGCTGCATATAGTTGTAGGAGCCCGTTGCGCCCTTGCGCGCGAGGATTCCCCCTAGGCAGCCGCCCCGGCGTACATACGAGGCTCGATCATGCACCGTCAGCGTTTCGTCGTCTCGATGCAGTGGCTGATCGGCGTCGTCATCGCGGCCGTCATGACGGTCATGGCGGTCGCGCTGCTGTGGTTTTCCTGGCATCAGTCCCAGCGCACCCTGGGCGCGACCCTGGAAGAAACGTCGCATCAGCTGGTCAGCACCCTGGAGGCACATACCCAGGCGCTGGTCAGGCCGTCCCAGGTCGCCATCGACATGCTGGCAAGTGGTACCACCGGTAGCGCCAGCGACTGGCTGGAGCAACGTCCGCTGATGGCGTCTGCGCTGGCCGCCCACCGCCTGATTGACGCCGTCTACATGGCCAATGGTGACGGCGATTTCGTGATGTTTCGGTCCGTGGAGCGGATGATGGAGAGCGTGCGGCCGGAGCTTGCCCATCACCCCGACGCCGCTTACCTGGCGTTGGTCGTGCCGGGGGATACCAGCGCCGCGGACGCCAGCGAATGGCGACTGTACGATCAGCGGCTGAGTCCGCTTGGGCGAGAGCCTCTGGCTCAGTACTTCTTTGATCCGCGTACACGTCCCTGGTTTCAGCGGGCCAGCAGGGAAGGAACGTCTTACCTGACGGCGCCCTACGCGTTCTACTACACAGGCGAGATCGGCATCAGCATGGCACGACGTCATGGCGAGGTGGTGGTGGGGCTCGATGTGGCCTCCCAGGACCTCGGCCTGGGAATGGACAGCCTGCGGCTGACTCCGGGCACCCGCATGGCGATCGTGACGGACACGGGGCAGGCGCTGGCGACCACCACCCACAGCGCTGGAGACGACACTGTCAGTGCCTCAGCCAGCAACCCAGCCAGCAACCCAGCCAGCTCCTCCTCCAGCGCACCCACGACCTCCAGCTCGACCTTGAACGCGACGCCTGGCACTGCCCTGCTCGATCAGCCAGGGTCGAGCAGGGCGGTCACGGATGGCCGCCTGGCATCGATCGACGAGCTGAATTTTCCCGTGCTACGAAAGTTGAGAGCGCTGGAACACACGAGAGAGCACCTACCGTCGGGCGAGCAAAGCCCTGTGCGACTAGAGCACGAAGGGCGTCATTGGTGGGGGCTGATGCTGCCGTTTGCGCGTCTGGGGGACCAGCCCACCCAGCTATTGGCGGTGGTGCCGGAGGATGAGCTCTCCGCCGGTGCGGGGCAGATGATCATCGAAAGCTCGGTGCTGGCCGGCATGGTGACGCTAGCGCTACTGCCGCTGGGGCTGGTTCTGGGACGGCGTCTTGGCCGGCCGCTGCAGCGGTTGTCCGAGCAGGTGGAAGCGCTGGGCCGCTACGACTTCGCCGGTTGCCACGGAGTGAGCTCGCGAGTGGCGGAGGTCAGGGGGCTGAGTCTGGCCCTGGGGCGCTTGTCCCGGGGAGTGGAAGGGTTTGGGCGCATCACCCGCGTACTCAACAGCGAGCCGCAGCTGGCACCGATGCTGACCAGCATCCTCGAAGACTTGCTGCAGGGTGCTGGCAGCCGCTCCGGCGCCATCTATCTGGCCGATGAACATAACGAGAGGCGCTTTGAGCGCGTGGCGCAGTCGGGTGAGGCCCGTGACCCGGACAGCGACCCCAGGGCACCTGCGCTGGCACTTGAAGGGTCCCCCGAAGGTGCCCTGGCAAGGCTTGAGGCTGACTTTGATCAGCACGGCTATCTGCTGCAGCCGCTGTGCAATCGAGAGGGGGCGATTCTGGGACTGCTGGCGGTGGCCTTGCGTTCGACCGACGACGATGACCTGCACTGGCGTGCCTTTGTGAAGGAGGTGTCGTCCGCGGCGGCGGTGGCCATCGACCTGCGCAGGTTGCTCCAGGGCGAGGCGCGTCTGCTGGACGGCATCGTCAAGCTGGTGGCCCGTGCCATCGATGCCAAGTCACCGCATACCGGCAGTCATTGCTCGCGGGTCCCCGCCCTGGCGGAGTTGATCGTCAATGCCATAGAGCGAGCGGATTCGGGGGCCTTTGCCGAGGTCCACTTTGATCAGCGCCAGCGCAGTGCCTTTCATCTGGCCGCATGGCTGCATGATTGCGGCAAGCTGGCCATTCCCGATGAGGTGATGGAAAAGGCCACCAAGCTGGAAGCCCGATATGATCGCATTCATGAAATCCGCACTCGCTTCGACGTGTTGTGGCGAGATGCCGACGTGGCCTATTGGCAGGGCCGGGCTCACGGTGGTGATCCGGTCATTCTCGAACGGCGGCGGCATGCCCGCCAGCAAGAGCTTACTGCCGCCTTCGAGTGCGTAGCCGAGGCCAATCGTGGCGGCGAAGCCATCAGTGACGCCTTGCTCGAGCAACTGGCCACGATCGCCGAGTGGCGCTGGTGGCGCCACTTTGACGATCGCCTGGGGCTGTCTCGGGATGAGCTGGCACGCATGGCGCGGGAGCCGGTACGTCGTCTGCCCGCTGAGGAGCGCCTGCTTGCTGATCTGCCGCGCCACGAGATTCCCTGGCATCGCTCGCGGCCCGCGGTGGAACGCGGCGATCCGGACAATCGTTGGCAGTTTGACATGTCACCCTGTCCGCTGGCGGGTCATCACGGCGAGCTTTACAACCTGTCGGTTCGCCGCGGTACGCTCAATGATGTCGAACGCTTTCGCATTCAGGAGCATGTGATCCAGACGATCATGATGCTCGAGGCGCTGCCGTGGCCGGCGCATCTGCGCCAGGTGCCCTCGATTGCCGGCAATCATCATGAGCGCATGGATGGTACGGGGTATCCTCGGCGCCTGAAGCTGAAGGAAGCGAGCCTCGAGGAAAAAGTGATGGTGATGGCCGATGTGTTCGAGGCGCTGACCGCTGCAGACCGTCCCTACAAGGCCGCCATGACGCTGTCGCGGGCGTTGGCGCTGCTGGCGGACATGGTGCGCGATGGCCATCTGGACCCCGACCTGTACCGGCTGCTGCTGGAGCAGCGAGTCTATCGGGATTTTGCCAAGCGTTTCCTCAAGCCGGGGCAGTGGGACAAGGTGGATCCACAGGCGCTGCTGGTGCGCGCGGGCCTCGAGGGAGACGCTGCGGATTGAGGGCTGGCGAAGGCGCCTGCACAAAATCGGCAATGTCATACCGCTATTGATGGCAAAGCCACGTTAATTGGGCCTGTACAGTCGGTGTAAGTGGGTCATAATGCCGTCAGTGCAGTCGGATAAATCGCAGGGGTTTTGGATAATGGTGACCACAAGGTATTCCGTGTGGCGGTCGCTGACCATGCTGATAGCGCTGGTGGTGACGTGCCTGATGGTACAGTCGGCTCACGCCGGCAATCCGCGCTACGCCGGTATCGTGGTAGACGCCGAGACGCATGAGATCCTCTATGCAGAACATGCCGACGAGTCGCGTTACCCCGCCTCGCTGACCAAGATGATGACGCTCTACATGCTGTTCGAGTCGCTCGAGGGGCGGTCCATGAGTCTGGGGCAACCGCTGCCCGTGTCGTCCCATGCGGCGTCAATGCCAGCGACCAAGCTATGGCTCAAGCCCGGGGATACCATTCCCGTGGAAAAGGCCATCCAGGCGCTGATCGTGCGCTCGGCCAATGACGTGGCCGTGGTGGTGGCGGAGTCGCTGGGCGGCACCGAGTCACACTTTGCGGAAATGATGACGCGCAAGGCGCGTAGTCTCGGGATGAACAACACCACCTTCCGCAACGCCTCGGGCCTGCCGGATTCAGGGCAGGTGACTACCGCCCGGGACATGGTGATCCTGGCCCGGCGCTTGATGCTGGACTTCCCCCAGTACTACCCCTACTTCTCGCTGACGGAATTTACCTGGCGCGGCACACGGCATACCGGCCATAACCGGCTGTTGACCAAGTACCCCGGAACCGATGGCCTGAAGACCGGTTTCATCCGTGCGTCAGGCTTCAATGTGGCGACGTCGGCGACCCGCAACGGACGCCGCATGGTGGCCGTGGTCATGGGGGGGTATACCGCCGCGTCCCGGGATGAACAAATGATGAGCGTGCTGGATCGTGGCTTTCTGCGTGCTTCCCTGTCGGATGGCCGCGGCTTTCTTGCCAGCACCGATGTATCTGGCGGCGAGTTGATGGCACCACGTCAGCGCGGATTGATCTCAGCCCCTGTGCCAACGTCATCACGCCTGGCCCAGACCTCGTCCACTGCGGTGCAGCCGTCGCGGGTCGAGACCATCGTGCCGCCTGCCCAGGTTGCCAGTCGCCAGAGTGCAGGGACGCCCGTGCGCTTCGAGTCGTCGACGCCGGTGATCTCTGGCACCCGGCCCCAGACGGACCCGCTGCGTCGACTGATGGATGATGCCCCTAGCTCGGCCCCTGCGGTGGCGTCCATTCCTGTCGCCGCCTCGGTGCCGACCGCGACTCGCCCAGAGCCCAGGGCGACGGCGTCGTCGGCACCCAGCGTTGCGCAGACCGGCGACTGGGGGGTTCAGGTGGGCGCGTTCAGCGACATGGACAGCGCCCGCAGCCAGGCCAGCCAGGCGGCCAATCGCCTGGCAAGCGAGATGTCCCATGCTCGCGTGGCTGTCGCCAGGGCGGATAACGCCAACATCTATCGCGCGCAGGTCCTGGACCTTCAGGAGGGGCAGGCGCGTTCGGCCTGCCGTCGCCTGATGGAGCAGGGCATGGACTGCATGGTGGTGCAGGCGAGTCTGTAAGCACCTTGATGCCAGCCCCGCCTGTCCTGTGAGGCCCGCTTCGGCGGGCCTTTTGCATGGCGTGTGACCCCGGTGTCTACGCACTTGCACAGTCATGGTGCAAGATGCTTGCCTCAAAAGCGTTATCCCCCTAACGTTATTGAGCACTGCCTGAACGGCGTTACGTACTGTTGTCCGTTCTTCTACCCGTTCTTCCATAAGCACTCCGCCGGCCACCGGGTCGGGGGCCGCCGTAGTAACAAAACGTCAGCACCGGAAAGCCAGTACCGGAAAGTGAGCACCGGACAGTTGGTGACGGACAGCGAGTGACTGGCGATGACTGACCGGCGGCTTGTGACGAGTGACGGGTGCTATCCAGGCGGGTATCCAAGCGTCGCATTTTTCAGTCCAGCAGGGAGGTCGAATGGCATCGTCAGTGAAGGGAATCGGGTTCATGTGCCTGGGGGTATTGTGCCTGGCATTGGGGGATGCCATCTCGAAGTGGCTGGGAGAGGTGCATTCGCCGGTCCAGATCATCTTCTTCCGAACCCTGGTATCGCTGCCGATGATCATGCTGCTGGCGTGGAGGGGAAGCGGACTTCGCACGCTGGCCACCCGTCGCCCTGGTGTGCACCTGGTGCGAGGGCTGATCTATACCGGCACGATGGGTTGCTTTGTGCTGGGGCTGACCCTGATGCCGCTGGCGGAAGGTACCGCCATTGCCTTCGCGGCTCCGCTGTTCGTGAGTCTACTGTCGGTGCCGCTGCTGGGTGAGAAGGTCAGCATGCCCGTATTGTGTGCCTCTCTGGTGGGTTTTGTCGGCGTTCTGGTGGTGGTCCGGCCAGGTAGCGACGGCATCTCTCTGGGCGCGCTGGCCATGTTGGGGGCAGCGGTGTTCTACGCCCTGATGATGATCACCGCACGTCGCTACGGCGCTCGCGAGCATCTCTGGGCGATGGTGTTCTACATGACCCTGGTGCCTTTTGTGATCACCGGGCTCGCATTGCCGTTGGTTTGGCAGGCGCCGGAAGCGGCGCACTGGCCGGCCTTTCTGATGGCGGGTGTGCTTGGGGTGGGTGCCACGGCGTTCATCACGCTGGCATTTCGTCACGCCCCTGCGGCCATCGCCGCGCCCTTCGACTACACCGCCATGCTATGGGCGGTGCTGCTGGGCTGGCTGTTCTGGGGAGAGCTGCCGGATTGGGGCGTATGGGTCGGCGGCACCTTGATCATCGCCAGCGGCCTGGCGATTGCCTACCAGGAAGGGCGCACCGGCCTCAAGCGTCGCCCTACGGCATAAAACGATCGGTAGCGACTCGTCTGCTCCCACTCGCGCGAGGGCGTCTCGCGTAAGCGAGGCTTAAGGGTTGAATGCCAGCCTACTTCCGCGCGATGTCGCGTACCTTCGACGGGAGTAGCGAGATGACAACGGCAGCAAGGACCCCGACCCCGCAGCGCATCATGGTGTGGGATCCGCTGGTGCGAGTCTTTCATTGGGCACTGGTGCTCGGATTTGCGCTCAACTACGCAGAGATTGGCCCTCACCGCTATATCGGCTATACCCTGGTGGGGTTGATCGGCCTTCGTATCCTGTGGGGCCTGGTGGGCCCCTGGTCAGTGCGCTGGACGAGTTTCTGGCCGACGCCAGCGCGACTCAAGGCAGCGATTCGCGGTCACGCGGCAGAAGGCGGTCGCATCACCCACACGCCGCTGGGGGCGCTGATGATGATCAGCCTGCTCGCCTTGCTGCTGGGGCTAGGAACGACGGGCATGCTGATGGTGCACACCGAACGCTTCCACGACCTGCATTGGATGGAGGAGCTGCATGAAGGGCTGGCGACCGCCGTTCTCTGCCTGGTGCCCGTGCATGTGCTTGGTGCGGTGCTGGAAGGCCGCAAACAAGGCGATAACCTGATCGCGGCGATGGTCCATGGGCGTCGGCGACCGCAACCTTAGTGGTTGCGGCGTGCCGGATCCCTGGGCGACTTACCCTTCCCAGGCCGCCAGCAGGTCCTGGGCGGCCTGGCTCGGGTCGGGTTGGCCGCAGATGGCGGAGACCACGGCCATGCCATCGGCACCGCTTGCCCGTATGGCGGCGGCATGTTCTCGCTTCAGCCCCCCAATCGCCACGCTGGGCAGCGGGCTGGCCGCCACCAGCGAGGACAGGCCATCAACGCCTAGCGGGGTCGCGTGGTCGCGCTTTGTGGAGGTAGCGAATACCGGGCCCAGGCCGAGATAGTCCAGCGCCCGCACATCCAGCTGTGTCAGCTGTTCGGGACGCTGAACCGACAGCCCAATGATCGCCTCGTCGCCCAGCAGGCGGCGAGCCTCGCTCACATCGCCATCGTCCTGGCCAAGGTGTACGCCGTCGACCTTGGCGGCAACGGCGACCTGAACCCGATCATTGATGACCAGAGGGATGCGGTGCTCGGCAAGCAGAGGTTTCAAGCGCAGTGCCAGGGCTACCAGTTCCTCATCGCTGGCCCCCTTGTCGCGAAGCTGGACCAGGGTCACGCCGCCGTTGACGGCCTGTATCACGGTGTCCTCGATTCCCCTCTCAGCGCACAGCTCGGGGTCTGTCACCAGATAGAGGCGCAGGGCCTGTCGGTCGAATCGGCGGGGAGATCGCGTCACGTGCAGCATCCTTGAAAAGAGTGAAGGGGCAGGCGGGAACAGCGGGTCATGGGAGAGTGCTGATCTCCAGGGGCGTGCGGTTGGCCAGTGCATCGGCAGACAGCTGGTGCAGTGCGTCAATGAAGGCTACCGCAAAACTACCAGGCCCCGGCGCCGTCTGCCCGGCCTGAGCTCCCGCCTCAGCGTAGCAGGTGAGGGCGCAGGCCGTAGCCAATAGTGGGTCCTCCTCACAGGCCGCGAAGGCCGCTATCACTCCGGAAAGAGCGCAGCCAAGGGCCGTGACTCGCGGCATCAGGGCATGGCCTCCCGCAATGCGGACGCATCGCTGGCCATCCGTGACCAGGTCGACCTCGCCGGTGACGGCGACCACTGCCTGCTGACGTCTGGCCAGGGCCACCGCCGCCGTGAGCGCGTCGTCACTGGTTGCGGTGGAATCGACGCCTCGCCCGCCCAGGGCGTCGCCGGCGAGGGCGATGATCTCTGAGGCGTTGCCGCGGATGATAGTCGGAGAAAACTCGAGCAGGCGGGCACAGGCGTCACGTCGAAAGCGTGTAGCGCCAATCGCCACAGGATCCAGCACCCAGGGGGTCTGTTGTTGTTGAGCGGACTCGGCAGCGCTCAACATGGCATCGACCCAGGGGGCAGAAAGGGTACCGATGTTGATGACCAGAGCATCGGCGAGCGCCGCGAACTCGGCTGCCTCTTCGGCGGCGTGCACCATGGCGGGCGATGCGCCCAGGGCCAGCAGCACATTGGCGGCGGGGTTCATGGCCACGTAGTTGGTAATGCTATGTACCAGTGGCGTGGACTGGCGCAGTCGCGTCAGCGTGGCGCCAATATCGGCGCCGGCAAGGGCGGATGTCATGTGAGGCCTTTGTCTCGGCTGCGCAGCGGATGCAGGGCACGCTGCGGCAATCAGATAACCAGGGCCTCATGATCCGGGCATGGCGCGCAGCTGTAAAGCCACGATGTTCTTACGCCGCTGGATGGAGCGTCATCAGGCCAGCAGTTGCAGGGCGACCAGTACACCCACCGCCGCGAGGGCCAGGTGCGTCAGCGAGAATGCTGTCTTGGCGTGGGCTGTCTCGGCAACGCGAGCCTCACGATCCAGGTCTGCCTCTGTGTGGGCGGCGCTGGAACGCGGCCACAGCGCCATGCTGCCCAGAATCAGGCTGAGCGTGCCAAGCGACAGGCTGATCGGCGACCAGAATGCCATCAGGGCCATGCCGCCGAGTATGGCAACGCTGACCGACAGCCATCCGCGCAGGGAGAGGCGGGCGTGAGATCTGCTGACCTGTTGCAGGAAAGGCATGAAGACGGTTCCTTATCGTTGCTGGGTAAAGGGTCGATGCCATCGTAGCGGCGCCACCTTAACGAGTGCTTAAGCTTTGTTGACGACTATGTGACATATTCTGATGCTCGAAACAGCATAGCGTTCATTCGTCTTGATGCGACCTTGGTCGATAAAGTCGGATGGTGGCGCATGCAACAGGGCGGCGGACGGCGCAGAACGCAAGAACGCGAGAAGGAGAGAAGGAGAGAAAGAGAGAGATCAGCGCAGCGCCCCGTTCAAGGCGCGGCGGCGGCGGCGCCGACGAAACGCTCTTGCCAGTAGTCGAGGGTCAGCGATGTCGTGGTGACCTGGCGGCCCCGGCCCGGCGCATGAATCATGACGTCGTTACCGGCGAAGATGCCGACATGGCTGACCTCGGAGCCCTTGCCGGTGGCGAAGAACAGCAGGTCGCCCGGGCGTGGCTGGTCAATCGCCGGCAATTGGTGATATTGCTCCCGTGAGGACCGGGGGACACTGATGCCGGCCCGGGAGTAAGCCATCTGCACCAGGCCGGAACAGTCGAGTCCGCGAGGGTCATTGCCGCCAAAGCGATAGGGGGTGCCCAGGGAGCCCCTGGCTTCCGACAGGATCAGGGCACGCTCCATGGACAGCCCCTTGTTGCCGCCGCTGGTATCCAGCTGGGGCGACGCACAGCCGGCCAGCATCAACAGCAGCGTGCACATCAGGGACCATCTGGCCAGGTAAGGCGTCAATGCGCTCATTGCGGCGTGCTCTGCACAGGCATGATGAGGCTTACGGTACTCTGTCATGACGTGCAGGCCAATAGTCCAGGGCTGGTCTGAAAAGGGCCTGCACCTGGTGATACGGCGTTTAATATCGGCTTAACGTGCTCATTGGCATAGCGTAAGCTGCTATTTCTCAACGATTTTTTCCTTGCCTCACCGTCGCTCTTCGACGTCTCGGACAACGCCTCGCCTCAGCGGAAGGCAATACGAGTGCCGTTGGCCAGCATCTCATCCGGTGTCATGGCCTTGCCTTCCACCCCGATCATTTCATCGCCGCATTGATCCGACCAGGTCAGCACGCCGTGGGTAAGGCCGACGCCGCCCAGCAGCTCACGAATTTCTCCGGTGCCGAGGAAGGTGCGTGTGCGGCCCTTGTCGTCGGCCAGCTCCGATGCTCCGTTGGCATGGTGGAAGCGCACCGTGTAGATGCCATCCATGGACTCGACTTCGACGATCGGAGAAAAACCGTGGGCCAGCGCCCTGGCTAGCGCCTTGATGGTGATCTGGCGCTCGAGAGTGTAGTCGATATCAGCCATCTACTTGCCTCCTCCCACGGGGGGATATAGGGGACCGGCGGGGCTCTTGGTGAGGGGCGTTTCACCAGTGTGCCGTTTCCTCTTAAGACTGGATCAGCCCGGCATTCTTGGCAAACTTCAGCAAAGGAGCCGTTGAAGGCGCCGCCTTGAGGCACAGCGCTGAGAGGGTATGGTAGAGACCTCTATCGCAATCTACAGGTGCTTCATGCCGTATTACACGATGTCTGCTGCTGTGCTGGCCGCCTTGATGGCCGCTACACCATTGGCCGCCCAGGCGGAAGCAGAGCGCTCGACTCAGGAAGATGCCCAGGTTCGTTTTTCCGTTCCCGCCTGGCCGGGAGTGACGGTCAAGACGGCCCTGGCATCCACCCTGCTGGAGACGCTCGGCTATCAACCCGTACAGGAAGAGCTTGGCTCTACCATTACCTACCAGGCCCTGCGCCAAGGCGAGCTGGATGCCTTTCTGGCGGCCTGGCTGCCTGCCCAGCAGGGGATGTACGACGCCAGCTTCGAGGGCGACGAGCCCACCCTTGAGGATCTCGGCAACAACGTTGATGGCGCCCGGCTGGGGTTCGCCGTTCCGGCGTATGTGTACGACGCGGGTCTGACATCGGCGGAAGACCTGGACAAGGAAGAGTTTGCCGAGCGTCTGGATCGCACGATCTACTCCATCGAAGTCGGCTCCGGCATGAGCGACTCGCTGAATGCCGCAGTGGACGACGACAGCTATGGTCTGGGCGACTGGGAGCTGTCGGAAACCTCCACCCCCGGCATGCTCAGTGCCGTGGATGCGGCCATCGATCGTGAAGAGTGGATTGTGTTCGCGGGCTGGACGCCGCACTGGATGAACATTGAGTTCGACGTTCGCTACCTGGATGATCCGAACGACATGTGGGGGCCGGAGGGCGGTCGCAGCGACGTGCGGACACTGGTCCGTCGCGAGTTCGCGCAGAGCCATCCCAATGCCACACGCCTGCTGGACCAACTGGTCTTCAGCGCAGACGACCAGAGCGCGATGATTCGTGGATTCAGCTACGAAGAGCGTGAGCCGGAGCAGGTGGCGCTGGAGTGGCTACAGCAACATCCCGAGCAGACCCGGTCGTTCGTCGAGGGAGTGACCACGCGAGATGGCGAAGAAGCCTGGCCGGTGATTCAGCAGGCGCTGGAGATTCCTGACGCCTGATAGCGCTGGCTGGACTGCGGGCGCCTGGCGTCTCGGCAAGCCCGGCTGATGTGTTCAGCGCTTCGCTGATGCGTTCAGTGCCTCGCTAAAGGACCGCCCTCGGGCGGTCCTTTGCATGCTAGCGGATGCGCAAGAGTGATCAGTGCTGATGGTCGTCATGCGCTGCATGATCATGATCATGATCATGATCGTGGTCATGGTCTGATGATTCGGAGGCATCCTGGTGCAGCAGGCCTTGGTGCAGCACCTCGGCGTTGTGCAGGATCATCCCCACGTAGTGGGAGGTCATGCCGTTTTCCGACAGCGCTCCGTTATACAGCGTACCGGCGATGGGCACCCCCGTTTCCTCGGACAGCTGTTCCATCAGCGCCGGACTGGACATGTTTTCAATGAACAGCGCGGGGATCTGGCGCTCGCGAATGATGTCCACCATTTGGGCGATATCGGCGGCTGATGGTTCCGCTTCGGTGGAAAGGCCCACCGGCGACAGGAAGTCGATCCCGTAGGCACGCGAAAAGTGACCGAAGGCGTCGTGGCCGACAATGACCTGAGCATGGTCTGGCAGGTCGTCCAGCAGCGTCAGCACCTGTTGATGAGCCGCCTTGATGTCCGCCATGTAGCTATCGGCCCTGGCGGTGTAGTGGGCGCTGTTGTCGGGATCTACGGCGATCAGGCCATCGCGGATATTGGCGACGTAGATCAGCCCTGCCGACAAGTCGAGCCAGGCGTGGGGATCATACTGTCCATGGTCGTGGCCGTCATGATCCGCGTGATCATGCTCGTCGTGGCTGTCATGGCCAGCGTGGTCGTCGTGATCCGCGTGATCATGCTCGTCGTGGCTGTCATGGCCAGCGTGCTCTGCATGGTCATGCTCGTCATGGCCGTCATGGCCGTCATGGCCTGCATGCTCAGCGTGGTCGTCATGACCCTGGTGTTCGCTGTGGTCGCTCTGTTGATGCAGCGACTGGCCGCCATAGGCCAGCACTGGTACGCCCTCAGTGGCGATAACGGTCGTGCCTTGGTAGCCACTGGCGTCCAGCAGGCGTGTCATCCAACCCTCGAACTGCAGGCCGTTGAGCACCACAAGGTCGGCCTCTGCCAGGGCTCTGGCATCGGTGGGGCGAGGAGAGTAGACGTGGGGGTCGCTATCGGTCCCGACCAGGGAGGTGACCTCAACCCTGTCACCACCGACGTTGCGAACCATATCGGCCAGTACACTGAAGCTGGTGACCACCTGCGTAGGTTCGGCCGCCAAGGCCTGGGGGCCAAGGGCGAGTCCCGCCAACGCCATCCAGGCGTGGCGTTTGATGAGAGCGTGAGGCAGTGACAGGGGCATGAGTGTCGTTCTCCGGTGGCGGTTGGATGGGCGTGGTCAGGTCAGGCGCGATCGTCGGCACCCAGCGGCATGGCGCGGCGTCGCAGTCGCGCGGCAAGGCTGTGCTGGCGTCCAAACACCGCAGACAGCAGGTAGGCGACCCCCGCCAGCAGTATGATGGCAGGGCCTGAAGGTAGGCTGAGGTGGTACGACAGCAGCAATCCACCAAGGCTTGCACCCAGTGCAATGATCACCGACAGGCCCATCAGGCCTTCCAGGCGAGTGCTCCAGAAGCGCGCCGTGGTGGCCGGCAGCATCATCAGGCCAACCGCCATCAGAGTGCCCAGGGTCTGGAACCCGGCGGTGAGATTGAGCACCACCAGGCCCAGGAAGATCCCGTGCACCAGGCCGCCCTTGACTCCCTGGCTGCGTAGAAACAGCGGGTCGAGGCATTCCACCACCAGCGCACGAAAGATGACGGCCAGGGTGATCACGATCAGGCTACTGATACTGGCGATCAGCACCAGAGCGGTAGTGTCCACCGCCAGGATGGAGCCGAACAGGACATGGGTGAGGTCGACGCTGCTGCCGCCCAGGGCGACCAGCATGACCCCTGCTGCCAGGGAGATAAGGAAGAAACTGGCCATGGCTGAGTCTTCGCGATGGCCGGTCAATTGAGACACGCTGCCCGCCAGCAGTGCTATCAACAATCCTGACAGCATGCCGCCAAGGCTCATGATCGGCAGCGAGAAACCCGCCATGAGAAAGCCCAGGGCAACGCCGGGAAGAATGGCGTGGGACATGGCGTCGCCGATCAGGCTCATGCCCCGCAGCATCAGGAAGACCCCCAGTGGCGGTGCGGCCAGCGACAGGGCCAGGCTGGCGACCAGGGCGCGGCTCATGAATGCATAGTCAAACGGCGCAATCATCCAGGCGTGCAGGGTCGATACAAGTGCGTCAAACATTCAGACAGATCCAGGAAACGTCAGGGGAAGGCGCGGTGGGCGCGTCAGCTGGCCGGTGTGGCGCTCGACCAGAGCGTCGGGGGTGGCCCAGCGGCCATGTCCCTCGGTCAGCACCAGCACGTCATCGGCCAGGCGCGATAGCTGCGTCATGTCGTGCAGGACGATGACCAGCGTGGCTCCCGCGTCGGCCATTTCGCGAAGCACCGTCATCAGCATTTCCACGGTGTCGACGTCGACGTTGGCAAACGGCTCGTCGAGCAGCAGCAGCTCGGCTTCCTGCATCAGCGTGCGCCCGATCAAGGCGCGCTGGCGCTGACCGCCGGATAGCTCGCCGAGGGGACGGTGTGCGAGGTGAGAGATGCCCAGTCGCTCCATGATGTCCCGGCCCCTGCGGTAGTGCGCACCACAGTAGCCCTTGAAGGCCCCGTGGCTCGGCCAGGTGCCGGTCATGATCAGTTCTTCGACACTCATCGGGAAGCTGAGGTCCAGTGCCAGCTGCTGGGGCAGCCAGGCGCGCCGGGCGGCGGGCACGTCACATTCCACTCGTCCGGCGACCGGCGTCAGTGTGCCCATGATGGCCTGAATCAGGGTGCTCTTGCCGGCACCGTTGGCGCCTATCAGCGCGGTGATGGCACCGTCTTGGAAGCGGCCTTCCAGGTGCTCGAGCACCGTTCGGCCGCCGCGTGCCAGCTGCAGGTCATGGAGGGTCAGGCGCGACATCAGTGCCACCACCCTGCTGACCAGCTAACGGCCAGCCACAGCGGCAGCAAGGGGATGGCGACCAGGCCGAGGCGACGCTTCATGGACAGCGACATCAATGAGAAATGGCAAGGCCCCTCGGGACGATGGCGATGGGACATGCGGAACTCCGGAGTGGTGACGGGCGTGCGGAATCGGCTGGAGGGTATAACATAACACTACCGCGGTTTCCATGACTTCACCGCGTTGGATCGCCGGATGCCGGCACCTCGACGACACCCGCGCAGGGAACTTTCCCTGAATCGATACTGCAAAGAATGTCGTCTCACGATAAACTTGTACAAGGTGTCATGTGCGAGAAACCTCGCACAAAGGACGCACTGCAGACCTGGTCGAGCACGCACGCGCTGTGCTCCTGGGGTGGCGAGGGTTCCAGGGAGTGTATGACATGTCACGGATCATGCGGCGAATGATGCTGGCAGGGGTGGTCATGGGACTGGCACTGATGGCATCGACTCACTGTGTAGCGGGCGGCAGTACAGGCCTCTACGTGGGGATAGGTGCAGGCCAGATTCAGGGCGACGATGATTTTGACGATGAAGCGTCAGCGGCAAAGGTATTTGCGGGCTACAACTTTGGCTGGCTGCCTTTCCTGGACCTTGGTGCGGAGCTGTCGTACCTGAACGGCAGCGAGCTCGACGGCGATGTCGATGGCACCTCCGCCACGTTGGATATTGAAAGCCTGCAGGCCATGGGTATCGCAGGCTTCAGCTTTGGCCCCTTCGGCGTCTACGGCAAGGCAGGCATGGCCGACTGGGATGCCGACCGTAATGGCCGCGGGGTGAGCAAGGATTACTCCGGTACTGACCCTGTGTATGGGTTTGGCGCCAGGGTTCAACTGTTCGATGTGACCGGTCGACTCGAGGTGGAACGCATCGACGCGGATCGTATCGGGCATGTGGATACGCTGACCGGAAGCGTGGTCTACACGTTCTGACAGACACATCTTGTCTGCCTGGCGAGCGGTAAATTGACGAAGGGCCGGCGCGAAAGCGTCGGCCCTTCGCCGTAGTTGGTCGTCACTGCGGGCCTTGTACGGCGCAGCGAGAGCGTTGGGGAAGCAGCAAGCAGCAAAAAACCTTGATCTGGATCAAGCTGACAGCCGCGTAGGTGATCGCGCACAAATGTCTAAGTCAAAAGGGGTAGGTAGCGTTCAGTATACAGTGTGTATCTCGTCACACTTGGTGTCCTTATGGCTAGCCTGCTCCTTGTCTCACCCTCTTCCTTTACTGGGGCGCCTCGGCTGCGCGCCGTCTGTGTGCGGGTGGCTCTCGGCGCTCTCTTGCTCCTGGCGATCATCGGTCTGATCCCCCATGGAGAGGTCGTCGATGTGGCGATCTGGGTAGGGATGTGCAATGCCATGCTGCTGTTCGGCATGGATGCGGTGTTGGGGCTGTTGCTGGAGAGCCTGGGTATCTCGTCGGCGGTGACGGAACGGTCATGGCTACGGACCTTGCTGGCGGTGATGGTAGCCGTGGTCATGTGGGTATTTGCCATCTTCCTGCTGCCACTGGCGCTGGCCTGCCGCCACTTGCGCGGTCAGTCCTGCCACAAGGGCTACTGAGATCGGCACATCGTCGTTACCATAGGGCAATGTCGTGACGTCACCCGAGGTAGCCCATGAGCCCTGCACCCTTTGACCTAGCCTGTTCCAGACTCGATGCCATGCATGCCGATGATCCTCGCCGCATCGAGGTCGACGGTCAGCAGCAGCCGCAGGAGCTGTGGCACGCCGGTCGCATGTCGGCGTGGCTCGAGCGCCTCGATCCCAAAGCCCCCGAGCTGGTCCGGCTAGCGGTTCGCAACCAGCACCTCAAACGCTGGGAAGTCCCGCGCAGCGACTACGAAGAAGGTCGTATCGGCTACCTGACCTGGCGCCGCGACCAGGGCAAGCGTGCAGGTCTGCTGGCGGCCGAGGTTATGCGCAGCAGCGGTTACAGCGACGCCGATGCCGACGAAGTGGCGCGGATGATCCGCAAGCAGGGACTGGGACGTGATCCTGGTACCCAGGCAGTAGAGGACTGTGCCTGCCTGGTCTTTCTCGAGAATTACTTCGCAGACTTTTCCCGCCAGGTCGACCACGACCACCTGATCCGCATCGTCCAGATGACCTGGAAGAAGATGTCCCCCGCCGCCCATCAGCTGGCGCTGGGCCTGCCCATGAGCGACGAAGCCCGCGCCATCGTCGAGGAAGCGCTGGGCTAGGAGGCGGATGACTCGTGCCGACGTGCGGCAGCGGTGACAGGCCCCAGGAGCGCATCTACACGCCCAGGGCTGTTGCTTCGCGTCCCCCTCAAAACCCCTTGGCCTGGCCTCTGGGTCGCGCCGGGGTGGGAGTGTCGCAGCGCAGGAACTCGCCGCCATCCGGCGGGCCACAGGGTTTGCCATCGCGGGCCACGATCCGGCCCCGGTTCAATGTCATGACGACCTTGCCGGTGAGTTCGAGCCCTTCGTAAGGGGTGTAGTCCACGGCGTGGTGCAGGTCGGCGTTGCGAACGGTGACGCGGGCATCGGGATCCCACAGGGTCAGGTCGGCGTCACTGCCCACGGCGATGGTGCCCTTGCGCGGATACAGTCCATAGATCTTGGCCGGGTTGGTGGCGGTCAGCGCGACGAAGCGGGTGGCGTCGATGCGCTGTTTGATGACGCCCTCGGAAAACAGGATCGACAGGCGCGTCTCGAGCCCGGGAATACCGTTGGGGATGCAGGAAAAGCTGGCATCCTCGCCGTTCAGCTTCTTGCCTTTGTCGTCTTCGTAGCGGAAGGGCGCGTGGTCCGAGGAAAAGACCTGAAAGACCCCGCTTTCCAGCGCCTCCCACACCGCCTGCTGTGCGGCTGGGTCGCGCGGTGGTGGGCTGCACACGCACTTGGCGCCCTCGAAGCCATCCTGGTCCAGGTCGTCGGCGGTCAACATCAGATACTGGGGGCAGGTCTCGCCATAGACCCTGAGGCCTCGGCTCTGGGCCCAGCGGATCTGCTCGATGGCCTGGGGGCCGGAGACGTGCACGATCAGCACCGGGACGTCGATCAGCTCCGCCAGGGAAATCGCACGGTGGGTGGCCTCACGCTCGGCAATGGAAGAGTGGGCCTCGGCATGATAGCGCGGGGCGGTGTGGCCCTGGGTTTCCAGCAGCTCGGTCAGATAGGCGATGCAGTCGGCATTCTCGGCATGCACCATCACCATGGCGCCCTCGCGACGGGCCAGCGCCAGCACTTCCAGCACTTCGCGGTCGTTGAGCTTCAGATCATCGTAGGTCAGGTAGATCTTGAAGGAGCTGTAGCCTTCCTTGATCAGCGCCGGCAGCTCGTCGCGCAGTACTGTCTCGCTGGGGTCGGTGACGATCATGTGAAAGGCGTAGTCGATCATCGCCTGGCCATCGCTCTCTCGGTGATAGTCGTCCACCGCGGCACGCAGCGACTGGCCCTTGAACTGGGCGGCGAAGGGAATCACCGTGGTGGTCCCGCCCGCCGCGGCCGAGCGAGTTCCCGACGCGAAGCCATCGGCCATTACCGCGCCGTCGCCCAGGGGCTGGGCCAGGTGGCAGTGGGCGTCGATGCCGCCAGGCATGACCCACAGCCCGGCAGCATCGATGGTGTCACCGGTCACCTCAGCGGTGGCGGCGAGCCCTTCGCCCAGGGCGACGATGCGTCCGTCGCGAATGCCGATATCGGCGCTGAAACGGTCGGCGGCGGTGATCACGTTGGCATTGGTGATCAAGGTATCGAGGCGTTGCATCTTGCGTTCTCCCGAGGCCGACGGGGTCGGCAAAGGTCATTGTTGTTGGTGTAAATCGCTACCCCATTACCCCTGGCAACCACAGTACGATGGCCGGCCAGGCGGTGATCAGGGCAACAAAGCCGAGCATGACGGCCAGGAAGGGCAGGCTGCCCAGCATCACGTCGACGATGGAGCCGCGCCCGCGTACTCCCTGCACCACGTAGAGGTTCATGCCGATGGGCGGAGTGATCAGCGAGATTTCCATCATGATCACCAGAAAGACGCCAAACCACACCGGGTCGATCCCGAACTGCACCACCATGGGCACCACGATGGGTACGGTGGCGATCATCATCGATAGCGTCTCGAGGAAGCAGCCCAGTACCAGGTAGAACACCACCAGGGCCAGGATCAGCCCAAGCGAGGTCAGACCTAGCTCAGACACCCATTGGGTCAGGGCGAAGGGAATGCCCAGGATGCCGACGATGTAGTTGAGAAAGAAGGCCGCAGCGATGATCAGCATGATCATGGCGGTGGTACGGGCCATCGAGAGAAAGCACTCGTGCAGCATGGTGAGCGATAGCTTGCGATTGATCGCTGCCAGTACGAGGGCCGCGATGACCCCCAGGGCCGCCGCCTCGGTAGGGGTCGCCCAGCCGCTGTAGATGCTGCCGATGACGATGGCAAAGACGAAGGCCGGCGGCAGTAGATCGACCAGCGAGCGTAGCCGCTGGGCCAGCGGCACCCGTTCCTCGCGGCTGCCTGCCACGCCAGGACGCAGCAGGCTGATGGCCATGATCACCAGCATGAAGGCGGCGGCCAGGGCGAGTCCCGGCACGATACCGGCAATGAACAGGGCGCCGATGGAGGTATTGGTGATGGCCCCGTAGATGATCATGTTGATGCTGGGAGGAATCAGGATGCCCAGCGTTGCCCCGGCCGCCAGGGTGCCCAGCGCTAGTCGCTCGCTGTAGCCGCGCTCATTGAAGGCCGGTAGCGCCACGGTGCCGATGGTGGCTGCGGTGGCCACCGACGAGCCGGACATCGCGGCAAACACGGAAGAGGCGCCGATATTGGTGTGGAGCAGGCCTCCGGGCAGACGGTTGAGCCATACCGACAAGGCCGAGTACATGCGTTCGGTAATGCCCGCACGCAACAACAGTTCTCCCAGCAGGATGAACAGCGGAATCGCGGTAAGAATAAAGTCGTTGAGGGTGCCCCAGAGCAGATCGCCGAAGGAATAGAGGAGCGGGGTGCCCAGGTAGAGCAGGGCACCGAGGGCAGCGGTGACAAAGATGGCCACGGCGACATGGATACCTACTGCCATCATGGTGATCATCAGGGCAAAGCCCAGCAGCACTTCGGTGATGGATATCATGACGGTGTCCCCCGGTCATGGATCTGGGGGGAATGCCCTTTGTGCCGAGCCTGTCCTGCTGCGGCGACACTGCTGGCGGACCCAGCGTCCACGTAGTGGCGCTTCGCCTGGTCGAGCTCGTCATCGGCGCTGGGCGGGTCGCAGTCCGCATTCAGCTGAGAGAAGCGTCCGCGACACAGCTGGGACAGCGCCTTTCCGGCGGCGCGCAGCGTGACCAGGGCGAAGATCGAGAGCCCGATGAGCCACAGCGACTGCGGAATCCACAGCGGCGTCTGCAGCGGTGTACTGGCGAGGCTCGAGAACTCGATGGTTTCGCCCAGGGTAGCGGCCCCGCGCCACAGCATGAACAGCGAAAAGCCACATAACAGCAGCTGCGCGACGGCGTTGAGCAGCGCCCGCATGCCCTGGGGCAGCCGGGTCAACAGCACGTCGACCCGGGTGTGAGCACGCTGAGTCAGGGCAAAGGCGAAACTGGCGGCGACGCCGATGGCCAGCACATAGCCGCCTATCTCATCGACCCCTTGTAGCGAGAAGGCGAAGAACTTGCGGGCCAGCACCTCGAAGGTGATCAGTCCGGATAACACCAAGGCACCGTATCCGGCCGCCAGGGCGGCACCACGAGACAGGCGGGCAAGGCGTGCATCGAGGCCCTGGGACCTGTCCGACGCTGGCGCATCAGCATGACGAAGGTGAGGCATGGGAGCTCCTTGGGGGCCGCCAGGCGGCCCCACCACCAGGAAAGGACAATGACGAGACGGCGTCAGGGGGCTTCAGCGGTCAGTCCGGTGACCTCGCCAACGCTTGCGTTCCAGAGCGCAGTACATTCGGGGTAGCGCGCATCACAGGTGTCCGCCCACACCGGCAGTACCGCCTCGGTGGTGATCTGCTCGATACGCGTGCGGGAGTCCTCGTCGATCTCCACCAGGGTCATGTCGTAGGCGGTGTGATTTTCGCAGCTCGGCTGGCCGGTGTTGCAGGCGATGGCATCGTCATTGACGCTATAGGCCAGCTCCCACATCTGGTCCTCCAGGCGTGCGAAGGCCTCGGTCAGGGAAGCCTGCTGCTCGGCGTCGAAGCCGTTCCAGGTATCCAGGTTCATGAAATGCCCCTGGACCGAGTAGGACAGCGGCAGCGGCACGAAGTGGTCGGTCACCTCTGGCCATTTGCCGTTGCTGCCGGCGGAGGGTGCGGTGACGCCACAGTCGGCCACGCCGCGCTGGAGGGCCAGGTAGACCTCGCTGAATTGCAGCGTCACCGGCACCGCGCCGAGCCCTTCCACCAGGCGTGACATCGACGGGGTGAATACCCGCACCTTCTTGCCAGCCAGGTCGTCGGCGCTGTCGATGTCGCCATTGCAGAACATCATCTGCGGGCCGAATGGCCACAATGTCATTAGCTTGGCGTTGAAGCGTTCCTGCAGGCGGGCGTCGAAGTCGGCACGGAAGGCGTCCACCGCCTCGCGTTGCTGATCCAGATCGGCGGTGACGCCGGCCAGGTCGATACCTTCGAAGAAAGGCTCGTCTCGTGAGGCCATGCCGATCTGCACCGACATCACGTCAAAGGCGCCTGAGCGGATGTTGCGCAGGGCGTCGGCGGCTTCCACTCCGATGGCATCCATCGGGTTGTAGCTGACCGTCAGGTCGTCACGCGCGTCCAGCTCGGCGAAGAAGGGGCGCTCCACGCTGTCGACGTGAAGCTTGTTGCCGGAAAAGTTGCCGGCGACACGCAGCAGGGTGTCGGCCTGAGCCTGACTGGTGGCGATCCATAGGGGGGCGGCGACGAGCGCACCAAGCGCCAACCGGCCGGTTCGTGTTGCCAGGGGAAATGTCATCATCGGAGCACCTCAATGTTGTTGTTGGATAGGGTGTTGGGTGGTTCGCAGGACGGGCGTCAGCGCAGTCGAGGGTCGTGGAACAGCTGGCCCCAGCCGCGGATGTCGGCGGGGTTGCGGCCAGCCAGCGCCAGGCATTTCCATACCGTGACGCTGACCGAGTCATAGATCGGAATGCCGATCTCGGCCTCCAGCGCTTCGACAATGCCGGCACCACGCAGATTGGTGCAGAGAATGGTGATGGCATCGGGCTTGGCCCTGGCGACGTCGCGCACCATGTCGGCAAGGGTGTCTTCGCTGTACTCGGAAAATGAGAAGTTGCCGCGATCGTTCAAGTGGCGCTCGGCAACCACCTCGATGCCTTCCTGCCGATAGTTGGCGACGATCGCCGCCTGGATATCGTCCAGGTAGGGGGTGACGAGGCCTAGCCGCGTGACGCCGGTGCGCTGGAGCACCTCGTTGAGTGCCAGCACGCTGCTCGTTGCCGCAACGCCGGTGGCATGGGTGATGGCCTCGCATAGCCGACGATCGGCGTCGAAGCCCAGCCAGCTCGATGACGTGCCGTTCCAGGCGATGACGTCCATGTGGGCGTCATGCAGAAGGCGGGCGGCGTCCAGCTGCGGCTGTGGGTCGAACTGAGCGAGGGCCGCTTCGCTCAGCGAGATTTCCTTGACCGTGAAGCGCTGAAAGTGCGCGCTGACATGGGGCATCAGGTCGTGAAGAATCGCGCTGGTATAGGGTTCCAGTACGGTATTCGACGACGGGGTCAGCATCCCCAGGAGTGTGCGGTGCATGGGCGGTGGTTCCTTGCCGGGAGTGGCGATTGCCAGGTGTTGTTATTGTCGTGCAGCAGCGGATGCGGTCTGGCATCTGGCGTTACGCTCCCGTCAGGACGCGACATGCTACACTCAGAGTCATTAAGGAATTCGGAATTCCAAATTTCTACGACCTTTTCAGCATTGCACAACGCCAAGTTTTTGCAAGTACACTGCGATGTCCTGGCGTAAGTGATGTGTGACGTCGACCGCTGTCAATGCAAGGAGTAAGCATGAACGAGCCCGCGAAAAAGGAGGTGCTGTCGGCGCCAAGAGCCGCACCACTCAAGCGTTCCAGCCTGTACGAGGCCGTTGCAGAACGCCTGCGTGACATGGTCATGGAAGGCGAGCTGGCGCCGGGCAGTCGCATTGCCGAGAAGTCCTTGTGCGAGGCGTTCGGGGTGTCACCAACCCCACTGCGACAGGCGCTCAAGGTGCTGGCAAGTGAAGGACTGGTCGAGATGCTGCCCCATCGAGGCGCCCGGGTGACCACGGTGGACAGGGAGGAAGTGAGGGACCTGTTCGAAGTGATGGCGGCGCTGGAATCCCTGGCGGGCAACCTGCTGGTGGTGCGCGCCAGCGATACGGACATCGCACAGGTGCGTGCGCTGCATGATGAGATGATGGAACACTTCAACGCCAACCGTCGTCCGCAGTACTTTGCCCTGAACCAGCAGATCCACGCTCGCCTGGCCGAGCTGTCGGGTAACCGCGTGCTGAAGGATCTTGAGCAGTCGCTGACGCTGCGCATCACCCGCGCACGCTACGTGGCCAATCTGGATTCGGCCCGCTGGGAAGAATCCGCCAGGGAGCACACCTACTTTGTCGAGGCCCTTGAAGCGCGGGACGCCCAGGCACTGTCGGAGGCGCTGAGCCTGCATATGCGCAAGACAGGCCAGGCCATCCTGCAAGGTCTGCCCGCCAGCCCCTGAGCGCGGTCGTCGCGCGTCCGCTGTTTTCTTGTCTCTTTCTGCTCCTATTTCCTGGTTCCTCTCCTGGTTCCTCACGGCCAGCTCCTCACGGCCAGCTCCGTTCGCCCCCTCCGTTCGCCCTGCCTCCTGCAGACAGTCTCTTCGGTCTGCGGGATGGCGGCCCTTTGGCGTCCGTGAACCGGGTCGTTCTGTGTAGTGGTTAATTTTTTAAAACAGTAATTAATTGAAAAATATAGAAATATAAAAAAATAGTATTCAAGATTTGGAATTTTCAAAAACATTCGACTAAGGTCAAAGCATGGTCG
Organism: Halomonas sp. DP8Y7-1; assembly: GCF_019801685.1. Classification (NCBI taxonomy): domain Bacteria; kingdom Pseudomonadati; phylum Pseudomonadota; class Gammaproteobacteria; order Oceanospirillales; family Halomonadaceae; genus Halomonas; species Halomonas sp. DP8Y7-1. The sequence continues at coordinate 72,149 of NZ_JAHVIN010000004.1, read as the reverse complement.
CTCGGGAGGCTCCATGGTGGGCCTGCCTGGTGGCTCTGCTTCGCTAGCGTGCTTCTGCATGACGCCAATAACGCCAATAACGCCAATAAAAAGGATTGCCTGATGTCGATGATCTTCCGCTCCCCCCTGATGACCGCTGGCGCACTCGCGCTGGGACTGTGCACACCCTTGCTGGCCCAGGCCGACAACCTGCGTTTCGGCGGTAACTTTGCCACCGACCACTCCAGTAGCCGCGCCATGGAGCGCTTTGCCGAAAACCTGGCTGAGCAGAGCGATGGCGAATTGACGGCCCAGCTGTTTCCCAACATGCAGCTAGGGGGTGCCGGAGAGAACCTTGATCAGGTCAGCTCCGGCGCCATCATGGGCAGCTGGATCGGTATCTCGTATCTGTCACGGACTGTGCCGGAACTTGAGGCTCTGAGCCTGCCCTTTGCCTTCGACAGCCGCGAGGATGCCTTTGCCCTGATCGACGGTGAGGTCGGAGACCTGCTCAACGAGAAGTTGGCTGAGGCGGGTTTCGTGGCGCTGGGTTACATGGAGCTTGGTTTTCGCCATGTCACCAACAACGCGCACCCACTGACCTCCATCGATGACTTTGCCGAGCTGAAGATTCGCCTGCAGCCCAATCAGACGCATCTGGATACCTTCCGTGCTATCGGGGCCAACCCGGTGTCGATGGACATCAAGGAAGTCTACGGTGCCCTGCAGCAGGGCGTGCTCGACGGTCAGGAAAACCCCTACAGCATTATCGAGACCAAGCGTCTGGACGAGGTCCAGTCCTACCTGTCCGACACCGGACACTTCTATGACTACATCGTGGTGGTCGCCAACCGTGACAAGGTCGAGGGCCTCAGCGACGACCAGCGCGAGATGCTGATGAGCGCCATGGACGAGGCGGTCGCCTGGCAGCGTGAAACCGCCGCGGCAGAAGACGACCAGGCCCGTGAGACCTTGATCGAGCGGGGCATGCAGTTCACTCCCATCAGCGACGAGACCCGTGAGCAATTGCGCGAAGCGAGCCAGGGCGTAGTCGACGAGTTGAGAGACAAGATCGGCGCCGAGCTGGTCGACAAGGTCATCGAGGAGCTGGGGGCATGACACGGGCCTGGCAACGTCCGGAGGCCCACGCCCTTGCATCCGGCCGTCGCCACTTGCTGCAACTGCTGGCCTGGATGGATCGGGGCTCCTACTACGCCATCCTGTTGACCATGGGGCTGATGACGATCCTGGTGTGTGCCCAGGTGGTGGCACGCTACCTGCTGGGCACCAGTATCGACTCCGCCGATGAACTGTCGCGACTGTGTTTTGTCTGGGCGATCTTTCTGGCCATACCCCATGGAATCCCGCGCGGCGTGCATGTCGGCATCGATGCCCTGGTCAGCCACCTCCCCACCGGCGCACAGCGCCGGCTGGGCCGGCTTATGGCCGCCCTCGGCGTGCTGCTGATGGTGGTGCTGGGGGTGGTCAGTCTGGGAGCCGTGATCGACAAGTGGCCTCAGCTGATGCCCACCATGCCGGTCACGGCAGCCGTGTTCTACGTCGCGGTGCTGGTCTCGGCGATCCACTGTGCCTTGCACCTGCTGGCTCAGGTACTGGAACTGACGCCCCTGCAGGCGCTGCCAGGGGCGTCGCCGGAGCAGCCCTCGCAGGTGATCGATGGGCAGCGCTCATCGGCTGATCCGAATCAGGAGACGCGCCCATGACGACCGCGATTCTGGTGAGTTTTGCGCTGCTCGCGCTACTGCGGATGCCGCTGGCCTTTGCCCTGGGGCTGGCCTCGTTGGTGGGACTGCTGGTGGGCGGCATGGACCTGGCGGTGCTGCCCCAGCGCATGATGCATTCGGTGGACAGCTTTCCGCTGATGGCGATTCCGCTGTTCATGCTGGCAGGGGAGCTGATGGTCGCTGCAGGCATCCTCCAGCGCCTGGTCGATTTCGCCAACTCCCTGATCGGCCGGGTGCACGGCGGTCTGGCCCATGTGGCCATCGTGGCCGGTATGGTACTGGCAGCGGTCAGTGGCGCCGCGGTCGCCAGTGCCAGCGCCCTGGGCAGCTCGCTGGTGCCGTCCATGCGCCAGCAGTACGACACGGGCTACAGCAGTGCGGTGGTCGCCTCGGCGGCCAATCTCGGCGCCATCATTCCCCCCAGCAACGCGATGATCGTCTACGCCTTGATGGCGGGCTCCAGCGTCTCGGTGGGCGGGCTGTTCATGGCCGGTATCGTGCCTGGCGTCGTGCTGGCGCTGGGATTCATGGGCCTGGCCAGCTGGCTGTCGATGCGACGGGGCTATCCGCTGGCGGGGGGAGTCATCGGCCTGCGACATGTGCTGGTGCAGACTTGGCGGGCGCTGCCCATCCTGTTGATGCCAATCGTGGTGGTGGGCGGCATCGTGGCCGGCGCCTTCACTCCCACCGAAGGGGCCGGCATCGCGGTGCTCTACGCCTTGCTCATCGGCTTCTTCGTCACCCGACAGCTACGCCTATCGCATCTGCCCAAGGCCATGTTCAACGCCGCGGTAACGGCAGCCATGGTGGGAGCGCTGATCGCCTTTGCCTCGACCATGACCTTTGCCTTCACCATTGATCTGGTGCCGATGCGCCTGACCAGCGCGCTGCAGGGGCTGACTAGCGACCCGCTGATGTTCCTGCTGCTGGTGATGGGGCTATTGATCCTGGTCGGCATGTTCGTCGAGTCCAACGCCGCCTACATCATGCTGGTACCGCTGCTGGCGCCTATCGCCCTGTCCTACGGTATCGACCCGCTGCTGTTCGGCTTTCTGTTCGTGATGAACCTGGTGGTAGGCATGATGACGCCACCGGTGGGCGTGCTGCTGTTCGTGATGTGCGGCATTTCCAAGATCAGTCTGCACGAGCTGATGAAGAGCGCCTGGCCTTTCATCGTCTTTCAATACGTCGTCCTGGTGGCCTGCATCGCCTTCCCCTCCCTGGTGACCTGGCTGCCGCGAACGCTGGGCTATTGACCGGCCTACGGCCACGCTGGGTCACCCTTGCCGGTGATCGCTGTGGCCATGGCCATGCGTGACAACAACAAGAGACTGCTATGAAACTGCTGGTCATCAACCCCAACATCTCCGAAAGCGTCACGACGCTGATCGAGCGAGAAGCACGCCTCAGCCTGCGGGCTGGCGCCCAGCTCAGCATGGCCACCGCGCCCTTCGGCGTGGCCTATATCGAAACCCGTGCAGAGGCCTTGATTGGCGGCTATGCGACCCTGGGAGTTGCCGCCGAGCGCTACCCTGGCCACGACGCCGTGGTGGTGGCGGCCTTTGGTGATCCGGGGCTTGCCGCCTTGCGTGAAGCGCTGCCAGTGCCCGTGGTGGGATTGACCGAGGCGGCATTGATGAGCGCCTGCCAGCTGGGGGGACGCTTCTCCATCATCGCCATTTCCCAGCGCATTCAGGCCTGGTATCGCGAGACCGTGGAGAGCCACGGCCTGTCTTCGCGGCTGGCCAGCATCCGCGCCCTGGACCAGCCGCTGCCGGATATCGGCAACGTGCAGCTGGATCAGGGCACGCGCCTGATCGAGCTGGCAGAACGGGCGGTCAGGGACGACGGTGCCGATGTCCTGATACTGGCGGGCGCCCCGCTGGCCGGACTGGCCCGCGACGTCGCCGACCGACTGCCTGTGCCGGCCCTGGATGGAGTGAGCTGTGCCATCGTCCAGGCCCAGGCGCTGGTCGAGCTTGGTCGGGGCAAGGGTGGTGTCGCCAAGGCAGGTAGCTATGCCCCGCCGCCGAGCAAGGCGAGCCTCGGGCTCGGTGACGCGATGACGGCTCTGATCGGACGGCAGCCGACGTGACAGCCCGACTGGTCGCGCAGCACTGCGGCTGCCTTCCAGCAGCCCCTCGGGCGTCCTGACGTCATTCGCCTTGGCGTCGGGTCGCTCGCTATACTCCTCGCTCGGCCAATCTCTCCACCTGCTTCGGACATCGGTCAATGGATGCGACCCAGGATGACAGCTCCACCGCGCCAGCACGCTCAAGCGCGCTTCACCGGCGCAGGATACAGGCGCCATCGTTGGCGGATGAAGCCTACGAACTGCTCAAGGGGCTGATTGTTCAGGGCGAGCTGGCGCCGGGTGAGCGCCTGCTGGAGCCTGCGCTGTGCCGTCGCCTGGGTATCTCGCGCACGCCGCTGCGCGATGCCTTGAACCAGCTGGCCGGTGAGGGACTGGTGACCTTGCGGCGTAATCGTAATGCGCTGGTGACCCGGCTGGACGGCGCCGAGTTACGTCATCTGTTCGAGGTCGAAGCCGGGCTTGAAGCCATGGCCGTCGAGCTGGCCGCCCTGCGGATGACGGCGACCGAGCTCAAGCGCCTGACCAACCTGCAGGAGCGTCTCGAAAAGCAGCATGCCAAGGGGGACCGGGACGGCTACTTCGCGACCAACACCCGCATCCATGCACTGCTGGTCGCGGCGGCGCGTAACCCGGTGCTGGTGGAGACCCATCAGCGCCTGCTCGGTCGCCTGGAGCGGGCGCGCTACCTCGCCCTGGATAAGCTTGGCCGCTGGCAGGAATCCACCGACGAGCACCGCGCGATCCTCGACGCGCTTCACGCACGTGATCCGGATCTTGCGCGACGGCGCATGCACGATCACGTGATGCATACCGGGGTGGCCATCAGCGCCCTGCTGGCTCCCTGAGTGCCGGGTGCAACGTCAGTGCTTGAGCGCCAGCCAGTGGCCCCCACTATGGTCCAGTTCATCCAGCTCGGCGTGGTAGAGCTCTGACAGGGCGTCTGCCCGCAACACCTCCGACGGTGCGCCACTGGCAATGCGAGTGCCCCTGTCCATCAGCCACACCCGGTCGGCGTAGGCATTGGCCAGGTTGAGGTCGTGCAGCACGCAGATCACTGCCAGGTCCTGCTGTTGCGTCAGCCGCTCCAGGCAGCGCATCAGCGCCTGGCTCTGGCCAATGTCCAATGCGCTGGTGGGTTCATCCAGCAGCAGGTAGCGAGTGCCCTGACTGGGGCCCGCCAACTGGCACAGGGCGCGGGCAATCATCACTCTCTGCCGCTCCCCGCCAGACAGCGTCTGCACATTGCGCTGTGCCAGGTCGCTCAGCTCGAGTCGTTCGAGCCATCGCGCGACCTCATCTTCGTCACATTGGGCGCCAAGGCCGGCCAGCTGATCCACCCGCCAGGCAAACACCGGGCTTTCCTGCTGGGCCACCAGGGCGCGACGCTGGGCCAAGTCGTGGGGGTGCCAGTCATCTAGCGGGCGCTGATCCAGTGTCACGCTGCCCTGGGCAGGCTTGCGAAAACCGCTTAACAGCCCCAGCAGGGTACTCTTGCCCGCGCCATTGGGCCCAAGAATGGCCAGAAAGTCACCGCTGGCGACGCTGTCACTGAGGCGTTCCACCAGTGGCGGTGTGGTCAGGCTGGCAGCATGCAGTGTCAGCATGAGGGGCGCTCCCGGATCAGTAGCCAGAGAAAGTAAGGGCCGCCGATCAGGCTGGTCAGCAGGCCTACCGGAATTTCGGCCGGATTGGCCAGTCCCCGCGCGAGTCCGTCGGACACGATAAGCAGCAGCGCGCCCCCCAGCATCGAGGCCGGAATCAACAGCCGGTGGCCTGGGCCCAGCCACAGCCGCAGGCAGTGGGGGATCAACAGGCCGATGAAGCCGATGATGCCGGCCAGCGCCACGCTGGCTCCGACGCCCAGCGCGGTGGCCACCACCACCCGCCGACGCAGGCGCGAACTGTCGAGTCCAGCGGCGTGGGCGGTGATATCCCCCAGCTGCAACAGGTCCAGATCACGGGCGCTTCTGAGAAGTATGATGATGACGACCGGCGCCACCAGCCACAGGCCAATGACCGCTGGCCACAGGGCATTGGCCAGACTGCCCATGCCCCACAGGCTCAACTGCCGAAGCTGTTCATCGTTGGCGATAAAGGCCAGCACGCCGCCTCCGGCGGCGGCCAGGGTGTTGATCGCCAGGCCCGCCAGCAGCAGGGTGAACAGGGCACTGCTGGAGGCCGCGCCCATCAACCCACGCTGACTGATGGCGAAGACCAGAAGGCCGACGGTGAAGGCACCGACAAAGCCCGCGATGCAATGGCCATAGAGGCCAAAGGGCGAGCCTTCAGCCTCCAGCAACACGATCCATAGCGACACCGCCAGCCCCGCGCCGCTGGCCATGCCGAGCAATGTCGGATCTGCCAAGGGGTTGCGAAACAGGCCCTGCATCGCCGCGCCGCTTCCCGCCAGCAGCATGCCCACCCCCAGCCCGAGCAGCAGCCGGGGTAGCCGTAGCTGCCACCAGATGGTCAGGGCCTGCTGATCGACGGCAGGTATCAGCTGGTCCAGTGACAGCCCCAGTGGGCCGGTACAGGAGAAGATCACCAAGGCCAGCAGCACGGCCAGGGCCAGGCCGGTGATGGCCCGGTGCGGGTTTCTATGGGGTCCTGGTTGAGGCGCGCTGGCGGCCGGGGCCGGGGCCGGGGTGACGGCAGCGGTGCTCCTGGCCGATGTCACCGCTGACTTGCGATGACCACCGGTGACGGTACGCCAGGGTATGGATCTCATGGCTGGTGGTCTGGCGTGAGTGACTCAAGCGCGCCGTGCAGTTGCACTAGCGCCGCAGGGGTGCGCGGCCCCATCGACAGCAGCGCACTGCTGTCGATGGCGACGAGGTGGTGCTGACGCCCGGCCGGTGTCTGTGCGAGCCCCGGCAGTTGCCATAGTCCTTCGTCGCCGCCCAGCGCATCGAGCCCCGCCTGGGGCACGATGACCACATCCGGCGCGGCAGGGATAATGCCTTCCGCCGAGACCGGCTTGTAGCCGGACATGGCGGCGAAGGCATTGGTGGCGCCGAGCGCCTCGATCAGGGTCTGGGCCAGGGTATCGTGGCCACCGACCATGGGTGTCATGCCGCCGTGATGCAGTAGAAACATCACCTTGAGACCACTTAATGGCGGCAGCGCCGCCAGTTGTTCAAGGTCCTTGTCGAGTTGCTGGGTCAGCTGTTGACCCTGCTCCTCCCGGGACAGCGCCGTGGCGATGGCGTCTACCTTGTGGGCGATACCGGCAAGTCCCTTCTCGCCGGGTACGCGGATCAGTTCGACACCGCTGGCGTCGAGCTGAGCCAGGGCCTGCTCGGGGCCGGCGGCATGTGCCGCGATGATGCGCTGGGCGCCAAGACCGAGCACGCTCTCCGCCGATAGCCTGCGCAGGTAGCCCACCGATGGCAGGTCGGCGAGGGCGGGTGGGTAGCTGACAGTGTCGTCCCGAGCGATGATCGACGCCTCGGCGCCCAGCGCCGCCACGATCTCCGCCACGTCACCTCCCAGCACCAAGGTGGCGGGGGGCTCTGCCTTGGCCTGGCTGAAAACGCCTAGCCAACACACCAGGGCTGCGCTTAGCAATGCTCTGGGTAAGGCGCTCGACAAGGCTCTAAACAAGACAGGGGATCGCCGGGGCAGGACAGGCGTCAACATGATGCGCTCCTTCAGGCGGCCTGGTGATGGACAAGGCGGTCAAGCAGGGTGCGCCACAGGCGAGATTCGGGCTCACCTTCACTGCGCTCGGCGTAGATCTGCAGGGCCAGCTCACCGTGCTGGTCAAAGGCTTCGAGACTCGTCACACCGCCGTCCCGGTTGGGCTTGTGCACCGTCCAGACCTGGTCGATGCAGGTGTCGTTCAGGTGTAGGGTGGCGTCATCCATGAACAGGTTCAGCCAGCCTCGCATGCGTTGGGGGGGCACAATATCGCCGGTGCGAATCTGCACACAGCCACGGCTGCTGACGAACAGCATGAGCGGCAGCGCTTCAGCCGCTGCCAGGTCGAGCAGGCTAGCGACGCAGGATGTTGGCAGCGCCTGGGTAAATTCCCCTTCCATCAGGCGGTTGGCATCAAGGCGGCTGAGGTGGTGACGACGCAACAAGGCAAAGAACTGGTGCACATCGGTCATGCTGCCCCAGTCCTGCTTGAGGCCCTCGCGCGCGGCCGCCGGGATCTCGCTCGCGCTGGGTGTCGCTTCGTCGACGAAGCAGGGAGCGTCGCTGGTGCCTTCTTCCCATATCTCCTGCCAGCGCGAGAGATGACGTTCGCTGACCGAGAAGGCCTTGTGCACGGCGTGGCCGGATTGGTCGAATACCTGCAGGCTCCAGCGCTCACCCTCCGGCAGTTCATCACGAATCAGGCAGGCCCAGTGCCAGCGGGAGAAGATCAAGCGCAGGTCGAGGCCACGCGGCGCCAACAGCAGTCCCGCATGGGGGCCGCCCTGCAAGCGGGGGTACTCGCCGGTCTGTTCCAGTACCGCGAGACGGGAGCGGGTCAACGCCTTGACCGGGCCCAGGGTGTGCAGCATTCCGGCGACGGTGGTCGCAGCGTAGGGCAGGGTCATGACGTCCTCGCCCAGACGCGAGGCTTGCAGGGCGCCTTCGCTGACGCCGATACACTCCGCCATACTGATCGCCGGGGTGCGTGGGTTGGTCTCTCGCAGTGCGCGGAAGGCATCGAGAATGGCGTTGCGTTGATCATCACTCATGGCGCATCTCCTACCACTGATAGCTGATATTGGCGAGCAGGCTGCGGCCGTCGCCGAGACTGCCGTCGGGGCGATACCACTGCTGGTCGGCGACGTTGGCCAGACGCAGCGAGGTCGATATCGCGTGACTTGGCTGCCAGGCCAGCTGCAGGTCGTTGAGCCCATAGCCAGGCAGGCGACTGCCGTCTCCGGTGTCATCGAAGTCGCGGGCAAAGCGGCCTCGCCAGCCGACTGTCAGGTCAGCATCGGAAAAGTGCCAGTCGGCGCCGAGGGTGGCCTCCAGCGGCGTCTGGCGCTCCAGGTCTTCGCCGCTATCACGGTCCTTGCCCGAAACGCGTGATACCGACACAAAGGTGTCCAGGGGCGGCAGGGCGCTGGGCTGATAGCCCAGTCTCAGGTCGTAGCCCCACAGGTGCGCGCGGGAGACGTTGACGGCCTGGGTAGTCCCGGCGAACAGGTCGACGCTGGTATCGATGAAGTCGTCGGCCTTGATATCGAAATAGCTGCCGCGCACCGACCAGTCACCCTGCTGCCAGCCAAAGCCGGTCTCCCAGGTATCGCTGGTCTCAGGGTCCAGGTCGGGGTTGGGAATCCAGAAATTGTCGGGTACGCAGAAGAAAGGACCACCGCAAAAGCCCGCGAAGTGGCGATCGTTGGCATATAGCTCATTGAGTGTCGGGGCGCGGAAGGCCTCGGCATAGCCGGTATAGATCACCCAGGCGTCGGTCGGACGCCAGGACAGACGGACCTTGGGGGAAAGCTCGTCTTCGTCGCTATCTCGGCCAGCATTATCCTCGGCGTCATAGCTGTCGTAGCGCAGGCCCAGGCCCAGGTCGAACTGTCCTATGCCGCCGTCGTGCAAATAGCGCCCGACCGTCAAGGTATCGTCGAGATAGACCGACGACGTATCGATATCGGCATCGGGGAAGCCCGTCGCACCGCCTGACGGGTCCTGTTCGGCGCGCTCGAACTCGATGCCAAAGGCCAGGGTCTGATCGAGCCATCCATGGCTCAGGTGGTGCACGCCATCGCTCTGGATGCCATAGCGCTCAAGGGTACGATCACTTTCGTCATCGATGTCCTGGCGGCTGAGGCTGAGGCGTGTTTCGAGGAAGCTTGTCTCGCTGGGTGTCCAGCGGTGGGCCAGCTGGGCGTTGTCACTGGTGACCTCACGGTCGATCAGTGGATTGCTGGGGTCAGGATCGATGACCTGCGGATTCGATGGCTGGCGGCTGTCCTCGTCGTAATGCTGCCAGCTGGCGGACAGCTCCTGGTGGTCGGCAAACTGCCAACTGCCCTTGGCCAACAGGCTGGTCAAGTCGGCATCTTCTTCTGCCTGCTGGCCGCCGGCACGGCGAATGTCGCCAGAGTCGGAATAGCCGATGGCTACCAGCCCCTGACGCGCTCCTGTACCACTACCCTGCCGTCCAAACAGGGTTAGCTGAGAGCCCAGCTCATGGGAGGCCGTCGCGCCGGAGACCGACAGCCGAGCGCCGCTGTCGTCCCCTGGTGCGAGCAGGTCCTCGGCGTCGACGGTGGTGACGCTGACCACACCCCCCATGGCGTTGCCCCCATACAGGCTGGACAGTGAGCCACGGGCAATCTGTACCTGCTGGATCAGCCCGGGATCGAGAAAGACGTTGCCAATATGGCCGGTATCGATGTCCTGGCGCACCCCATCCAGCCGGATCTGAACGCCGTTTTCATCGAAGCCTCGCATGGTCAGGAACTGGCCGTTGCGGCGGCCGCTCCCGGCAACATGAACGCCCGGCTGCTGTGCAATGACGTCTTCCCAGCGGGTTGCCGTCGACAGTGCCGGGTCATCGCGCTCGATCACGTCAATGATCATCGGCGCCCGGTGGACGTCGCCAGGCAGGCGCGTACCGGTGACTACCATGGGATCGAAGGCAGGGTGATCCTCCCCGTTGCCACTCGTTGGGGAAACGAGAGGCTGAGCCGATAGCGGTGATCGGGTCGGCGTGGGCGCGTCGGCGCTGTCGGCGAGGGCAAGCGTAGGTGCCAGCAAGAGCACGGGGAGCCAGCCAGCGCCCGTCGAGACAAGTTTCATGGGCTTTCCTGGTCAGTTTGCTGGCTTGGGCGATGGCCCTGGCTGGCAGATAGCGGATAGAGAAATGGGTGAGTCGATGTGTGAACGGTATTACGCCGCCTTGGCGGCTTCGGTCGTTACAAGGTCAGGATCAACTTGTTGTTACGTGTCCTGGTGAGCTGGTAGTGGCGCCCGTCCAGAACGATAAACAACCGACCATCAGCACCAAGCAGGCGCTCAGCCGAGACATAGTCGTCGGTCACGGTCACCTGACGTGACGTGGCGGCAGACTCCCGGGCGGGGCTGGGCGTGGTACTGGGTCTCAAGGGGTGTTTCATCATCTCATACGTTGTAAATGATAATTCTTCGCATAAGATATCAATGCTCATTCCCTTGCACAAGCCTATCTCCCTTGCCTGTTAGCTGGCAGTGGGTTCAGCACAGCTGGAGTGGGCGATGGCAGAGCCGGGGGAGAGACCCAGGATGGCGGCGTTAGATGACGTTGTCCTTGGATGGCGTTGACTTTGGATGGCGGGGCCATCAGCAGCGAGGGGGTTGTGATCGCTCACTGCTGGCGGTGGGCAGGACGGAGATCAGGGCTTTCTTGACAGTCTTTAAGAACACGACCATATTTCAAACGGTAATGATTCTCATTGTTTTGAGTTGTCCGTCTGCAGGAGGTCGTCATGTCCTATCGCATCAAGACTGCACTTCACGGCGCCAATCCGACGCTGGAAATCTTCGACGTCAGCTCCGGCTCCATGCGTATGGCCTGGGAGTACCCCAAGGAGATGGCGAACGCAGACACCGATCCAGAGCTCGCCGCCATGCGTCGCGAAGAGGCCATTCACGAGCTGTTTCGGCGACTGTTTCTGCTGACCACCGAACAGTATCTGAAGGGTGAGCTTGGCAAGGGGGCTTCTGGTAAGTGAGGCATCTGTTTCGTGAAGTGTCTGCCCGGCGCAGTATCGCAGCGGCTCAGTGCGAACGGGGTGCCAACTGCATGGACGCCAGCGGCTGACATGGCTTGCCATGACGAAGCCACAGCACCTTGTCGGTCAGGTCCATGACCACGCTGAACAGGGTTTCCATTCGCTCGGCCTCGGGCACGCTGGGGTCGAAGTGGCGACACAGGCTTTCTTCCCCCGGGGAGTGGTCGCCCAGCAGGTCAAACAGACGATCGGGATCGAGCCCTGGCGCATCGTCATCGGCAGACGGCTGCGCTGCTACCAGGTGGTCGATCTGCTGATCAAGGCGGGTCAAGCGGGACCAGGAGTCGGGCTTGGGAAAGTCCTCGACCCAGTGGGTCGCGGCATCGCTGACCAGGTGATTGGTGTGGGTGATGGCACCGCGGCGAGGAGACAGCTGCCCCGGCGGGCCCGGATGAACTTCAAGCCCCAGGGCGCGACCATCGCCGTCGGCCAGCAGCAGGTGAGCCGGGGCGCAGACGCCGTCCTGGGCCACGGCCAGGGCATTGTCGAAGTCTTCGCTCTCGAGCATCTTGCGCAGCGCCAGGTGGATGGGCAGTCCCTCGCCACAGGTGGCTGAGCGAATGGCATTGAGGCCGACGCCGATGCCCTGAGTGTTGAGACCGATCTTGGCGACCATGCCAGCTTCACCAATGCTGATGAAGGCAGGTACCCCCGGCGCCTGAACATCCAGCACGACCAGGTGGTCGAGTTGGTCAGCGCGCCAGTCCCAGTTCTGGGCCAGCCATTGATGTCCCCCCCGGGCCAGGCTGAAGGCCGAACAGCCGCCGCTGGCACGGGTCAGCGAAATCTCGCTGCGACAGTTGAGGGTCAGGACATCTGTCAGCTCTCCCCCGATCCCCTGGGCAATGCCATCCATTTCCTCGAGGATCGCGGGAAAGCGTGACTCGATCATCGGCATGAAGCGCTCGGCATCGCGCCGGGCTTCATGCCATCTCAGTCCTGCCAGATCGTGGAACAGGCGATCATACACATCGATACTGGCGAGGATCGCCTCGCGATGCTGACGGCCATGTTCTCGCCCGATCTCGAGCCGACTGCCGGATAGTCGAGTGAGCTGCATCGTCCCTGTCCTGACGCTGTGTGGTTACTGTCAGCGTAGCAGGTTATGGCGACGCTCAGGTCTTGTTGGCGGCGTTGTAGACGTCCTCGTCGAGCTCGCCTTCGCTCTTGCCGACCAGGGTGGTGACCATCAGGTCCCCCGCCACATTGACGCTGGTACGGGCCATGTCGAGGATTCGGTCGACGCCTGCCACCACCGCCAGAGCCTCCAGGGGCAGGCCGATCTGGGCCATGACGATGGACAGCATGACCAGGCCAGCGCCAGGCACGCCGGCGGTGCCAATGGAGGCCAGGGTGCCGGTGACGATGATCATGCCGTAGTCTGCCAGGCTCAAGTCCACGCCGATCAGCTGAGCGATGAACACCGCGACCACCCCTTGATAGATGGCGGTACCGTCCATGTTGATGGTCGCGCCCACCGGCAGTACGAAGCCGGCAACCCCCTCCGAGACCCCCAGGTTCTTGGTCGCACAGCGCAGCGACACCGGCAGCGTGCCGGAAGAAGACGCCGAGGAATAGGCCACCACCAGGGCGTCGAGTATGCCCTGCAGATAGCGCATCGGGTTGAGACGGCCGAGCAGCGACAGCAGTCCCGAGTAGACCACCAGCACATGGACCACGCTGGCAAGGTAAGCCACGCCGATCACCTTGACCAGCGGCAGCAGGACCTCAGCGCCGTAGCTGCCGGCGACGTGGGCGATCAGGCCGAACACGCCGAAGGGCGCCAGCGCCATCACCAGGCTGGTCAGCTTGACCATGGCCTCGGCGAAGCTTTCGAACACCTTGACCACCGGCTCGCCTTTTTCGCCGATCAGGGTCAGCGACACACCGAGGCCGATGGCAAATACGATGATCTGCAGAATATTGCCGCTGGCCAGGGCGTCAACGGGATTCTGGGGCACCAGACCGACCAGAATCTGGATCAGGCTGGGCGCTTCCTTGGCCGCTTCAGGATTCGCCTCGAAGGACATGTCCAGGCCGACCCCAGGCTCGAACAGCCAGGAGGCAGCCAGGCCGATGGCGATGGCGAAGGCCGTCGTCAGCAGATACAGGCCAATGGTCCGGGCGCCAATGCGTCCCATCTTCTGGGGATCACGCATGGCGGTGATCCCGACCACCAGGGTGGAGAACACCAGCGGAACGATCAGCATCTTGATGGCGCTGATGAAGATATCGCCGATGGGCTTGAACACGCTGGCACTTTCGCCCATCAGGGTGCCGACGAGGACGCCCAGGGCGAGACCAACAAGGATCTTCTGCCACAGCGGAATGCGCCGCCAGAGGCCGGGGGAGCTGCTGGTGTGGGACATGAAACGTCTCCAGGGAAGGGGGAGGCTACACCCGCCTGCCTCCTCAAGGTGAATCGAGCATCGGCGCCCGGAACGGCCTAGCAAGATAGTCTCGTTGGGCCGTTCCTATCAGGCGATCGACATGATGGATGCGGATTCTATCGAAAAAACGTCTGCCGCGTTTTCATCCCTGGGACCCCAAGCGCTCGGCGACGTGAATTGGGCAGCCCCGTTTTTCGCTGCTGAACCTTACCGTGTGCGTCTTACCCTTCGCTGTTGCCTTGGCCATTGCTCAATGTCCGCGAGAGCAGGTCGTGGAAGGCGGCCCAGGATGCCTCGTCAGCCCGCTGCTGGTAACGCTCGCTGTCGAACACGGTGAAGGCATGGGGTGCACCGGAATACACCTGAATCTCGTAAGGGGCGCCGGCGGCTTCCAGTTCCTGTGATAGGGCGGCCACCTGATCCATGCTGATGGAGGTATCGGCGCCGCCATGGGCGATCAGCAGCGGCGGGGTGTCGGCAGAGTAGCCCTGGCCCTCGGGGGTGTCGAGACCGCCATGAAAGCTGGCAAAACCGTGAATGGCGTCATCGGGATTGGCGCGGGCCATCTCGAGCACCACGGCACCACCGAAGCAGTAGCCCATGACCACGGTATCGGTTGCCGCACCTTCGTCCCGCGCCTTGGCCAGCCCCGCCAGGGTCAGGCCCCGCATGCGCTCGCGGTCGTCATACAGCGCTGCCATCTCGGCCTTGCGGGCGTCGATCTCGGCGGGACGGTTGCCCTTGCCGTAAAGGTCGATGGCGAAGGCGTCATAGCCGTCCTCGGCCAGCATGTCGGCGCGGCGCTTCTCATAGTCGGTCAGGCCATCCCAGTCGTGGATGATCAGCACGCTGCCCTTGGCGCTGGACGAGTCAGGGCTGGCGGGGGCGAAGTACCCCTGAAAGGACTCTCCGTCGACCTGATAGTCAACGTTTTCCCCCGCGACAACTGACGTCGCCGCCAGGAGCATGGAAACGCTGATCAAGGGTGGGGTGAGACAGGAAATTCGAGGCATGACGGACTCCTTGTGGTCGGAATAGCGCGCCTGGCTGCGTGCTTGGTGCCTGTCGAGCCTAGGGCGCACGACTCATGAGTATAGAAGTGATCGCCAAGATGCCAGTGTGGTGACGCTGGCTGGGTCGTCATCCATCCACAGCGTTGGCAAGGCAGACTTGAGTTTTTAATGCCTTCCTTCCAGATTGGAGGTATGAAGACTCTGGGGCCAGGCGTGCAATCCATGTCGCTGCGCTTCCAGCTTCATCTCAGGACAACCAGAGCGAGACCAACAATCATGAAAAAGCGCGTACTGGCGACCGCGGTGGCCGCTACCACCCTGGCGGTCGGTTCCATGGCCCACGCAGAGGTCAAGATCGGATTTCTCGGTGGTTTCACCGGCGGTATCGAGAGTCTGACGCCCCCCATCTATGACGGCGCCCAGCTCGCCGTGGACCACATCAACAACCAGGGCGGCATCCTCGATGGCCAGGAAGTGGTCATGCCGACCGGTGATACCACCTGTGGTGATGCATCGGCCGCCTCCAACGCAGCGGACCGCATGGTCAACACCGAACAGGTGACCGCCATTGTCGGTGCTCTGTGTACCGGGGCGACGATTGCCGCGGCCAATAATGCCGGTATCCCCGGCGGGGTGACCATGGTGTCGCCGGCCTCCACGGCGCCAGCCGTCACCGACCTGGACGACAACGACCTGGTGTTCCGCACCGTGCCGTCCGATGCCTTCCAGGGAGAAATGCTGGCCAAGCTGCTGCTCGACAAGGGAATCGAGGAAGTAGCGGTCACCTACGTCAACAACGACTACGGTCGTGGTCTTTCCGATGCGTTCAGCTCCGCATTTGAAGATGGCGGCGGCAGCGTGCTGGAAAACCTGGCCCATGAAGACAACCGGGCAGACTATCGCAGCGAACTGGGCACGCTGTCGGCGACAGGGGCACAGACTCTGGTCGTGCTGGCCTACGCCGATACGTCGGGTCAGACCGTGGTGCGTCAGGCCTACGAGAGCGGCATGTTCACACAGTACGTCGGGGCCGACGGCATGGTGGGCGACAGCCTGGTCGAGGCCATCGGTGCCGATGTACTCGACGGTATGATTGCGACGCGGCCAGGAAGTCCTGACCTGCCTGGCACCGAGATCTTCACCGAATTGGCCAATAACGCCGGCATTGACCCCACCGCGGTATTTGCCGCCCAGGCCTACGACGCCGCCTTCCTGCTGGGGCTTGCGATTCAGCAGAATGGCAGCGCCGAGCGCGAGGGCGTATCGGCCGCGCTGCGCAGCGTGTCGTCGCCTCCGGGCGAAGTCATCCTGCCGGGTGAGTGGGAGAAAGCGGTGGAGCTGATCGCCGCCGGCACCGAGATCAACTATGAAGGTGCTTCTGGCACCCAGGACTTTGACGATAACGGTGACGTGCCTGGCGTGGTCCAGGAAATGACCGTGGAAAACGGGACTTTCACCGGCAAGGGCTTTGTTCAGTAGCCGCCTTGACGTAAAGTAAGGCGAGTCGTCGACGGACGACGCTGCATCCGGGCGGTCGCCTCCGCCCTATGACCGCGCCAATGCTCGCAACTGAGGCGCTTAAGGAAAGCCCCCGGCCATCTGGTTGGGGGCTTTATCATTATGGGGCGTTAGCCTCCTGGGCCCGCATGGTCTCCTGTAGCAGTGTGGTGGGAGCCTCCTCCTTCAGGGACGGTCACCTGCCAGCGAAACAGATAACACGACAAGGGCGGCCCGCAGGCCGCCCTTGTCAGATGCTGTAACGCGAAGCTGTCGTCGTGGCGCTATCAGTCGTGGTGCTTGACCTTCTCGGGCAGCAGGCCTTTCGGGGCCACCCGCAGCACGATGGTGATAAGCAGCCCGATGACGAACACTCGTGCCTGCAGGGCGCGGCTTTCGAGGCTACTGGGGACCTCCCAGCCGAAGCTGGCCTGACCGAAATGCGCGGCAAGCTCCATCACGTATAGCGCCAGCGGCTCCGACATGATCCAGATGATGTAGACCGCCACCGCCCCAAACAGCGTTCCCAGGTTGTTGCCCGGCCCACCAAGAATGACCATGACCAGCACCAGGAAGGTATGGTTGAGCGGCAGGTAGCCGTTGGGGTCAAAGATGCTGTTGAAGCTGCCCAGCGCCGCCCCCCCGATACCCATCAGCACACAGCCGAGCACGAAGATCTCGAGGCGGCGGCGGTTGATGTCCTTGCCCATGGCCGCAGACGATACCTCGTTGTCCCGAATGGCGCGGATCATGCGGCCCCAGGGCGCGTTGTAGGCGCGGTTGAGTAGAAAGAAGATGGCCAGGATCATCACCGCGGTGACCGACAGGTACATCGCCCTGGCCAGGGTGAAGCCGACCTCGCCTGGGGCTGGCACCGGCCAGGGCAGCGGCGACACAGTGGCGGTGCCTCGGGTCAGCCAGTCGGAGTTCTTCAGGAATGCCTTGATGATCTCGGCGATCCCTAGCGTCGCGATAGCCAGGTAGTCACTGCGCAGGCCGAGGCAGACGTGGCCAATGAAATAGCCCACCCCACCGGCCAGCGCGCCGCCGACGATCCAGCCGACCCAGACCGGCAGGCCCAGTCCGCCGACAAAGCCCATCTGGCTCTCGATGGCGTCGGTGACCTCGCGGAATTCGCTGATGACCACCATGTAGACGACCACACCGACCACCAGGGTGATCACGGTCCTGAGCCAGGAGGGCAAGCCCAGTCGGGTCAGGCGCGACAGGCCGAACACCAGGGCAATGCCGGCGACCACATAGGCCAGTACTCGCGCCAGTTCTCCCGGCAGGGAGCTGTCCCAGAAGGCGGGATTGACCGGCACGCTGAAGGTCATTGCGCAGAAGCCGCCAAGAGCCACGAAACCCATCACGCCAGCGTTGAACTGGCCCGCGTAGCCCCACTGAATGGTCAGCCCCAGGGCCAGGATGGCATAGCAGCTGGCCTCGACCAGCATGCGTGTCGAGTAAGCGGAGCCCATGACCATGAACACCGCGCTCACGGCAATGGCCAGCACCACCAGCAGGCTGAGCTCGCGTACCGGAAAGCGGCTCTGGGGCGCGCTATTGGTGTCATCACGATGATGAAAGTCGTTGGTCGTCATCAGATCACCTTGCCCTTGAAGATGCCGGTAGGACGCCATACCAGGATGGCAACGAGGATGAAGAAGGGCACCACGATCTTGTATTCAGTGCCGACGAAGGCCAGGTTGTTCGGCAACTCCAGCCACTCGGGAAGGCTGTCGCGGAAGGGTCTGAGCAGCACGTTCCAGTTGAATACCGCCAGGGTTTCGGCGAACCCCACCACGAAACCGCCTGCGATCGCGCCGAAGGGGTGGCCCACGCCGCCGACGATGGCTGCGGCAAAGATGGGCAGCAGCAGATGGAAACTCAGATCAGGCTTGAAGGTGACGTCCATCGACAAAAGCGTGCCGGCGATGGCCGCCAGACCACCGGCGATGACCCAGGTCACGGCCACGATGGTGTTGGTATTGATGCCAGAGGCGCGGGCCAGGTCGGGGTTGTCTGACATCGCGCGCATGGCCTTGCCCAGGCGAGTACGCGACAGAAACAGCTGCAGGCCAATGACCGCGACCAGGGTCAGCACAAACAGGTAGATCTGGGGTTCGGTGATCACCACCGGCACTCGCACGCCTTCTATTGGCAGGGCCAGGCGGAAGATTTCCTTGCGGTCATCGACGTAGAGGCTCTGTCCGCCGGTGCCGGAAAACAGGCGAATCAGCCCCTGCAGCATCAGCGTCACGCCCAGGGAGCCAATGACCATGACGATGGGTTTGACGCCATGGGCGCGCAGCGGCTTGTAAAAGACCTTGTCGATGCCGACCGCCAGGGCCGCGGTCAAGACCATGGCAAGCGGCAGCATGACGATGGCCGAGGGCACCCCCAGTGCCGCGCCGGCATTGGGGAACAGCGTTGCCAGCAACAGCACCATGAAGGCACCGAAGGTCATCATGTCGGCGTGGGCGAAGTGGGCAAAGCGCATGATGCTGAAGACCAGCGTCACCCCAACCGCGCCAATGGCGTAGATCGACCCGGTGACGCTGCCGGCGATCAGCACGTTGTTGATGAAGAACACGAATTCGTTCAAGGCGATATCTCCGCACTGGTGTCTGGCGTCAGCCGCCGAGGAAGCTCTTGGCCACGTCGGGATCGGCCAGCAAGGCCTGTCCCGAGTCGGTGAAGCGATTCTGGCCGGCGGCCAGCACGAAGCCCTTGTCGGCGATGGCAAGCGCCTGCTTGGCGTTCTGTTCCACCATCAGGATGCCGACGCCTGCCGCGTTGACCTCCTTTACCCTGTCGAAGATTTCGTACATGTACTTGGGCGAGAGGCCTGCCGTGGGTTCGTCCAGCAGCAGCAGTTCGGGTTCCGCCATCAGTGCCCGGCCCATGGCGACCATCTGGCGCTGTCCTCCTGACAGCTCGCCGGCGGGCTGGTGTCGCTTGTCATAGAGCGGGGGGAAGAACTCATAGGCCTTGGCCAGCATGCGCTTGATATTGCCAGGCTTGAGAAACGCGCCCATTTCGAGGTTTTCCTTGACCGTCAGGCTCGGGAAGACGTTGTGTTCCTGAGGTACAAAGCCCATGCCCAGCTCCACCAGACGATTGGTCGGCAGGTTGTGGATAGGTTCTCCGCGCAGCAGAATATCGCCCTGAGTCACGTTGAGCTGGCCGAAAATGGCCTTGAGCATGGTGGATTTGCCGGCGCCGTTGGGGCCGACGATGACGCCGATTTCATCGGCTTCGATGGTCATGTCCACCCCGTTGAGGATGTTCATCCCGCCGTAGCCACCGTGCACCTGGCGTGCGTCGAGTAGAGGCATAGTCCTGTTCTCTGCATGGGGCGCTCAGTGCGCCTCGGTCGTTGTTATTGCCCCCCTTGCGCGCAAGGAGGAGGAGGTCAGGCCGCGCCTGCACCGAAGTAGGCCTCGATGACCTCCGGATTGTTCTGAATCTCTTCGATCGACCCTTCCACCATCACCGAGCCCTGGGCCAGTACGATGACCGGGTCGCAAAGTCGGGCAATCATGTCCATGTCGTGTTCGATGACCAGGAAGGTGTAGCCGAACTCACGGTTCATGCGTTCGATATTGCCGATCAGGTCGCCCAGCAACGTTCGGTTGACCCCGGCGGCGATCTCATCGAGCAGCACCACGCGGGCGTCGGTCATCATGGTGCGGCCCAGTTCCAGTAGTTTCTTCTGGCCGCCAGACAGGTTGCCCGCCAGCTCGTTGCGCACGTGATTGAGCCCGATGAACTCGATGACTTCCTGAGCCCGACGCTTGATCTCGGCCTCATGCTCGCGCACCGCGCGCGGCGCGAACCAGGCCTTGGCCAGAGATTCGCCGGGCTGTGCGGGCGGAACCATCATCAGGTTCTCCAGCGCTGTCAGCTGGGAAAACTCGTGAGCGATCTGGAAGGTGCGCAAGAGCCCCTTGTGGAACAGTTCGTTGGCAGGCCGATTGGTGATGTCTTCACCGCTTAACAGGATCTGCCCCGAGTCCAGCGGCAGCGCGCCGGCAATGATATTGAACAGCGTCGACTTGCCGGCGCCGTTGGGGCCGATCAGGCCCGTGACCGAGCCTTCTTCGACCTGAATGGAGCAGTCGTTGATGACCCGCAGGCCGCCGAAGGCCTTGTTGACGTGACGCACATCGATGATGGCTGACATCCTGATACCTGCTGTGTTCGTTGTCGTTATTGTCGTGATGGGCGCCGCCCAGGCGGCGATCAACCGCCGTGATGTCCCTCGTGCTCGCCCAGCGTGCGGTAGGCGGCAAAGGCGCCTACCGTGACGATCGCGACGATGGCCGGTAGCCAGTAGCCCTCGACGTAAGGCAGAGCACGGAGGAACACGAAGGCCACCCCGGTGGGCGCGATGAAGCGCACCAGAAAGCGCCACAGGCTGAGCCAGCCAGCGCGCGTGTGCATCTCTTTCATGGATTCGGTCTGGGTCAGTGACCAACCGGCAAAGAGCGCAATCAGCAGGCCGCAGAAGGGCAGCGTGATATGCGTTGTCAGTTCCAGCACCTCGAAGGCGCTGCGACCGAAAAGATCATGGAAGGGGCTCTGTTCGGCCCAAAGATTGAAGCTGGCGACGGTCGCCAGTCCCAGCGCCCAGGCAACCCCCACGACGACCAGGACCGCCGTCACCCGGCTCAGCGAAAAGCGTTCTACCAGATATGCCGCTACCGGCTCGATCAGCGATATGGCAGAGCTGACGGCAGCCCCCAGCACCAGCACGAAGAAGATGGCGCCGATCAGCGCGCCGGAAGGCATGGCCGTGAAGGCTAGCGGCAGCGACACGAACATGAGTCCAGGGCCTTCATCGGGAGACAGGCCTGCTCCGAAGACCAGCGCGAAGATGGCCAGCCCCGCCAGAATGGCGACCAGGGTGTCGATCAGGGCCACGGTAAAGGCCGTGAGGGTCAACGACGTCTCGCTTGGCATATAGGCGCCGTAGGCCATGATCGCCCCCATGCCGAGGCTCAGGGTGAAGAAGGACTGGCCCAGGGCAACCAACCAGCCTTCCAGGCTCAGATCGGAGAGCGAGAACGATAGCAGGAAGTCGCTGGCAGCGAGCATGTCGCCTGCGGCCGCTGCATAGAACAGCACGACCAGCAGGATCACCAGCAAGGTAGGCATCAACAGGCGCAGGCCGCTTTCGAGGCCGCGGTGGACGCCGCGCGCCACGATGTACGCGCAGATCACCAGGAATAGCGTGTGATAGAGCGTCAGCTTGATCGGTGAGCTGATCAGGCTGGCAAAGTCACTGGCGAGGGTGGCTGCGTCGGCACCTCGTAGCGAGCCCGTCAGCATCTCTCCCAGGTAGTGGATCGCCCAGCCACTGATGACGGAGTAGAAGCTGAGGATCAGCAGTGCCGAGACACCCCCCAGCCAACCGATGATTTCCCAGGCCCTCGAGGTCTTGTGACAGCGTGTCAGGAAGCGCATGCCCATGATCGGGCAGCGCCGGCTGTTGCGGCCCAGCATGATCTCGGCGATCAGAATCGGCACGCCGATGGCAAACACACACAGCGCGTACACCAACAGGAAGGCACCACCGCCATGCTCGCCCACCAGATAAGGAAAGCGCCAGAGGTTGCCAAGCCCCACTGCTGAGCCAACCGCGGCCAGCAGGAAGGTGCCTTTGTGGGTCCAGATGTTGTCGCTGCTCATGGGGCATCCGTCGACATGTCAGACTTGTCAGTCGGACTGACCGGGCGATGGCCCGGTCTCACATGCCAACTTTGCGATACAAACGTATGCCTGACTAGAGGGGGTGCGTTTAGCAGGCGTTGGTGGGGCGTGATAGTGGCGGGCTTTTCATCTTGTCGACGATAGCCGTCGGGGCCTTAGCTACCGACTCGCGGCGCCAGCGAGCGGTGGTCGTCGCCCAGGCGTACCGTATCACCGACCGACAGGTCGCCGATGGACTGAGTGCGCTCCCCGGTTCTGACCGAGATAAGTGCCACCACGTCGCCAATGCTCGCGGTATCGTCATCGACCCGAGCTTCCACTTTTACCCTGACCGAGTATCCGTGATAGCGGCCGGCAATGATGCTGCCGATGTGGGCTGTGGGGTACTCGTCAGGCTTGTCGGCAAAATAGCGTTGTACGCTGTCGGCGCCGGGATCATCCCATTCGACATGCTTGTGCATTCGCGTGGCTCCTCGTTCGCGAAAGATGATGTTCTGTCCTTAGCATAGACCTGTCGGGGCAGGGTCGCCGACGGACCCCTTACTCCGAAGCCATACTCCTGTGGCAGCTTATGGGCGGAGAAGTTCCTTTATCAAGCCCAGGCTGATAAATGCTCCATGGGGGGCGAGTCGGCCAATATGGCGGATGTCCCGCTACAAACGACGATGCCCGCCAGAGGGCGGGCATCGAGGCAACGGAAAGCGGCGCGATTACTTCTTGCTGGCGCGCTTGCGTTCGTTTTCTGTCAGGAACTTCTTGCGCAGACGGATATGGTTCGGGGTGATCTCGACCAGCTCGTCGTCATCGAGGAATTCGATGGCCTGTTCCAGGGTGAAGCGCACCGGCGGAGTCAGCACGATGTTCTCGTCGTTACCGGAGGCGCGCATGTTATCGAGCTTCTTGCCCTTGGTCGGGTTTACCACCATGTCGTTGGCACGGTTGTTGATGCCGACCAGCATGCCCTCATAGACCTCGGTGCCGTGGTCGATGATCAGCTTGCCGCGCTCCTGCAGCGCATACAGGGCGTAGGCGAGGGCCTTGCCCGGTACCATGGACACCAGCACGCCGTTGCGACGCTCGATGGAGGCGTCGGGCTTGAGCGGGCCGTAATGATCGAAGCGGCTGGTCAGGATGCCGGTGCCTGACGTCAGGGTCAGGAATTGACCGCGGAAACCGATCAAGCCGCGCGCCGGAATGATGAAGTCAAGGCGCACGCGGCCCTTGCCATCCGGATTCATGTTCTTGAGCTCGCCCTTGCGGTAGCCGAGCTCTTCCATGATGGCGCCCTGATGCTGCTCTTCGCAGTCGATGATGACTTCTTCGTAGGGCTCCTGCTTTTCGCCATCGATCTCGCGGATGATGACTTCAGGACGACCGACGGCCAGCTCGAAGCCTTCGCGACGCATGCTCTCGATCAGCACCGACAGGTGCAGCTCGCCGCGACCGGAGACGATGAACTTCTCCGGTGATTCACCCTGCTCGACGCGCAGCGCGACGTTGTGGATCAGCTCCTGGTCCAGGCGATCCTTGATGTTGCGGCTGGTGACGAACTTGCCGTCCTTGCCGGCAAAGGGCGAGTCGTTGACCTGGAAGGTCATGGAGACCGTCGGCTCGTCGACCGTCAGGGCCGGCAGTGCCTCGACCGCAGCCGCGTCACAGATGGTGTCGGAGATGGCCAGTTCGTCGATACCGGTGATGCAGACGATATCGCCAGCAGTAGCCTGCTCGGTCTGGACACGCTCAAGGCCCAGGTGGGTCATGACCTGGCCAATCTTGCCCTTGCGGGTCTGGCCTTCCTTGTTGATCACCACCACCTGCTGGTTCGGTGACATGGCGCCGCGAGTGATGCGACCAAGGCCGATGACGCCGACGTAGCTGGAGTAGTCGAGGGCCGAAATCTGCATCTGCAGCGGGCCATCGAGTTCAACCTTGGGCGGCTCGACGATGTTGACGATGGACTGGAACATCGGCGTCATGTCCTCGGCCAGCTGGTCCGGTTCCGGACCGGCAATGCCGTTGAGCGCCGAGCAGTAGATGATCGGGAAGTCGAGCTGCTCGTCGCTGGCACCCAGGTTGTCGAACAGATCGAAGATCTGATCGATGACCCAGTCAGGACGTGCGCCGGGGCGGTCGATCTTGTTGACGACAACGATCGGCTTCAGGCCCTGGTCGAAGGCTTTCTGGGTGACGAAGCGAGTCTGCGGCATCGGGCCGTCAACGGCATCGACCAGCAGCAGGACCGAGTCCACCATGGACATGACGCGCTCGACTTCGCCGCCGAAGTCAGCGTGTCCAGGGGTGTCCACGATGTTGATGTGGTAGTCCTGTCCCTCGGGAGAGCTCCAGCGGATCGCCGTGTTCTTGGCCAGGATCGTGATGCCACGTTCCTTTTCCTGGTCATTGGAGTCCATGATGCGCTCCTGCCCCTCGGCCTTGCGGTCCAGAGTGCCGGACTGGCTGAGCAGCTTGTCGACCAGGGTGGTTTTGCCGTGGTCGACGTGAGCGATGATGGCGATGTTGCGAAGATTCTCGATCACGACGGGATCCTGCTGGAAAAAGTGGGGCCGCATTATAGGGCCTGGGTGATGACAACGACCAGCATTGTTGCGGTCAATCTATCCGTGAATTCTCAAGATACTGAACTTTCAAGCACCTGCGTGACGCTGACTTGACGCGTTAAGCCCCATTTTCAGGCGTTTTTACGCGAGAAGGCGACAAGAAAGGAGTGGCTTGAGGTGCCATCTCTTGTGTGTCCGCCTGTTTGAGACGGCGTTTTTCGACGCCACGGCATAACAACGTCTACACGACAACGTCTATATGACTACGTCTTTGTGACGCCTTGATGAGAGGGCTCTCCACGACGGTGTTCTATCAACATGAGTATCAGCGTCATCCAGCGGGTCGCTGAGGGCCTGCCCCTGGCTGGCGCTTGGCAGGAGTGTACGGGGCTGCTGCATGGGAGCCGCTGCATCAGGGCCGCTGCATCAGGGCCGCTGCATCAGGGCCGCTGCATCAGGGCCGCAGTAGAGACATGCTCAGGATGGCATGGGCCAACTACGACATAACCGCCGTTGCGCGGCGGCTGCTGAGTAGCTGTCCCTCAGGCGCGCTGTACCAGCGCATTGGCCCGACAGGCCTTGAGCCGCGTGGCCAGGTCTTCTACGGCGCTCAGGTCCAGCGATGGATCAAAGCCTCCCAGGCGCTCGAACCAGTTGCGCTCTACGCCCAGTGCCCGTGTGGGCGTCTGTCGCAGCAGTTGGAACAGGGCCAGCGGACAAGGCCGAGATGGCCTGACCATGGGGCGTGATTCGTCGGCAGCCGCGGCCATCATGCGTTCTACCCAGGCAGAGTCCAGTGGGCCCAGGCAGAAGCCGAGCATTCGCCCATTGCTGTGGGAGGCTGCCAGGTTGAAGCGTCTCCCCATCGGCGCCGGACGGATGCGCACCAGCCGATAGTCTTTCGCG
Organism: Halomonas sp. DP8Y7-1; assembly: GCF_019801685.1. Lineage (NCBI taxonomy): Bacteria > Pseudomonadati > Pseudomonadota > Gammaproteobacteria > Oceanospirillales > Halomonadaceae > Halomonas > Halomonas sp. DP8Y7-1. The sequence goes on along the minus strand of NZ_JAHVIN010000004.1, from coordinate 46,518 downwards.
TGCTCACCGAGCTGTTCAGAGGTGATGCCACCATCGTCGATGACTATGATCTCGCTGCGCCCCTGGAACAGGGCAATCTGCTGGCGTGCTTGCGTCAGCCGACAGGACAAATCCTTGCCGGTCAGGCGGGCATCGATGATCAGGCTGATATTCACGACGACACTCCGAGGCGGGTGACGACGACCGTGACACGACGGTCGGCGACAAACGTAAGGAAGTGTATCCGTGCGTTGCAGAAGGTTCCAGCGACCCCTTACCCCTAGCGATCGCCTCGGCAGACTTCAGCGCCGAGATGGTTGAGGGTTATTTTGGTGCATAAAAGTTTCCAGCGCTTCATTTTGGTGCACAAGTGGGTCTTTGTCGCGATGGCCGTGAGCCAATGCGCTATGCTGGAGCAGCTGTGGCGAGAACTTAAAATCGATGAAAAACATGTGGTTGAAATTTTTTTGATCAATGCTGGTGCAATGATGGCACGCAACCTGCATTGTTTCTGACAGTGTCATCGTGTCGAGCACGTCACCATGGGAACTGTCCCGGGAGCGTGCTACAAAGGATCCCGGTACCCCTTTTGCTCCCTGGATCATCCCCCAATTCGAAGTCGGTGACATGGGATTGGTGCCGTCGCCCCAATGCTCGAGTCACGAACAAGTTTCACTCTGGAGGACCACATGTCAGACAAGACTCTCGCCCTGATCAACGAACATGACGTCAAGTGGGTTGACCTGCGTTTCACCGACACCCGCGGCAAGGAACAGCACGTCACTATTCCGGCCTCCGAGGTCGACGAGGAATTCTTCGAGAACGGCCAGATGTTCGATGGCTCCTCCATCAACGGCTGGAAGGGCATCAACGAGTCCGACATGATTCTGCGTCCGGAAGACGGCACCGGCTTCCTCGACCCCTTCACCGAAGACGCGACCCTGATTCTGCGTTGCGACATCATCGAGCCGGCTACCATGCAGGGCTACGAGCGCGACCCGCGTTCCATCGCCAAGCGCGCTGAGGCCTACCTGCAGTCTTCCGGCCTGGGTGATACTGCATTCTTCGGCCCCGAGCCCGAGTTCTTCATCTTTGATGAAGTGCACTGGAAGGCCGACATCGAAGGTGCGATGTACAAGATTTCCTCCGAAGAGGGTGCCTGGTCAACGGACCGCGCTGTCGAAGGCGGCAACCTGGGCCACCGTCCTCGGGTCAAGGGCGGCTACTTCCCGGTTCCCCCGGTGGACAGCTTCCATGACATGCGCGGCGCCATGTGTAACACCCTGGAAGCCATCGGCCAGAAGGTCGAGGTGCACCACCATGAGGTGTCCAACGCCGGCCAGAACGAAATTGGCGTAGCCTTCAACACCCTGGTCAAGAAGGCCGACGAAGTTCAGGAAATGAAGTACGTGATCCACAATGTGGCCCACGCCTACGGCAAGACCGCCACCTTCATGCCGAAGCCCCTGGTCGGCGACAACGGTAGCGGCATGCACGTGCACCAGTCCTTCTGGAAGGACGGTCAGAACCAGTTTGCTGGCGACCAGTACGCTGGCCTGTCTGAAATGGCGCTGTTCTACATCGGTGGCATCATCAAGCACGCACGTGCGCTGAACGCCTTCACCAACGCTTCTACCAACTCGTACAAGCGTCTGGTGCCGGGCTTCGAAGCACCGGTCATGCTGGCCTACAGTGCCCGTAACCGCTCTGCGTCGATCCGTATTCCGTACACCGCCAGCCCCAAGGGCAAGCGTGTCGAGGCGCGTTTCCCTGACCCGACCGCCAACCCCTACCTGTGCTTCGCGGCCATGCTGATGGCGGGTATCGATGGCATCAAGAACAAGATCCATCCTGGCGATGCCATGGACAAGAACCTCTACGACCTGCCGCCGGAAGAAGGCAAGTCAATTCCGACCGTGGCGGAAAGCCTCGACCAGGCGCTGGCGGCTCTCGACGAAGACCGCAGCTTCCTGACCGAAGGTGGTGTCTTCACCGACGACATGATCGATGCCTACATCGAGCTCAAGAACGAAGACGTGGAGCGCCTGCGCATGACCACGCACCCGATCGAGTTCGACATGTACTACAGCTGCTGATCCAGCGACGACGACACCGCGTCGTATATCGGCCCCGCCTTGAGCGGGGCCGATTTTTTTTGGCCTGGCCTTGCCCTCGAGCAAGCGATGCCCTTGGCCTGGCAGGACAGGCATCGCATGCTTGCCAGGACACCCCCATCAAGGAGCCACCGTGAAGCTACCCCCGCGCTGCCGGCAGGCCATGTCGCCACAGCCGTCGGGCCGCCTGCCGGCTCGGCGATGCCGGTTGGAGCTGATGTGGCTGGGGTGGATATGGCGGGAGCGGATATGGCTTTGGCGAGTATCGAGAGGCCTGCTGCTGACGATACTGCTGCTGTATGGCTCCCAGGGGAGTGCCGCCGATGCCCTCTATCGTCGCGTCGAACGTCATGGCGGCGTCACCTATAGCGATCGGCCGCTGGAAGGTGGAGAGCGCTTCGTGCCAGGGGTGCTCTCCCATGTGCCGAGTGCTCCTCTGCCCCCGGCACTGTCCCAGCTGCCGGGGGATATCAGCGCTGCTGCGCCGGGCTACCTGGCACGGGAGGTACTGGCCATTGCCCGTCCGGCATCTGGCAGCGTGCTGCCCAGCGGCGCTGGCGGCAGCCTCGAGGTCGCGGCGGCCGTAAGCCCGCCTCTTGACGCCGGTTATGTGCTGGGGCTTGAGGTCGATGGCGTGCTGGTGACGACGGGGGATTCTCCACTGACCCTGACTCAGCTCGAGCGGGGAGAGCACCGCATCGTCCTGGTCGTGATCGACCCTGATCGCAAGGTTCGCCAGCGCAGCGACGCTGTCGTGCTGCACGTGCAGCGAGCCCGCGTTGCGGTGCCCGCGACTTCTCGCCATGGGGCGTCATCGTAGATAGCGAATGCTCCCTGTCTCCCTTGTTCCCGTTCCCCCTGGTCCCCCTGTCCCCCTGGTCCCCCTGTCCCCCTGGCAGCTCAGACATCTGGCCAGAGTCACGTCGGTCCCGGGTGGCGCGCTGGCGTGGCCCCAATCCCATTCGGCATAAGCCCTAAACCAGTGCAGTGCACCAGCTTGGTGCAGTAGCATGTCCATGGGGAGGAGTGTCCAGGCTCCCCCGTGGGACGACAGCGGGTACACGGCGCACCACGGTGGTCATCGTCTGGGTGAAGGCGAGTCTGGCCCGCTTCTTGCTTGCATTAAGGAAGTGCACTCGCTGACGACGCCTGCTTCGGGATGGCGCCTTCAGCGCCTCGCAGGGGGTGCACCTCACGCTCGGCTGAACGACTTCATCTGCTCAGGATACGCTCATGGCGTCAGGCATCATCGAACACCTCACCACGGCGGTTGTATTGCTTGATGAGGACTTGCGTCCAACGTGGATGAATCCCGCAGCGGAAGCCCTGCTGGCTGTCAGCGCTGCCCGAGTGATCGGCGTACCGCTGGGAGATTGGGTCGGCGGAGAAGACGATATCGCCGACGTGCTGGCGCGTGCCAGAGACGGTTTGCACCCCTATACCCAGCGTGAGGCGCGGCTGACCCTCGGCGGTGGCGAACCCTTGACGGTGGACTACACGGTGACGCCGTTGTCCCGGGATAGCCTGCTGCTAGAGCTGGAGCCGCGGGACCGGCTGTTGCGGATCTCGCGAGAAGAGGCCCTGCAGTCGCGCCAGGAGACCATGAAGGTGCTGGCGCGAGGGTTGGCTCACGAGGTCAAGAACCCGCTGGGCGGCATACGTGGCGCCGCACAGCTGCTGGAGCGTGACCTCGAGCAGACACCCGCGCTCAAGGAATACACCCGCATCATCATCGAGGAAGTGGATCGACTCAGGGATCTGGTCGATTCCATGCTCGGGCCGAACCGCGTGAGCCGCCGGGAGCCTCTGAACATCCACCGGGTGCTGGAGCGTGTCCGGGCACTGCTGCTGGTAGAGCAGCCCCAGGTCCGCATCGAGCGAGACTACGATCCCAGCCTGCCCGAGCTGATCGGTGACGAAGCACAGCTTATCCAGGCCGTGCTCAATGTTGCGCGCAATGCAGTGCAGGCTCTGGTCGAGTCGGACACCCCAGACCCCGTGATCAGCCTGCGGACCCGGGCCAGACGCCAGTTCACCCTGGGGGCCCAGCGTCATCGCCTGGTCTGCGATGTCAGTGTGATCGACAACGGGCCAGGTATTCCCGACACCCTGCGTGACACCCTGTTCTATCCAATGGTATCCGGACGGGCCGAGGGCAGCGGCCTGGGGCTGTCGATTGCCCAGTCGGTGCTGCATCAGCACGACGGGCTGATCGAATGCGAGTCCGCCCCCGGACACACAGAATTTCGCTTGCTGATTCCCCTGGAGATGAGTCATGACTGATGCCGCTCGTATAATGATCGTCGATGACGATCGCGCCATTCGCTGGGTGCTGGAGCGGGCGCTGGCACAGCCTGACTTGCAGGTGGAAGCGGTCGAGCGTGCCGATACGATTCTGGATCGTCTGCTCTCCTCACCCCCGGATGTTCTGGTCACCGATATTCGTATGCCGGGCATCGATGGACTGGATCTGATGGCAAAGGTGCGTGAGGTGCACCCTGATCTTCCGGTCATCGTCATGACCGCTCACTCCGACCTGGACAGTGCGGTAGCTTCCTATCAGGGGGGCGCCTTCGAGTACCTGCCCAAGCCCTTCGATGTCGATGAGGCGCTTGCCCTGGTGCGCCGAGCGGTCGCCCACGTGCGAGAACGCCAACGGCCCGTCAGCGTTCCCGAAGGCCTGGATGCAGAGATCATTGGTGAAGCGCCGGCCATGCAGGAGGTCTTTCGTGCCATCGGCCGACTCGCCCACTCGCACATCACCGTGCTGATCAACGGCGAGTCAGGGACGGGCAAGGAACGGGTGGCACGCGCCCTGCACCAGCATAGCCCGCGCGCGGGCAATCCCTTTATCGCCCTCAACATGGCCGCCATTCCTCGGGATCTGATCGAATCCGAGCTGTTTGGTCACGAAAAGGGAGCCTTTACCGGTGCCAGTGCCAGTCGCCAGGGGCGCTTCGAACAAGCCAACGGCGGCACCCTGTTTCTCGACGAGATCGGCGACATGCCGTCGGAAACCCAGACTCGGCTGCTGCGGGTGCTGGCCGACGGCGAGTTCTATCGGGTCGGGGGACACACGCCGGTCAAGGTGGATGTGCGGATCATCGCCGCCACCCACCAGGATCTGGAGACACTGGTGGCCGATGGGCGTTTCCGTGAGGACCTGTTTCACCGCTTGAACGTGATCCGCGTTCATCTACCGCGGCTGTCCCAGCGGCGTGAGGATATTCCGCGGCTGGCCAGGCACTTCCTGGCCGAGGCCGCCAAGGAGCTATCCACCGACGTCAAGGTACTGACCCAGGACGCCGAGGAGTTTCTGACCCGGGTGGACTGGCCTGGCAACGTGCGCCAGCTGGAGAACACCTGCCGCTGGCTGACCGTGATGGCCTCCGGGCGCGAGGTGCTGGTCGAAGACCTGCCGCCGGAGCTGCGTGGGGGGGATGACGTGGCTGCCGGAGGGGACTGGCGTGAGGCGTTTCGCGCCTGGGCTGACGGTGCCTTGGCCGCTGGCCATACTCACTTGCTGGAAGAGGCCGTGCCTGATTTCGAGCGCATTCTGATCGAGACAGCGCTCAAGCACACCGCGGGACGCAAGGGCGAAGCGGCAGAGCTGCTTGGCTGGGGTCGCAACACGCTGACGCGCAAGCTGAAGGTGCTGCTGCCTTCGCTGGCCGAGGACCACGATTGAGCGTGGTGGCCGTAGCAAGGGCATAACCTCTCTGTTGAAATTGACCTACCTCAAGGGGCGTATCACAAACGGCCAATGAGTGATCTAGAGTGATGGCGGAATAGCATATTCTCTCCAAACATTGTTTGAGCCGCCACGCTCTTGTCACCACGTTTGCAGCTTCAGCAGTGCTGCTGCGCTTCTGAGAGGGTCTTTCCCATGTCTTTTTCGCGTATTGGCAGGTTTAGCCTGCTGAGCTTGTGTTTCTGTGTCTTGGCGACGGGCGCTTACGCCCAGGATTCCGGCCGTCCGGTCACGGTCCCCGCTCACAGCGAGCAGGCCCCAGCTGCTGGTGATGACCTCGCCGCCATTGCCAAGGAGACCACCAACCCGGTCGGCTCCGCCTGGATGCTGTGGATGCAGAACGACTACACCCATCTCGATGGTGATGACTTCGATGGTCGCTGGTCGAACTCCTTCAAGTTCCAGCCCGTCATGTCCTTCCCGTTCGAGCTGGCCGAGGATAACTGGAACCTGGTGGTGCGCCCCGTCTTCCAGTACAACTCCTCGCCCATGGACGAGAGCTTCGGGACCTTGGCTCGTGGTGGCAGTCCGCTGGACATCGACCCAGATGAATGGAGTCGCAATGCCCCCCATCGGGGCAGGACGGAGGGGCTCGGTGACACGGCGCTGGTCACCTTGGCCGGCCCGGCTCGCAGCGATGGCGTGATCTGGGGGCTGGGGATGACGCAGATTTTCCCGACCGCAGAGCACGATGTACTGGGGCAAGGGAAATTCCAGGCCGGTCCTGCGGCGCTGATTGCTCGCCTGGCGCCGAATCCTGGTGGCTGGAACATGGGCCTGCTGGCCCAGCATTGGTGGTCCTATGCCGGTGAAGATGATCGGGAGCACACCAGCCAGACCGACCTTCAGTACTTTCTCAACTATCGACTCAGTGGCACCGAATTGGTGGGCATGACCCCCAACGTGCGGATCAACTGGGAAGCGGACAGTGGAGAGAAGGTCAATTTCCCGATTGGCCTGGGGTACTCCAACGTGATCCGCATGGGCAATACGCCGGTTCGCCTGGCCGCCGAGATTCAGCGCAGCGTGATTCGCGGTGACGAGTGGGACGCCGACTGGAATCTGCGCTTCATGTTCATCCCGGTGGTCAAGAACCCCTTCCTGTAAGGACGTTGTCGCCTGCCATGAAACGACAGAAGGGCTCCGCCATGGCGGAGCCCTTCTTGGTTTGCTCTGACGCTAAGCTTGTCGGCGTGATCGCCGGCGAGGTTGCGATCAGGCCAGCGTCAGAGGCTCGGTGCGCGCCTCAAGCCAAGCCAGCGCCGGGCCATCGAGCAGAGGTGCCAGCCGGCGGCGGACCTCGGCATGATAGGCGTTGAGCCAGTCGAGCTCGGCCTGGTCAAGCATCAGCGGAGCCAGGCAGCGGCTATCAATGGGACACAGGGTCAGCGTCTCGAACTCCAGGAAGTGACCGAACTCACTCGCGGGAGCGGGGCGGTTGGCTACCAGGTTCTCGATCCGCACGCCCCACTGGCCAGGCCGATATACGCCAGGCTCGTTGGACGTGATCATGCCCGCACGCATGGCGGTATGCTCGGCGACGGACGCGCCGGAACTGATCACCTGAGGGCCCTCATGCACATTGAGGAAGTAGCCTACTCCATGGCCGGTGCCGTGACCGTAGTCACGCCCGGTGGCCCACAGCGGCGCCCGCGCCAGGGCGTCTAGCCGCGAGGCGGCGATACCCTCTGGAAAACGCGCTCGGGACAGCGCAATCATGCCCTTGAGCACCAGGGTGCAGTCTTCGCGCTGCGCCCGTGACACCTCGCCCACCGGTACCATGCGGGTGATGTCGGTCGTGCCGCCACGGTACTGGCCGCCGGAGTCGATCAGCAGTAGCCCGTCACCCTCTATCGTCGAGTAGGCCTCGGCGGTGGCGCGGTAGTGGGGCAGGGCACCGTTGGCATTGAAGGCGGCAATGGTGTTGAAGCTTTCGCAGACGAAGTCAGCGTGCTGGGCACGCTGTTCGCGCAGACGGGTTTCCACATCGAGCTCGCTGACCGGTTCCTGGCGGGACAGGCATTCCTCCAGCCAGGCAAAGAAACGGCACAGGGCTGCCCCATCTGCTTCCATGGTCTGGCGCACGAACGCCAGTTCATGATCCGTCTTGATGCCCTTGGCCAGGGTGCTGGGCTGAAACGCCTCGACCACGTTCATCTCCGCCGGCAACGCCTGACGGGTGCCGAGGGTCACGCGAGCCGGATCGATCAGTGCCGTCTCGTCCCGGGGCAGAGCCGCCAGGCGCGCTGCCCAGTCAGCATAGTCGGCGACCTCGATACCGTCTTCGGCGAGCGCCTGAGTCTGTTCGACGTCCAGCTTGCCGGGTGCGACAAACAGGGTGGCTGTCGCCCGGCCAACCAGCAGGTGGGCCAGAAACACGGGGTTGAAGCCCACGTCCGAGCCACGCAGGGTGGTCAGCCAGGCGATGTCGTCGAGGGTCGAGATCAAGTGCCAGTCGGCGGCGTGGTCGGCCATGGCCTCGCGCAGATGGGTCAGCCGTTCACCACGTGTCTGATCGAGATAGCGCGGGTCGTGGGGTTCGATGGGCTCCAGCGGCAGGCGTGGACGGTCGGCCCAGATCTCGTCGAGCAGGTCCTTGTCGCCACGCAGGTTCACTCCCTGCTGGCCAAGCAGTTCGTCCAGCTGGCGGCCGTGTGCCAGCGATACCACCTGGGCGTCATAGCCGAGCGTGTCGCCCGCGGCGAGCCGCTCACTGAGCCACTGCATCGGCGCGGCAGCCTGCCCCTGGGTCAGCTTCTGCATGGCAATGCCGCTGCCAGCGAGCTGGGCCTCGGCCTGCACAAAGTAGCGGCTATCGACCCACAGCCCCGCCTCGTCCTGGGTCACCACCAGGGTGCCGACAGAGCCATCGAAGCCGGAAAGCCACTCGCGCCCGGCCCAATGCTCGGGCAGGTATTCGCTGTTATGGGGATCGCTGGAGGGTAACCACCAGGCGTCTACCTGATGGCGACGCATCGCGTCACGCAGTTCGCTGAGACGTTGGCGAGCGGTCTCGGCGCTGGTTGAGGACATGCTCAGACTCCTGTTTTGACGATAGCTTCAGCGTCCGCGCGATGAGCGGACGCCGGATCGATGAGGCGGTGGTGCTTCAGCATGCGCTTGAACACGGGTACGAGCAACAGCAGCACGGCGGCGAAGATGACGAGGGCGATGGCCGAGCGTCCGAACAGCTCGGGTAGCTGCTGGATTTCTTCAGCATTGACGTGGCCGCCGATCAGTCCTGCCACCAGGTTGCCCAGCGCCACACCGGTGAACCACAGCCCCATCAGCTGGCCTTGGGTGCGTTGGGGAGAGAGCCCTGACATGGTCGACAGCCCCACCGGTGACAGGCACAGCTCGCCCAGGGTCAACAGCAGCATGCTGCTGACGATCCACAGGGGAGAGACCAGCCCAGGTCCACTGAGTACCTGCTGTGCAGCCAGCACCATCAGGCCAAAGCCCATGGCTGCCAGCAGCAATCCCAGGACGAACTTCATGGGGCTGCCGGGTTCAAGGTGACGGCGGCCGAGGGCCGGCCACAGCCAGCCGAACACCGGGCCCAGCAGCACGATGAAGACCGGGTTGAGGGACTGGAACCATAGGGTGGGGATGTCCCAGCCCAGCACATTGCGGTCGGTGTAGTTAGCGGCGAACAGGTTGTAAGAGGTGGGCTGCTGCTCGAAGGCCGCCCAGAAGAAGGCCGCGGCCACGATCAGCACGAAGCAGATGGTCACACGGATGCGCTCGTCACGGTTAAGGCCGGAGAACAGCATCAGGTATGCAAAGAACCCTACCGCAGCCACGATCAGGACGCTGGTCATGGCTTCTGCCACGGCGCGGGCATCGATGCTGATCACCCCAGTGGCGACCAGCGCGACCAGGGCGGCAAGGGCGGCCAGACACAGGCTGACGATGGCGCCCACATGCCGGCGTCGCTGGGCAGGAGCGTCCCAGGTGGAGGCCCGGCCACGCTCGGCATCGGCACGTTGCATGGCGGGCACCGCCCACAGGCGAAACAGCAGCAGGGCAATCAGCATGCCGACGCCCCCCATGGCAAAGCCCCAATGCCAGCCCATGGAGTCCATCAGCAGTCCGGTGAACAGCGGGGCAAACAGGCTGCCGATGTTGATGCCCATGTAGAAGATGGCAAAGCCTCCATCCCGGCGCACATCGCTCTCGTCATAGAGGCTGCCGACCATCACCGAGATGCAGGTCTTGAACAGGCCGGTCCCCAGCACGATGAAGATCAGCCCGACAAAGAAGGCAACCGCGCCGAACAGGGCGGACAGGGCGATGGACAGGTGGCCGAAGGCGATCAGGATGGAGCCGTACCAGACGGCACGGCGCTGGCCGAGCCAGTTGTCCGCCAGCCAGCCGCCGGGCAGCGCGGCAAGATAGATGGCGCCACCATAGATGCCCACGATGGCGGCGGCGGTCTTGGCGTCGAAGCCTAGACCGCCGTCAAACAGGGAGGCGGCGATGAACAGTACCAGCATCGGCCGGATGCCGTAGAACGAAAATCGCTCCCACATCTCGGTGAAAAACAGCGGGCCAAGGGCGCGTGGATGCCCAAAGAACCCCTTGTCGGCGTGGGAGCCGGGTGAGTGGGTGGATTGCATGAGACCAGACCTTTTCGGGGTGGGAAGGCGTGCTTACGCCTCTACTTCAAGCGCCTCGAGTCGAGAGGGCATTCGGGAAGATTGCGAGCAATGGACACAATAATGTGCCGATAGTCGTAAGAAATTGCTGTAGATCAGCATAAAGGCAGCGAATTTTAGGGAAATCGTCCCTCGAGGGAAATACCCCAGGCGGTCTGACTGGCGGCGTACCCCCTGTCATCTCAGCGAAAAGGCGTATGTCCAACATGCGGGGTCAGCCACTATATTGTCGAAATGTCGATGTTTCTCGGCAGAGCCCCTTCGCTGAACGGACAGGATGAGCGTCATGGAAGCACCCGTGCAGGACAGTACGCGATTGTCAGGGAGCCTGGCTGGCATCAGGGTCATCGACCTGACACGCGTGATCTCCGGCCCTTTTGCCAGCCAGATGCTGGGGGATCACGGGGCAGAGGTGATCAAGGTGGAAACACCGGGCGAAGGTGATGTGGTGCGCCAGCAGGGCAACATGGTCAACGGCTTCAGCGCCTACTTTGCCCAGTTCAACCGCAACAAGCGCTCCATGACCCTCAACCTGCGCACCGCTGAGGGGCGTCAGGTGCTTGACCGCCTGCTCGCGGATGCCGATGTCCTGGTGGAGAACTTCCGACCAGGGGTGCTGGCGAAGATGGGGCTTGATGATGACACCCTGAGGACACGTTTTCCTCGGCTGGTGGTCGGCCGTATCAATGGATTTGGTTCCACCGGACCCTACCGTGACCGGCCCGCCTATGACTTTGTGGCCCAGGCCATGAGTGGCTTCATGGGCGTCAATGGTGCCGAGGGCGGCGAGCCAATGCGAGCGGCGCCCCCCATCAGTGACATGGTCGCCAGTCTCAACTTGGCCTTCGGTGTCAGCGCCGCACTGGTAAGGCGTGAGCGAACCGGGCAAGGGGAGATTCTGGAAACGGCGCTGACCAATGGCCTGGTGGCAATGCTGGGGTATCTGGCGGCGGAGTTCTTTGCCACGGGCAAGGTCCCGACGCGGACCGGCAATGATCACCCGATGCTCTACCCCTACGGACTGTTCGAGGCTGCCGATGGCGAGGTGGCCATCGCCCCCAGCAGTGAAGTGATGGTGCGCAGGCTGCTGGAAGCCCTGGGACAGCATGCGCTGCTCGAGCAGCCCCGCTTTGCCGACAACCGCCAGCGCATGGCCAATCGCGACGCCCTTCGCGAGATACTCAATGAAGTCACGCGACAGCGCAGCGTGGCGGAGTGGATTGATCATCTCAATGCTGCAGGAGTGCCCTGCGGTCGCGTTCAAGATCTTCGCGAGACCTTCTCCGACCCTCAGATTCTGGATCAGCAGATGCGCCTGGAGCTGGATCAGGGCGAGGCGGGAACGATCGCAACGACCGGCTTCCCGATCAAGATGCGTGAGGCTCCGGCCGCGCTGCAGCGCCCGGCCCCTAAACTGGGCGAGCATACTGCCGAGGTGCTGGCGGAGCTGGGTTTTGACGCAACACAGTGCGAAGACCTGCGCCGTCGTGGCGTTGTCTAGCCTGGCCACGGAGTCGCCATGATCGGGGCCGTCGGCATGATCGGGGCCGTCGGCAGGCGAGCGCGAAAAGGAAAGGCGCTATAGGAAAAACGCGCAAGAACACGCGCAAGTCAACACGCTGCCGTGTAGAAGATGCCGATCCGCTCGGTAGCGGTCATCCGCAACAGCTGTCCAGGTGATGGGAGGACAGCGGCGACCCAGGTACCTGTCGCTTCACCGCAAGCAACGCTGACACCGGTGGCGGTGGCCACCACAACACGACATACCCCAATAATCAACAAATGCTGCAAGGAGCCCTGCTCATGCCATTCTCGCTCAAGCCTCGTATTGGACTGCCGCTGCTCGCGCTGGGTCTTGGTCTGTCCTCGACCGTCAACGCCGTGCCCATCGATGAGTGCATTGCCCCGGCAGACCCCGGCGGTGGCTGGGACTTTACCTGTCGTAGTGTCGGCAAGTTGCTGACCGACCTCGAACTGACGGACGGCACGGTACAAGTCACCAACATGCCGGGCGGTGTCGGTGCCGTGGCCTTCTCGAATGTGGCGGCCAAGCGCGCCGATGACAGTGATTTGATGGTGGCGACCAGCACGGTGGGCATGACTCAGATTGCCCAGGGCCGCTATCCCGGCGGTGCCGAGACCATGCGCTGGCTGGCGATGCTGGGTACCGATGTCGGGGTCATCCTGGTCGATGACGAAAGCGAATACGAAAGCCTCGAACAACTGCTCGAGGCCATCGTGGCGGACCCCTCTTCTGTGGCGGTAGCCGGCTCCAGCGGTGCGGGTGGATGGGACCACATCCGGGCCTTGATGCTGGCCAAGGCAGCGGGGCTGCCTGGGGACCAGGTAGGCGCCCTGCGTTGGGTGCAGTTCGATGGTGGCGGTCCCGCCGTGACCCAGATGATGGGCAACCATGTGGATGTGGTGTCGACAGACCTGGGCGAAGTGGCAGGTTTCATCGAATCGGGTGACGTGCGTGTGCTGGGGGTGCTGTCAGAAGATCCGCTGCCGGCGCCCTTCGACCAGCTGCCCACCGCCGTCAGCCAGGGTTACGACGTGACCGGCTATAACTGGCGCGGTTTCTACACCGGTGGCGACGTCTCCGACGACGACTATGCCAGCATGGTAGAGGACCTCGAAACCCTGTACGCCAGCGACCAATGGAAAGAGGTCGCTGCCCAGAATGGCCTGGTTCCGCTGTGGCGCGGTGGCGATGAGTTCTCCTCCTTCGTGGTCGAGTCCATCGAGCGGGTCGAGGCGATCTCTCGGGAGATCGGGGTTATTCAATGAGTCACACCGATGACCTCGAGCTGAATCATGATCGCCGGCCGGCACCGGTCGGTGATCGTATCGCGGGGGCGGTGTTGCTGCTGCTGGCGCTGGGCGCCTGGTGGCATTCGCACAGCTTCGTCACTGGCTTCATGCAGCCGGTAGGGCCGGGGGCTTTCCCCCGGCTGGTCAGTCTGCCGCTAGGCCTATTGTCGGCGTATCTGCTGTTTCGGCCGGGCTTTAACGAGCGCTGGCCGGACCGTGCTGGGCTTGCACGTCAGCTGGCAGTGTTGCTGTTGCTGGCTGCCTATGCGGGCGTGCTGGAAGCGCTGGGCTTCCTGCCTGCCACGCTGGTCGGTGCCGTCCTGCTGACGCGGCTGTTTGGTGCCCGTTGGCAGCAGGCCATGGTGGCCGGGACCGGACTGGCGGTGGGGCTCTATGTGCTGTTCGAGTTTGGCCTCGGCATGCCGTTGCCGAACGTACCCTGGTGGGGAGCTGCCTGACATGGATACCTTAGCGTTTCTTGCCCAGGGCTTCGCGGTCGCGACTCAGCCGGAATTTCTGCTGCTGGCGCTGATCGGTTGTGCGGTGGGCACCCTGATCGGCGCCTTGCCGGGACTCGGGCCGGTCAACGGGGTGGCCCTGATGATCCCGTTGGCGTTCAACTTCGGACTGGAGCCCACGGCGGCCCTGATCCTGTTGGTCAGCGTCTACTACGGCTGCATGTATGGGGGGCGTATCAGCTCCATCGTGCTCAATATTCCCGGTGACGAGCCGGCCATGATGACGACCCTCGACGGCTATCCCATGGCGCTGAAAGGCCGCGGTGGTGAGGCCCTGGGGCTGTCGGCGGTGGCGTCCTTCGTAGGGGCAACCATCGCCACCATCGGCTTGACTCTGTTCGCCCCGCTGCTGGTCGATCTGGCCATCAAGTTTGGGCCAGCGGAATACTTCGCGCTGTTCCTGCTGGCGTTTGCCACCATCGGCGGCGTGACCAGCGGTAGCTTCACCAAGAGTTTCATTGCTGCGTGCCTGGGGCTGTTGCTGGGCACCGTGGGCATCGATCCGGTGTCCAGCGTCGCCAGATATACCTTTGGTACCTTCGAACTGTATGACGGCATCGATTTCATCGTAGCGCTGGTCGGCCTGTTTGCGATCTCCGAGTGTCTGGTGTTTCTGGAAAAACGCCACGATGCCGACAAGCCTCACGTCCAGCTGGGTTCCGCTTGGCCGGGCATGACGTCGTCGCTGTCCTGCAAGGGCAGCATTGGACGCGGCTCGCTGATCGGCTTCGTGTCGGGGGTGTTGCCCGGAGCCGGTGCCTCCTTGGGTAGCTTTCTCTCCTATATGCTGGAAAAGCGCTGGCTGGGGGCGAAAGGCGATTTCGGCAACGGCGACCCTCGCGGCGTCGCCGCACCGGAAGCCGGCAACAATGCCGCTGCCGGTGGTGCGTTGATTCCGATGCTGTCGCTGGGGATTCCTGGAAGCGGCACCACGGCGATTCTGCTGGCGCTGCTGCTGTCGATGAACATCACCCCGGGGCCGCTGCTGTTCGCGCAGCAGCCGGAGATGGTATGGGGGCTGGTGGCGGCGCTGTTTATCGGCAACATCATGCTGCTGATCCTCAATGTGCCGCTGGTCGGACTGTTTGCTCGTGTGCTGCAGGCGCCCAGCTGGCTTCTGATGCCGATGGTGGTGCTGATCGCCTTCGTGGGCGTCTATTCGCTCAACAATAGTCCCTTCGATCTGTACATGATGCTGGCGTTCGGGGTGCTCGGCTATGTCCTGCGCAAGCTGGAGATACCGACCGTGCCGGTGGTGCTGGGCTTGCTGCTGGGCGGTCAGATGGAGTTCAACCTGCGGCGTGCCATGTCGATCAGCGGTGGCGACTGGAGCATCCTGGTGAACAGCGGGATTTCCATCGGCATCTATGTCTTCGCGGTGACGTTGATCATCGCCGGGGCTGTCTACGCCATGTTACTCCGGCGCCGCCTCAAGTAAGCCAGGAAGGCGCCAGGGCTGATGAGCGGCGGTATGCCCTGGGAAATTGGCTGAGCTCTCGGTGAGCGTGGCCTTGATGAGGGTGCTGGTGTCAGAATGGCGGTTCACAAGGAGGGAGCCGCCATGAAAACCATGAACTGGGAACGCCTGCTGGATCCGGTCCGATTGCACGATCCACGTGGCAGCACCCACGATGAAGTGGGGCGCAGTCCCTTTCACAAGGACCATGACCGGATTGTCTTTGCGGGTTCCTTCCGTCGCCTGGGGCGCAAGACCCAGGTGCACCCGTTGACCGACAACGATCATATTCACACCCGCCTGACGCATTCGCTGGAGGTTGGCTGTGTAGGCCGCTCGCTGGGCATGAGCGTGGGCGAGCTGCTGCGTGATCGCCTGCCTGCATGGATCACCCCAGCGGATCTCGGCGTCATCATCCAGGCGGCGTGCCTGGGCCATGACATCGGCAACCCGCCCTTCGGTCATGCCGGCGAGTATGCCATCCGTGACTGGTTCAAGTGTGCCGAGAACAATGGCAGCGGCTTGCTCGACGGGCTGACGCCGCTGGAGCGTGAAGACCTGCTGACCTACGAAGGCAATGCTCAGGGCTTTCGTATCGTGACCCAGATCGAATACAACCAGTTTCGTGGTGGCATGCGCCTTACCGCGGCGACCCTGGGCACGCTGTTGAAGTACCCATGGACAGTGACCCACGGTGGCCAGGCCGGCAAGTTCGGCTGCTATCAGAGCGAGCTTCCCGCGCTGGCCCAGGTGGCGGAGCACCTGGGCCTGATCCCCCAGGGCGAGCATCGCTGGTGCCGTCATCCCCTGGCCTGGCTGGTAGAGGCGGCAGACGACATCTGCTACGCCTTGCTGGATCTCGAGGACGGGGTGGAGATGGACATCCTGGACTTTGACGAGGTGGCGGAAATTCTCACCCAGATTGCCGGGGGAGAGCCAGCGGACTATGCCGAGATGTGTCGCAATGGCGTGTCTCAGCGACGCCGTATCGCGGCGCTGCGGGGGGCGGCCATGGAGCGGGCCGTCACCGATGTTGGCAAGGTCTTCGTCGAACACGAGCAGGAACTGCTGTCAGGCACGCTGCAGCAAGACCTGTTGGAGCTGTGCCACCCGGACCTTGACTGGGGGGTGAAGCTGGCCAAGCAGCTGGCGCGCAAGCGGATTTTCCAGAACACGCGCAAGGCCAAGCTGGAAATCGGCGCCTACACGACGTTGGGCATCCTGCTGGAGGCCTTTATCGGTGCGGCGCATGAGCTGCATCACACCGGGCATTCGAGCTTCAAGCATCAGCGGGTACTGGCGTTGATCGGCGAGAATACGCCGCTGCCGTCCTGGTCCTTGTATGACAGCTACCGTCGTATGCTGGACTTTATCGGCGGCATGACCGATCACTACGCGGTAGACCTGGCCCAGGAGATGGGCGGCAAGCTGCGCGGGGATTAGGCAGGCCTGCTCAGCGGCTTGCTGTCGGTGCAGGGCACAGCGGCGTTGACGCAAGCGCAGGTAGCGTGGGCCACCGGAGGTATCGGCACGGTGGCGCCACGGGGTTTTCTCGTATACTGAGGGGGAAAAACATAACAAGGGATTGATTTGTGAAAACGCAGACGCCCCCCCAGAGCGATCATGGCTTTGACGTGATCGACAAACCGACCTTCTTCGGTTCGCTGTTCCTTCTTCTTGCCGTCACTGTGCCCCTGGTGATCTTCCCTGAGCAGGGCGCCACCTGGGTGCTGGCGGCCAAGAACTTCATTACCAATGAACTTGGCGTGCTCTATCTGGCGCTCGGGCTGGGCGCGAGCGGCTTCATGCTGTTTATCGTGTTCAGCGATATTGGGCAGATCAAGCTCGGGGACCCTGAAGAACAACCCGAGTTTTCGACAATATCCTGGGCCGCGATGCTGTTCTGTGCCGGGATCGGAGCCTCGATCCTGTACTGGTCGATGATCGAGTGGATCTACTACTACCAGGCGCCACCGTTTCACGCCGAGCCGCTGTCGCCGGATGCCGCTCGATGGGCGGCGGCCTACGGCATTTTTCACTGGGGCCCGGTGGCGTGGTCAATCTATCTGATTCCGGCCATCCCGATCGCCTACTTCTACTATGTGCGCAATCACAGCGTGCTCAAGATCAGCGAGGCCCTGATGCCCGTGCTGGGTGAGAGTCGCGCCCATCGCTGGCCAGGCAAATTGATCGATGTGCTGTTCGTGTTTGGCATGCTCGGCGGCGGGGCCACCACGCTGGGCTTGGCGGCCCCGCTGATCAATGAAGGGCTGTATGAGCTGTTTGGTGTACCCAAGACCCTGGCCGCGCGTATCTTCGTACTGATGCTGTGCACCGCGATCTTTGGCTACAGCGCCTTTGTGGGGCTCAAGAAGGGGATCAAGGTGCTCTCCGACATCAACTTCTGGTTGGCCACCGGGCTGCTGGTCTTCGTCTTCGTCGTGGGGCCCACCGAGTTCATGGCCAGCACCGGATTGGACGCCTTGGGGCGGGTTCTCAGCAACCTGGTGCACATGGGCACCTGGACCGAGCCCTTTGCGCGATTCGAGAATTTCCAGTCCACTCACTTCCCCCAGGACTGGACCATCTTCTACTGGGCCTGGTGGCTGGTGTTTGCGCCCAGCGTGGGGCTGTTCATTGCGCGTATCTCGCGTGGGCGGACCATTCGCTCCATGGTGGCGGGATCGATCTTCTTCGGCTCCCTCGGCTGTGCCCTGTTCTTTATCGTGCTCGGCAACTACGGCCTCTACCTGCACCTCTCCGGAACCCTGGACCTGGTCACCATCCTCAACGAAGAGAGCGCCACGGCGGCCATCTTTGCCACCCTGTCGACCCTGCCGCTGAGCTATCTGGTGATTTTCGCCTTCACCTTGCTGGCCCTGATCTTCACGGCCACCACCTTCGACTCCATTTCCTACATCCTGGCAGCAGTGGTGCAGAAGGAGGTCGATGAAGAGCCGATGCGATGGAACCGACTGTTCTGGGCCTTCGCGCTGTCGTTCATGCCCGCGGTACTGATGTTCATCGGAGGCCTGGAGACCCTGCAGACAGCATCCGTCGTGGGTGGGGTGCCGTTGCTGCTGGTGGCGCTGCTGCTGTGTATCTCGACGGTGCGAGCGGCGCACTACGACCTGCGCTATCAGCCTGACTATACCGACAAGGAAATCTATATCGAGGAGTTCCCGGAGGATGACCCCTGGACCGAGGAAGGCACCTGGGAGCTTCCGGAAGGTGAACATCATGGCGTCAGCCATGATGATCGTCCCCATGTGGAGGGTGACCCCGGCAGTCATCCTTCTCGCCTGTAGTGGACGCGGCGCGGCGGCCCTTGTTGCGAGGGTCGTCGTCAGGCTGCCTGCGGCAGTGAGGGGGCGCCCAGATGCTCGAGAATGGCGGTTGGGACGGTGGTTTCAGGCGCGTCGATGCCCTGATTTCCGAACAGTCGGTTGAATTCGAGTACCATGGGGCGCCCCTCGACCATGGCAATGTCGAAGCCCGCGTGGTCGATGCCCAGCCGTGACGACAGGCGCTTTACCAGCGCTAGCGCCGCATCGGGCACTGGGTCGTGGCGGATTTCTCCACCTTGCGCCACATTGGTGCGAAAGTCATCCAGCGGACTCTGGCGCCAGTAGGCGGCCAGAATACGCTTCCCTACCACCACGATACGCAGGTCCCGGTCGATCGGCAGATAGCGTTGGGCGTAGAGCAGGTTCTCACTGGACAGATAGTCGATCAGCGCTTGCCGAGAGCGAATCAGACACACACCCTGCCCCATGGCACTGCGCACCCGCTTGGCCACAAAGGGGTAGCCAAAGCGTGCCTCCACGTCGTGTATCGCCTGGGAATTGACGCCCAGGATGGCAGTGTCTGGCGTCGCTTCCGGACAGCAGGCGCGGAAGGCGCGCGTCTGCTCTATCTTGTCATGGCCCAGGTGATAGGTTGCCAGGCTAGGGAAGACTCGTTGGCCAAGGCCATAGGCCAGGGCGTTGATCTGCCAGTACTCGGGGAACAGCAGGGCGTCAGCTTCCGCCAATTCCTGGCGGTGCTCGTCCATGTGGTCAGGCTTGATATAGCGCGCCTGCGAGATCCCCAGGCTCCGTAACGGATCAAAGGTGATCAGCTTCATGAAACAGTTATCCAGAAAGACAACAGAGTGGAAATATCGAGGGCGCGCACCTTGCCAACTGTGGCGCACCTTTGCAAGTCGCCTGCGGGGAGCTCGGATGACCTACGCGACGGTGGTGGCCGACAAGCCAGGTCAGCGCTTGGCTCTGGCCCTGGCGCTGGCCTTGGCCCTGGCAATGTTGGGGAGCACGGTCGAGGCCCACGACGCGGAGGAGCAGCGCGCAGCGCTGCTGGATCTGGAGCAACCGCATTTTGACCATTATGTCCTGGCCTTGACCTGGCATCCCGGCTTTTGCGGCAGCCGTCGTCAGCCGCCGCGGGAATGTCGTGACCCCGCGTTGCTGGCGGGTACCGATGAGGGCTTTGTCTTGCACGGGCTATGGCCGTCTCGCCCAGATCGCTGGATCGCCCAGGGACTGAGTACGCAGGAATGGCAGCGGCAAGGGTGTTTCATCGAGCGTCCGAGACCGGCGGGAGACTTCTGTCAGGCGGGCCCCGCGATTTCACTGTCCGACAGTGCCCTGGAGCAGGAGCTGACGGCCGCCATGCCTGGTAGTGCCAGCTGTCTGGATCGCTACGAATACGCCAAGCACGGAGCCTGCATGGGGATGACGGATGACCAGTACTTTGATGGCTCGCTGGCCCTGGTGGAGATCGTCAACGACAGTGCGCTGGGAGCATTCGTGCGAGCACAGCGAGGCCGTACCGTGGCACGCCGCGATCTGATCGCTGCCTTCGAGGAAAGCTTTGGTCGGGGGAGCGGCCGTGCACTGGCGCTGGTGTGTGGTGGGCCAGGCAATCGCCTGCTGACGGAAATACGCGTCGGCATCGAGGCCGAGCACGTCGACGACTTCCCTGCCAGGCACAGCCTCGCGTCGGTGGCCTTCGGGCGTTGCCCGGCCCGCATCGAGCTGCGCCGCAACAGCTAGCGTTGCTCCGGTTAGACAGAGGGGCCTTCCAGATGGCTCAGCTCTCGCGTCAGGGCACGTTTCTGGAGGGCATCGATCACCCGGTCGTGGAGGACGGGGTCCATGGCCGTGTTAGCGGGGCGGGCGTCGGTCAGATGGGCTGCCAGGCCTTCGCCGCTGACGACCTGGAGATCATCTGCGCTCACTTCACGCTCGATCTTCCAGCCTGGCAGCGCCAGGATCCCCTGTACCGGCACGGGCTGTCCCAGCTCACGGCACAGCCAGGATGCCACCCAGCGCGTGGCTTGCCGAGCCTTGCGCTGCGGACGGCGCTCTAGCCAGCCGGGGAAGCGCAGGCGCTCGTGCTCTACCACGACGGTATCCTGAACGTCGCCCGATGGACTGATACCCGGCGTACGTGCGCGCGTCTCGACCACGAAGACGCCGTAGGGAGTGATCGCGATATGGTCGATCAGAAAGGTGTCGGCCGGCACATCATGGAAGACGAAAAAGGGGTGAGCTTCAGGCCGGATAAGGCGTTCCAGCTCCTGCCCGACCGCCAGCTCACACGCCAGACCGAGCTTGATCCGGCGAATGCGTTGATAGTCACGCATCAAACGGAAACTGAATACGATGGCAAGCAGGGTGCACAGCACGCCGTAGAAGGCCCATTCCAGCCAGTTCTGGTGGCGTGAAAACAGCATGCGGCCCATGCCGTAGACGAGCGGAGTCAGCACCAGCACCGGCCCCAGGGCCGCATTCAAGAATAGACTGGCGAAGGCTCTGTCGAGGCGATCGCGCAGCAGCTGCCCTGGCTCTCGCAGGGGGTGTGCATCAAACGGGGAATGCACGCGCGGATCGTGCAAGCTGCGCAGTGCCACCACCACCGTCGCGGCGGCGGCCAGTGGAAACAGAAAGAACAGTGGCAGCAGGTAATCCAGCCAGGCCATCGGCACTCCTTGCCCGTAGCAGAATGTTGTCCATTGTAGACAATGAAGGGGCATCCGGGCCATGCGACCCTTGGACATGTAAACTGGTGGCGCCGGATAGCCAGGCAGATCCGGCCTTTGTTGTCTCTGATGAGGAGCCATCATGCCGGACGCTATCCGCCCGACATTGCTGCCAGCAGCTTTATCACCCAGCGCCCTGGTCGACTTCTGTCACCGTCATCGGCGCATTGCCGTGCTCAGTGGTGCGGGTATCAGCACGCCCAGCGGGATCCCCGACTATCGCGATGCCAAGGGGGACTGGAAACGCTCCCCGCCGATCGATCATCGTGACTTCATGGCCCACCATGGCGCAAGGCAGCGGTACTGGGCGCGGGCGCTGATCGGTTTTCGCGTGCTCAACGACGCCAAGCCTAACCTCGCCCATCGTGCCCTGGCCGAACTGGAGCGGCTCGGCAAGGTGTCCGGCATCATCACCCAGAACGTCGATGGCCTGCATCAGCGCAGTGGCTCCCGGCGTGTGATCGACCTGCATGGCCGCGCCGATCAGGTAGTCTGCATGCAGTGTGGTGCCCGCCAGATGCGGCATGCACTGCATACTGAGCTGGCGCGCCGTAACCCTGACTGGACCTTCGACCACTCCGGGATCGCGGCCGCCCCTGACGGAGATGCGGATCTGGAAGCCGACTTTTCACGCTTCGATGTGCCTGCCTGTGGGCGCTGCGGTGACGGTATCTGGAAGCCAGACGTCGTGTTCTTCGGTGACAATGTGCCTGCGGCTGTTGTGGCTGACGCCCGTGCCCTGCTCGATGACAGCGACGCCTTGCTGGTGGTGGGGTCGTCGCTGATGGTGTTTTCTGGTTTTCGCTTCGTGCGCGAGAGCGTCAAGGCCGGAAAGCCCGTCGCCTGCATCAACCTGGGCAAGACCCGTGCCGATGACCTGTTTACCCTGAAGCTTGATGGGGCCGTCGATCAGGTATTGCCGGCATTGGCAAGCCAGCTGGGTTCTGGCTAGCCGCGGTCTGGTTTTCAGGGCTGTGGTCACCAGGGCTCAGGCTATCAGGGCTTAGGCTATCAGGGCTGTCGCCAGCAGCGTGGTGCATCGTCAGAGGGGCGCCCAGGCTGCCACCTCTTTCTGCCTCTGCTCGCGGCTACCTCTCGCCGCGCGCCAGGGGCCCTTAGCCACCGGCCAGCTTGACCTTGAAGCCTTTTTTCTCGAGGGCTTCCTTCAGCACCTGACGATGATCGCCCTGGATCTCGATGATGCCATCCTTCAGGGCGCCCCCGGTACCGCAGCGCTTCTTCAGCTCCTTGGCCAGTGCCTTCAGTTCCTTTTCGGCCAGTGGCACACCGCTGATGGTGGTGACGCCCTTGCCCTTGCGACCGCTGGTTTCCCGGCGGATGCGCACGATCCCGTCCAGCTCTTCAAGGCGTGCCTGGTCAGCGATCTCATCACAGCGGCAAGCCTCCTTGGGCGCTCGACACTGGGGACAGATATCACCGTGCTCGGTGGAATAGACGAGCGATCCAAGTTGGTCCTTGAGCGATGGCATATGGACTCCTAGCGCGGCAGTGTCACAAACAGGTTGTCGATCAAGCGTGTGGCGCCGAGCCGAGCGGCCACCAGCAGAACGGCCTCGCGGGTATCGGCAGCCACGTGACCCAGATCACGACGGCGTAGCTCCAGATAGTCGGGCCTGAAGCCCAGTGACTCAAGGCGAGTCTTGCCGTGTTGCAGGGTGCGAGCGACGTCTTCGCCCTGCTGCAGCGCCTGTTTCAGCTGCACCAGAGTGCCCTGCAGCTCAGCCGCGGTGGCGTGCTCGGCAGCGCTGAGATAACCATTTCGCGAAGACATCGCGAGGCCCGACGCCTCGCGTACGGTGGGGACGGCGACAATCTCGATGGGCAGGTGGAGATCGCTAACCATGCGCTGGATCACCGCGAGCTGCTGATAATCCTTCTCGCCGAAGCAGGCGACATCGGGCTGGACGATGTGAAACAGCATGCTGACCACGGTCGATACGCCGTCGAAGTGCCCGGGGCGGGAACCTCCGCACAGACCTTCGCTGACCCCGGGTACGCGAACCAGCGTCTGGCCTTCGAGTCCCTCGGGATACATGATCGCCGGCGTCGGGGTGAACACCATATCGCAGCCCGCCGCTTCCAGCTTGGCCAGATCGGCTTCCATGGTGCGCGGGTAGTTGTCCAGGTCCTCACTCGGGCCGAACTGCAGCGGGTTGACGAAGATCGAGGCGACGACCAGGTCACAGCGCTCTCGCGCTGCCTCGACCAGGGCCAGGTGGCCTTGATGCAGGTTGCCCATGGTCGGTACCAGGCCGATTCTGGCACCGGCCAAGCGATGAGGTCGCAGCGCCTCGCGCAGGTCCGCGATGGCGGGGTGGACGTGCATGCTACTCTCCTAGAAACAGTGCTCTGCAGCGGGGAATTCGCGGCTGAGCACCGCTTCGTGGTAGCGCCGGAAGGCACCCTCGATATCTTCAGCCTCGGCCAGGAAGTTCTTGACGAAGCGCGGCGTGCGCCCGTGAGTGACCCCGAGGATATCGTGCATCACCAGGATCTGGCCGTCGGTGTCTGGGCCCGCGCCTATACCGATAACCGGGACCTCCAGGGCCTCGCTGACCGCGCGGCCCAGGCTGGCTGGCACGCATTCGAGCAGAATGACGGAAGCGCCGGCGTCGACCAACAGACGCGCGTCTTCCAGAATACGGGTGGCGGCTTCTGCTTCGCGGCCTTGAACCTTGTACCCGCCCAGTTGGTGCACGGTTTGCGGAGTGAGGCCGAGATGGGCGCATACCGGCACGCCACGTCGGGTCAGCTCGCGGATATCGTCCGCCATCCAACCCTCGCCCTCGACCTTGACCAGCTCTGCACCGGCGCGCATCAGCGCGGCGGCATTGTCGAGCAGGCGCTCGCGGCTCGGATTGCCCATGAACGGTAGGTCGACCATCAGCAGGCTGTCACCCTTGCCGCGTGCGACGCAGCGAGTGTGGTAGAGGATGTCGTCCATGGTGACGGGCAGGGTACTGTCGTGTCCCTGCAGTACCATGCCCAGGGAATCCCCGACCAGCAGCACGTCGATACCGGCGCGGCCGGCGCTGGCGGCGAAGGACGCATCGTAGGCGGTCAGGCAGCTGAAGGGTTCACCGGCGCGCTTGCGAGCCTTCAGCGAGCTCAGGGTGACAGAAGTCATGGCGTGTTCTCGTGTTGGCAACAGGGCGTGCATCGTGGCCGCCCCTGAGTGATTACCGCGGATTGTTACCGATGGGTGAATCTGTGTCGATAGGTAACATTGACCAAGCGGGGGAGAGTCTTCAACTGTGTCTTTGTGAACCGGCTTCACCTGTGTCTTGGTGAACCGGCGTCAACCGTCTACCGGTGAAGCCGTCAGCAGTTGCAGGTCGCCGCGGTGCAGAGCCTCCTCCATCTGCTGAGCAAGGCTGTCGAGGGCCCGCCCATCTGCCAGGGACAGCGCGGGATCGAGTTCGGCCAGCGGCAGGACGACAAAGGCACGGTGGGCGAGCTCTGGGTGGGGCAATGTCAGCCGCGGGAGGGCAAGCGTGATGTTCGCCATCCACAATAGATCCAGGTCCAGCGTGCGAGGACCCCAGTGGCGCTCTCTTCTGCGTCGATGGCGCTGTTCCAGCGCTTGCAGTTGATCCAGCAGTGCCAGCGGCGACAGCGCGGTCTCAAGCGTAGCAACGGCGTTGACGAAATCCGGCTGATCCTGGGGGCCGACAGGCCGGCTGGCGTACAGGCGCGAGGCCGCCACGCGCCGGGTAAGCGGCAGGCCGTCGAGTTCAGCCAGTGCTGTCTCAACCTGCCTGCGCGGGTTTTCCAGGTTGCTGCCGAGGCCGATATGAGCGATGAAGCGTGCTGCCATCGGGCTCACTCATCCGAAGAAGGCGGGGTGCTGCGCGGCTTGCGACGGCGACGTCTGCGCTTGCGCGGTGCTGCGGTGCCAGCAGGGTCGGCTCCCACCTTGCCAAGCAGTCGGCGTTGTTCGTGCTCGTCGGCCTCCTGGAAGGCCGTCCACCAGTCACCCAGGCCCGGTGCGATCTCACCCGCGGCCTCGCGCAGCAGCAGGAAGTCGTAGGCCGCACGAAAGCGTGGGTGGTCGCGGGTCTGAAAGGCACGCTTGCCGCGACGCATGGGCAGCCGTTGCTGCAGATCCCAGATGTCTCGCATGGGCATGCTGAAGCGCTTGGGCAGGGACACATGCTGAAGCTCGCGGCTGATGACTTGCTGGGCAGCGGCCTGCAAGGCGGGCACGGGCGGCATGCCTTCGGCTTCAAGGTCTCGCTGGCGGCAGTGAACCGGCCCCCACATAAAGGCAGCGAGCAGGAAGGCGGGCGTGACGGGACGGTCATCGCGAATGCGGCGGTCGGTACTTTCCAGTGCCTGTTCGATCAGCGCCTCAGCCCAAGGCAGCTCTTCCATGCACTCATCGGCCTCGGGGAACAGCATGGCGAACAGGCCGTAATCTCGAAGTAGCCGGAAGGTAGCGAGCCCCTCTCCTGAGAGGAACAGCTTCAAGATCTCGTCGAACAGGCGCGCGGGCGGAATCTGCAGCAACAGCGGTGCCATCTCGGCGATGGGCGCTTCGGTGTCCGGCGCGATATCGAAGTCGAGCTTTGCCGCGAAGCGAATGGCGCGCAGCATGCGCACCGGATCTTCACGGTAGCGTGTTTCGGGGTCGCCAATCAGGCGCAGCGTGCGCGAGGCGATGTCATCGACGCCGCCGGCAAAGTCATGCAGCGTGAAGTCGGCAATGTTGTAGTACAGCGCGTTCACGGTGAAGTCGCGGCGCAGGGCGTCTTCCTCGATATTGCCCCACACATTATCGCGCAACAGCAGACCATCATCGGATTGTGAGGCGAGGTGGTCGCCATGGTCATCACGCGGCTTGCCACGGAACGTGGTGACTTCGATGACCTCACGGCCAAATCGCACATGCACGATGCGAAAGCGGCGTCCGATGATGCGTGAGTTGCGAAACAGCTGCTTCACCTGCTCGGGAGTGGCATCGGTGGCGACGTCGAAGTCCTTGGGGTCGATGCCCAACAAGGAGTCACGCAGACAGCCACCTACCAGGTAGGCTTCATAGCCTGCGTTGTGCAACCGGTACAGTACCTTGAGGGAGGCTTCGCTGAACTGGCGACGGGACACGGGGTGTTCGTCACGAGTGAGTACGCGTGGCATCGGCGGTCCTGCGACGGCTTCCTGAGCTCCAAACAGGGACTTCAAGTGTTCTCCTGGGCTCTGCAGAAAGCGGGTAAATCCTTTGATCATGCGGCGATATGGACTCGCGGGGGTCTGAAAGGTGTTGAGTGTAGCGGACGCTTTCTGCCTTGCAAAGCGCGGTCGCCTCAACGTCATGAGTCAGCCATAAGGGGCTGGCGCCGAAGTGGGCTGCCCAGCAGGCATGACGGTGGTGATTGCCGGATAGCAGAAGGGGAGGCCAAGGGCCTCCCCATCAAAGCAGGATGCAGCGTCCGTGCTGCTGATTCTTCTTCGTGATGGCGCATCGCCTTGAATACGCACCACAGTCACCAAGGAGGTTCAGGCAAGCAATGATATTGTTGTTATTGGCGCTCCTGACGGCGACCGCCTCGTATTCAAAACAATAATCCAACCACGACGGCATATGATGCCTCCCCTCGGCTTATTGTCATTGTTGCCGAGAGTGCGCTCTGACGACCTTGTTGCTTTTGTTGGTCGGTCGTCTGTGGCGCGTCGCGTCCTGGTACTCCGGGCTTCGTCGTATTGTTGTTGTTCGACGAATGTGCGCTGCGCTGGTCCCGTGTTGTTCTTGTTGTGGGGCCGCGTCGCCTAGTGCCCAATCCGCCTGCTTCATCATGAAGCGTTGTTGTTGTTAGGGCGGCGGATCTGATCGTGTTCTGACAGATTGTTGTTGTTGGCTGTCCACGATCGCCGGAATTTGTTGTTCTTGCCCAGACTTACTGCAGTTGTCGTGCCTACTTTGATTTTTTTCTTTTTAAACAGCGGCTTGTCTCTTTGTAGTTGGTTCGAGGCAAGCCGCCGGGTTGTTTGTGTTACCTCGGGCTACCCATTTTGGCGCACTCTTTTGGGTTGGATGGTAACAACCGGTGCATCAAGAGGTAGCTGGCGTGCAGGGCCTACAATGCCTGTATTGATCGCTACAGACACTTGCACCATGGTCGAATGAACCAAAGCAGGGGGCATGACAGGAGATCAGCGACATGCTGGCAGTGGAGTGTCTGGCGCCGATGAAAGCCCATTAGGCGCGGCATCGCGCGCCGGGTAGAGAGCGTCGGGCGCCAGGAAGAGGGAGGCGCAGCATCGGGCGCCAAGTAGAGAACGGCGCGGCGTCGGGCGCCAGGAAGAGAGCGGCGCGGCATCGGGCGCCAAGAAGAGAACGCCACGGCGTTGCCTCCAGCGCTGAAGGAAGGCGTCACCTGGAGCGTACGCTGGTCATCACTGGCGTCGAGCAGGGCGCTTTCGAGGTATACCGAGCCGTTGACGCCTTTCCCACAGGCATTTGCGAGAGATGCCCAGCTTGTTGGCGAGCTCGGTCTCGTTCATCTGGTCCTGGTGCTCCAGCACAAAGTGCTGAAAGTAGTTTTCCAGCGACAGGTCGTCGGCGTCACTCTGGGCGTCGCTGCGCGCGACGTCATGCTCCGCCAGGTTGGCCGCCGTCGGCAGGGGATCGGCAAGCGAGCGGGGTGTGACGGGCATGGCAAGGCCCAGGTCATCTGGATGGATCAGCTGGCCCTCGGCCAAGATGACCCCTCTTTCCAGGGCGTTTTCCAGTTCCCTGACATTGCCTGGCCAGGGGTAGTCCGCGATATCCCGGCGTGCGGCACGCGATAATCTCAGCTCCTCCCTCGCATGACGCTTGCAGGTCTTCGCCAGCAGGGCATCGGCGATCTCGAGGATATCGTCCTCGCGCTCCCTCAGCGGAGGAAGGTCGATCTGCATCACATTGAGGCGGTAGTACAGGTCGAGCCGGAAGTCACCGCTTCGCGACAGCGCCCGCAGGTCGCGATGGGTCGCTGCGACAAGCCGCACGTCCACGTGCCGGGTCTCCACCGAACCGATGCGGCGAATCTCTCCTTCTTGCAGCACCCTGAGCAGGCGCGCCTGGGCATCCAGGGGCAGCTCGCCAATCTCGTCCAGAAACAGGGTGCCGCCATGGGCGGCTTCAACCAGGCCGGTGCGGGCTGCGCTGGCGCCGGTAAAGGCCCCTTTTTCGTGGCCAAACAGCTCCGACTCGATCAGCGTTTCAGGAATCGCTGCGCAGTTGACGCAGATGAGCGGCGCGTTGGCACGCCGGCTCTGCTGGTGCAGTGCCCGGGCGACCAATTCCTTGCCGGTCCCGGATTCGCCCAGGATCAGTACCGTGACGTCCGCTGGTGCGGTCTTGCGGATACGGGTATAGACCGTCTGCATGGCAGGGCAGTTGCCGATCATGGTGCGCCGCTGGCCCGCCTCGTCGGCAACCGCGGGCGGACTGCTGCGCTGGCTGGACTGGCGGTGGAGGATGCGGGCAACGGTTTCCAGCAGCTCATCATGATCGAACGGCTTGGCCACGTAGTCGACAGCGCCTTGTTTCAGGGCCTCCACGGCGGAGCGCATGCTGGCGTAGCTGGTCATGATCAGCACCGGGCATGGCGAGGCCAGGGCAATCAGCTCGGTGCCGGGGGCTCCAGGCAGGCGCAGGTCGCTGATGATCAGGTCATAGGCCTGCAAGTCGCGCTGCTGGGCCTGTTCGACCGAGTCGGACTCCTCGACGTGGTGGTCATGTCGCTCCAGCAGGCGATGCAGAGCGGAGCGGATGATGGCTTCGTCTTCAACGATCAGGATTCGGCTCATGGGGTGCGGCGTCCTGGGCGGATCGATGGACAACGGGTGAACACAACCATACCTGAATTCGGGTCCCTCTGGCCTGCCCTGGCAGAGGCGATATGACCTCTACCTTGCCGTCATGTTCGGCGACGATGCTGACGACCAGCGCAAGCCCCAGGCCGGTCCCCTGGCCGGGAGGCTTGGTGGTGGCGAACGGTTCGAACAGGCGTGCGCGGATCTTCGGATCGATCCCTGGTCCGGCGTCGGTCACGCTCAGCCACGGACCTTCTTCACCCTGGCCTGCATCGATGAAGATGCTGTCGGTGGTGGGGCAGGCATCGCAGGCATTGGTGAGCAGGTTGACCAATACCTGTAACAGGCGTTGCTGGTCGCCATACACCTCGACGTGCGGGGCGCAACGATTGGCGTGCGCCAGGGTGGCGTCGGGGCGGGACAGGCGAAGCAGGTGCAGCGCCTGGTCGGCCAACTCCCTGGCTGACACCGTAGTGAATGCGTTGCCGCCGACATGTCTGCCGCCGTGGGCAAACCCCACCAGCGAGCCGACGATTCGCGAGACGCGTTCGGTCAGCACCTGAATCTGTTGGGCCGTCTCCAGCACGTGAGGGTCCGAGGTGTCGTAGCGCAAATTCTGTGCCAGTGAGGAAATTCCGGTGATTGGATTGCCGATCTCGTGGGCGACCCCCGCGGACATCTGCCCGATGGACGCCAGACGGGCGGCATGGATCAGCTCGTTTTCCAGCCATTTCATCTCGCTGTGGTCTTCTACCAGAATGACGGTGCCACCGGCGCTATCCGCGGGAGCCTCGGTATCCAGACGGGCCCGAAGCAGGCTGATGTAGCGTTCGCCCTGGGGCAGCGTCATGGCGTGGTGATAGACCCGTTCACGCTGTCCTGCCAGCACGTCCCCAAGCAGCGTGTTCCAGGGTGTCGGCAGGGCTGCCCGGTGCGCCCCGACCACCTCTTCTCCTGCAATGCCGGTGAGCTCGCTGAGGGCGTCGTTCCACATCAGGATCTCGTCATCGTCGCCGAAGGCGCACAGACCAACCGGAAGTCGGGCCAGCATGTGGCGGTGATGACGACGCAGCTCGTCCAGCTCACGGGCCATGCCGGTAAGGCGCGAACGGTAGGCCTCCAGCCGGTGTTCGACGAAGTGGATATCCTCCCGGGCCGGGGGGCCATCATGGCGGTAGGGAAGGTAGTGATCGACGATATCCTGGGCAATCGATGGCCCCATCAGGCCCGAGAGATTGGCCTGGATCCGCTCGCGCAGTCGTCTCAGGGCGTAGGGCCTGGCGTCATTGGCCGACAGACGCAGGCTGGCCAGGGCCTGGTTGACCTCGCGCTCGGCGACGTCTTCACCCAGGGCGCTAGCCAGGCGCTTCTTGGCGTCATCACCATCGGCGATGGACAGCGGCAGCCGCTTGTGGCGAATGACCGCATCGACCGAGCAGGCTTCGGCAGCGGCACGCTCCTGTGGGGACGTGGACGAGGCCAGGGACACCAGAATCAGGCTCAGGGCATTGAGCCCCAGCGAGGTCAGCGATACCTGATACCAATCGGGTAGAGGGGCAAGGCTGTCGCTACCCAGCAGACTCAGCAGGAGGTCAAGCGGTGCCAGCAAGGGGGGCAGCGGGGTAATCAAGGGCAGCCATAGCCCCAGGCACCATACCAGGGTACCCAGCCCGAGCCCCGTCATCACACCCTTGCGGTTGGCTCCCGGCCAGTACAGCAGCGCCAGCAGACCAGGCAGGCATTGGGCCATACCAATCACCGAGACCAGGCCCAGACGTGTCAGTTCGGTGGAGGCATCGACCGCCTGAGAGAAGCCCCACCCTGCGAGAATCACGGTGGCAATCAGGGCGCGTCTTAACCATCGCAGGCGACGGTAGAGATCGGGCTGTTCCACCGGGGGGTGGGCGATCAAGGCCAGATGGTTGAGCATCATTCCGGCCAGGGCCAGTGCGGTGAGAATCAGCGTGCCGCAGGTAGCGGCCAGCAATGCAATGAACGCTATCGCCTGCACGCTCGGTGATGTGGACAGTGCGAAGATGGCGTAGGTGGCGGTCTGAGCGCTATCGGCGACTCCCAGCCGCTGTGCGCCCCACAGGATCAGTGGCACCGGCAGGGCCAGCAGCAGTAGCAGCAGTGGCACTCCCCAGCCTGCCGCCAGCAGAGTGCGGCGACTCAGCGGCCGAGCGAAGCTGATATGGAACATGTGGGGCATCAACAGGGCGGAGCCAAAGAACAGCAGCAGCAGGGTTCGCCACTGGGCAGCATCCAGCTGGTGCGCCTGCTGCAGGTCGGCAGCCGGGCCTGATAGCCACTGTTCCAGCTCCCCTGGACCGGAAAAAATGGTATACAGCGCATAGGCCCCGAGCGCGAGGAAGGCGGCCAGCTTGATCAGCGATTCGACCGCCATGGCAGCGGTGAGACCATCGTATCTGCGGTGCGCGTGGGTGTGACGGGCACCGAAAAGAATCGCGAACAGCGTGATAATCGCGCAAAAGCACAGTGAGAGTAGCCAGGCGGGGGCCGCTGCGGTGACATGCTGGATGGCTTGTCCCATGGCCTGCGCCTGCATGGCCACCAACGGCATGGCGGCGGTCAGGCTTAATAGCGTGACGCTGGTACCGACCCAGCGTGAGCGAAAGCGAAAGGCAAACAGGTCGGCCAGGGACGACAACTGATGGGTGCGTGCCAGGCGCTGCAGCGGGACCAGCAGCACAGGGGCGAGCAGAAAGCTGCCGGCGGCCCCAAGCGAATATGCCAGATAGCCGTAGCCCCACTGCCAGGCGACACCGATGCTTCCCGCCAAGGCCCAGGCATTGGCGTAGACCCCCAGGGCGAGAATGCCGACGAGGGGGCTTCGACTCCAGCCGGCGGGAACCCAGTGGCGTTCTACTGCGGTAGCGACGGCAAACAGCACCACCAGATAGCCGAGACCCAGTAGCGTGACGGCGGCAGCTTCAGCGTTCATCCAGGGCCCGTTTCTGCTCCAGCCACAGGGTCAAGGCGATCAGCACACCCCAGATGAGAAACGGGCGGTACCAGGCACTGCCCTGTTGGCCCCAGCCGGTCATTAGCAAAGGGGACAGCAAATAGCCACAAAACACCAGCAACAGCATGACGCGATAGACGTACACGTTAGTCTCTCCGTCCCGGCAATGGGCGATGCGCTGCACGGATCAGGCCCATAGCGCCGAGCCCTGAACCCTGAGCACTCTCTTCTGAGCACTCTCTTCTGAGCACTCTCCTCTGAGCACTCGCCTTCAGGTCCAGGGTGTGCCCGTCCCCGTGCCCGCGCGTGGCCACCGTTACTCGGACGCTGTCACACCCAGCAGATCAGCGGATATGGCATGCGTCACCATGGCGTCAGGGCGCCATGCCCTGCAGGCGCTGACGAGCTGTTCGGCCACCGGCGCTGAGCGTGAGGCCGGGTCAGGGCGTTGGCCCAGGCAGGCCAGGGTGGCGTACAGCAGCTGGCGAATCTCGCGCTCAGTATCAGGTAGCGGCTTGGCCAGGTTCTGTTTGGACAGCTTCTGCCCATCCTGCCCCATTACCAGCGGCAGGTGAAGATAGCTCGGCGGCTCAACCCCCAGAGCCAGATAGAGCTGGAGCTGCCACGGGGTGTTGTCCAGCAGGTCCAGGCCGCGCACCACGTCGCTGATGCCTTGGTCGATATCATCCACTACCACCGCGAGCTGGTAGGCCCACAGGCCATCCTTGCGCTTGAGCACCACATCGCCCAGCGCTGCGGGGTCGAAGCGCTGATAGCCCTGAACACGGTCCTGCCAGCTGACAGGGCGCGCGCCCAGATCACTGCGCAGCCGCCAGGCACAGGCGATGTCGGGGCGTCGAGTGCCTTGGCGGCACCAGCCTGGGTAGATCCCGTAATCTCGCCATTGGCGACGCGAACAGCTGCAGCGGTAGGCCATGCCCTGCTGGGTAAGTCTGGCAAGCGCGGCCTCATAGGCGTGATCACGCTGGCTCTGATAGCGAACCTCGCCGTCCCACTCGAGGCCAAAGGCTTCCAGCTGCCTGAGGATGGTGTCGGCAGCGCCAGCCGGACAGCGCGGTGGGTCAACGTCCTCGATCCGCAGACTCCAGCGCCCTGCCTGATGACGTGCATCCAGGTAGCTGGCGACGGCTGCGACGAGTGAGCCCGCATGCAGTGGGCCTGAAGGTGTGGGGGCAAAGCGACCGTGGACGTGGGGCATGGAGCATTAACCCTGGTCGAGTGAAGGGCGAGAGGGATAGCGTGAGCGCGGCACGTCGCGTTCGGCAGATACGCAAGCGGGCACCCGCAGGTGCCCGCTTGGCGAAGGGACCGGCCCGGGTAGGGTCAGCCGCCGAGCTGTTTTTCCTTGAGCTCGGCCAGTGTCTTGCAGTCGACGCACAGGGTGGCGGTCGGACGGGCCTCGAGGCGGCGGATGCCGATTTCGACGCCGCAGGCCTCACAGAAGCCGTAGTCGTCCTCGTCGATCGCTTCGAGGGTTTCGTTGATTTTCTTCAGCAGCTTGCGCTCGCGGTCGCGGGTACGGAGTTCAAGGCTGAAGCCTTCCTCCTGGGTAGCCCGGTCGGCAGGATCGGCGTAATTGTTGGCTTCTTCCTGCAGATGACGAACGGTGCGATCAACCTCTTCCATCAGCTCCTGCTTCCAGCCCAGCAGGATCTGTCGGAAGTGCTCGAGCTGCTTCTCGTTCATGTACTCTTCGCCCGCGGCCGGCTCGTACGGGATGAACTTCTTGGGCGCTTCCGGCTTCTTCTGTGCAACTGGCATGGGATTGCCTCATTACTTTAGTGACTGCTGATCAATACCCCACGCAAGGCTAAGGTATCTCACGCCAAAGGGAAGGTTGTTTAGCTGATATTTAGCCTGAGTGCAACACTTTTGAGCGCTGTCCGCCGGTTTTGTGCCCAAAGTCTTAGGGGTTTCTCGATCAGGACAAGGAAGCCCTGTTTTTTGGCGGTGGGGAGGTGGCGACGGACGGCGCCGTGATTCCATGTTTCAATATGTGAGTTGGACCATGGGAAGTTGCCCAGGTTCGCCAGCAACCCCCTTGTTGGAGACGTCATAATGAGCTGGAATGCCCGGGTCGAGGGTGTAGCGCCGTTTCGCGTGATGCGTTTGCTTGAGTTGGCACAGCAGCGTGAAGCCGCCGGAGAGGATGTGATTCACCTTGAGGTCGGTGAGCCGGATTTCGAGACGCCTGCGCCGATACGCGAGGCCGGCGCCCGAGCGCTCGAGCAAGGCCATACCCGCTACACCCCTGCCACCGGCATTCCCGCCCTGCGGGAGGCGATCGCCCAGCACTATGCCGAGCAGTTTGCGGCCGAGGTCTCACCGCAGCGCATCATTGTGACCCCGGGGGCTTCCGGGGCCCTGCTGCTGGCCAGTCAGCTGCTGGCGGGGGCTGGAGATCGGGTGTTGATGGCAGACCCTAACTATCCCTGCAACCGGCACTTCATGGCGTTGGCTGGCGCAGAGGTCGATGCGGTGCCTGTAGGCCCCGATAGCGCGTGGCAGCTGAATGCCGCTCTGGTAGAGCGCCATTGGCAGACGTCGACGCGGCTGGCCATGCTGGCATCCCCCTCCAATCCTACTGGCCACGTGCTTGATCGGCAGGCGCTGGCGGACGTGGTGAGCTGCGTTGCCGAGCGGGGCGGGGAGCTGTTGGTCGATGAGATCTACCAGGGGCTCAACTATGGCGTAGCGCCGCAATCGGTGACCTCGCTGACGGATCGAGCCTTCGTGGTCAACAGCTTCTCCAAGTACTTCGGCATGACCGGCTGGCGCCTGGGGTGGTTGGTCGCGCCTGAGTCGGCCGTGGAGCCGCTGACACGATTGGCGCAGAATGTCTTTCTGGCGGCGTCTACGCCGGCACAACATGCTGCGCTGGCGGCCTTCACACCGTCCTGTCTGGCATTGCTCGAGGAGCGTCGGCGCGAGCTTGGCGAACGGCGTGATGCCTTGCTCAAGGGACTGGCGACGCTTGGGCTGGCACCCTCTTTGCCTCCCCAGGGGGCGTTTTATCTGTGGCTGGATATTTCCGCCTACAGTCACGACAGTGAAGCCTTCTGCCGGCGTCTGCTGGAGGAGGAAAATGTCGCCATTACCCCAGGCACCGACTTTGCCCTGAGCGGGGGGGAGCATCATGTCAGAATCGCTTTCACCACGGGGATTCCGCGCCTGCATGAGGCGGTCGAGAGGCTGTCGCGCTTTCTGGCGAGGCACGGCTGATGGACTATCCGCCGCTGGTGGGGGGCACCCTGCTTCGACGCTACAAGCGTTTTCTGGCCGATGTGCGTCTCGATGATGGCCGAGAGGTGGTGGCGCATTGTCCCAACACCGGGTCGATGCGCGCCGTGAACGTTCCTGGGGCTCGGGTGTGGCTGTCGGCCAGCGACAATCCGGCGCGCAAGCTGGCCTGGACCTGGGAGCTGATCGAACTGCCTGATGGTGACGGCGGCTCAGGAGTGTCACTGGCCTCGGTCCATACCGGGCGCGCCAACCGGATCGTCGAGGAGGCATTGGTCGAGGAGAAGGTGGTCGAGCTGAGGGGCTATGCCCAGTTGAAGCGTGAGGCCAAGATCGAGGATGCCCGCCTGGATTTCAGGCTGGATGACCCGGCTCGCCCACGCTGCTACGTCGAGGTCAAGCAGGTCACGCTGCGCGAGGATGATGGGCATGGTTACTTTCCCGACGCCGTCAGCGAGCGCGGACGCAAGCACCTTGAGACCCTGGCGCGGCTGGCCTCCCAGGGAGAACGGGCGGTGCTGCTGTTCCTGGTGGCCCATGAGGGCATCGATGACGTGGCGCCGGCACAACACCTGGACCCAGGCTACGCCAGCACCCTGCAACGGGTGACAGGCACTGGCGTCGAAGTGCTGGCCTATCGGATCTGTGCCTCACGGGATGAGCAGGGGAGGCCTCTGGCGCTGTCGCTGGACACGTCGTTGCCGGTGCGTGTCGACGGTCGCTACCCGCAATCCCGTTAGGCGACGCTGGGGCGTCTCGCTGGCGTCATGGTGACGGAGCCGGCTGGCACTCTGGCAGGGCCGCCAGAAAGCGTTCTATCGCAGAGGACCCGCGGGCATCGCCTGTGACCTGCTGCCACCAGTGACGGTGAACGCCCCTGATTCTGACCTGTACCTCAGGTATGCCGATGACCTGCGCCATGGCCATGCGATGCAGGCCCTTGTTGATCTTGACCAGATGCCCGTGGCGGTTGATGGCCGCCCCCAGCCGGTCTTTGCCCAGCCCCGCGTCAAAGCCAAAGCAGGCCATGGCCTCCATATACAGCAGGTAGCGGCGCAGGTAGGCCAGAATTCTCTCCGGGCGATCCAGCACCATGCCATCCGAGTGAGAGGCGACCGGTTTGCCGCGTGCCAGGCGCTCGGCCAATTGGTGGTAGCTGCGGCTGCCGCTGGGGGCGCGGCGGTGTTCCCAGATATCGGCGATAAAGTGCATGCGTCGGCTCGACAACGCATGGGTGGTGGGAATATCCCAGTCCCCATCCCATAGCAGCTGGTCGCTGATGCGATGGCGTTGACGTCGGTCGGGGAAGGACCGCGGATAGTGCACGTGCTGCAGCAGCCGGCGAGGATCCACGTTGACATCCAGGGCATCGGCGTAGCGAGCTTCGATGCCGCGACGGGGCAAGCCCCGCTGCTCTATACGTTGGCTGCCGGGTGCCTGGTTGAGCCAGGCGCTCAGCGCTAGCTGCTCCATCGGCAGCGTCAGCGAGCGGTTGACGACAACCTTGGCACGTTGCGCCAGCCTGGACAGACTCATGCGTGGGCCGAGGCTGGGGTCGAACAGGCTGGGGTCTGCCGGTTCGCCGCTGGGTGTAAGAGGCATGTCCCGCCCCGCATTCAGCAGGCTGATGGCCGTGCAAAGCCGCGCTTTCAGTGCGCTATCCACCGCTACCGGGGGAAGCTGCTGATACAGCGCCAGCAGGCTCTCAGGCGACGGCGATGGCGGCCGGCTCAGGGCCACCGGCAGGCTCACTTGATCCACATCCAGCTGCCATTGGGTGAGCGTGGGTGGCGCCGCGATGGCTTGGCATTGACTGGCAAGGCGCGAGGCGAAAATCTTGAGCAGCCACTGGTGAGGCGACTCGAGAGAAGGCTCGAACCGCCAGACGTTATGCCAGGCAATGACCAGGGTGTCATGAATGACGTCTTCCACGTCCTGGGCGGTCTCGAGAAACTGCTGGGACACGGCGCTGAGGTGAGGAACGACCAGGCACGCCAGGGACTCGAGGCCCTGCGTAGCGCCTGCAGCGCACTCATTCAGGGCATCGCCTAACGCTGTTGTTACGGGCGGCGCAGGTTGCTTGTCAGTATCACTGGTCACGATAGAACCGTTGTACAAAGCTCAGGGTTTCAGGAGCGGCGTTGCGATCCAGCTGGAGCAGCAGGCGAAAACGCATGGGGGCGCTGGTGTCGATGCTGAAGGTGGCGTAGCGCGAGATACCGTTACCTTCGCGCAGGGTACGAAAGGCCAGAGGGGTGTCATGGCTGGTGCCGACCACCGAGACGCTACCTTCCGTCGCGACGTTCAGCGCCTCGCCATCAGCGTCTCTCACACTCAGGGTAATCAAGCCCTGGTGAGGAGAGCGCTGGATACCGAGACGCCGTGACACTTCCTCGGGCAGGGCATTGCTGGCCATCACCCCGTAGTGAGCCTCGACATCGCCAAAACGCTCGAACTGCTGAGCGCTTGCCGTGGTGGTCAGGATCAACAACAGTGCCAGGGTTGCCGCGTAACGCCAGCCTCTGCCCTTCATGCTTGCCTCCTTATGTCGCAGTGGCTCCGTGTCGCGCTAGCTCAGTGCCGCACGAGCCCAGTGCCACAGTAGCCCAGTGCCACAGTAGCCCAGTACCGCGATGGCTCAGTCGTTGCGAGTCACGCGGAAAATGGCAATCTCTCCGAACAGGTTGGGCCACAGCCGCGACAGGCGTCTACCCTCGTGATCCTTGATGCCGACCGCGCGATCGATAATGGTTAGTCCCTTGTCCCGGCACAGCGCTTCGAAGTCGTTGAAGGTGGACAGGTGAATGTTGGGCGTGTCGTACCAGGCGTGGGGCAGCGACTTCGATACCGGCATGTAGCCGCGAAGCCCCAGGTGCACGCGATGGCGCCAGTAGGCGAAGTTGGGGAAGGTAATGATGCACTCTCGAGCCACACGCATCATCTCATCCAGCATCAGGTCAGGCCGCCGCAGGGCCTGCAGTGCCTGGGTCATGATGACTAGGTCGCAGGCATCATCTTCGAAGTTGGCCAAGCCATCGTCCAGGTTCTGTTCGATGACGTTGACGCCCTTCTCGACGCAGGAGGTGATGCCGTCCGGGTCAATCTCCAGGCCGTAGCCGGAGACGCCTTTGTCACGCGCCAGGGCGTGGAGCAGCGTGCCATCACCGCAAGCCAGGTCGAGCACATGAGCCCCTTCGGGGACCCAGCCGTGGATCAAGGTCAGGTCAGAGCGCATTGTCGTTCTCCTGGCGGGAGGTCAGTCCAAGGTCGTTGGCGACACGCTGCATGAACCCGGCGAAGACCGCCTGATAGCGGGGTTCCGGCATCAGGAAGGCATCGTGACCGTGGGGTGA
The DNA here is from genome assembly GCF_019801685.1 of Halomonas sp. DP8Y7-1. Lineage (NCBI taxonomy): Bacteria > Pseudomonadati > Pseudomonadota > Gammaproteobacteria > Oceanospirillales > Halomonadaceae > Halomonas > Halomonas sp. DP8Y7-1. The sequence continues at coordinate 7,767 of NZ_JAHVIN010000004.1, read as the reverse complement.
GTCGATATTGGCAAAGCTGACCGATTTGCCGGCCCGAATCAGGGCGTTGACCAGCTCCTTCGACCGCGACGGCGGGAAGCGCCAGTCGGTGGTGAAGCTGACCACCAGAAAGGGACATTGAGCCGGGGCCAGCGCCTTGGCCAATTCGCCCTGGTGGGGGGCGGCGGGATCAAAGTAATCCAGGGCCTTGGTCATCAGCAGGTAGGTGTTGGCGTCAAACGAGGTGGAAAAGGCGTCGCCCTGATAGCGCAGGTAGGACTCCACCTGAAACTCGACGTCGAAGCCGAAATTGAGATCATCGCTGCGCAGGTCTCGACCGAACTTCGAGCCCATGGCGTCTTCCGACAGGTAGGTGATATGTCCCACCATGCGCGCCAGCTTCAAGCCGCGGCGTGGCAGCGTGTCATGATCAGCGTAGTGGCCGTCATGAAAGTCCGGGTCAGAGCGGATGGCCTGCCGGGCCACCTCGTTGAAGGCGATATTCTGTGCCGACAGTTTCGGTGTAGCGGCGATGACGACCGCATTGGCGATACGCTCTGGATAGGCGAGCGACCATTGCAGTACCTGCATGCCGCCCAGGCTACCCCCTACCACGGCTGCGAAGCGGGTGATACCGAGGCGGTCGGCAAGGCGTGCCTGGCTGTCGACCCAGTCGCATACCGTGACCATGGGAAAGTCGGGGCCCCAGCGTTGACCGGTTTCCGGATTGATGCTGGAAGGACCGGTGGAGCCATGGCAGCCGCCGAGATTGTTCAGCGAAATCACGAAGAAACGGTCGGTATCGATGGACTTGCCGGGGCCAATGTGGGCATCCCACCATCCTGGCTTGCGGTCGCTGTCGTCGTGGTATCCCGCTGCGTGGTGGTGACCTGACAGGGCATGGCAGATGAGGACCGCATTGCTGCGGTCTTCATTGAGCGTGCCGTAGGTCTCGTAGACCAGATCATAGGTCGTGAGCGTCTTGCCGCAGACCAGCGGCAGTGGGTCGTCGAAGTGCGCCATTTGCGGCGTCACCAGTCCGACCGAATCGCGAGTAGGCTCGGGCATCAGTCGTATGTGTCCAGTGCAAGTTGGTGTTGTCGTGGGCCTGACGTCTGCGGTACTACAGACCGACCAGCATGCCGGAAATACCGGCAGCGCGAACCAGCGAGCCCACCACGATCCCATCGATCAGATTGATGCCGATGAAGACCACAATGGGTGACAGGTCCAGCATTCCCAGTGGCGGAATGACGCGACGGACCGGTGACATGATCGGCTCGACCAGTTGCATCACCAGTAGCGCGCCGGGGTGGCTGGCGTTAGGCGCGACCCAGCTTAGAATGATCATCACGATCAGCGCGAAGAAATAGATCTTCAGAATGGCGCTGGCCAAGGCGGCAACGCCGGCAATGGCAAGTCCGTCCAGGTTGGGCATGCCCACGCCAGCCAACTGCAGCAGAATGACGATACTGATCACCTTGACCAGAAAGCCTGCCGCCAGCGTCGCCAGGTCAAAGCGCCCCATCACCGGCCCAAGAACGCTTTGAAAGGGGCGGACGACGGGCTGGGTGATCTTGACCACCGACTGGCTCAGCGGGTTGTAGTAGTCGGCCCGTGATGCCTGCAGCAGAAAGCGCAGCATCAGCAGGAACATGAAGATGTTGATCAGGGTGTTGACCAGCAGCAGGCCGGCATTTCCCAGTTGACTGCCCATGTGGGCTCCTCCGTCTTGGTTTAACTCTTGCCGAGTTCGGCGGACATTTCCTTGGCACGCTGGGCGCAGGCCTGCATGGCGCCATCGACCGCTTGCCGCAGTCCTGCCTGTTCGAGATGCTCTATGGCCTTTTCTGTGGTGCCGCCCGGCGACATCACGTTGCGCTTGAGCTCACCCGGGGGCTTGTCACTGCTCATGCCCATCGCGGCAGCACCGTAGGCGGTCTGCATGGCGAGTCGGCGTGCAGCATCGGCATTGAGCCCCAGCTTGATGGCCGCTTCTTCCATCGCCTCGAACATCAGGAAGAAGTACGCAGGAGCGCTGCCAGATACCGCCGTGACGGCTTCCAGTAGCGACTCCTCATCGACCCACTCGACGATACCAACAGCGCTCATCAAGTCACTGACCGCGTCGCGTTGTTCGTCGGTGACGCGCGAGTTGGCATAAAGACCCGAGGCGCCCTTGCCGACCAGCGACGGAGTGTTGGGCATGCAGCGCACGACAGGCAGGTCGCCACCCAGCCATTGTTCCAAGGTCTCGGCGCTGAGGCCAGCGGCGACCGACATGATCAGTGGCTTTTTCGCTTGAATGCCGTCTTTCAGAGTCTCGCATACCTGTCGCATGATCTGTGGCTTGACCGAAAGCACTACCACATCGGCATCCGCGATGGCGGCCATGTTATCGGTGGTGGTGCGAATGCCCAGGGTATCGGCGAGGGGGGCAAGCGTACTCTCTCGTGTGGCGGTGGCGGTGATGGCGTGGGCGGGATAGCCGCTGTGGACCATTCCGCCGAAGATCGCGCTTGCCATGTTGCCGGCGCCGATGAAGGTCACGTTACGGGCCATGCGGTGCTCCTTGGATGTTGAGCCGATGTTTGTGCCGGTGTTGAAACCGGTGTGGGAACCGCTGTCGACACCTCGAGCGATGCAGATGCCGTGCCGCAGTCCAGGGGCTGAGACCTGTGCTGCTGTTCGCTACTGGCGCGAGCCAAAGATGGCCGTGCCCAGCCTGACCATGGTGGCGCCTTCTGCGATGGCGGCCTCCAGGTCTGCGCTCATTCCCATGGACAAGGTATCAAGTGGCGCTTGCGGCAGCTGTTCGCGCAACGTAGCGAGTGCCGATGCCAGCTGTCGAAAGGGCTGGCGCTGGGCCTTGGTGTCGTCGCAGGGGGCCGGTATGGTCATCAGCCCGCGTAGCTGTAGGCCGGGCAGGGCGGCGACCTGCGCCGCCAGCTCGGGAAGATCCTCAAGGCCTACGCCGGACTTGGACGGCTCGTTGCTGACGTTGACCTGCAAGCAGATGTTCAGGGGCGGCAGGTGTGCAGGGCGCTGCTCGCTCAAGCGTCTGGCGATCTTGACGCGGTCAACGCTGTGAACCCAGGCAAAGTGCTCGGCAACGTCACGTGTCTTGTTGGACTGCAGCGGCCCGATGAAATGCCAGCAGATAGCGTCACAGTCTTCCAGCGCCTTCTGCTTCTCCAGCGCTTCCTGCAGATAGTTCTCGCCGAAATCGCGCTGTCCCTGCTCATAGGCCTCGCGGATCATGCTGGCGGGCTTGGTCTTGCTGACAGCCAGCAACAGGGCATCGTCAGGCCCGCGCTGAGCCGCTTCAAGCGCCCGCAACATGCGTGTTTGGGCTGAGATCAAGGATTCAGTGATCGTCGTGGTCATCGGCCTGGGTCTGTCCTATGGTGGGGCTCCCTGCCCTGGATCAGGGCGTAAAGCCTGGTAAGCCCATGGATATTACCGAACTGCTGGCACTCTCGGCAAAGCAGGGCGCCTCGGATCTGCACCTGTCCGCGGGGTTGCCGCCCATGATGCGGGTCCATGGTGTCCTGAGTCGTTTGCCCGGCCCGCCTCTTGACGATGCGCTGGTCAGGTCCCTGTTGGATGCGGTCATGGCAAGCGACGTGCGCGACCAGTTCGCACGCACCCAGGAGGCGGACTTCTCTCATCATATTCCGGGCCTGTCGCGCTATCGTGTTAACGCCTTTGTGCATCAGCGAGGGGCTGCTGCGGTACTGAGGGCGATTCCTGATCGAGTTCCCTGCTTGAGTGACCTGGGGATGGGGGAGGTCTTCGAGCGATTGGCCGCGCTGCCACGAGGCCTGGTACTGGTGACAGGCCCCACCGGCTCCGGCAAGAGCACGACCCTGGCGGCCATGATTGATCACATCAATCGACATCGCCACGACCACATCCTGACCATCGAAGACCCTATCGAGTTTATCCACCAGAGCCAGCTTTCGTTGGTGTCACAGAGGGAAGTACACCGTCATACCCAGAGCTTTGCGGTGGCGCTGCGCAGTGCTCTCAGAGAAGACCCCGATGTGATTCTGGTGGGAGAAATTCGCGACCGAGAAACAGCGCATCTGGCGCTGACCGCTGCCGAGACGGGCCACTTGGTGTTTGCCACCTTGCATACGGCGTCGGCGGTGAAGACGATCGACCGTCTTATCGACACCTTTCCAGGCGACGAAAAGGAGGCCGTACGTGCCATGCTGTCGGAGTCATTGCAGGCCGTCATTTCCCAAGCCCTGTTGCCAGGCACCCAGGGAGGGCGAGTCGCCGCGCGAGAGATCCTGCTGGTCAACCAGGCTATCCGCCATTTGATTCGTGAAGGCAAGCTGGCACAGGTGTATTCGGCCATGCAGACCGGCGGTCAGGCCGGCATGCAAACCCTGGATGCCGACCTGGCGACACTGGTGGCGAAGGGTAATGTGTCTCGGGAGGTGGCGCAGCGTTTGTCGCGTGAGTCGCTGGCACCCCAGGGCGACTCAGCTGGCAGTTGGGGTGAGCCGCGGGGCGGATGGTCCTGAGTCTGCCTGAGGGGCGGGACGAGGCATCCCTTGTGCCAGCGGGAACGCCCTCGTCCTCGGAGCGGTATGACGTCAGCGTGAGTAGATGCCGCCCAGCACCCGCGCTCCGCTGGCGCCGGTGACAGAGGGCAAGTTACCGGCCAGGTGTTCAATCCTGGCATAGGCTAGCCAAGCGAAGGCTGCGGCCTCGAGCCAGTCGGCGGGCCAGCCCAGGGCTTCGCTGTCGAGGACCCTGGCCTGCGGTAGACGCCGTTCAATTCTGGTCATCAGGTCGGTGTTGCGCGCGCCACCTCCGCAGGGGATGAGGTCGATATCACGAGGAGCATTCAGCTGCTGGCATACCATCTCGATGCCCATGGCCACACTGGCGGCGGTCAGCTCAGCCAGCGTGGCTTGAACGTCCTGGGCAGTTTCACGGCCGCTGAGACGAGACTCGGCCCAGTCCAGATGGAACAGCTCGCGACCGGTGCTTCTGGGAGGCGCCTGATGGAAGTAAGGCTCCGCCAGCCAGCGCTCCAGCAGCTCTGTGTCTACCGTCCCACCAGCCGCCCAGCATCCTTGGGCGTCGAACGGCTGCTGGTGGTGGCGTTCGTGCCAGGCATCGAGCAAGGCGTTGGCGGGACCTGTGTCAAAGCCCAAGGGGGCGTCCTGCAACGTCAGCGGGGGAAGCAGGGTCAGGTTGGCGATGCCGCCAAGGTTCAGCACCAGGCGCCAGCGCTCGTCATGGCGAAAGACCTGCTGGTGAAAGATGGGCGCGAGGGGAGCGGCCTGACCGCCAGCGGCAAGGTCGCGGCGACGAAAATCGGCGACAACACTACATTGGGTCAGCTCGGCCAGGCGGCTGGGATTGTCGAGCTGCAGCGTGTAGGGCGGGGCGCCGCTAACGTGGCCGTAGGGTGCGTGTTCGATCGTCTGGCCGTGGCTGCCTATTGCGGTAATATCGGTGGCGCCCAAGCCTTGCTGCTTGAGTAGCGCGCTGACGGCGGCGGCCTGACACTGGCAGAATGCTTCCTCGGCAGCGGCCAGGTCGGCGAAGGCGACGCAGTCGGCATGGGCCAATTGCCACAGTTGACGGCGTAAAGCATCTGGCATGGGGTGGCCCAGGCTTCCTTCCAGAGAAGGCTCGCCTTGGTCATCTATGTGCACCATGGCGGCATCTATACCGTCCATGCTGGTACCTGACATCAGTCCGATGAAGCGTTGCATGGTGTCGTCGTCTCAACCGCTGGAAAGGTTCATGGTAACATCGCCGCCACTATTGAAACCTGGTGCTGGCGCAACCTGATGTTGGCGTCGCGCCGCTGTTTGGTCATGAATGAAGGGCCCCGCTGACACAAGGGGGTGGCCGACATAGCTGAAGTGAGGAGTGGAGTGGATACCATGAGCGAAGTGGACGAGGCCCTGGCGCTGATACAGCGCGGCACCCACGAGATTCTTCTGGAAGACGAGCTGAAGAAAAAGCTCGCCTCCGGTCGCAAGTTGCGGATCAAGGCGGGCTTCGATCCTACTGCGCCTGACCTTCACCTTGGTCATAGCGTGCTGCTGACCAAGATGCGCCAATTCCAGGACCTGGGCCACGAGGTCATTTTCCTGATTGGTGACTTCACTGGACGTATCGGTGATCCGACCGGCAAGAACGTGACGCGCAAGCCTCTCACTGAAGATGAGGTCAAGGCTAACGCTCAGACGTATAAAGAGCAGGTCTTCAAGATCCTCGACCCCGAAAAGACGGAAGTTCGCTTCAATGCCGAGTGGTTCTCCCAGATGAGTGCAGCCGATATGATCGAGCTGGCCGGGCAGACCACGGTGGCGCGCATGCTCGAGCGAGACGACTTCGAGAAGCGCTACAAGGGTGGGCAGGCGATTTCCGTGCACGAGTTTCTGTATCCGCTGGTACAGGGCTACGACTCGGTCGCGCTGAAGGCGGATATCGAGCTCGGTGGGACAGACCAGAAGTTCAACCTGCTGATGGGGCGCGAGGTCCAGAAGCATTTTGGACTTGAGCCTCAAGTCGTGATCACCATGCCGCTGCTGGAAGGGCTGGATGGTGTGCAGAAGATGTCCAAGTCACTGGGTAACTATGTTGGCGTGGATGAGGCTCCCGGGGCGATGTTCAACAAGCTGGTGTCGATGCCTGACAGCTTGATGTGGCGCTATTTCGAGCTACTGTCGCTCAAGGACAACGCTGAGATTGAAGACTTGCGTCAGCGTATCGAGCGCGGAGATAACCCTCGTGACATCAAGATGGAGCTGGCTCGCGAACTGATCGCTCGCTATCACGGCGAAGAAGCCGCTGCCAACGCGCACAGAAGTGCCGGCAATCAGTTGGCAGAAGGTGAGCTGCCTGAAGACCTGCCTGAAGTCGAGGTGAGCTTCGAGGACAGCGAGCAGGCGCCTATCGCCGCGGTACTGAACCGTTCAGGTCTGGCCAACAACAGTGCCCAGGCGAAGGACATGCTGGGCAATGGCCGCGTCAAAGTCGACGGAGACGTGGTGGCCAAGGACACCATGCTGGCGGTCGGCAAGAGCTATGTCATTCAGGCTGGCAAGAAGCGTTACGCCAAGGTGAACTTGACGCGCTGAACACACACGGTGTGACGGTAAATGTACACGACGCTCGCCGATGGCGAGCGTCGTGCGTTGGTAGCGTTTGCAGAGTACGCCTTGCGCCACCGACGCTATGGACCTGCCTGATATGGCCAGATGTCATTTCGGCCTGCCGGCCGGAGTGCGAAGCGCTGGGGCCACCGCTCCGAAGGTCTCGTAAGGCAGAGTGAAGACGTTCGACCAACACTCCTATAGCGCTAGATAGTGGCTGGTGGTTCTTCGGCTTCGGCTGTTCTTCCGCCTGGGTAGTTCGTCCACAGGGAGTGAGCGAGACGTGGGTGTGGATAAGTTGCCAGGGAGGGCTGTTCACTTTTTTTACGTTAGGCTATTGCCAAGCTGCCTCGAGATCCGTAAAGTACGCATCCGCTGCCGGCGACGAGCAAACGTCACAGGCGGTGAAGAGTGGTAAAAGTAGTTGATTTGGAAAGGCTTTTTTTAGCTTCTCGGAAAAATCACTGCTTGACGAGCAACGAGAAATCGGTAAAATGCTCGCCACTTGATCGGGGTCGTCGACAGGGCATCAAAGGGTGCGCTGAAGCACGCTTCGCTCTCTTTTGAAGTCTGCGAGCATCGCTTGCAGGACGCAAAAGAAAGCGCTTGACGAAACGCTTCGATTCTGTAGAATACGCCTTCCTCGCAGGGCGCT